>JBDVKW010000004.1:0-31698 GCA_039970995.1 Fulvivirga sp.
AAGCGGGATGAGTTTAGGATTCCTTGTAGCCTCTGACAAAATTCTAGGAATTCAGGCATAGCCATGACTTTTTTCCTTCTTTTTGTGTCAAGACAAAAAGGAGAGTATCTAAAACAATGATGGTGTTACATTAAGAGACCCGGAAACAAGTTAAGGGTGACACCATATGTTCGAATTGTGTCTGGCTGAGGCACTTGAAGCCTTACAAACAACACAAGTCACCCCGCAGGGATCTTAACCGCTTAACAATTCAATCACCGGGTGACTCAGAGTCACCCGGTGAATACTTAGCGTCTCTCTCCTATAATCCTCTCAAGGGGATACAACAACGAGCCGGAATGATATTTTAGAATTGTCAGGCTGAGGTACCCGAAGACCATAAAAAAAGTCATTCCAGATTTGAAATGACTTGAATGTTGTTATCGGATATGTTCGAATTTCAACTGCCGGCAAAAGGTGTCCCGAAAACACCAACAGCCAACTCTGCCCATACGAGGAAGAATACCACCAGTATGATTACACAAAATATTATCCGTGAATAAAAATCATTGATATTTCTAAACACAGTTTCAACTCCAAGACTTAAGCTGGTGAGTAAAACAGCCCCAATCAAAAAGTCAAAAACCGACCAGTCTACCTCATCGGTAAACTGCATCGCTATGAGAGGAACTGATAATATGAGTGCTGAGAAAATCAGCATGGCTTGTAATCGTTTACTTTTCATCATTTTGAGTTTTAAGGTTTTCATATTGTAAATGTAAATAAAAGTACTTTGTATTACAAAGTATAATTTAAAAAATGTTAATCAAATGATGGTTATGAGACATTATAAGCCTTTTTTGCGTAGATTCAAGCTCAACTATTAGATTACCGTCATGGACAAAGCCCTGCAAACGATGATTGATAATATGCCTGAGAAAACGGGCAAATCATTAGCCGAATGGACGAAAATTTTGAAATCCAAAAATTTCGCTAAACATTCAGAGGGCGTAAATTACCTCAAAACGGAGCATGGCGTCACCCATGGCTTTGCCAACACAATCGTTACACTTGCCAATCAAGAGGACGTACCTGAAGAAGATCTGGTCACTGCTCAATATGATGGCAAAGAGGCATTGTTTCCTATTTATGAGGGCTTAATAGCATATATCAATACACTGGGCAATGACATCACCATCACTCCAAAAAAGACAAGTGTAAGTATTATCAGAAAACGGCAATTTGTGTTGATCAAACCAGCGACTAAAACACGTATCGACTTAGGTTTCAAACTAAAAGACTACCCTACTACAGATCGCCTGTTGGACAGCGGTCCTTTTGGAACCATGTGCACGCATCGTGTACAACTCACTGATGTAAATGACATTGATAATGAGCTGCAAGGCTGGATTAAAGAGGCCTATAATCAGTCTCAATAAATGATATCACCACTTACCTAGTCAATACTGGTCAGTTAATACTTTTATAGACTCTTCCAACACCAATGGTTACTTAAAAGAAGGTATTCAATAATTGATTTTACCGAAAGGAAGAGTATATTTAATTTTTTACAAAATTTATACTTTTCAAATTTTTAGGCATGAAACAAAAATTACTGTTTTCCTCTCTCCTTTTAGCTGGCTTAGTAGCTCTAAGTGCTCATAACCTGTTTATAAAACCTGAGAGCTTTTACTTGAAGCCAAACACTCAGTCGAAATTATATGTATATAATGGAACATTCACTGAAAGCCATTCAATCCTGGCGAGAAAACGTATGGCTGACATTTCATTAGTCAATCCTGGGGAAGGTGTGACCCACCCTGATACGGCCTCATGGTATGACATGAATAATCAATCGATACTAGAGTTTAATACGGGTAACGAGGGTACAGGTGTATTTGGTGTTTCTAATTTTCCCAGGATAAATGAATACACACCTGAAATATTTATAGAAAATATGAAACATGAGGGACTATTGGATGTATTAGAAGCACGTAGAAAAGCAGGCGAAGAATCTAAACATGTAAAGAAAAAATATGCAAAACATGTGAAGACTATATTTCAAATTGGAAATAAATTATCTGATGATTACAATACCATATTAGGCTACCCTATAGAACTGATCCCGTTATCTAACCCCTATGCTCTTAATGTGGGTGATGAATTACAGATGAAGCTCCTGATTAATGGAAAGCCAATGACTGGCATCATGGTATACGCAAGTCATAACGATCTACATGGTTATGGTGAAGATGGGACTCCTCTTGATGCTTTCAAAACTGAGACTGACGAACACGGTATTGTGAAAGTTAAAATTACTCATGCCGGACACTGGTATTTCCGTACTGTTTATTTAACTAAAAATGCAGACCAGGACGCAGATTATGTTTCTAATTCTGCAAGCATAACTTTTGAAGTCAGGAATTAAAATTCACTGCATAATAATGTGCTATAGCTGGCTAATTTGAAGATCATCTATCCTTCAAAAGAACCACTCATACACTATGCTCAGGTATTCGCATAGCATTATGTTATTATGCAGATTCTAAATCAAGCTATTTACTTACATGGAAATTAAACCCCTAAGCCAAAGAACAGCAATTAAAGACAATCCCAAACTGGAAGTAGCCTATACTCAACTTAGCAACCTATTGGATGAGTTAAATAATAGGACACTGTCTGGTGAAACCATACAGGCTATCAATACAGAAATTAATGAGCTAAATGCCATCTCTGATGATGACAAAAAATTGAAAGCTCAAATCAAAAAGAAGCAGTGCAACATTGTTAAGGTTTTAGAAACCAAACAAAAGATTGTGGCAAAGAACCATTACCGCAATTTATGGTTAGCGATTGGCATGTCTGCTTTTGGACTCCCACTTGGTGTTGCCTTTGGAGCCAGTTTAGGCAATATGGCATTTCTGGCCGTTGGTTTACCTATAGGCATGGCTATTGGCATAGCCGTAGGTTCCGGCATGGACAAGAAAGCCAGAGATGAAGGACGCCAACTGGATTTGGAGTTAAAATAAGACGTTCCGGCTTCTCATCACAAGTCATCCCGTAGGGAGCTTTGCCTCTTTTTAGAACACAGTCGTACCACCACTCCATGTGGTAGGACGACTTACTACGCTTACTCTACCAAGCCTCACAGGATTGGTAGATTTCCAACCCATCCCTCATGAAGCTTACTAATCCTTTAAGGCTTAGTAAACTTTATGCCTCACCCTCCAACTCTCTTTAGTTAAAGGCACGAAAGACACCTATTTAAATTATATTTATATTTTAACAATATCTTATACTTATATAAGTTTATATAATCTAAAATCAAAATAACTTGAAAGTAAGACGTGCTGTTATTTTTATGTTTTTTATTTTGAACATTAAAGTCCTTTACGGCCAAAAAACACAAAAACCTGTTCAAGATAGAATTATCCAACTATCCATTGTTCCGTCCTTAGGCATAAATGGATTACATCCGGGAAGTTTTAATAATTACATATCCATAAATCTAACTTCTGGGTATTCATTATCTTCTTTATTTTTTGAGTTAAGCACATTTTCAAACCTCAATACAAATAATACTCAAGGGTTACAAATTGCGGGATTAGTAAATATTACCGGTGGAAATGCCTTCGCAGGACTAAATGAAAAAGAAATAAAAGAAAAAATTCTTTCAGGGTTTTCCCCCAATTTAACTGGGATCCAATTATCCGGAATAAGCAATATCGTACTCGGCAATATAATCGGCTCACAAATTACTGGAGGACTAAACTTGGGCAAAGGTGCATTAATTGGCTTTCAATCTGCCGGCATTGGCAACATAGTCTATAAATATGGACTTGGAGTCCAACTGGCTGGTCTTTTTAATGTCTCCATGCAAGCATTTGATGGCTTACAGGTTGCTACTATTTCTAACTATACAAAAGGTAATATGGCGGGTGTGCAAATAGCAGCACTTAATCAAGCCGGAGATATATTTGGAGTAAATTCAAATGACAATTCTCAACCAGTTGGTCTTCAAATAGGGCTTGTCAATATTGCAAAATCTATGAGTGGCTTTCAAATTGGATTGATAAATATTTCCAAACGTTCTAGAGGCACACAAATTGGACTGATAAATTTTTATAGAGGTGGAAAGCAGCCTGAAACTAAGGACGGAACAGCCTTTGGTTTAATTAACATTGGAGACATCACATATGTGAATATCTATGCAAATGAATTATATGGGTTGAATTATGAATTATCTACAGGCAATAGAAAAAATGGCAGAATGTTGCGGGACAAAAAGAATATTTACATAACTAATTCATTAAGCTATTCCCACAAATCCTTTAAGGGTAATCATAAAAGCATCGGTTATGGATTAAAAAGGATGTATTTTAACAGGTCACCAATACCAGGGCAGACCGAATCAAAGTTCTTAAGCTACGGAATAGATGTACAACTGATAAAACTTCCAAACGAAAAGATATTAGAGAACCTTAATATACTGAGTAAGGTCAAATTTGCTGCGGGTAGCAGGATTGCACCCAAATTAGTGGGATTTAACTGGTTTTTAGAATTAAGCCTCAATGGTTATATAACACAAGGCTTCTCATCTATCAGACCTGGTTTTTTAAGTTCAGAGCAGCATTATAAAAGTTATCGAATTGAATATTGGCCTGGTGTCGCAATAGGCTTTCTAATGCATTAATTTTAGTAAACTTATAAATCACAGGTTTTGAAGTATATAACAGTCATATTTTCTTTTATTTCATATTTTTCTTTCTGTCAAACAAATACCACCACTCAGTGGGATGGTTTTTATCAAAGTTTTGATATATCTGACTATCGAGGAGGAGAGTTCATATTAACTGGCTTTGTTAAGGTAGCTGACCAAAACGAAAGTTCAAGTGCTCATTTATTCGCAAGGGTTGATAAAAAGAAAGGTCATAGTTTCTTTGATAATATGAGTGATCGTCCGATAAAAGAAAGTAAGTGGAAAGAATATGTTATTAGGGGATCAATCTCTAAAAAGGGAGAGAGATTATTCATAGGCGGCATGTACGTTGGTTCAGGGAAATTCTATTTCGATCAATTTAGTCTTAAAATAAGAAGTAAAAATGCTGACTGGAAACTTTTACATATTCCTTCATCGGACTTTGAAAAAAAGAATATGAAAGAAAACTGGAAATCATTCTTTGATAGATATGATCTAAAAACCAGTACTGAAAATGCATATAATGGGGAAAGATCCTTAATGATTAACACTTATAATAGTTTCTTCGAAGTGGAAGGAAACTTTGTTAAAGCAAATGGAATTGATATTCATTACAAGAAATTTGGTCAAGGTGACACAGTTTTGTTCTTACATGGTAATTCTCAGTCCTTGAATTCCTTTGAGAAGCAAATCCCCGAAATATCAAAGAACTATTTCGTGATAGCAATGGATTCTCGAGGGCAGGGGAAATCATCAAAAGATGAAAGAAAAATTAGTTATAAGCTGATGTCACAGGATGTTATTGCCTTCCTTGATAAAACTGGTATTAAAAGAGCTCACATTATTGGCTGGAGTGATGGTGGAATAATTGGATTACAGGTTGCTATGAATCAACCAGAGAGAGTTAAAACCTTATCAATTATGGGGGCTAATTTGTGGAATGACAATACTTCACTTAAGAATTGGGTCAACCAAGCCTTAAATGAAGAGTTAAAGACATTATCCATGACTAATTCAAAAAATGATCAGTTTAGAATTGAAATGATCGAATTAATGCTAAACGAGCCTAATATTGAGCCCGAGAACTTGAAGCAAATTACTTGCCCGGTTTTGGTTATTTCGGGCACTGATGATGCTATCAAAATCAAACATACAGAATTAATTGCAAGTAAAATCATTAATTCAGAACTGGTAATATTCGATGGAGGCACACATAATGAACCCATAAAAAACCCTAAGCGATTTAATGATACAGTTTTAACATTTTTGGGCAAATACAATAAATAGGATCTACTAATTCGAGATTGCCACGCTCGTTCCTCGCTCGCAATTACCAGCTAATTGCTACCTCCCACAAATATCACTATACGGGCAGTACTCACAGTTTTTTAGGTCATCGGTCTGGTCGAAGGTCGTTTCGGGGTTGTAGATCTCGGTGAGTATTTCAGTCAGGAAGTCTTCATACTCCTGGGCCATCGGTCGGAAGTCGTGCAGCTCATTTTTGGTCTTCTTTTGGTGTACGCGCCAGCTAAAGTCTTCTTTAAACAAGTCCTTGCTATTAAAAATACCAGGCTCTATGCGGTGTGCATCGCCATTTTTCTTCCAGTACAGGTAGCTATAGTAAAAGACCTGTAGTATCGTTTTATTTTTGGTAATAGTCTTGCGGTCCTTTAGCTTTTCTATCGACTCGTACTCCTTCTCATCGCGGCCGGTTTTGTAGTCAATCACGCGTACACAATCACCTTTTTGGTCAATCCGGTCGATAATTCCTTTGATGCGCACACCAATCGTTTGGCCGCCTGCCGTAATAGGTAAGTCCACATGGTAGCCCTCGCGGGTGCTGGCCTCGAGGCCGAGCACGGTAAACGGGGCATATTGCTGGTCGTGCTTTACAATCTGCTGGGCAAACTTTTCTAAAATCTCAAAAGCAATGATCGAGCGGCCTTCGGGCTCGAAACTTTCTTCTTTCTGCACATTGTAGTGATCGGCAAATGCCTTTCTCAACGCCCCTCGCACACCCATCTGCAGGTACATCACATCGTTAGGCTCAATGGTGCTGCGCTTTTGCCTTTTGGTAAACTCCTTATACAAAATCTCCATGGCGTTGTGCAGGATGTTTCCAAACACAGCGGCATCCATCTCTTCCTGCACATCATCGGCCTCGTAGAGTTTGGCCACATACTTAAAGTAAAATTTAAGTCGGCAGGTCAGGTAAGTGATCAATGCCGAGGGCGTGAGCTTCGATTGGTCGCGCTCGTCATAGCCAGCCGTGAATCGCTGCATGCGCTGCAGCACTTCAGGCGTTTTCCTGATGTTGATCTCCTCAATACTTTGGGTCTTTACCGGGTTGGCCAGAATCTTCTTTACAATGGTATGGCCCGATTCGGCTTCCAGCTGGCGCACAAAACGACTGATTTCACCATTTACATTAAACTCAGAAACAGTGTTGTAGTAGAAATGCACTTCATTGGCCCGCTGCAGCAACCTGTAAAACAGATAGGCATACATGGCATCGTTATTCTCATACACAGGCAGGCCAAAAGCCTTACGAATGTTGTAAGGTACAAATGAGCCACGTCTTGGTTGGGCAGGCCAGCTGCCTTCATTCATATTGAGAATGTACACCCGATCAAAGTCGAGGTTACGCGTCTCGAGGATACCCATGATCTGCAAGCCATCGAGTGGCTCTCCGGTAAAAGGCACCTTAAAACTTCGCGCCAATCGTTTGAACAAGGCAGTAAAAAACTCATAGCCTAGCCCTTCCGCTTTCTCACCGATCATCTGTTCTACTTTGAGCAATTGCTCATAAAACCGGCTGATAAATTCGGTTTCCAACTCACGGTCTTTGTCATGCCAATGGTCATGCAGGCCTTTCAGCAAGTCGATGAGGTAGCGTATTGGGTTTTCGTTTTTAGCAAACAAAAACTGTAGCAACGGATGACTAAAGCCAAACTCTTTACCCGGAATTTGTATGCGGTTTTTCTTTTTAATCTCTGCCAACCAGTGTGTGGCTTTGGCCTCTTCGAGTGGCAACAGCAATGGGTGCAACAGCAACTCCTGAACAGGCCGATGATAGAATGTCGTGCCTTTGATCACACTTTTCTTACTCAGTCGCTGCAGGTCCAGCGCACTCTCGAGCAGACTATAAATCGAAGTATCCTTCAGTGGGTACCCCATGGTGATGTTGACTTTCTCCACTTCGTCAGGAATGCTGTGCAGCACAGGAAAGAGCATATGCTCCTGTGGCAACACGACTACCGTACGGTTCGGCTCAAAGTCGGGCTGCTGCGCGATCTCCGTGATGACCTCGCCCATGGTTTTGGCCTGCCCCACTTCCAGCGATACACCCGTAGCGGTAAATGTTTTGTCTTGCTGAATCCTGCTGGCAGGTTCCTCTGGAAATGAACGCCCCAGCAGCGTGTCCTGGGCATACTCTCTCAGGAATGTCCCTGCCTCCTGTTGGCGATTATTGTAATAGTACGCATCCAGGTCCCAGATGATCTGGGCATTGCTTTCACGCACAAAGTATTTAAAAATCGTCTCCTCACTTTTGGTCAGGGCATTGAAACCCGCAAGGTACAATTGGTGCGCGGGTTTGATTTTCTCGGCTGCCAGTCGATCGGCTATGTCGCGATAGATCATACCGCCAAAAGCACGCCCCTGCTCGGCTAGTCGCTTTTTGAAACCCTCATACAAAGGCAGCAAAATACGCCAGGTTTCTAAAAAGGCCTTTTGCGTAGCGGTGGTGTCTGGCAGAAAACTCGCCCAGAAAGATTGTATTGTGGCTTTGTCTTCCTCATCGAGGTAGAAAAAGGCTTCATCGAGCTCTTTCTGCGTTTTTATACCTGTAAACAGCTTTTTGGTGTCCACCATATACTGGTCGATCTCCTCAAAGTCACGCAAGATCATTTCTCCCCAGAAGAAGAACTTATCAAAGGTCTCACTTTGCTTTTTCACCACTTTGTAGACCTCAAACAGCTCAAAAATCGCCTCCAGCGTTTCTATTTTCTCATAAGGACTGTAGCGCATGAGATAGTCTTCCAGGCTGTACACCTCAGGCATAAACACAGGCTTATCGATGAGTTTGGCCAGCTCCTTACGGAAAAACAATCCGGCCCTGCGGTTGGGGAAAACCACCACCGTATTTTCCATGCTGGCATTGTCGGTCAGCACCCGCTGTGCTACTTCTGCGATAAAAGTCGATGTGTCCTGCCCTGCTGTCATGCCTCTACTTTTACAATTTCCTGGTTTTCTAAATACAACAACAAGCCCTCAATCGGCAAGTCCTTAATTTCTTTCATGATGGCCATATAGCCACGCATCTGTTTTTGGTCGCTACTTCTCGGGCTACCCGTTTTGTAATCGATCAGCACGATTTTATCTGGTTGGCTATTGATGCGGTCAATACGTTTAAAATCACCGCTAGGTAGCAGTATCGGCACCTCTGTTTGCACTTCCCAATCGGGGTTAAAGTACTCGGCCAGTGTCGCCACCGTCTTTTTTACTTCCGTAAACAACTCATGGTTTGCAAATTGTTGGGCATCGTCTGCATAGCGCACATGGCTCAATAGCTCGTGCAGCGTAATACCGAGTAATGCCTTTTCATTGAAATATTTCTCACTTTGCTCCACGGCATCTTTCATTTGCAAATGCACTTTCGTGCGCCAGTTGTGAGAAAAGTAGTTTTTCAAGGCTATCTCCTGACCTCCACTGGTTTCTTTTTTTGGAGGCGGCAGCGTTCCAATCTGCAAACGCTGATTTTCTTCATCCCAAGGGCCGTTTTCAGCGTTCCATTCCTTATTAAAATTGACAAGCTCCAACATCAAATCGCTGATGCTACTCAATTTATCCAGTTTACCCACAGGGCTTGCCATGAACAATGCTTTCTCAGGGCGTGTGAGTGCCACATACAGCAGGTTGAGGCTATCGAGCAGGTTGCGCAGCTTTTCTTTGTAATATTCATCGGCCCAATGTGTGTTTTCTAAAGCTGACCCGTAGCGCAGCGGTATAATCGGCATCTCATCAAACGGAGCTTGCGACACACCCTCGCACCACAATATTTTATCGGCCAGGTTGTTTTGCTTGTCCAGCGACCAATTCATAAATGGAATAATCACCACAGGAAACTCCAGACCCTTCGACTTGTGCATGGTAATGATTTTCACCGCATTGTTATCATCAGAAATGATGATTGAGCGGTTCTTTCTTACCTCTTCCCACCAAAGTAAAAAAGAGGCAATGTCGCCACGCTCGTTTTTGGAGTAATCGAGCACGGCATCCTGGAAGCCCTGCAAATAGGTATACTCTTCCCTGATCCGAGAAAGGCCGAAAATGCGACATAACTCCTCTACCAATTCGTACAGCGGAAGCGATTTTAATTGATTTCTTTTTTTGATAAACTCAGGCGGCACGTTCTTTTGCCATTGGCTCAAATCGAGATAAAGGTTACTCTCGTTTACTTCATCATCTGTCAGGTACTTGGCATATGTAGCGTACCAATTGGCCAGTTCTATCTGGTTTTTCTCATCGTGCAACCATTTGATCACCGATATGATAAACTGCACCACATGGCTGGAGGTGAGAAATAAGGCCTCTTTACTCACCACATCATAGTGCATGCCGGGCTTCGCCAACTTTGAGTTGCTGCGCTCAATAAAGGCTTTGGCAATATCACGTCCTTCACGACTGGTGCGCACGAGTATGGCCATATCACGCAGCTCGTAGCCTTGCGTCTGCATTTCTTCCACCTTCTGGATCGTGAACTCAATGGCGAGGTCGGCAAATTTCTCTTCGGCATCTTTCTCTTCTTTGAGAAATGACAACTCTACAAAACCCTCATTGTCAGGTTTCCCTTCAGGCAGTTGCTGTACTGCATCCTGAAAGGTAGCAAACACCTCTCCCATAGCCTGCCTCAACTCCTCCGAAGGATCTTTAAAGTAGTTGCCCTCCATCAAGGGCTGCAATTGTTGAAAGAGGCTATTGTTGAAGGCCACAATATTGGCACAACTCCGCCAGTTGGTATCGAGGTTAGCCTCCTCAGCCATGGCCTCACCGATATCATATTTCACCTGGTGCTGCAACAGTCTCCAGTCACCTCCTCTGAAACGGTAAATCGACTGTTTGGCATCGCCCACCACCATACTAAACTGCCCCTGATCTGTGGCGTTTTTCACTAGCGGCTTGAAGTTGTTCCACTGAAAAGTAGAGGTATCCTGAAACTCATCGATCAGGTAATGATCGAAGCGGCTGCCCACTTTTTCATAGATGTAGGGCGTGTCACTATCGGCTATGATTTTACTGAGAAAATCCGGTAAGTCGGAAATAAGCATGACATCATTTTCATCACGGTAGGTTTGCAAGTAGCGCGTGATGTAGGTGAGAATACCGAAAGTATAGAAATACCTTTTGACCTCAACTGCCGAGTAATAATCAACGTGCTTGCTATCGTAATAATCGATGAGCTCGTTGTATAACGGTAGGATACGGTCGGTAAGCACCTGTTCTAACAACTCCTTTTGTTCGTCTTTCTTATTAACCCAGGCATCCAGGTTGTCGGCTGCAGCCCTTCTTGTATCTGTTATTTCAAACTCTTGTTTTGCAAATTTATTAAATAGTCCTGCAGGTCCTCCAGACTTTCTTTTAAATGAATCTACTGACAATCCATATTGCTCAAGGACGGCAAAAGCCGTTTTACAAATCGTTTTAACTCTGTTTTCAAAGGCATACTGTGTGCCATCAAGTTCCTTCTTTAGTTTGATGAGGCGTTCCGGGTTTTCTGCTAAGTCTGTGAGCTTTCCTGCGATGGCTTTAAACTCATCTTTAAGTACTTCGCCTGCCAGCGTAGCAATATCCCTTCTGAAGTCCCAGTTTGTGCCTTCCTCCACACGTTCCTCAGCAAATTGGGTCAACCACGTGCGTAATTGTTTGTGCTCCTCTTCGCCAATTTCAGAAAGCATGCGATCGATCACTTCCTGCATGGCCACTTCCGTCTCGAGGTCTATGGCAAAATTCCCCTGCAATCCCATTTCACGCGCAAAAGACCTGATCACCTGATAGAAAAAACTATCAATTGTTACCACTGCAAAACGACTATAATCGTGTAAAATATCTGACAGTGTATAGGACGCCTTCTTTCTTAATGTAGCTTCATCAAGACCCAAGTCTTCACACAGTTCTGCAGCGAGGGCTGGCTCTTTTCCTTCCTTGAGTAAAGTGAGGAATTTGATGATGCGCTGCTTCATCTCCTCAGTCGCCTTATTGGTGAATGTCACCCCCAACACACGCTTAAATCTACCCTTGTGCGCAAGCGCCAACTTCAGGTAAGATTTAGCCAGCGTATAGGTTTTACCAGAGCCGGCTGACGATTTATATATGATGAAATTTTGATTAGACATGCGGTCTGTAAAAATACCTTTTGCGCAGGTTTAGAAAAATATTCGGGTTACTTTTTACTATATTGTGGTATATTTACAAACACCAGTTAATCATAAAATTATCATGAAAAATTTATATCTATTATTATTTGTAAGTCTATTCTTCGTTGGTTGTGGCTCTGACGACCTGGAAGATTTAACCACAATTAGTAACAATCTGACTTTATCTGAAACAATGGATGTTGAAGTACCAGTTGGGGCAACAACATTTAGTGCAGAAGAATCATTTGATGCAAGTCAGGAAGACGAGTTCACACGTTTTGGAAGCAAAATTGATGAAGTAATCATTGAAAGTATCAATTACACTATTGTTTCAATTGGTGCCAATCCCAATGATGCCTCGATTGTAAATGCCCAGTTAAAATACAATGGATCAGTGATTGGTGACATTACTAATTTAAACCTTGCTGCTAATGTTGGTAGTACCAAAGAACTTGGTGTTGATCAAAGTGTTGTGAACGCGATGGCAGCTACTTTTAAATCTGACGGTAAAGTGACTGTTGAAGCAGTGGCAGAAATGTCTGATAGTCCGGTTACTTTTGAGTTAAAACTTGATTTTAACTTAATCATCAGAGGATCTGTGGTAAACTAAAATATTAACCCGACTGGTAATCAAAAGCCGTTTCGCTTGAAACGGCTTTTTTTTGTGCTTACAGAGGCTTCGAGGGCCTCAGCCTGACAAAGGGATTGTGCAATATCAGTGCTTTTTGGTCATTCCGTATCCGCTGGTAAGCAGAGGGGAAATCTTTACCGTTTGCACAGGTCACTCATTTACTTGCCTTGCAGGGTGGTTAAGATCCCTCCGGGATGACTTGTGCGGTTTTAGATGGCTTCGACTCATTTAGAACTTGTCACCCTGAACTTATTTCAGGATCTCAGACATAGCGCTTGATGAATCGCTTATTTTCTCTTCATTTTTTGTCTTGACACAAAAAACGAAGCAAAAAAAGTCAAGGCTATGCCTCTATTCCGGGAATTCAATCAGATGCTACCCTGGAATCTTAAACTCATCCCGCTTGTGGCGGGATTCAAACAAAAGATTCCAAAACGATTTGTCAAGGATTGAATTCCTTTATCGGAATTGATGCAAAGGCCGCATTCGTTTTAGCATTCTTAGTTCGTGAAGCAGTATCCCCTTGATGGGATTATAAGGGTCAGGCTTCGAGTGCCTCAGCCTGACAAAGGGATAGTGCAATATCAGTTCTTTTTGGTCATTCCGTATCCGCTGGTAAGCGGAGGAGGAATCTTTACCGTTTGTACAGGTCACTCAATTAATTGCCTTGCAGGATGGTTAAGATCCCTGCTGGATGACTTGTGCGGTTTTAGATGGCTTCGACTCATTTAGAACTTGTCACCCTGAACTTATTTCAGGGTCTCAGACATAGCGCTTGATGAATCGCTTATTTTCTCTTCATTTTTTGTCTTGACACAAAAAAGTCTGCTCCGAAGACTTTCACGGAAGCGAAAAAAGTATTCACCGGGTGACTTTGAGTCACCCGGTGAATTAATTGCCTTACGGGGTGGTTAAGATCCCTGCGGGATGACTTGTGTTGAGTCCCCTCAGAGTTTACTCGAAGAGAACTCTGAGGTGTTCTGTAAAATAAACTCAGAGTCCCTTGCAGGTGACTCTGAGTAGTAAAAAATCCATATTCTAATTATCAATCACATAGGTCAGTACAGGGCGCTTGGCGTGGTTCACCACATCTTCCGCGATACTGCCAGTAAGCAGGTGTGCAAGGCCCGTTCTGCCATGTGTGGCCATAGCGATCATATCCGCTTTGATGTATTCGGCAAAATAAATAATTCCCTCCTCTTCAGAAGCTTCATTAAATACATGTACATCATAATTACTTAAGCCACACTTCTCGGCTACTTTTTTAAGTGCTGGTAGTGAAGTTCTGTCCGACTCAAAATTGTTAGGCGTATTCACACGTACCAAATGAATTTTTGCTCCATAAGCATCCTGAATCTGCTTCAGGATTCTAATGCAATACTCATCCTTCATCTCAAGGCCGGTGGCATACACAATGTCTTTAAAATCAAAGTTTTCTGCTTTCTTATGTATCGTCAATACCGGGCATTTGGCATGCCTCACCACTTTCTCAGCATTAGAGCCGATTAAAAACTCTTCTAATCCGGTACTACCTTTGGTACCCATCACAATAAAGTCTACTTCACTTTCACTGATGTAGTCTTTGATATTATGGTAAGGATTACCAATTCTTATCTGGGTTTTGATTTCGATGTCACCATACTTATCGTTGAGGGCCGCAATATCTCTTTTCGCCTTCTCAACCATTCTCACCATAAAGAGCTTGTTTTCCATATTAGAAAGCTCCAAATCCGCGGTATAGTGTACGGAAGTGACAGTGGTATCTTCAATGACATGTAATAAAGTAAGCTCTGAGTCGGCCTTCTTAGCAATATGATAAGCTACTTCTAAAGCATTTTCTGCCTGCTCAGAAAAATCGGTGGGTACGAGGATGTTTTTCATTTTATCGGTTTAAATAAGACTTAATGGGTTTTACTAAAGATAGTGATTCTTTAATAATATTTAAAGAGGGCAATTTTCATAAAATTATCTACTGATCAAATGATACAGATCATGAAGACAGCTGGTTAAAGTCAGCTTACGCTAAACGAGCAGGTTGCCAATACCAAAAAGCAGCACAAACAACAGGGTGCTGATGGCCATCTGCTTAAGGTAAGGATCGAGCTGATCACTGGCTATTTTTGTGGAAACAGCGAAACCATTTTTGATGATCAAGGGCGATACCAAGAGAAAAAGTAGCTGCCATGGACTACTAAAGTTTAATGCCACGTAAATCAAGGCAGAAAGCAAGCCTCCGATAAGCAAAAACCAATGGTAAACCACAGCTTTACTTCTGCCAATGCGTACAGGTATAGAATATTTGCCAGCTTTTTGGTCAGACTGGATATCACGGATGTTGTTTACATTCAGCACAGCTACCGAAAACAACCCGCAACTTGCGGCAGGTAGTATTAAATCCCAGGCCAAATCCTGTGTATAGAGGTAGTATGACCCTAAAACACCAATAAGGCCAAAAAATATAAACACGGACAGATCACCCAGGCCAATGTAGCCGTAAGGTTTACGACCTGCAGTATAAGCCAGTGCGGCAAGTATAGACAACACCCCTAAACCGAAGAAAAACAAAAAGGCTTCCCAATCGAGGCCGAATGCCAGGTAAAGCAGGTAAATACCACTCCCAAGTGCCAGGAGAATGAAAATACCCATGGCCTTGCGCATCTCTCCTAAAGAAATCATCCCGGATTGCACCATTCTAGCCGGTCCTGTTCGTTCATCACTGTCAGCCCCATTCACTGTGTCACCATAATCATTGGCCAGGTTCGATAGTATTTGCAGCAATACCGTAGTAAGCGCACAAAAGCCAAATATTGCACCATTAAATGCATTTTGAATGGCTGCTATAAATGCACCCATACCGATACTTGACAGTGCCAATGGCAATGTCCTCAGTCGAAAAGCAGTGATCCAGGCTTTGGCTTTCATTACATTCTTTCTGGTACATGGGCTCCTAAAAGACCCATCCCTTTGTTGATTACTTCTGCTACTTTAGCTGACAAGGCCACTCTAAACTTAAGTGCGGTCTCATCTTCCTCATTAAAAATAGATACTTCCTGATAGAATCGGTTGTACTCTTTAGCCAGGTCATACACATATTGCGCAATGATGTCTGGTGAGTAATTTTCTCCGGCTTCCTTCACTTTCTCAGGGTAATCCTTCAAAGTAAATATTAAGCTTAGCTCCACAGGCTGCAAAGCGTCTAAGGTTGTCAAATCTTTATCTTCAGGCGTAAGTTTCAATTGCTCTGCCTTTCTCAAAATAGCGGCTATTCTGGCGTGTGTATACTGAATAAACGGCCCTGTATTACCCTGAAACTGTATTGACTCATTCGGGTCGAACAACATGCGCTTGCGAGGGTCTACTTTAAGTAAGAAATACTTCAAAGCTCCTAAGCCCAATATCTCGTACAAATCGGCCGCTTGATCTTCTGTGAAGCCATCAATTTTGCCCAATTCCTCAGTATGTTCTCTGGCTGTATTGATCATTTCGGCCATCAAATCATCAGCATCTACTACTGTCCCCTCTCTCGACTTCATTTTACCTGAAGGCAGGTCTACCATGCCGTAAGACAAATGGTAACACTCCTTAGCCCACTCATAACCGATTTTATCGAGAATCATGAAGAGCACCTTAAAATGATACTCCTGTTCATTACCTACCGTATAAATCTGCTGTGAAATTTTCGGATAGTCTCTGTATCTCAAAATAGCAGTACCTATATCCTGTGTCATATACACTGAGGTACCATCAGCTCTCAGCAATAGCTTTTCATCCAATCCTTCTTCTGTAAGGTCCACCCAAACAGAACCATCCTCTTTCTTGAAGAAAATACCTTTTTCTACCCCCTTCATCGCTTCTTCTTTCCCTAAAAGGAATGTCTGTGACTCATAGTACAGCTTGTCAAAGTCAACACCCATTTGTTTGTAGGTGGCATCAAAGCCTTCATATACCCAGCCATTCATTTTTTCCCATAAGGCATAGGTATCAGGGTCTTTCTGCTCCCATTTCAGCAATAGCTCCTGGGCTTCCTTCATGATAGGGGCTACCTTTTCGGCCCTGGCCTTATCCATCCCTCCATCTACGAGCTCAGCAATCTGTTTTTTATACTCCTGGTCAAACTTCACATAGTAATCTCCTACCAGCTTATCGCCTTTCTTTCCTGTAGATTCAGGTGTTGCGCCTTCCCCATATTTCAACCAGGCGACCATCGACTTACAGATGTGAATACCTCTGTCATTGATGATTTGTACTTTGTGTACATCGTACCCGTTGGCTTTGAGAATTTCTGACACCGACCAGCCTAAGAAGTTATTTCTCAAATGCCCTAAATGCAGTGGCTTGTTGGTGTTGGGTGACGAATACTCCACCATTACTTCCTTGCCATTGGGAGGTTGTACACCATAGTTATCAGCAGCCCAGATTTTTGAGAACAAATCAATCCAGGTTTTGTCTGTCAGCACAATATTGAGAAAACCTTTGACCACGTTGAAGCCTTTGACCATATCAACATGTTCAACCAGGTATTCCCCAATTACTGTTGCGGTTTCTTCCGGCTTCTTTTTAGATATACGTGCATATGGAAAGCAAACGAAAGTGTGAGATCCTTCAAACTCTTTACGTGTAGGCTGCAAGGCTACCTCTTCGATGGCTAACTCATGATCAAATAGCGCTTTGAACGCATCAACTATTGCTTGCTGGAGCAATTTTTCCATATCCGTCATTATTTTCAATTAAATGTCATCTGAGTGTGGAGTGGCACCTTACTTAGAACTTACGTTGACCAAGAATTAGTAAGATCCCTCGTTCCTCGGGATGACTTATATGTTTATTAAACTCGTTACTATTATTTCTTTAATTTAAGCTCGTACAGATCGTTTCTTCTGTCTTTTAAATTCCTCACACTACCGTTGTTGTGCAATTGTTTCAAGTCATTCAGGTCTACATCTGCAATAATAGTATTTTCTGTGTTTGGTGTACCCTCTGCCACTATTGCATTATGAGGAAATGCAAAATCTGAAGGTGAGAAAATCGCAGATTGTCCATACTGGATATCCATATTAATCACCTTTGGCAGATTACCCACACTTCCAGAAATTACTACATAACACTCATTTTCTATCGCCCTGGCTTGCGAACAAACCCTCACCCGGTTATAACCGTTGTGCATGTCTGTCGCAAAGGGCACAAAAAGTATTTCCATCCCCTGATCGGCTAGTATTCTGCTCAACTCGGGAAATTCAGAGTCATAACAAATTAAAATCCCGACTTTGGCGGTGTCTGTTTCAAATACCTGCACTTTATCACCTCCGCTCATGCCCCAATCGCCTTCTTCTGCCGGTGTCACATGTATTTTGTATTGTGCGTCTACAGAACCATTTCTTCTGCACAAATAAGAAACATTGTACAGTTTCTCATCTTCATACACCGGCATACTACCGGCAATGATGTTGATGTTGTAAGTAATCGCGAAGTCAATCAGTTTTTCTTTGATCTGATCGGTGTATTGCGCTAGTTTTCTAATGGCCTTAGCCGCATCGTCTTCGTTAAACTCTGCCATCAAAGGCGCATTGAACAGCTCGGGAAAGACCAAAAAATCTGCCTGATAGCCACTCACGGCATCTACGAAAAACTCTACATTCTCAAAAAACGACTCGATGTTTTTTACCGAGCGCAGCTGCCACTGCACCACACCAATCCGTGCGTAAGACTTCTTCTGCCCTACAAGTTCTTCTTTTTCTTCATAGTAAATGTTATTCCACTCTACGAGTACCGCGTAATTCTTTGAGGCTTTATCACCTGTCAGGTAGTTTCTCAGTACCTTTCTTACGTGAAAGTCATTACTGGTTTGAAAGTACAATACAGGATCGTAAATCTCTTTGGATCGGACTTTAGCTATGTACTCTTTAGGGGTCAGGTCATCACTATGCTTGTGGTAGTTCGGCATACGACCCCCAGCCACAATCGAACGTAAGTTCATGCGCTCGCAAAGTTCTTTTCGTGCATCATAGAGCCTTCTGCCCAACCTAATACCACGATAATCTTTATCAACACAGACTTCGATAGCATACATAACATCACCATTGTTATCATGCGTACTAAAGGTCTCGTTTCCGGTTATTTTCTGATAGGTATGACTGTCTCCATATTTGTCATAATCAACAATCAACGACAAGGCAAAAGCCACCACTTTACCGTGGTCTTCAACACACAATTGACCTTCCGGGAAAACCGTGAGTAGTTTTTTGATTTGTTTCTTGGTCCACGGCTCATCATTCATCATGGTATAGGCACCTTCCATGATCTCATAGATGCGATCATAATCGTCCAACGTGAGTGGTCGTGTCTCTAATAAATAGTTGGTAGTATCGTTGTGAACTTCAGCCATCTACCAGCCTAAAACGTAAGCAAAAATGAGTGGTGCAACGATAGTTGCGTCAGACTCAACAATAAATTTTGGTGTGTTGATGTCTAATTTACCCCATGTGATTTTTTCATTCGGCACAGCTCCACTATATGAACCATAACTTGTTGTAGAATCAGAAATCTGGCAGAAATAACTCCAGAATGGCGTATCTGTTCTTTCCATATCCTGATACAACATCGGTACTACGCAAATTGGAAAGTCACCGGCTATACCTCCACCGATTTGAAAGAATCCAATGCCTTTATCCTCCGCGTTGTCGGTATACCAATCAGCCAGGAAAGTCATGTACTCTATGCCAGACTTCATGGTCGATGGCTTCAACTCACCTTTCAGGCAATAAGAAGCAAAAATGTTACCCATGGTTGAGTCTTCCCAACCTGGTACTACGATTGGTAAATTCTTTTTAGCTGCAGCGACCATCCAACTGTTTTTTGGATCGATTTCGTAATACTGCTCTAAAACACCAGAGTTTATCAGTTTGTACATAAACTCATGTGGAAAATAACGCTCTCCTTTTTCCTCGGCCTCCTTCCAGATATCAAAAATATGCTGCTGCAACCTTCTAAAAGCTTCTTCTTCCGGAATGCAAGTGTCAGTCACTCGGTTAAGGCCCTTTTCTAATAATTCCCATTCCTCCTGTGGGGTGAGGTCTCGGTAATTAGGCACTCTTTTATAGTGTGAGTGTGCCACCAAATTCATCAAATCTTCCTCCAGATTGGCCCCTGTACAAGATATGATATGCACCTTATCCTGACGGATCATCTCGGCAAATGATTTGCCCAACTCTCCGGTACTCATGGCTCCGGCCAGTGAGACAAGCATTTTTTTATCCTCGTTGAGATGCTTTTTATAACCTTTGGCAGCATCTACCAGCGCAGCTGAGTTGAAGTGCAAGAAATGTTTCTCAATGAATTCTGATATAGGTGATTGTGCCATTATATTAATTTTTTAGGTCTTATTTAAATTTAAGAAAACACTGCTTGTTTTGGTAAGAATACCTCCGCCATCATGCATCGTGCACTTCCGCCTCCAAGTGACTCAATTGTTTCTAATGAACTGTGGATGATAGCACAATGTTTTTCGATAGCCATTATTTGCTCATCGCCTAAGGATTTGAAGGCTGTTGTTGACATTACTAAATAGGGTTTACCTTCCTTATTATGCACTTGCAACATATTGCCCGCAAACTGATTACACTGGGCTTCAGAAATCTCAATAATTTCCTTATTGGTTGATTTCAAACGCTGCATTAGTTTTTGCTTTTCTGATTTATCATCAATGGAATCAAGACAAATAACAGCAAAATTATCAGCCACACACATCATCACGTTTGTATGGTAAATCGTTAATCTTTTATCATCTACCGTTTGGTAGGCCTTAAAATTCACAGCCGTATAGCCTACTTTCTTACAAAATGAGTTTAGAGCTGGCATGTGGGTACGATCAGAAATGGCTGCGTAAGCCAATTTATTGACCCTATCCAACACCATACTTCCCGTTCCCTCCAGATAAACGCCTTGCGTCTCATACATACTTAGGTCGTGAATCTGCTTTACTTTAAACCCAAAGTCATTTTTCAGGGTAGCAAGAATGTCACCTCTACGTTCTCCCCTTCTGATTTCAGAATACATAGGATACCACACTACATGGCCTTTTTCATGAAATGAAATCCAGTTGTTAGGAAATACGGCATCAGGTGTATTTGGCTCAGGTGTATCCTCAACGGTAATTACTTGTACACCATTTTCCTCCAGCGTGGCCACGAAAGTATCAAACTCTTTCTTTGCTCTTATTTTCGCCTCATTATCGCTTACCCCATCTAATTTTTTCTGATAGAAGTTGTTAGCCGCAGTTTGCTCATTGAAACCAAACCCCTGAGGCCTTATCATCAATATGGTATCTGTAGTTTGCTTCACGCTAGTTAGACTCCAAAGATTTAGTGGTGGCTTCTAAAATCCCGAAAGCATTTTCGGCCATTTTATTTTCTGTATCCAATGTTGGGTTAACTTCAACAATCTCCCAGCATATTACTTTTGGGTCTTTTACCAGAGCTACATTTAAGGCTTTTGCCTCCTCTACAGTAAGGCCATGAGGCACGGGAGTACCTGTGCCAACAGAAATTTGAGAATCCATACTATCAACATCAAAAGACACATAAATGATGTCGCAGTCATCGAGCAGGCTTAGTGCCTGTGATGCAGTTTTATCTACACCCTGACCGCGTACTTCATCTGTAGTAATATTGGTGATCCCATATTTCTTCAATAAAAACAACTCAGGCTCTTCCAGGTCGCGAGCAGAAATAAATACGATGTCAGACAAGTTGATCTTTGGCCCTTCGATACCTATGTTTTTGATTTTTTCCCACAGCTCAACCGTTTCCTGCATTGGATCGTTGATTTTGCACTCCATGTTATCTATCCCTCCAACCATGGCCAATGGCATCCCATGCATGTTGCCTGATGGCGTGGTATATGGCGTGTGCAAGTCGGCATGCGCATCGATCCATATGACGCCAAGTCTTTTATCAGGATTTGCTTTTTTTATGCCGCAGATTGTACCTGCAGCGGTAGAGTGATCGCCTGCCAACACCAAAGGAAAATCTCCTTTTGACATGGTATCAGCAACTTTTTCACATATGCGCGTTTCCATGGTGTACACACCATCGATAAATTTAGCATTAGGATGGTCAAACCCATCAAACAAAATCCCATTTACGTTTTCTACTTCTTCTGTATCATATCTGGCAAAGTAATCAGATCCCAGGTCAAGACTTGCCACTTTTAAGGCATCTATACCAAGACTTGCTCCGCGCGTGCCGGCAGCAATTTCTGACTTCACCTCAATGATTTTTATATCTTTTAAAGGTAATCTTCTGTTCATAGCTTTAACTTTAATATTCACGCTAAAAAAACGCTTTGCAAAGATTGCAAATTTATGTCAATATTGCATTGTCGCTTGAAAACTGGCCTAGAGAATTTGATATGAAAAAATACATAGATCTAATCGAACAAACCTTTGAATTTCCTCAACCGGAGTTTAAGGTAAATGACAACGAGCTTTTCTTTCATGATGTGCCTTTGATGGATATCATCGAAAAGTATGGTACACCTTTGAAATTGAGCTATTTGCCCAAGATAGGTCAGAATATCAATTATGCCAAGCAGCTTTTTACTGATGCTATGAAGAAGCATAACTACTCAGGGTCTTATACCTATTGTTATTGCACCAAATCATCGCACTTTTCTTTCGTACTCGAAGAGGCCTTAAAACACGATATTCATTTGGAAACCTCGTCTTCCTATGACATTCCGATTACCAGGAAGCTTTATGAGAAAGGTTTGGTTTCGAAAGACACCAATATTGTTTGCAACGGCTTCAAGCGACCATTATACAGACAATACATCACAGAGCTGCTCAATGACGGTTTTAAAAACTGTATGCCGGTATTAGACAACCTACATGAGCTTAAGCACTATGAGGAAAACGTAAATGGCGATTATAATGTCGGTATTAGAATTGCCGCTGACGAGGAGCCTAATTTTGAGTTTTATACTTCCCGTTTGGGTATTCGCTACAGCGATATAAACACTTTATACAGAGATCAGATCAAACCAAGTAAGAAAGCAAAGCTCAAGTTGCTGCATTTCTTTATCAATACAGGCATCAGAGATACGGCCTACTACTGGAGTGAGTTAAGCCGCTTTATATTTAAATATTGTGAGCTTAAAAAGGAGTGTCCTGATTTGGATACAATCGATATTGGTGGTGGTTTCCCTATCAAATCATCATTGCATTTCGAGTTTGATTACAAGTACATCATCGAGCAGATCATAGAAAACATCAAATGGATTTGTGGCAAAAACAATGTGCCCGTTCCAAATATATTTACAGAATTTGGAAGTTTCACGGTAGGCGAAAGTGGTGCTGTATTGTATTCTATCATGGATCAAAAGCTTCAAAATGACA
This sequence comes from Fulvivirga sp., assembly GCA_039970995.1. GTDB lineage: Bacteria > Bacteroidota > Bacteroidia > Cytophagales > Cyclobacteriaceae > Fulvivirga. The sequence continues at coordinate 23,115 of JBDVKW010000004.1, forward strand.
AGGAGCTATGGTATATGATCGATGGCTCTTTCATCACTCATTTACCTGACGCGTGGGGTTTAAACCAGAAGTATATTATGCTTCCCATCAATAAATGGGACGATATGTACCATAAAGTAAATATGGGAGGCCTTACCTGCGACAGCATGGATTACTATAATAGTGAAGCCCATACCAGTGAAGTGTTCTTGCCTATGATCAATGAAGGTGATAAGGAAAACCTTTACATCGGCTTTTTCCACACAGGAGCATACCAGGAATCACTGGGGGGCTATGGCGGTATTCAGCATTGCCTGATACCAGCAGCGCAACATGTGCTTATTGACAAAGACAAGAACGGCAATGTGACCAGTAAACTTTTTGCTGAAGAGCAGAAAAGTGAATCGATGCTGAAGTTGTTGGGGTATTAGTAAATTTGAGATTTGAGATTTGAGATTGTACCTAACCAAAGATAACCTCCAGGGCATCTGGTAGTGATTTCACACGATAGTCGGCCATCCGGCTATCGTCATTATCTACCTGTATGGTTTTAATGCCCAATTTCTTTGCAGGAATCAGGTCTCGCTCCTTATCCCCGACCATCCAGGAGAGTTTCGTATCAATTTTATATTTTGCTATGGCTTTCTCAAACATTAAAGAATCTGGCTTCCGTGTAAGACTTTCGCTAACAGATGGGTGCCAGGGAGCAAAATAAAAATCATCTATTTGATTATCAAATACCTCCTGCATGGCGTCATGCACGGTTTGCATGTCCTCCACTTTGTAAATGCCTTTAGCAATCCCTGATTGATTGGTAATCACGATAATCATATAACCCGCACGCTTCAAAGATGAAATGGCCTCTCCTACTCCTGGTAAAATTTCCAGTTTGTCTAATGAATACACATAATCGACATAATCTCGATTAAGCACCCCATCACGGTCAAGAAAAACACATTTCATATTATTTACGTTAAGTTTATTATCTTATGGAATCTTCAAAAATAGTACTTCGTTGAGAAATTCAAATCTTTGACAAACAGCTTTTCAAAACTATTTATTATTTTAGGGATTCTGTTTAAACAACCAACAACTTAAACCTGGGTGAACGATAGTTTAGTTATAATTCCCACCTTTAACGAAAAGGAAAACATCAGACTCATTGTCGATGCCGTTTTTGGCCTCCCCAAGAAGTTTGATGTACTCATCATCGATGATGGATCACCTGACGGTACAGGTGATATTGTTAAAAAAATCCAACAAAATACACCTGAAGGCCATACTTTACACCTCATCGAACGACAGGGTAAGCAAGGACTAGGCACAGCTTATATCAGAGGGTTTAAATATGCTATCGAGAAAGACTATGAATTCATTTTTGAAATGGATGCAGATTTTTCTCATAACCCAAATGACCTGATCCGTCTATATGATGCCTGTGAGAAAGAAGGAAACGACCTTGCCATTGGCTCACGTTATATTTCAGGTGTAAATGTAGTGAACTGGCCTATGGGACGTGTGATTATGTCTTATTTCGCTAGTATTTATGTGCGTTTCATTACGGGGATGCCAATCAATGACACCACCGCAGGTTTTGTTTGCTTTAGAAAATCTGTTTTAGAAACCATTCCGCTTGATGAAATCAAATTCATCGGTTACGCCTTCCAAATAGAAATGAAGTTTACTGCTTTGAAATACGGCTTTAAACTCAAAGAAGTGCCTATCGTTTTCACGGACCGCACGCGAGGCAAGTCCAAAATGTCTGGCTCAATCTTTAAAGAAGCCTTTTTCGGAGTAATTCAGCTTAAAATAGACAGCTGGTTTAAGAAATATATACCTGCGTAGCGCTATGCGCTCAGAGCTGAGAGCTGAGAGCTAAGCACCTTACCCTATGCACCCCGCTCTATGCACTTTGCGCTTTGCGCTTTGCGCCCATCTTTAAAGTCTTGCTTTGAATGGGAGCTGTCATAAAAAAATTTACATACATTCACCGGGTGACTCGGAGTCACCCGGTGAATTTTCTTTGTGGTTAAATTCCCGAGGAATAACCTGAGAACTTACTCCAAGCACTAAGGCCATGTTCCACTTTGCTAAGTATTTGTATTACGGTTAAGATCCTTACGGATTGACTTGTGTTTTTTTAAACACCTTCATGTAGGCGGATTTGCCCCTTGCGCTATGCTCCATGTACCCTGCTCTCTTCTCTAACCTTTAAAGTCTTTCCTGGAATGAGAGCCATCACAAAATGGTTTATTACCTGAATGTCCACAGCGGCAAAAAGCTGCTGATTTCTTGGTTTCAGTTTTACCATCGGCATGCTGCACTGTAATTTCTCCCGAAACCATCAATGGGCCATTTTCTATTACTTGTGCTTTTGTATCTGACATTTTGCTTGTATTAGTAGGTTCTTTTGTGCCATCATTCATATAATATGACAATGCACCTGAAGGGCACTGTTTGATTTGATCGATCAAATCCTGTGTTGAAGCTGCTTCGGGATCTACCCATGGCTTTTCTTTTGGTTTGAACACCTTAGGTAACCCATTAGCACATATACCTGAGTGTATACATTTGCCCGGCTGCCACACCACGGTCACTTCACCATTGCTATATTCCTTTTTCATACTTTTCTATTTTATGGAATATAACAAATTATTGGCGTTCCAACAACGTTTATGCCTCATTAAGCCCGAGATTGAGTTGCTCTTCCAGGTAGGCTTGTTCCTCTGCTGTAAGTTTATCTTTACGTTTTTTTATTAACGCATTGACTTTAGCCATGTCTTCAAAATGACTGGCTTTGTAACCGTAGTGTTGCGCTCTGATCAATTGATCATAAGGACCTTCAGGAGACATCAGCTTAACTAAAACAGGTGCGCACTCCACAGCGATAAATAAAATTACAATAAACAAACTAGCCCAAAATATGGCTGTACTCGACTGCTCTAGTCTTGAAAGCGCTTCTAGCCTGGAAGCAATCCCTCCAAGTTTGGTTTTTTCAATGGCCAACAGCGCCTCGGCCAATTGCCCTCTTAAGCTATCCTGCTGACTGATTTTCGAACCAATGAGCACTTCATTTCTTTGACGTAATTGCTCTAATTCTGACTGCGCCTTATCGGCATCAGCTTTTTTGATACGATAAATAGGGCCTGCATTGCGCTTACCGGTCCCTCCGGTGCCATCAGCTTCCTGCTGTGCAATGCGCTGCAATTCATTTCGTTCAGTTTCCTTACCAGCTACTTCCTGCTTCAGCCGCTCAATTTCACCCTCCAACTGCACCTGATCTTGCTGATAGAACTTTTTTACCTCCTGCGTCTTCCTGTTGAGGTCTTCTTCTTGCATAAGTGCCAGTTCCGCATTGATTTCTTTTTCAAAAATCTTGAGCTCCAATGGCTTGGCAATCACTATTGAAATAAGAATGGCCAGCAAAAGCCTCGGTGTCGCCATCAGTAATTCTTTACTGTATTTTTTGCGTTTGCGCATACTCGACACGATGTACCTGTCAAGGTTAAATATCATTAAGCCCCAACAAATGCCAAATACCGAAGCAGCAATCAGGTTATCAAATACGGTATACAAGGCATATGCACCTGCCAATGCCGCAAATAGTCCTGTGAAAAATATTGTAGCTCCAATACCAGCATACTTAGAGCTTTCAGAAGGGCATTTATCTAAAGTGGCTATGTCTGCTCCTGAGCAAAGCCAGAAGAAGTGTTTGAGTTTATCGACCATGGTTTTTTGTGTTGTTGTGAGTGTTTCAATATATGTACCAAACGAGGAAAGCCATTTATTTAGTATTACAAAGCCTTTGTGGGATAGAGATTGTTCAGAATTGAACAGGGTCATGTGCAGATATGTGCAGTAGGGCGCAGAGCGAAAAGTGCTGAGTGCAAAGCGTTGAGCGCTGTATCCCCTTGAGGGGATTATAGGGGTGAATTTCATCTATTCGCCACTCCCCCAACCCCTAAAGGGGCACACCTTTCCTCAGATAATTAGTCACCCTTAACCTGATTCAGGGTCTTGATAAAATAGGCTTCGAGTGCCTCAGCCTGACAGACTAAATAAGTTAGTCAACTGCTCTTCGTTGTTTGTAACTACGAAGAGAAATGGCATGCACAATCCGTAGTTGCAAACTACGGACAACAGGTTAACAGGTTTCGAGTACCTCAACCTAACAGGTGTAGACTCAGTCAGTCATCTGACCACTTTGAGTGGTTGAAGACTATTTCAATCCTGATAACAGCGATTCTAATCGAATTTAATTGTCTTGATGGGGTTGATTCTTGCAATGACAGATCCCGGAATCAGGATAATCAGGGACACAACAACAAAAGTGAGTAGGTTGAGTAACGCTATAATTTCCCAATCCCAGCCAATGGGAACATAACTCATATAGTAGTCTCTCGGGTTAAGAGGTATAATCTGAAAATAGTACTGCAACAGACAAAGTCCAATACCCAACACGTTGCCCAATATCAATCCTTTAAAAACGAGTTGCATGCCACTGTAGGTGAAAATCTTCCTTATCTGAGCGTGAGTAGCACCTAAAGATTTGAGTAAACCCACCATTTGTGTGCGTTCCATGATCATGATCAGTATAATTGAAATCATATTGACACAAACCACCAATAGGATGATCCCTAAGAATATATTCACCTGCCGACTGATCAGGTGCAACCAATCAAACACCTGAATATATTTATCTCTTACCTGCTCGACATACAAGTCGTAATCCAAAATATTATCCAATTGTTCTTCCGCCTCATCCAACTTATTTACATCCTTAATGAAAATTTCCATGCCGCCTGCCACGCTATCTGCCCAATTGTTGAGCCGTTGAATCAAGCCCATATCGCCAATCACAAACTTATCATCGTAATACTCTGAAAGGTTCGTTTCATAAATGCCAACCACCTTCAATTTTCTCACCCTTGGAGGATCCATGATGAAGTGCAGAACAATCTCATCGTTGAGCGCAATGCGTAGCTTATCTGCTATGCTTTGACTAATAAGCACTTCCTTAGCATAACTATCTTGCCCAAAATTGATAAAACGACCCACTTTTAAATTGCTCTCAAAGTTATTTTGATCAAACCTTGAAGTAACGCCCTTAAATATGATGCCCATTATCTCATCATCCGTTTTTATCAGACCTGCCTTGTGGGTGTACTCCTGAACGTGCCTTACGAAGTCATACTGCTCAAAATTATTGTAAATCTCATTATTCGTAGAAATGGGTGTTTCCTCAAACGCATTGCCCATCGTATACTTTGTCACCTGCAGATGGGAACTAAAGCTGTATATTTTGTTTTTAACGGTATCCTGAAAGCCCTTTAAAATCAAAAAAGAAACAATCATCACCGCTAACCCTATACCAATGCTTGCAATAGCAATCTTATGAATAGTTGATGAGAAGCTATCCTGTTTCTTATCAATGATTCTTTTAGATATAAAATAACTTAGGTTCAAGAATTCTTTATTTTTGAATGCGAGACATCAAGTGTCTTAGCCTGATTTTTTTTTAGAAGTACGCAAATTAACCAATAAAGCTTTGAACCGACTCATATTCATTCTATCAATTTTACTTCACACGTTATCGTGTACAGCTCAACCAGGTGACCCTGAAAATGATGCTGCTAAAGACGATGACACGGAAATAGTAGTTGGAGCGGCACAGCTTGATCGCTACTTACCGATTTTATTGGACAAAAAGGTAGGCCTTGTGGTGAACCAAACTTCACTGGTTGGTAATACTCACCTGACTGATACGCTGTTGGCATTAGATGTTGACGTAAGAAAGGTCTTTGCTCCTGAGCATGGTTTTAGAGGAGATGCAGATGCAGGGGCCATTGTAAAGGACGGCATTGACACAAAAACCAACCTGCCGATCACCTCCTTATACGGCAGCAATAAAAAGCCTTCCGCTGAGCAATTGCAAGATATTGATGTGCTTGTGTTTGACATTCAGGATGTGGGCACGCGCTTTTACACCTACATCAGCACGATGCACTATGTGATGGAAGCCGCAGCTGAACATAGCAAAGAGGTATTAATTTTAGATCGCCCGAACCCCAATGGCATGTATGTCGATGGCCCTATTTTAGAAAAAGAATTTAAGTCATTTGTAGGCATGCACCCCATACCCATTTTGCATGGACTTACCGTGGGAGAACTCGCCAAAATGATTGTTGGTGAGCAGTGGCTGGATACTCCAAACCGTCTGAACATGAATATAGTGAAGTGCCAGGGTTACGACCATAGCATGGAATATTCGCTGCCAGTTAAACCTTCTCCTAACTTGCCTAACAACTTATCAATTAAGCTTTATCCTTCGCTCTGCTTATTTGAAGGCACGGTGATAAGTGTGGGTCGTGGCACTTACGCAGCATTCCAGCAGATTGGCCACCCATCTTTTGAGGGCATGCCACACAGTTTTACTCCGGAAAGCATTGAGGGCATGTCGAAATACCCGAAATATGAAAATGAGACCTGTTATGGACATGATTTCAAAAAAGAGCCTGTCGCTGGTGGGTTTGACCTGCAATACCTGATTGACTATTACAAGCTCTATGATGGAGAAGAAGATTTTTTTAATGCTTTCTTTAATAAGCTGGCAGGCAACAGCACACTCCAAGAGCAAATTAAGGCTGGCTTAATACAAGAAGAGATAAAAGCCTCATGGCAGCAGGATTTGGAAACTTATAAAACGATGAGAAGTAAGTATCTACTGTATAAATAAAATCTGCCAGCTGACAACAAACGTTTACAATCTAATGTATGACACACACTGTTGGAGGTTGCATTTTGGCCTTTAATCCTTATTTTTAGTTCGAATAATAAAATATATCACACACCGGTGTTTGATAGCCGGTTGTTGTGCACCATTCTACCACCACAATGAAACCTATACTAACATTAATAATATTATTTTCTATCTCACTAAGGAGTTTTGCTTGTTGGTGCATCGAACCAATTGACAAAGAAGGCGTCCAGAAATTGATAAATGATGTTGATTTAATATTTTATGGAAGTGCAACAACTAGCATTTATCTCGAACAAGAATTAACTAAATTTTACAACAATCGGAATAACGGATATAATGTAATTATGAAAATTGATTCTGTTATTAAAGGAGATTTGAATGTAGGTGATGAAGTATTGATTTATCAAAATTCTGGTGATTGCGATGAGCTTTTTAATTATGGTGAACAAAAACTGATACTTGGCAATACAATTACCAAATTCAAGACATCCCCAACTCTTGAAATAGACTTCAATGAAGGAGTTGTGCTTGATCATCAATCTGAAAAAGAGACTAAATTTTACAATCAAGCTATTGAAAGCAAAACTGGTATTTGGACTAATTCGTGCAATGTATATACTCCAAATTCTAAGATATACTTACGACTTCTTGACTGGATGAATTAACAGTGCACAACATCATATAGCATTCATGCCTTTACTCACTTTTTATAACGCAAGTGCGACTAGACCATATTTTTTGTGTTTCGTGTTCTTTGCTCAGGTCTGTAGTTTTTCCTTGAGGGTATTTAGGCTCCTTGGCGCTCAGTCAACTTCGCGCTTGGGCGGATGTAGAAAGCACTTCGCCAAAAACACTGTGGCTTGGTTCAAAACACAAAAAATATTACTTTCACCTCAATTAAGTACGGGTGCGGCACGAAATGCTATACACGTACGTTATCTGCAATCTAATGACCAAGAGACGACAAATATTTAACATAGGAATTGCATTGGTAATTGCATTAGTCTTTTATCTTGTGAAATATCCGTTTGCAAATTCTGACGGAAAGACTAAGAAAGTTGGGATAACAGACCGAGAGGGTTTGCGCCAAGGACTATGGAAAGTGTATGATGAAAACGGTGAGCTTGTTTCAGAAAAAAATTATTTGAATGACACCCTCCATGGTGTAGCTAAAGCCTATTTCGACAACGGAAAGTTGTATACTCATGTTCATTACATGAATGGACATTTTGTCGACACATTTTATCACTACTTTAAAAATGGCAATCTCAATCACATCGGATTTTACGACTCAACAGGCAAAAGTCAGGGTGAATTCAAAGTATTCTATGAGTCTGGGCAACTCAAGCAAATCGGATACAAACTAGACGGTCAGTTTCACGGGCAACTAACTGAATTTAATATCGCAGGAGACACTGTGCGCTCTGATTTCTACTCGAAGGGAATAAAAGAAAGCAGATAACATAGGCTAGCAACGCATATGCTTACGTGCTTTGCTGATTTGGCTTGTGCTAATTGCCCATTCATTCTGTGTTTGCATTCTTGGCTTAAAGTGGCAGGTCTCCCTTGGGCTTCTTGCACTGCGTGGCCCTCAAGCAGATGAGGGCGGGAACGTGAGGCAGAAATGTCTTTGCCAAGGTCTCTGCTATTTGTTCAAAACACAGAATTCATTAGTTTGCGTACAAATCAGTCCGGGTGGCATACGCGTGCTAGCCGAATTCCAGGGATCAAACAAGTGAATGTGAATAAATTTCGTCATATTTTCTACCGTCTCTCACACATGCAAAAACTCGATGAATTAGTTTGTTTCTTATGGCATTTAATACCGACATTTTATTTTTGCCA
>JBDVKW010000005.1:0-189337 GCA_039970995.1 Fulvivirga sp.
CTGTCAGTAACACCAGCTGTACTTACCGCTACGGCAGATGATCAAACAAAAGTATATGGCACCGCTAATCCATTGCTTACTATTGACTATGCAGGTTTTGTCAATGGTGATGATGCAACAGACATTATCGAGCCAACCATCAGCACAACAGCCGATGCAAGCAGTGCAGTGGGCAGCTACCCGATTACCTTAAGTGGCGGCAGTGCTACTAACTATACATTGTCATTGATTGATGGTAGTTTAACTATTTCTAAGGCAACTTTAATAGCTACTGCTGATAATAAAAGTCGCATTTACAATACCTCAAATCCATTACTAACGGTTAGCTATTCAGGTTTTGTAAATAGCGATAATGCCGGCAATCTTGATGTGCCACCTACAGGGTCAACCGCAGCCACTATATCTTCAGATGTAGGTACTTATCCAATTAGTTTTGCTGGAGGAGTAGATAACAATTATAATTTCACTTATGTCGATGGTGAATTATCCATTTTAAAAGCAACTGCCACTGTAGATGTTGACAACCTGGTTTTTACTTATGATGGATTCCCTAAATCATCAACGGTGAGCACTGTGCCCTCGGGGTTAACAGTAATTATTACATATGATGGATCTACAACCCCTCCAATCAATGCAGATACATATTCAGTTGAGGGAACCGTAGATGATACCAATTATAATGGTGTTGGTTCAGGAACACTTACAATTAATAAAGCCACCGCTTTGGTATCTATTTCTAACTTGTATCAAAACTACGATGGTAGTCCTAAACCTGTAACAGTAACTACCAATCCAGACGGCTTAACTACAGATATAACCTACAATGGTAGTCTATCTGTGCCTTCAGCCAGAGGAAGTTATACGGTTGTAGCTAATGTTGTTGAGAATAATTACGAGGGAAGTGATACTGAAACCCTAATAATCAACGGTGCCCCAAATACAAGTGGTATTTTGGATATTGCAGTTCAGGAAGATGCGAGCAACACTACAATTAATCTTTATAATGCTTTCAGTGATGTTGAAGACGCAGACGCAGATTTGATTTATAGTATTTCAGCTAATACTAATCCTGGTCTCTTCTCACAAGTTTTTATATCTAACGGGATCAATACACTTGATTATGAAGAAAATCAATATGGATCAGCTCAAATAACAGTGAGAGCTACAGATTTAGGGGGATTGTTTGTTGAAACAACATATGAGGTTACTGTCAGTCCGGTTCAGGATGATCCGGAATTTATAAGCTCTCCAGTAACTGGTGCAGTCCAAGGCCAATTATACCAATATAACATTGAAGCTGGTGACGCTGATCCTGATGATGTCTTGTCAATAGTAAGCGCATTGCAGTTACCAGATTGGTTAAGTCTTACGGATAACGGTGATGGAACGGCAACTTTAACAGGGATTCCTTCAAACAGTGATGTAGGATCAAATCCGGGAATTGCATTGACCGTAGATGATGGAAATGGCAATGATGATACACAACTTTTTAATATAGCCATTTCGAATGCAAATGATGCACCTTATTTTACATCTACTGCATTGGTTGCATCTACAGAGGGGATTGTATATACCTATTTTATTAACACTGATGACGATGATACTGGTGACGTACTCATTTTGTCGGCCCCGATTTTGCCAGACTGGCTAACCTTGACTGATAATGGTGATGGCACGGGTCAAATTACTGGAACGCCTGATAACGATGATGTGGGTGCTAATGTGGTACAACTTCGTGTGACTGATAACAGTAATGCATTTACTAATCAGGATTTTACCATTGTTGTAGAGAATGCTAATGATGCACCTGCAATCACAAGTTCACCCGTTACGAGTGCAATAGAAGATGAATTTTATGAATATAATGTGACTAGTGATGACCCTGATGTAGGTGATAACCTCGAGTTAAGAGCATTATCAAAGCCAGATTGGCTAACTTTTACAGACAATGGTAATGGTTCTGGCTTATTAAGTGGTACTCCTACAAATAGCAATGTAGGAAGCAGCAGTATTGTAATCAATGTAGAAGATCAGGATGGGGCCAATTCTAATCAGAATTTCACTTTAACAGTGCAAAATGTTAATGATAAACCAATATTTACAAGCAGCGCTGTGACGGCTGCCTTGCAGGATAATTTATACACTTATAATATAACTACCACAGATCCGGATGCTGGAGATACAAGAACTATTACGGCTACACTATTGCCGAACTGGTTGGCTTTAACTGATAATGGAAATGGCACCGCGACACTTTCAGGCACACCAGATAATGGTGACCTAGGCGCCAACCCTGTAGTCCTCTTAGTCAAAGATGTAGCTAATGCCTCTTCTGAGCAGCCTTTTACCATTAATGTTGATAATGCAAATGACCCTCCTGCATTTAACAGTTCACCTATTATAACAGGTACGGAAGATCAATTGTATACCTACAGTATAAGTACTTCAGATCCTGACGCGGGAGATACCAGAACCATTTCTGCATTATCAATTCCTTCATGGCTTACTCTTTTAGACAATGGTGACGGAACAGCAGAGCTAACCGGAACTCCACTAAATCAACATGTAGGAAACGTTAGTATAGTACTTAACGTGCGAGACGCGCTTGGTGCTAATGTAAACCAGAACTTTACATTAAATATTGCCAACACTAATGATGATCCTATTTTTCAATCTACTCCAATAACGTCTGCTGTTCAATCAATTACATATAATTATCAGGTGTCTGTAGATGATCCGGATGCTGGTGATAATGTTACCTTAACAGCTACAACACTGCCAGCTTGGTTAGATTTTACTGATAATGGCAATGGTTCAGGAAGCTTGTTTGGTACACCAACAAACGGAGACTTAGGAAGTCATCTGGTTACTATAAGGGCTTTAGATGATAATGGGGGAGACGTGTATCAAAATTTTACTATTAATGTAGATAACTCAAATGATCCACCGGCATTTACAAGTAGCCCCATAACCAGTGCAACAGAAGATGAGCTTTATTTATATAATATCACCGCTACCGATCCGGATATTGGAGATGTTTTGGAGATTGAAGCATTGGTTATTCCCGTTTGGTTAACCCTTTCTGACGAGGGTGATGGAACTGCTACACTTGAAGGGACTCCATTAAATGCCAATGTTGGGATAGCGGATGTTGTATTGGAGCTTACTGATGCCCAAGGAATAAGCGTCAATCAAAACTTCTCAATTGTAGTTAGCAATACTAATGATCCACCAGTTTTTACAAGTTCTCCGGTTACCGGTGCTATTCAGGATCAAAACTATACCTATAATATTATCACATCAGACCCCGACTTAAGCGACTCAAGGTCAATTATTGCCTCAATTAAACCATCTTGGCTTTCTTTGACTGATAATGGGAACGGTACTGCTTCATTACAAGGAGTGCCTTCTAATACAGATTTAGGTTCAAATAATGTGACTCTTGAGGTCTCCGATTTATCTGGTGCAGTTACGACTCAAAATTTTGTTATTAATGTGGATAATGCTAATGACCCGCCATCTTTTACAAGTACGCCTGTTACCATGGCAACGGAAGATAATCTTTATGAGTATAACTTAACCACCTCTGACCCAGATATAGGCGATACACGTACTTTAACAGCACTTTCGCTGCCAAACTGGTTAAGCCTTACAGACTATGGAGATGGCACAGGTTTGTTGTCAGGTGTGCCTGCTAATGATGACGTAGGTAATTTTAATGTGGTACTTAATGTTGAAGATGGGGTAGGAGCTAACATTAATCAAAATTTTACATTGAATGTGAAGAACACCAATGATGCTCCTTTTTTCAGCAGCTCACCTGTACCGGTTGCAGTTCAAGATGTATTATACACTTATAATATAACTACTGGCGATCCTGATGTGGGTGATTCAAGAAATATCATAGCCAGTACCCTACCATCGTGGCTAAACTTTACTGATCAAGGTGATGGTACGGCTATATTATCAGGAACACCATCAAATGCAAACTTGGGTGAGCACCAGGTTGTATTAAATGTAGAAGATGAAGAGCAGGCAGCAGTCGATCAAGTGTTTACAATTAACGTAGACAATGCCAATGATCCCCCTTCTTTCGAAAGCACGCCAATCACCAGTGTTTTGGAAGATGATTCTTACAACTATGCCATTAGCACTTCTGACCCTGATGTTGGAGACATTCAATATATTACTGCTTTGTCCAAACCATCCTGGCTTAGTTTGATAGATAATGGAGATGGAACAGCAGTTCTTTCAGGAGTACCTAAAAACGAACACGTGGGCATAGTCAATGTAGTTCTTAATGTGGAAGACGGAATTGGTGCTAATGTCAACCAGAATTTTAGTATCACCGTTACAAATACAAATGATGCTCCGGGATTTACTAGTAGTCCTATTACAGGTGCAATTCAGGATGTGCAGTATAACTATGCCATCCAAACTATTGACCCGGATATTGGTGATACTAGAATTATTGAGTCAAGCACCCTTCCCGCATGGTTGACATTATCTGACAATGGTGATGGCACTGCCTCACTTCAAGGGACACCAACCAATAGTAATCTTGGTTTGAACACTGTAAGTATCAAAGTCACAGATATGTCAGGTGCTTCGGTCAATCAGGTGTTTGATATTAATGTTGATAATCAGAATGACCCTCCCTCTTTTACAAGCTCTCCCGTTACTATTGCAAAGGAAGATGTACTATACACTTATAATATCACTACTTCTGACCCAGATGCTGGAGACACAAGAAGTATTAATGCATTATCACTGCCAGTCTGGCTTGGATTAACTGACAATGGCGATGGAACAGCCATTTTGCAGGGAATACCTCTCAATGCAGATGTTGGCAGTGATAATGTTGTGTTGCAAGTGGTAGATGCGTTGGGCTCAGAAGATGGCCAGAGCTTTTCAATTACTATTGAAAATGTAAACGATGCACCTGCTTTTACCTCAACCCCTGTTGTGAGTGCTCAACAAGATATTGCCTATAATTATAGCATAACGACTTCAGATCCTGATGTAGGAGACACCCGAGCAATTTCTATCACTAATAAACCATCATGGTTAGTTTTTAATGATATTGGCAATGGAACGGCCACTCTTTCAGGTACACCATCAAATGCTGATTTAGGTGATTATGAGATAACCCTGACTGTGGAAGATGAGTCAGGCGTAGCAATTGATCAGGTATTTACTTTAACTGTAGAAAATGCTAACGATCCTCCTGTATTTACGAGTACCCCCATTACCAATGCAAGTGAAGATTCTCCTTATACCTATAATATTACAGCCACTGATCCAGATTTTGATGATGTATTAACAATTGTTGCACTATCCAAACCATCCTGGCTTATGCTTTTGGATAATGGAGATGGTACAGCGACATTGTCTGGAACTCCATTAAATAGTAATGTAGGTGATAATGAGGTTGTATTAAATGTAGAAGATGATAGTGGAGCAAATATAAATCAGAGTTTTACAATTGTAGTGGCCAATACTAATGATGAACCGACAATTACCAGCTCTCCTATTTTAAGCGCTCAGCAGGGATTATCATATACATATAATATTACCACAACAGATGTTGATGTAGGTGATAATTTAACTATAACTTCAACACTAACCCTCCCTGATTGGTTGGGATTAACAGACAATGGAGATGGCATGGCTGTGTTATCAGGAACACCTCAAAATAGTGATTTAGGAAGTTTTAATATATCTATAAAAGTTGAAGACCTGGCAGGTGGTACTGACAATCAGGCGTTCACATTAGTAGTGGATAACTCCAATGATCCACCGACATTTGATAGCACACCAATAACTACGACTAATGAAGATGATTTGTTTGAATATGAGATTTTGACTTCTGATCCTGATGTAGGGGATATGCTAAGCATTAATATTATTGATAGGCCAACATGGCTAACGTTTGAAGACTTTGGTGATAACACTGCTCTTCTTTCGGGCATTGCCTTAAATGAGCACGTGGGTGTTCATGAGATAAAGCTTAGAGTTACAGATTTAGCCGGTCAAACAGTACAGCAAAATTTTAACCTGGAAGTGATAAACACCAATGATGCCCCTGTTTTTACCTCAACTCCTCAGTTGGAAATTGATGAAGATGCTACTTATGAGTATAATGTAACTGTACAGGATGTTGATTTAGGCAACTCTTTAACGATTACTGCAGAAATATTGCCTGACTGGTTAAGTTTCTTAGACAATGGAGATGGTACCGCAATAATTGAGGGCACACCAGAAAATGATGATGTGGGAGTACACGACATAAAAATAAGAGTAAGTGATAGCCAGGGCGGTATTGTTGATCAGGATATTTCTTTAAATGTAATAAATACAAATGATCCTCCTGAAATCACAAGTAATCCTGTTTTAAGTGTTTTAGAGGATGATAACTATGCATATGAGATAACAGTGGTAGACCCTGATGTTGGAGACACATTTGATGTAACATTTGACAATTTACCAGAATGGATGGTTTTGTTTGAAGATACCGATGGCAGCGTTTCACTTTTAGGCTCTCCACTAAACGAACATGTTGGCCTCCATGACATTTCACTCACTGTTTCGGACGAAGATGGAGCTACAGATATACAGACATTTGAAATAGAAGTTATAAACACCAATGATGATCCAGTATTTGTATCTACTCCTGTCATAAGAGTGGTACTTGGCCAGGGCTACAGTTATGAGGTGGTGGTCAATGACCCTGATGTAAATGATGTAATAAATCTTAGTGCAGAGTTGCCTCCATATCTCACTTTTACGGACAACGGGAATGGTCAGGGTGAAGTGCAGGGGACTATTACAAACGAGGCATTTACGCAAAATCAGGTGACAGTTCGCGCTAGTGACCTTGAAGGGAGTGCATCCCAACAGCTTTATGCTTTGCAGGTCAACACGCCTCCAGAGATCAATGATTTTAGTATAACTACTGATGAAGATGTTCCCTTTGTTTTTACAGGAAGTGATTTTTCTGATAATTATTCAGATGATGAAAATGATCTATTATCTGAAATTGAAATTGAAAGCTTACCACAGAGAGGAAGTTTATTGCTAAATAATCAGGAAGTTGTCTTGGGTCAAGTAATTGTGGCTAATGATTTAGAAGACCTTACATTTCATCCTGATTTAAACTTCTTTGGAGAGGATGAATTTACATGGGTTGCTTCTGATGGTTTTTCTTACTCTGATGAAGCAGCGACTGTGAGTATCTCGATTGTTTCTGTTAATGATTCACCGCAATTAATTACAGGTCGGCAGGATGATATTTTGCCGGATTTGGAATATGCCCTTGGTGATCCAGCCATTAATTTGGTAAATGAAGGAGAAATTGATGTAAGGGATGAAGACGAGGGCGACTTGATTGCTATGGCTCAAATAATAATTAAAGAAAATTATGCCAATGGCGATTATCTGGAGATTGACGAGGCCGTAGCTTCAATAACTACATCTTTTGATAGTGAATTAGGAATATTTACAATAGCTGGTGAAGCTAGTGAAGCTACTTATAGTCGCATACTTGAACAGATGAAGTTTGGAAGTCCCGTTTCCGGAGAGGCCCAACTGTCAGACAAGAAAATTGAGATTACTGTAGTAGATAATAATGGCGCTGTCAGTAATGTAGTTTCTAGATTAGTAAAAATTACAGAAGTGTTTCCTGAATTAGATATTGTAAATGCATTTACACCAAATGATGATGGGGTGAATGATACATGGGAGATCGAAAACCTGCAGTTCTATACAGACATCAAAATTTCTGTGTATACTAAAGAAGGTACGCGGGTATTCAGCTGTCTTTCACAAGATTGCGCTTGGGATGGCACCTTTAAAGGTACAGAACTACCGGGAGGGCCTTATTTGTATACTATTGATTTGAATAACAACAGAAGGTCATATAAAGGAACGGTTACTATACTTAAATAATGAAATTTAAGATCACTTTATCGGTTTTATTAATTCTACAGATAGTGGGATATCAGGCCTTGGGTCAACAAACAGAGTATACCCAGTATTTTACTAATTTGCCTGCTACCAATCCCGGTTTTACAGGGATCAATGACTTTTTAGATGTAAAGGCTGGAATAAGACAAGGCTGGAATGACTTTGATAATCAAAATGTAAGTGGTTTTATAAGCGCATACGGTACACTCAACAAGCCCTTAAAAGAAATGGTAAGAAGTAATTCACTTCGGTTAAGCGACCCTGCACTTATAAAGCACGTAAGCAATAATCCTAAACTACGCAGGAAACATGGAATAGGCGGGGCAATGAGTTTTCGCAATTTAGGGCCGTATAAACAAACAAGTATAATGCTCAATTATGCGTATCATTTGCCCGTTTCTAAGAAAATAAATTGGACGATGGGTGCTAGAGTTGGATATATGTTTCAACAAATTGACTTTACTAACTATACAGTAAGAGATGAGATAAATGATACATTCTATCAGCAACTAATAAGTAGTGCTTCGGGAAGAGAAAGTAAAATAATAGTTGACTTTGGTACGGTATTGTATACCGATAGATTTTACATAGGACTATCAACAAATAACATTATTAACTCAGAACTTTCATCCGATGATCTATTGGAAAATGAAGTTTTTAGCAATTATCAATTACAGTTGGGTAAGAATTTCACCTTGTCGCCAGTTGTTGAAATGAATACAAATCTTGCTGTAAATTACTATGAAAGCATTGACCCTGGAATAATGGCCTCTACACGTATCTTAATTAAAGATATTGTTTATATCGGAGCTGGATATGAATATGAAAGAAAGATATCTATGCTTTTTGGCCTTGTTTCTAATGGCAAATATGCTATTCATTACAGTTATGACAAATACACATCAGAACTAAGTGATTTTAACGTTAACAGTCATGAAGTAGTAGTTGGCATATTTATATTCAATAAATATAATCTTAAAACTAAATTCTGGTAAAAACTAATGTCAATTTGTAAAGGGCTATTTCTACTGGGGGCGATATTCATTAGTCATTCTCTTTTTTCACAAAAACTTGAATTTTTGGATGCTCGACCAATTGAAATTCTTAACTCTGAGGCAGAAGAACTATCGCCAATGGTTACCCCAAACGGCAATATGTTATACTTTGCCAGAGCCTTTCATTCCGATAACACTGGAGGTGATTTAGCTGGTATGGATATTTGGGTATCAAAAAGGGACTCATCAGGTATTTGGTCTAATCCTTCTAATGACCTTGGTTTTTGGAATAATAGGGAGAACAACGCCATTATCGGTGTAAGAAAGGATAATAGGGTTGTTTATTTATTAAATAGCTACACTTCAGGTGATGGTATTTCTTTCTCAAAAGAAATTGACGGAAAATGGATAAAGCCTGAGCTTTTACCATTAAAGTGGATGAAAAGGCACAATTTTAATGGGTTTTACATGAGTCCTGACTTTGACATACTGCTAATTAGTGCTAATCGCTCCAATAGCGTTGGAGAAGAAGATCTTTATGTCTCATTAAAAGATTCGCTGGGTAGGTGGCAGGAACCAACAAGTCTTGGTGCCACTATTAACACGGAAGGTTTTGAAATATCACCTTACTTGTCAGCGGATAAAAAAAGTTTGTTTTTTGCCTCCAATGGGCATGGTGGCTTCGGAGATGCCGATATTTTTGTAAGTCAACGCCTTTATGACAACTGGACAGTTTGGAGTAAGCCTGTTAATTTGGGCGAAAAAATTAATTCTACCGGTTTCGATGCATATTTCTGTATTTCTACTGACTCAACAGCTTATTTTTCAAGTAACAAAGACGGTGGTATGGCTGATTTATATTCAGCTAAATTAAAAGGTTTAAAAATAGGAGATAGTGAGAAGTATGCTCAAAAGTTGATAGAAGAGGCAAAGCAAATATTGAAGGAATTGAGAGGTGAAAAGAATCATCGTGAATATTTCATTGAATTTTATCCAGAATCTGATGCATTTATAGATGCATCAAAGATAAAATTAAATGATTTAGTTAAGTTTTTGAATTATCAAGCATATAATGAGTTAATTTTGCTGAGTGTCGCCTATGAGCCTGAAGATTTGGGTATCCATGATAAAAGAATTGACAATCTTAGGGAATACCTAAAAATATCAGGGATAAGCGAGAATAAAATTAAAGTGGAGACCCTCGGCAATATGAGGAGAGGTGTTGGGGAGAAACTTTTTGAAGATAAAGATGGTATTGTAATCATAGTCTCTTATTAGTAAAGAAATAATGAATTTCTATTACATATTAAATCTTATAAAAAAGCGCTTGTGGATCATGGTGATTGTACCAATCTTAGGAGCTGTGAGTGCTTTTTTGGTGCTCAATTCTTTACCAGATAAATATCAATCTACTGCGCAAATTGCCACTGGTTTCACTACCGATGAATCTGTTAAGTTAACAGATGAGCGATTCAATATTGGTAAGATGAATCAGGAGTTTAACAACCTGATAGAGAAGATGAGGTCGGAACAAGTTGTTTCATTGGTTAGTTATCAGCTAATAATCCATGATTTAAAATATGAGACACCGTTTAGAACCATTGACTACAAGGATTCAGAAAAATTTTCAAAACCCACTTTAGAAGAAAAAGAAACATTAATTAAAAAATATGAGGAGAAGCTTAGGGATATGGAATTGCTTTCTTCATTTGAGCCTGAGGAAAAACGATTAATTGAGCTTTTAAAGCTTTATAAATACAATTCGTTTTCATTGAAAGAAAATGGCCTTAATATAAGAAGGGTTGGAAGTACGGACTACATTGCTGTTGATTTTGAATCAGAAAACCCGGTTTTAGCAGCTTTCGTGGTGAATACGCTCTGTGACGAATTTATCAGATATAATAAACATGTTAACTCATCATTGTCTGATGAATCAGTAAGTCTTCTTTCCAAATTAGTAGAAGGTAAGAAGAAAATACTGGATCAAAAAAATGATGCACTTAACAGGTTTAAAAGTAATAATCAGGTTTTAAATCAAAAGTTAGAGAGTGATTTAAAGTTGAGTCAAATTTCTGAACTTGAAATAAAAAGACAGGATGAACAGGAAAATATTAGAGCATTAAACCTCTCAATTGCAAAAACTAAATCTAAAATAAATAGTAACAACTCTACGACTACAAACAATTCCAATGTGTTGGAATTACGAAGTCGGATCAATAAACTGAACAAGTTATATATAGAAGAAGGTTCTTCGGACTCACAATTGAAGAATACCATTGATAATCTTCGGGAGGAGCTGCAGATTGAAATGGCAAAACTTAATAATTCAGATGAATCTGGTCAGGATCAATCCGTGCTGAAAGATCAATTAGAAACATATGAATTAGAACTTGAAATTGCTGAATCTAACTTAAAGCGAATAAACAATACGTTATTTAATCTTAAATCAGAGATTTCAAACTTAAATACAAAAGAGTCTCGATTAGATGTTTTGAATTCAGAGGTTGAGATGGCTTCAAAAGAATATAATAATGCCCTGGACAAATTCAATGAGTATCAAAACAAATCATTAGTCCTCGGTAGCTCAATTAGGGTAATACGAAAGGGACAGCCAGCATTAGAACCCAAGTCATCTCATACTCTTATTTTAACGGGGCTTGGTGGAGTTGCTAGTTTTTTTATATGTGTGGTGATCATTGTTTTATTAGAGTTTGTTGATTTAAGAATAAAAACTTCAGACTCTTTTAGAAAACTCACTAAAATGAAACTATCAGGTTCTATCAATAAGTTAACTAATAAAAAACTCCAGCTCTATGATATTTTCGGGGATAAAAATTCTAACAGTGAGCTGGTTATGTTCAAGCAACTATTAAGAAAAATTCGATTCGAACTGGAGTCTTTAAAACCGCAAGCAGTTTTAATAACAAGTACAAAACAGGGTGAGGGAAAAACTTTTTTTATAATAAGTTTAGCCTACTCGTTGAGCCTAATAAAAAAACGAGTATTGATTATTGATACTAATTTTAAAAATAATGGCTTAACTAAGCTATTACTCGTTAACAATTCTACAAAAAAAAGGATAAGGCAAGGCAATCAAATTAAAGGCTACTTAATTAATGACCTGAGCAATAACAGTTCCGAAGAATCTAAAGCAAAAATGATGGCTGAAGATGGTGGTCTGGAAAGTGATGATGACAATATTATCCACCCAACAGCTCACGAGAATATTGATATCATAGGCAGTAACACTTCAATAAACTCTCCCATGGAAATTCTTGCTGGTAAGGATTTTAAGAATATGATTGAAATATTTAAACAATCTTATGATTATATTTTGATGGAGGGGGCTTCTTTAAATGACTACCCTGATACCAAAGAGTTAGTAGAATATTCAGATGTGGTGCTACCTATCTTTTCTGCAGAATCTGTGCTTAAACAAGAGGATAAAGACTCAATTAGCTACCTAAAGCAATTAAACGGTAAATTAATGGGTGCAGTTCTCAATAAAGTAGAAAACGAGAACTTAAAAATTTAGATATTCTGTAATATGAGGGGAAGGGATATTGTAGTTATCGGGATACAACCCTGGGATATTTCAATTGGTAGCAACTGTAAAAATATAGCAATTGAATTTTCTAAACACAATAGAGTATTATATGTAAATGAACCCCTTAACAGAATTTCGAGTATTAGAGAAAGCCGTGAAGAGTGGGTTAAGAAAAGAAAGCGAATAATTAATAATAAGGAAAGTCATTTAGAAAATGTAAAAAAAAATTTTTGGGCTTTTTATCCGCAAAAGCTAGTTGAAAGTATCAATTGGATACCAGATGGACCAATTTACGATAAGTTAAATTATCGAAATAATAAATTATTTTATTCAGAAATTAATAGGGCTATTCATGCTCTCGGCTTTAAAGATATTATATTATTTAACGACAGTTTGATTTCTCTGGGCTTCTATAGTACAGAATTCTTACGGCCTTCGATCAGTATCTATTACATTAGAGATAACCTAACTTCACAGCCCTACTTTGCCAAACATGGTCTACGACTAGAGCCAAAGCTGGCAGGAAAATATGATGCAGTAGTTGCAAATTCAGATTACCTCGCTAATTATTTAAAAAAGCATAATAAATATTCATATATGGTTGGTCAGGGATGTGACTTAGCACTTTTTGATATGGAAAAGAAAAGAAAATGTCCTGAGGACTTAAAAATGGAAGGGCCTATTGTCGGGTATGTGGGGTATTTGACATCAATTAGATTAGATATTGAGTTACTTGAATATTTTGCAAGAGAATGCCCAAATTTGAATCTTGTGTTAGTTGGTCCTGAGGACAAAGATTTTGAAAGTTCAGAACTGCATAACTATCCGAATGTTTATTTCTTAGGAAACAAAAAAGGTGAAAGTTTGCCAGATTACATTGGTCATTTTGACGTATGCATTAACCCTCAAATAGTCAATGAAATGACTGTGGGGAACTACCCTAGAAAGATTGATGAATATTTAGCTATGGGTAAACCAACTGTAGCGACATACACCGACACGATGGATTACTTTAAAGATTTTGTGTACCTCAGCCATACTAAAGTCGAATTTGTTAATTATATAAACAAAGCATTGCAGGAAGATAACTCCTCGGATAAGATTGAGAGAAGTGAGTTTGCAAAATCACATTCCTGGGAAAATAATGTAAATAATATATATGAGGTGATGCATGACATTACAAGAAAGTCTGAAGCTACAGCCAAGAGTTCAAGTCTCTTTTGATCAATTTACTTAGCGATACAATGTCCTCTTTATAAATGTCATCTGTGATTTTTTGATAAAGTGCTTTGCTTAATTGGGGTCTTTCCAGGTTTTTTTCCTGCAATTTATTGATATTCTGTTTTAACCATTTGTTCTCTTTCAAAGACTTATAAAAGGTACTTGGTATAACCTTTTTAATCACCTTTTTTATAATACTATTGTGGCCAATAGTCCTATCATAAAACTTGTTCTTTATAAATCCCGACTTATTGTATTCAATTGTATCGTTTATAGCGTCCAATTTTTTTAATGACAAAAATTCGTAAATCGAGTTGAGCGTTTTTACCGGATGGTTTTTTAAATCTTCTTGCAGGTAAACCCTTATGTTTTGATGTGGAAATACATCAAAGTATCTTTTAAGGTTTTTGTAATAAAATCCTTCTTTAACTAAGTCATTTCTAATCCACCAAATAGAGCTTTTATCAAGTACTTCTTCAAAATTTTTAGAAGGCAATTCACTTTCTCGCGCTAAGTGCAGATATCTTGAAAATAGCCTCTGAGTAGGTTGTCTGAGTATCGCAATCAATTTCATTTGAGGGTGGTAAGAATAAATGTTTTCAGCAGTACCTTCTATTACCAAATATGTATTGGAAGTTTCTCCTTTAAGCTGATGTTCACTTGCTTCTTGGAATAAGTCACTATATGTTTTGATATCAGTTACGGCATTTTCATAATGTGCCAATGCGTCTTTATCAAGTGTTCTAAGATCTATTTTATCATATGAAAAAAAGTCCGGCTCTTTTCTGGAGCTCATAAATATGTCCGGGTGTTGCTTCAGGTAATTATCCAATGATGTAGTACCTGATTTGCCTGCTCCGATTATTAAGAAATCTGGAATATTGTACACAACTATTAATTTTATTCTCTAAATAAGTATAGATAAATAAATATATTGTAAAGTTTTTAAAGACAGACCATAAATGCATCCATGGAAAGTAAAATTATCTGTTTTATTTGTGCTGTCTCTTTTACTGCTGATATTATACTTTACTAATTCAGATAAATATAGAGCGCCAGCTGAGTTAACCCAAATTGATCTGCTCCAACGACAGAAGTTTGGCGATTTTCTCGGTATCAACTCAGTGAGGGAGGGAAGAAGAAGTTGGCTCTCTGACCAATATCGTGTTATCAACAATCACAGAGTATTCGGAATGGACAGTTATCTATTCTCTGGCGAAGAAATTGTAATAGCCTCCAAGGGCCCCTATTTCAAGGTTGATCTATCCAAACCTCATGATAAATACCCTCAAGATATTATGGGATTTAATCCCGCTAAAGGGGCTCAGGGCTTTAATTTCGATGAGTTTTTATTTAAAATGAAGTCAACCGGTTTAAAGGTCATACCGGTAGTAGCCAGAAATTTACTATATGCCAATGTTTCTGAAGATAGTCTGGTTAACATATGGCAAATACCCGTGGATGATGGCGGTGAGTCGGTAGACCCTTTAAGTTATAAAGCATATGCATCCCTGATGTTCCAGTTTGCGGCTCGTTATGGAAGTAACAAACTACGGAACGAAGGGGGGACAATACCTCAATCTCTTATCAAAGTAAATTCTGCTAATGAGATTAAAGCAGGACTTAATTTTATTGAAGGAATTGAACCTGGAAATGAAATGGATAAAGACTGGTTTACTGCCAAAGAAGAAGCTAACCCTAAGGAGTTAGCGGCATTTCTATCAGCAATGATAGATGGTCATATGGGCTTAATGGGGCCTGGTCATGGAATTTTACCAGCCGACCCAAACTTAAAAATCATTTTCCCAAGCCCTACAGAGATCAAGCCTGATTATGTGATCGAGGTTTTGAGCAATCTGAAGGAACTGAGAGCAGATGCCAATAAAAGGGGATATGAAATAATACCATTTGAAAACGTGATCTTTACCGCACATGCATATCCGTTTGCAGATGGGTCGAGTAATGAGCGAAGTACAGTTGTTGAAAAAACGACCATATTTGAAAGGTCATATGACTTTATTAAAAGAATTAGATCTATTACCAACTCACCCATATTTTTAACTGAGATCGGATATGATAAAGCAGTATCTAGCCCAATAGGTGTGCCAGCCAAAAATTATGATCATATAGATTCTTTTCAGCTGAGTCCCCAGGCTCACTCAAAACATTTGCTACGAACTATATTTACCTGTTTTGCAGCAGGCTATGATAGAACATATATTTTTACCTTAAAAGATCCGGTACTGGTGGGCCAAAAGGGCTATACCACCAAGTTTTCAACAACAGGACTAACAGGAAAAGATGGAACAAAATATCAAGCCTGGGAGATTATGAGTTACCTACAAAAAAGGCTTGCTTCGCATAAATTAACATATGCTTACGTAAAGCAGCCAATTAACTGCCTCTTGTTGGAAAACTATAGTGAAAGAGTACTGGTTTTATGGTCGGGTACAAATAATAACTCAAGTTACAGTATTGAAATTCCGGAAAATTTAATTGAGGATAATCGTTTTTCAATTGTAAGGTTTGATTCCCAAACAGGTTTATATGAAGAATGCTATCGAACTGATAAGCAAGTGAGTATTGAGGTCGATGAATACCCCAAACTTCTCATATTACCACGATGATTATGTAGATTTGACCTTAATTTAACTGCAACCATGAAAGAAAAGTTGTTTTTAGTTGGAAAAAAGCTATTAGGAAAAAAGTTATATAATGATCTAAGGGCAAGGCATCTCTTTCGAGATTTTAAAAGTCCATTTCCATTGTACAAAAGTGATCCATATGAAATCGATTGGTCAAGCTATACCAAAGTTCATAAAAGCCATTCCATTCCTGTGACTTATATTATTTCGCCAACCCAACGAAGTGGAACAAATTTTTTAAGTCAAGTTCTAAATAAGCATCCAAAACTGGAGTTTCCCACTGGAGACAACATGCCTGATGAGCATTGCTTATACAGTTATTCTAAGTTTTTGAAAGATTACAGTAGCACGACTGTAAGTACATGGAGTAAATGGTTAAAAGGAGATTCAAAGAAGATAGATGCTTCATCAAAAGCTTTGATGCACTCTTTAGGATACGGGTTACTGTCTTATTTAAGGAGGTATATTGAAGAAGAATCTATCCTATTGCTAAAGACTCCCGATGCAGGAAACATAGAATCAGTATTTCACTTATTTCCAAATGCAAAGGTAATACTCTTAGTGAGAGATGGGCGAGATACGATTGAGTCGTTTTCAAAATCATGGGGGGGAGACGGAGCTTTTAAAAATATGTGCAAAAGGTGGGATGACCGTGTTAAACAGATAATAAAATTTAGAGAGCAGGCAGATGCATCAGACAAGAAGGATGATTATTTGATTGTAAAGTATGATGAACTAAATGATAATACCTCCACTCAAGTAGCTAAAATACTTGAATTTTTACATCTGGATCAGGAGTCCTTTCCATGGGATGAATTAAGTGATGTGCCTATACTTGGTTCTTCTACTACTAAAAACAACGATGACCATGTGCATTGGGATCCGGTAAAAAAGGATCAAACATTTAGTCCAAATAAGAAGTGGGGTCTTTGGAGTAACCGCAAAAAAAATATTTTCAAAAAATATGCAGGTAAAAGTTTAATTGATTTGGGCTTTGCAGAAGATAATAGTTGGTAGCTGATGTTCAAGAAACTATTAAACTCTTATTGGATAAAGTCTGGTTCCTTAACCTTATTCAATAGAATAGCAATTACTGCATTTGGGTTATTAAACTTTTTTCTACTTGTCAGAATGCTACCCAAAAATGATTTTGGTATATGGATAATTTACCTGTCAATATTGGCTCTTTCAGAAAGTATTAGAAATGCATTTATCTATAATCCTTTATTGCGATACTTAAATTCAGTTGATGAAAAGAGGAAGCCACAAATAATATCGGCCTCTCTGGTACTTAATTTATTAGCTGCATGTATCATTTCTTTAGTATTTGTGATTCTTGCTTATACAATAGATTACCTGATGGATGCGCCTGAATTACGACCGATGTTTTTGATAAGTATTTTATCCGTTTTTGGGTTTACCTTGTTTGCACATTTCAACTTTCTCCAACAAGCTAATCTGAAGTTTTTCGGTACAGTAGTAAGTACTATGATACAAAAAGGGTCACTTTTTGTGTTTATCTTAATAGTGTTCCTTCTCAAAATAGAAACATCCCTTTTTGATTTGGCGCTTGCATACAGTCTTGGATATATATTAAGCTCAATTGTGGCATTTATCTTTGCCCGGGAGGAGCGTACATTTAAACTTTCTTTCAATAAGAAATGGTTGGGGCAGTTGGCAAACTATGGTAAATACACATTAGGAACCAATATAAGTACCATGCTTAATAAGTCTACAAGAGAATGGTTTTTGGGAGGAATGATAGGTAGTTCGGCAGCTGCAATTTTTTCACCCTCAGTTAGGGTGACCAATCTATATACTATTCCGTTGAGTGCCATTGCATCTATTTTCTATCCCCAAATGATTAATAGAGTGAAGCATGAAGGAAATAGTGCTGCAAAACACATGTATGAAAAGTCAGTAGGAATTATTTTGATCGCTATGGTTCCAGCTGTTTTATTTATTTATTTCATGGCAGAGTACATAGTTGTCATTATCGCTGGACCGGGATATGAGGAATCAATACCTATTTTGAAATTGATGGCAATTATTGGTGTATTTGAGCCTTTTCAAAGACAGTTTGGTGTTACGTTAAATGCCATAGGGAAAGCACATATAAATTTTTATTTTATTCTTGTTAGCTCGTTGATTGGAATTGTTACTACTTACTACTTTATTGATTATTATGGTGTGTTGGGAGCCGCTTATAGTACTTTAATTACTTATGTACTTGCCTCAGTTGTTATACAATACATATTATATAAGCAGATTGGTGTTAATACAGCTAATATATTCATTTACAGTATGGAGATCCTGAAAAAAGGCATTAAGTATTTAATAAAACGAAAATGAGTAGCAATAAAAAAATGGCAAATAAGGTTTACCGGAACCTTATTATTGTATTTATAGTCTTAGTATATACTTTTATTTTTATAAAACTCATGTTCTTTTAAGAATGAAGAATTGGCTATATGATAAAGTTATTGTTGAAAAACTCAATAACCTATTTGGGTTATTTGTACTAATAAGTTGTGGAGTAATCCTCGGAGTAGTTATCGCATTTTTTGGCGCAAAAGGGGGAGCAATGATTTTAGTTGGGCTAATCGGGATACCGATAGCGATATATACTTTAGTCAACAACCAATTTGGGTACTTATTTCTAATGGTGTTTTCAACATTTATGGGTTATATCAGTAGGGTGTTGTCAATTAATGTTCCATTTGGAGTAGGAATAGATCTACTACTATTTCTAATGTTTTCAGGAATCGTATTAGAACAGATATTTTCAAACCGAGAAGGGAAGTCCAAAGATTTTTCATTGACTAATCCCGTATCAGTTATGCTAATTATTTGGGTAGCATATCTTCTTTTACAGGCATTTAACCCTGCAGGAACTTTAGCTGGGTGGTTGTTTGGGTTGAGGAATATAATAAGGGTCATTATGGCGTTTGTAATCGCTCAACGGGTTTTTAAAGACATGAAATCTGTTGATATATTCGTAAATACATTCATTGGGATTGGGTTGATTGTTGCCTTGTATGGCATATACCAGGAAATTGTAGGGTTGCCTGATTATGATCTTAAATGGGCGACAGCAACAGAAGAAAGAATAAACCTTTTATTCATACAAGGGAAGTGGAGAAAGTGGTCTTTTTTATCTGACCCAGCTATTTTTGGGTTATTCATGGCATTTGGAAGTATTGTCGGGTTTATTTTATCCTTGGGACCTTACGGATGGAAGCGAAGATGTTTTTTTGTAATTGCAGCAATTTGTATGCTACTGGCGATGTTATTTTCTGGAACCCGGACAGCCTACGTAATGTTGCCATTGGCTGTTATAATTTATGTGTTGATTAATATTTCTAAAATTAAGACATTGGTATTTGCCATCATTTCGCTTATGCTTTTTATCGTGGTTTATTTTGGCCCATTTTATAGCAAACCTATAGTAAGATTTAGATCTGCCTTTAATCCGAGTGAAGATGCTTCAATGAATTTAAGGGATTATAACAGACAGAGAATTCAACCTTATATTCATAGCCATCCTATTGGAGGAGGGTTAACTACGAGCGGTTCATATGGTGAGCGATTTTCACCCCAACACCCTTTGGCAGGATTCCCTCCTGATAGTGGCTTTATGGAGACTTTATTGGAGCTAGGCTGGATAGGATTGATAATTCAACTAACTATGTACGCTGTAATCTTAAGTGTTGGAGTTGATAATTATTATAGTTGTAGGAGTGATAAAACGCGATATTACTATGCGGCATTCATAGCCTCATTTTTTGCATTAACTATAGCATTGTATGCTAAGAAAAATATAGAACAGTTCCCTCAAAACTTAATTTTGTATGGGATATTTGTACTTATGTATAAAATGCGGCAGTTTGATGAGAATGAAACGAAGAACTTGACTTAACTTACCGAAATCAATATAATATGAAAACCCCATTATTTATTTTAAAAACAACATTAATTTGTGGCTTGGTTATTACAAAATTGTCAGCTCAAAACGTTGATTATAATACGATAATCCTCCCTGAAAGTGTGACGAATGTAGCATTCGAAGAAAAGCTTGTGCGTTTAGCATGGAAAAATAACCCCTCTACTAAGATTTTGAACCGTCAAGTTGAAGTGGCTGAAATAGAAATGAAACAAGCCAGGTGGTCATTTCTAGATGACTTTAGGGTTCAGGGCAATATCAATGAATTCGTGCTGAATGAAAGTGCAGATGTTGGAGATAGAGCTGCGTTTTTTCCTAAGTATAATATAACCGGTCAAGTTACTTTGGGTTTCTTTGTCGATGTGCCCCTGGAAGTAAAAAAGAAGAAACAGGAAGTTTTTATTGCAGAGTCTAATATTAATCAGCAAAAGTTGGCTCTACGTGCGGAGGTTCTTACCCGATACGAAAAGTATTTGATGAATCGAGAAACATTATTAGTTCAAACTGAAATAGTAGAAGATTTGTTTGCTTCACTTTCTTTAGCAGAACAACAGTTTCAAAATGGAGAAATTAGGCTTGATGAGTACAACAGAATTCAAGATCGTTACAATACTCAAAAACTTCGACAAATTAATGCACAAGGCGATTTCAATATTTCCAAAATTGAATTAGAAGAACTTATAGGAGTTAAACTTGAAAATGTTATTTAGCCGGTCGCTCATAAACTTCAATAAATGAGTCTTCTGGTATACGAGGCGCTTTGAAGCGTTTAACAAGTTTGTAATGCTCCTGTAGGCATGCTCGTACATCAGGAGGATAAAATCGATTAATACGCGGGATAACTTCAAATAACACAAGGTCATACGCCTCAGCACGTATTTCATCACAGGTAGCATCTACTTCTCTTTGAAAAAATGCAACATTTCTGTGATACCATAAGGCCGTTTTAGGTCCTTTTTCTGGTATATATCCAATTTCATAGGCTAGTTGAGTGAGCTCACTCATATTTAATACTTTTAAATTTTCAACATAAGCATATTTGTTTACTAAATTTTGCATCCCCTGCACAGTTTCTTTTGGCATCAATACGTTGTCTAGTGATTTAAAAGGGGTTTTAACCCAGTCGGAGCGATCTGTATCCGGCCCGTTTTCATCTTTGAGCTTCCATGTATGTTTACTTACATAATTATAATCCAATTTTTGTTCAACATTAAAAACGCGTTTCATTATACGGTTGGCATACCTCCAGTAGTCTTGTGTCCAGAAAAGTAATATGCAGATTATTAGTCCGCCAAGTATTATCGGGCGATCTACAGGTAGCTTCAATTGTGAGAGTAAAAATACTACAACAAAACTGTGGTAGTAATAATGAACATTTTCAGGAATGTAAGTCGTCTGTTGTGCGATAAGTGGTTGGACAACCATGCCTAAAGTAAAAAAGAAGAACAATATTTCCCGCTTAGGCCAGGCAATCAGCTTATCATTTTTGTGCCACTGATGTACGCAATAAATAATCATTGCGATTATGTAAAAGCGCATGATTAAAGCGCTTTCAGAAAATATAGTGCCCAGTAAGTCCAGGATACTTATCCTGGTTCCATGGGGGGGTTGTCCATAGTTGAACCAATAACCAAAATCATAGAATGTTAATGGTAATATAAATAGAGCACCGATGATGAGAAAGGATGCTGTGAAGATTAATAGTGACTTATAAGATCTATCACATATTGCATCAATAGTTAGCAGAGATAGCGCAAACACAAAAGCTAAGCCGCCAATATCCTGTTTTGTGAAAAAGGACAGAAAGATAAATAGAGCTCCCGTTATCAGTTTTAAATTGCTATAATGATTTTTATCGAGAATCGCATGGAGTAGAAAGGCAAGGCCTATTAATTCATAAACAAAGACAGTGTGATTATACCAAGGCCAGAAGTTAACAAATACATAAGAAAGGCAGAATAGGAATATTCCAATCACACGAATCCCACCCTTAACTCTAAACGCCTGGAATATTTTATGTAATGCAAAAACAGAAACCAAATTAATACAGACTTGAGCCAATGTTAAGGTTGACATAAATGGCCCGAAAATTTTAAAAAATAATGCAGGAAGTAGCCAGTAGCCATAACCAAGAGGCATTCCAAAATCACGAAACGGGACCTGCCCTAAGGACATTCGATAAGCACCTTCCCATGCTAAATAGAGGTTAATTTTATAAGGAAACGTTATAAATAACGGCAGCACACAGAAAATTAATGCAATTGATATTTCAATAGGAATAAAATATTTTTCAGACAATTGATAATTTTTAAACATTTAAATATTTATTATAATTTTTGATTTATATCTTGCAGGCACTTGAAAAGTTGGCGAGTCATTAAATATCTAAAATTTAAAAATAAATATAGTTATTACATTATTGCATTCATCTGTCTAGAGGTTTTTTTGTGGGTTTTTTTTCCTGGCAATAGATCTGAGGTAGATGATGGATATTGGTATGCACAGGGTATCAGAGATGAGGATTTTATAGATCTATTTAACCCTCGGTTTTTACTTTTTTTACCCATAATGAAGGGACTATACTGTGTCCTTGAGTTTATTGGTGTTTCCTTTGATGCCTATCTGTTAATGTGCACTATAAGCATGATATTTTCAGGCCTCGTTATCGTTCTGCTCTACGATACACTCGCGGCATATCTGTCTATAGGCAAAAAGACATCATTATTTGCTTCCTTAGTTGTGTTAATTTCATATGAATTCTGGCGGTATTCATATGAGGCAGAAGTCTATATTATATCAACTTTCTTCATTATTTTATTATTCAGGTGGTTTATAAAAACAAAAAAGCAGAAAGACTATCAGCATGTTATTATAATTGGTGCTTTATGCGCTTTCACTACGCTATTGTATAAACCAAATTTTATTCCATTATTTATAGCCTTCCCAATTATTTATCTTTATTTCGGGAAAATAAAACAGTTACTGTTATTCTACTCTGTTGGTGCGCTGATAATAGTTGGAAGCTTTCTGATGGTGTATAGCCAATCAACATTGGAAGTTGATTTTGTGGAATTTTTGTTCGGTGGTACAAATACTCCCACAGGTAAACCCTATATGGCGATCTTTGTTGTAGCTTCTAATGTATTCTCTGTACTTTGGTTTTTTAGTAGTGAAACCCTGACCAAATTCATTCAGTCAACTTTCCCTCATAAAGTAATGGAGGAAGAGGTTTTTTTGGCGCAACAAGCGGATCCAATACAAATTTTACTCTTTTCTGTAACTATTTTATTCGTTTTGTTGACGGCTTTCATCATTATAAGAGCCTTAATTAGAAAGTTAGTGTTAACGCCTTACCAGCAAAAAACACTTGGAAGTTTAATGATTTGGTTTCTTGTTTATGCGATATTTTTGCTTTTTATGGATCCCAGCTCCAACGAACCCTGGTTGATGATTCAAATCCCACTATTAGTCGGAGTATCTGTTATTTTTGTTAAACCATTAAAAAGTAGCAAACTCTGGTTACCCTATTCGTTACTGTTATTGTTGTTTATTAACAATTATTTTGGAGGTATTTGGCTACTTCAAGATCCTGTTTATGATTATAATAAAAGAAAAGCAGAATGGCTTCATAACAATGCTGGTTCTAATGATATTATTTTATCATATGGACCAATATCGTTCATCAGGTACCTGCGTTATACTACCTCATCAGAAGTAATTAGCATTGAAGAAGAGTTAGATGACTCCATCGAAGCCCTACAGCACTCTAGTGGAAGGCTTTTTATTACAAATGAAATAAATAACACTCCGAGTGCGATATATTACAGATCTGCAAATGAAATCAACAGATTTCGAAACGCATTTAAATCTTCCGACCTAAAAATTAGGTCGGTAAATAAAGGTAATTTTGCAACGTATGAATTAATACCTAATGACTAAACTAATAGCCATAGTTAAGCTCATGCGAGTACACCAATGGATAAAGAATTTATTCTTATTCATTCCTCTTTTCTTTGCCGGAGAGCTGTTTAATGAAGATAAATTAGTTGAAGTTATATTGGCCTTTTTGGTTTTCTCTGTATCCGCCAGTGCTGTTTATATTGTTAATGATGCGAGAGATATAGAAGAGGACAGAAATCATCCTGAAAAGAAGTATAGACCGTTAGCAAGCGGAGCAATACCCATTCAATTCGGTTACGGATTGTTTTTCATACTTTTATTGGCGGGAGTAAGCTTTGCTTATTGGCTCAATACTATATTTTTTATTGTATTGCTTAGTTATCTTTTGCTGAATTTGGCCTATAGCTTTGGTCTTAAAAAAGTGCCTATTCTGGATTTACTAATTGTTTCGATAGGGTTTGTACTTCGTGTTATAAGTGGAGGTTTGGTGGCCGATGTGCTTATTTCTCAATGGCTTATAGTAATGGTTTTTTTACTATCTCTTTTCATTGTTTTAGCAAAAAGAAGAGATGATTTGGTACAGGCCAAGTCAAATGGCCACTCTTTAAGAGACTCAAGTAAAAATTACAATATGGAGTTTATCAACTCTGTACTTACCATGCTCTCTGGTATAATTGTAGTTGCCTATATAATGTATTGTTTGTCTGAAGATACTATTGCAAGGTTTACCACCGATAAACTTTATTTAACATCAATATTTGTGGTGACTGGTATATTAAGATACCTGCAAATAGCTTTGGTAGAGAACAATAGTGGCTATCCAACCAGAATTATTTTCACCGATAGGTTTATTCAGATAACTCTGGCTGCTTGGGCTCTGAGCTTCTTTTTCATTATTTATTATGCTTAAGAAGATAAGTAAAATCGTAAGCAATTGGGGTAACTATCCTAAGGTAAAATCTGAAATATACACTACTTCAGAGAATATGGGTTTGCGTGATTTATTGAAAAACTCAGATGATCAGCTTATTGCGCGTGGAATGGGCAGGTGTTATGGTGATTCAGCGCTAAGTAAAAACATTGTATCGACATTGGCAATTAACAAGTTTGTCTCTTTCGATAAGACAGAAGGTGTATTAACATGTGAAGGAGGAGTCACTTTTGATGAGGTGCTTAAGGTAGTGGTGCCATGCGGATATTTTTTACCTGTTAGCCCAGGAACAAAATTCGTGTCTGTTGGTGGAGCAATAGCTTCTGATGTTCATGGTAAAAATCACCATATTGATGGTTCTTTCTCAAGTCATGTGCTCTCATTAAAAATTGTTTTGGCAAATGGCAATTGTGTAAGCTGCTCAAGAGAGGAGAATAGCGATCTTTTCCTGGCAACTTGCGGGGGAATGGGGCTTACTGGCATAATTACAGAAGCTACTTTTCGCTTAAAAAAAATAGAATCAGCCTATATACGCCAAAAACAAATAAAGGCACGTCATCTTGATGAGCTATTAGATTTATTTGAAAAACACAAAAATGCCACATATTCTGTTGCGTGGGTAGATTGCTTAGCTACCGGAAATTCTTTTGGTAGGGGGATCCTTATGCTTGGCGAGCATGCCCGTGCAAGTATGTTAACAAATAAACAAAAGAAGAATAGACTCAAAGTACATAGTAAGCCTAAGCTCAATATTCCGTTTAATTTCCCCTCTTTTGTTCTTAATACATGGAGTATCCGGCTTTTTAACTTTTTCTTTTATGGTAAAAATTTAAAAAAGATAATGAAAGGCAATGTACATTATGAAGGGTTCTTTTATCCATTGGATAATATCCATAACTGGAATCGAATGTATGGGAAACCAGGGTTTCTTCAATATCAATTTGTGATTCCGCTAGCTCAAAAACAGGTGCTTAGAGAAATAATGTTATTGATTGCCAAGAATAAAAAGGGCTCTTTCTTATCAGTGTTAAAGATATTTGGGCAGCAAAAAGATTTAATGTCATTTCCTATGGAAGGATATACGCTATCTTTGGATTTCCCCAATACACCTACTATTCATAAGTTTTTAGAAGAACTTGATCAGTTGGTGCTGAAGGCTGGAGGCAGAATTTATCTAACGAAAGATGCCAGGATGTCGGCCGAAACATTTAGGGCCTCCTATCCAAATAGCGAAGAGTTTAAATCAATAATCACAAAGTATAATCACTCTTTTAAGTTTCAATCAGAACAATCGAAGAGGCTTTCAATTCTTAATTAAATATGACAAAATTAGCACTGATACTTGGAGGTACCTCAGACATCTCAATTGCGTTAGCCAAAGATTTATTAGTTCAGGGTTATAGCATTTTATTGGCGGGTAGAAATACAGAAGCATTAAATAGCATTGCAGCTGACCTGGAGATTCGTTTTGATGGTAGTGTCAGGGCTATCGGTTTTGATGCAACAGATTATTTAAACCACCGAACTTTTATTGAGGGTTTGCCTTCTATGCCTGAGCTCACCATTGCTGTATTTGGCTATTTAGGCGATCAGGAAAAAGCACAATCTGATTGGCAAGAATGTGAGCGTATATTGGATACTAATTATAAAGGAGCGGTGTCTATTTTGAATATTGTAGCAAAAACTTATGAAGATCAAAAAAGGGGTACTATTGTCGGAATCTCGTCAGTAGCAGGTGAAAGGGGTAGGCAGAGTAATTATTTTTATGGTAGTGCTAAAGCAGGATTTACGGCCTATCTATCTGGTTTAAGAAATAGGCTGTTCAAAAGTGGAGTAAATGTGCTTACTGTCAAACCAGGATTTGTTGATACAAAGATGACGGCAAATATGGATTTACCGGGTCCTTTAACCGCAACTCCAGAGAAAGTATCGAAAAGTATCATTAAGGCAATAAGAAAAAATAAAAGTACGATATATACTTTGAGCATATGGCGATTGATCATGTATATTATCAAGACTATTCCGGAGTTTATATTTAAAAGACTCAAGCTATGAAGTCGCTGGCGCTGTTTGATTTCGATGGCACAATCACTACCAAAGACACCTTACTGCATTTTACGAGATTTGTAAAAGGCAATTCTAAATTTTGGAAGGGAATGACAGTACTTTCACCTATATTTTTAGCCCTTAAACTGAAAGTGATACCTAACTGGAAAGCAAAAGAATCATTTCTGAAATATTTCTTTGGTGGTATGCCATTAGCAGAATTTGACAGCTGGTGTAAACGGTATACGATCGAAAAGCTGCCCGAATTATTGAGGAAAGTGGCTTTGGATAAATTGAATTGGCATTTACAACAAGGTCATGACATTTATATTGTTAGTGCTTCTCCTGAAAATTGGATAAAGCCCTGGTCGGGTAAACTGAATATTAAAGTAATTGCCACTCAGTTGCAGGTTACTGAGGGAAATATTTCAGGCTTAATTAGCGGTCGCAATTGCTATGGTATCGAAAAAGTGAATCGCTTAAACCAAGCAATTGATACTAAAAAATATGAAACCATATATAGTTATGGCGATAGCAAAGGAGATAAAGAGATGCTTGAAATGGCCTCCGAAAAATTCTATAGAAGATTTAACTAACTACCTATTACCATCCTGCTTCTAGAACCCATTATCTTTTTTGTTATTTCTATAAAGATTATTGAGGTAATCGTGACAATGATTATGTATAGGATGAAATATACTACGTTCAATTCAATCGGGTAGTATTTATTAAGTACTAACTCGATAAGAGTAATGATATACATATGAATAAAGTATATCCCAAAACTATCATTCGCCAGTTTTTTTAGAACTGTGCTATTTTTTTCATTATACATGTAAAAAATGCGTAAGCATATTATACATAATATACATGCTTTTAATTTAGCCCAATTGAAAGCAAAATAAGGTAAGGTTGATGAAGATATAAAATCAGTAAGTTTTGGGATAGAAATAACATTAATGATCTCTAAGAAGGCAATTATTACATATAAAAAGATTAAAAGAACAACCCAAGGTATTTTTATTCTTATAATCTCATTTCGTTGACTTGCTGCCCACATTCCGAATATATAAATCGGTAAATAGTGTATAAATGAGTCGATGATAGTTGAATAATATCCAAACCTGAATGTAAATAGTCCGCCAAGAAATAGAATAGGGAAAATAAAGCTATAAAATTTAGGTTGGTCAATTTTAATTAAGAGAGGAGAAATCAGGTAAAAAATGAAAATCATAGGGATGAACCAAAATGGACCTATATGTTTACCAGTTAATAACATATAACCCGCTTTTATAATATAGGGCATCTCTGATAATGAAGCTGGTAGCCATGGATATTCTTCTGGGAATAAATATTTATATAAAAGTATGGGTATAGATATGAGCAGATATGGGAGTATTACAAAGCGTAGCTTTCTTTTAAAATAAGAGTTAAACTGATATTTATTTTTTAAGTATTGAAATAAGAAACCGGCAATGAAAACAAAAAGGACTGTGCCGTTGTCCAGAAGAGTTGTGAAAATTGTTCTCCCAAGGACTTGATCTTCAGACCAAGGCAAAGAAATACGACAATGAATGCCGACAATAATGACAATAGCAAAGCCGCGAAAAAAATGGATGTAATTCAGAAACTCTTTATTAGAGTTCATCGGCTATGTGGGTAATAAAGGTTAGAAAATGGGTTTGAACATGCCCTCTTATAAGGATGATATAGTGCTATGTAGTTTAGTGCTTCATCTTCATCCATTTTGTTCATAAAAAAATCTGTTGATAGAAGAAAATCACCGACAATTTCGCTGCGATATTGGCGGTATTTGTATGCATATGGAAAATTAGCCCAAACGATGCTTACCATATACGATAACCGCACAAATAGCTGCTTTTTCCAGTTAAAGAACTTATTCTTCCAATGGTTTTGCTTACGGGCATCTTTTATAAACTTTTCTATCTGTGCGTCTTTCACAGAAAGAAACGATAAGTCATTCTTAATGGTGTAAAAAACGACACGTTCAAAAGACAAAAATGAAATTGATACAAAAGCTGAACTCACAAAAGCTGCAAGTCCGAAAAATAAAAATTTACGTCTTGTTATCTTTTTCATTTCAACCAAAATATTGATCGGCTGCCCGTAAGGATAATGCTGAAAGTGTAAGTGTCGGGTTAGCTGGTGTGGTGGTTGGATAGACACTACTTCCAAGCACTACTACGTTTCTCCATGTATGATGAACCATATTTTTGTCAACAACACTATTTTCAACAGTACCGCCCATTCGGGTAGATGAGCAGATATGAAATTCAGTCTTTTGCCTGTAATTATCAACCTCCATTTTTTCAATAGGAAGAAAGCTGAAATATTTCTCTAAATTTTCAGGTAATGTGTCAATAGCTTTTTGTGTATATGCTGAATGACCTTTATATACTATTGAGGGTATTCTTTCATTATCTGATAACGTTACTTTGTTAGATTCTTGAGGTAGATCCTCATAAACAAATTTGAAAATGGAAAGATTACGCCATTTACCTCTCTCATTCCTGATAAATGGGGTATTGAAACTTTCTATCAAACAGCCTGCTTGTTCTTCTCGGTGCTTACCATCATACATCATATAACCATTAGCAGTAATAATGGAAGAGCCTCCTACGTTAGCCAGATCCTTATAGTAAAGTCGGGCAAATAGGCCTACTTGCTCAGTAATACCCGTACCCGTTAAAGGATTGGTATCTCCAGAATTGAGTAAAATATGAGCATTAAAAATCCCGTTAGCGCCTAAAGCGATGGAGTCTCCTTTTACAGTTCTGGTTTGTGTGCCATCATAATAAACCAGTGAATCAGCTTTTGATTGTGTAGTATTTAAACCGACTACCTGAGCATTATATTTAATTGTAACTCTGTTGTCATTGTATATCTCCTCGAATGTATTTTCGATAGTCATTTTAGCATTAACAGGGCAGACATCACATACGGCACTGGTACAACAGGCATTGCGACCGTTAAACGATTTTGTAGCTCGGGCGGTTGGCTGACTTATATATAGTTCTTTATACTTTTTCTGCATAAGCCGATCCACACGGCTTAATTGCTGAGGGGGTAAAGGATAAGGCCTGCTTTTTGGAAAGGGGGTTACTTGAGGGCCACCAATACCCATAATTTCCTCTGCTTGATGATAGTAATCGTCTACATCGGAATATGAAATAGGCCAGTCGGTGCCAATACCGTATTCAGACTTCATTTTAAAGTCATTGGGCATAAACCTGGGTGTGCAACCTGTCCAACAATTTGAACTGCCTCCGAAATTTGGATCAAAGACCCAAATTTTGTCAGATTGAGTTGTGTAAGTCTTTCCTGCTTTAGTTATCGGGATTTCCGTTTCACCCTTTTTTGCTGCTAACCGATGCTTGTGAGGGTGGAACTCACCGCGCTCCAATACGAGTACTCTTATGTTTTGTTTGCTTAATTCTAGGTATCTTTTTAAAAAGAATGAAGAGGCAAAACCAGTTCCAACGACTATGAGGTCGTAAGTACTTTCCATTAACGAATAATAAGTTTCTTTTGTGATACACTTAATCCATCTGAAAAAAGAACCATATATACTCCCTGCTTCAATTGCTTTCCAAGATTTATAGATATCCCATTCATCAGGCTAATATTGTCAGTCTCTAATGACAGATGCTTTTTACCTATTATATCAATAAACTCAATAGTTATTTT
This sequence comes from Fulvivirga sp., assembly GCA_039970995.1. Lineage (GTDB taxonomy): Bacteria > Bacteroidota > Bacteroidia > Cytophagales > Cyclobacteriaceae > Fulvivirga. The sequence continues at coordinate 30,902 of JBDVKW010000005.1, forward strand.
ATTACTACTGCTATTTACCCGGCCTCTTATATTGATGTTATTGGATGTAGTTGGAACAGGGTAAATCTTTAGATCATCAAAAGATTCTCCAGCCATGCTAACTTTCAGGATATTCGAAAACTCGAACTTGCCATCAAAGTCTACTTGCTTTATTCGGTAAAGGTTTTCATAAAGCGGAGAGCTGTCATTAAAACTATAGGAATTAATATTTTCTGAATTACCTGCTCCTTGCACTTGACCGATAGTTTCGAACTTCATTGGGTTATTTGTGCGTTGGACTTCAAAGTGGCTATTGTTAATTTCTGTTGCTGTTTGCCATGAAAGAATTACCTCTCCTTCAATAACCTTGTATGAGAAAGAAATTAAATCAACGGGTAGAGGACTTGTTGGATCTGTTTCAACACTAAGGGCACTGCTTTCTGCCGACTGGTTTGAAGACTCATCGGTTGCTAGCACAGTTATCAAATATTCTGTATCTGGATTTAGACCCTCGATTGTTACCCCGTTATTTGGAGTTGAGATAGTTTGACTTTGAGTTTTTGCTGAACTCGAGGAAGCCTTTCTGCCTCCAGATCCGGCTTCCTCAGCGGTTTGATAACTAACAACATAGTGAGAAACGCCCACGTTATCGGTCGAATTATCCCAAGAAAGCGCAATCTTTACACTACTCTTACTTCTAACAACTAAATTCTGTGGTTGAGTTGGTGGTTCAGAATCAGCAATTGTAACAGCGCTCGCAGTATTAGAATCATCTGAGGCACCAAATATATTTACAGCTTTGATTCTATAATCATAATTTGTTGCTGGGGCTAGTCCGGTAATACTGTAATTATTCACAGCAAAATAAGTGGTTTTTACTATATTATATTCTCCACTGAATGATTGGTATATTTCAAATTTTGGCAAATGTGGACCTACAGTATTTAATACTTCAGTATAAATATAATACTGGCCTTGTTCATTTAAATGCGTCCCATCGCCTAATGCATATTCAGCCTTAATTCTATTGTCATTTGTAAAGTCAGTCAGTTCATCGTAGATATCAATCACATATTGTCCGAAATTTGATCTAACTGCATTAGCTTCATCTTCAAGTAAATGCCTTTTTGTTGAGTTAGAATTAAAATCTCGAGGTTGAGTAGTTGTAAAAAAGATTTCAACTCCCTGTGCATCAGCTAAATTTTTTAATTCCTGATAATGACTTATGGTAGTGGGAATGTCAATATTATCTGCCACATTGTTTGATGGCATATTAACTATTATGATATCGGGATTTAAAGAAAGCGCCATAGAGATATTTCTATCTGCATCCGGAGCGGCTGTTCCATTACCATGAACGAATCCTCCACCATCACTGCCATCCTCTCTTAAAAAGTATGTGTTGTAACCTCCTTTAGCCAGGTTTGTAATAGTATAATTGGCATTGTTTGCAGCAAAAGCAGAGTCCAATTTTTCAACCCAGCTCAATTCACCACTATTTTCATTTAATCCAAATCCTTCAGCCGTTGAAGAACCTAATACAACAATGTCTAATGTTTCATAGTCCCAGGTTAAATCAATACTAAAATCACTGATATCAGCTGTGGCGATTGCATTAGTTGGTGCAGTAGGGACAGATATTGTATTGTCTATTGGCCCACTTCTTAATACTGAGGAAGGTATGAATTGTTTGCTAAATGAAGGCCCTCTCCACCTTACTTCTAAACCCTGGCCTCCTGATCGTTCAAAAAACTGAACGGTAATTGGATAAGCACCTTCTGAAAGTGTAATTGTACCACTTTGTTCCGACATGCCGTGCAAACCATCATTGTCAACGATTTCCTCATCGCCAATCCATAGTCGGCTGCCGTCATCAGAACGGGTGTAAAACGTATATTCTCCAGCTTCTTCTATGTAAATGTGACCAAAAAACTCAAAAGCGAAGTAATCTCCTTCATCATAAAGGCCATCTTTTGCTGAGATATTAAAATTTGAAGAGGTTCCAAACCCATTATCCCAAAGGGCCCAATCAGAAAATTCTTTGATTATATCCCAGGTTCCCCCGGCATATAAGTTGAAATATACTCCTTCCTGAGTAGTTGTTACAGGCACTAAACTGCTTGGGTTTGATACATTTCCATTATTGTCAACGGCTACGACATAAAAGGAATAATTTTGATTGAGGTTTAAATTTTCAATGGTTGCTGTAGTATTAGTGCTACTAAATAAAAATTCACCATTTTCCCTAAAAATTTCATAGTGATCAACACCTACATTATCGGTAGAAGCCTCCCAACTTAGTACAACTTTATCAGGATGTACTTCAAAGTATTCTTCCGCAAGGTTGTTACCATCAACATTCAGTCTGGTTTCTGTGTAATCAAATCTTTCAAATTTAAAATTACTTGGCGGAGTTGGTAGTGAATTATCGACTATAGTTAAAGCAGAGGCGGTGTTGGACTGCCCCGAGGCACCAGAAGCATTATAAGCTCTTATTTTATAAAAATACTCTGTACCACCGTTGAGCATTGTATCATTATACATTAATTCATCAGCACCAACATTTGCTACCCAAACAAAGCTAATATTATCTGTGCTTCTGTATACCTCAAAACCATTTTCATTATCTGATTTATCTTCCCAGAAAATATTTATTTGACTCTCCGAACTTGTAGAAGCTGTTAAATTTTGAGGAGTATCTGGCACACTTGTTCCATAAGGTGTTGTTGAGACACTTAAAACATTTGAAATATTGCTATTACAAAGCTCAGGATCTTTCTTTATTAAGGTATAAGATCCTGCTTCAGATACTATTAACTCAGTTAATGCGGAGTCCTCAGCATATAGTCCCCCATCTTTATACCACTCATAATAAATACCGTCTGCTGCAGTCGTAAGTGTAACTTGAGTAGATCCATCCAACCCAGGAAGAGCGACACTTCCGTTAGCTTTAATTAAGGCTTCTGGCCTTTGTTTTTCGGTTATTGTATAAGGATCTGACCATTCTGACCAGGTACCATTTCGCATTATTCTTACCTGATAACTTCCTAGTTCATCAGCAATAATTTCATTGTTTCTTTCTGGTGATGGTGGCATAGTACTGTAGCTCGAACCTCCATCAGTAGTCTTTCGCCATTCGTAATTTTCAAAATATTTGGATATTCCTAGACGAACATTAATTGGATCCCCCTCACAAACTTGCTTTATCCCATAATAACTATGAATGGTTAACTTTGAGTGCTGCAAAAACCAGGAAAAGAAATCAGGTTCCGAATAAGCAGTATTCCATACACCATGTCCAAGATTCGGGTAGAGCGTATACCTGGGGGTTCCCCCGAGGTTTCTTAGTTTATTAAGCTTGTCTTCTGTCCCTTGGGGACTAGGCCTATTGTCTTTACCACCTTGAAATTGCCATATTGGAATGTGAATCATTGAGGTATCCATGGCAATATTATCATTGTCGAATGCACCATTATTTCGATGCCCTGACATTGGAGCCGCAGCCGCAAAAAGGTCCGGGCGAGAAGTGATCAGCATCCATGCACCTTGGGCACCCTCAGATAGTCCATGTATATAGATTCTATTAGGGTCTATCGGATAAACCTCTATCAGTTTTTCAATCAACGCAATTACTTTACCAGTCCATTGATCTATACCAGGACCAGGATTATACCCATTTTTATTTTGAGGAAAGACAGCATATCCCGGCCAATGTCTGGCGTCAGAAGGATTACGGTTAATCGCATCAAGGTGCTGTTTGCCACCATGTACCAAATTATGGTCATTGTTCCATAGGTTTTTTAATCCGGTATTATTATTTGTGGTTACCCCATCATCGTTATAGCAATTGTTACCCCAGCAATCAGCTCGCTCACCTGCCCCATGCATAAATAATATAAGCGGGTACAGAGTTTCTTTACTAGTAGTATCTACATTATAATACGCTGAGGAAGGGTATGCAATTCTGTAATTTAGACCTAACCACTTGGCAGGGTTACCACTATAGTTATATCCGTTATTTCCAGAAAAAGGTAATGAATCCACCTGGTGGGGGTCTGTAATCCAATTAGGATCATCCCGGTGTTGAAAGATAGTAAAATCTAAATATTGAGAACTATTCCAATTTGTTCTTGCTCCACCATTGTCATAACCGAAATAACGGCCCCTCACATAATAGTCAGGAGATTTATAATTTCGATCAGAAGGAGCAATAGCTGGGTTGTCAGAACCATCAAGCCTGACGCTCATTGTACCAGGAACTAAGAAATAATTTACGTCAGGAATACTTTCATCATCGGGAACTCCTGACTGACTAAAAGCAGAGGTGCTCATTGCAATTAAAGCAATGATTACGAAGGTATATCTTGACATATTCATTTTAGAGCCAACTTAGATTATGTTTCAAATATAAACAATAATCAGATAAAAATAGTAACCTTAGTAGGTAATTAATGTCAATACATAACAGGATAAATTGTATAAATATTAAAAATTATTAAATAAATACAAAAAAACACCAAAAGAAAATCCGACTGATTGATTTAAATAAACACTTTACCAAACCATTCAAGAGTTACAAGTTGGTTTAATACAGTTAAAGGCTTTGTATAGAAGACTTTAAGAACACTTATGCATAGTGTTAAAATAACTACTTTAAGAGAATAATATTTTCTATTTGTTCTATTTATGACTATTTTTATATTAATCTATACACAGATTAGTCTTGCAATGTGCCCTCTTTCAAGCAAGTTGATATTCGTTCGATGGGTTTTATAAAATTTTGTAATTAGTAATTATTACGGCATGGAAAAAATAAACTACAACTATCGACCATTTAACTGTTTAATATTTTTAGCGTTCTTATTTAGCTGTGGAGAAGAAATAAGTCCGGCTGCAGTCGATGATATACTTGAAGGGTGTAATGACACATATGCACTTAATTATGATGAACGTTCGAAGTTTCCTGGTAATACGTGTGAGTATGCGCCTGTAGCATGTGCAAATTGTGATTACGTGCTAGAAGCCAATGTGATTGAGCTTAATAATGATGAATTGCAGTTACCCCCAGGATCAACTATTGGTATAAAAGGGGGGAATCGTGATGTTATAAATATTCAAAATTTCAATGGCACTGCAACTAAACCATTTTACTTTACTAATTGTGATGGTCAGGCGATTATTAGCTTGTCTGACTCTCCAGAAGCCATACGAATACGTAATAGTTCTCATGTAAGGTTAACAGGAACTGGTTCTTCGGATCAGTTTGGGTTGGTGATTGCAAATGGTGCACATGGAGTAAGGGCCTATCAAAAAGCAGATAATTTGGAAATAGATCACCTCGAGGTTATGAATGTAGGTGTTGGAATTTGGGCTGTGACAAGACCGTTATGTGATGGTAGCTTGAATCAGGGAACCTATGTTCAGGAAAACATCAAAATTCATCATAATTATGTACATGATGTTCATGGTGAAGGTATGTATATCGGAGGATCTAAATGGGATGTTGGGTTTAATAATAATGACTGCCCCGGTGAGAAACTGTTACAGGCAGATTTAAAAGGAATTCATGTTTATAATAATATTGTTGAAGATACTGGTTGGGATGGAATTCAAGTTGGAGGTGCAATAGAAGATTGTGAGATCTATAATAACATTGTGAGGAATTACGGACTGGAGAATGTTACTATTCATCAGGCAGGCCTAATGATAAATCCTGGCACAACAGGCAAAATATACTCAAATTTCATAGAGGGAGGGACAGGTAATGCAATTCATATCATAGGGTTTGATAATTTGGTTTATAGTAATGTGATTTTGAATTGTAAAGCAAATGCAGTACACCTTGGTGATCGAGATCCTTTTTCAGGTAAAAGCTATAGAATTGTAAATAATACTTTTATTAATATTTCAGGTGATGCTCTTCACAATAATTCTTCGGAAAGTGTTTCCAATATTTTTTATAATAATTTCATGGCTAAAATTGGGAATGAAGCATTCTTCAATAAATCAGACAATACAGATATTAGCCATAATATTGTATCCGAAACCACTGATGGGTACTTATTCGAGAATCCAGATAATGTTGACTACACACCAATGGTAGGAAGTGTATTATTGGACTCCGGTCGAATGTATAATAGAGACGAATTGTTGGTGGACTTCATGATGAGACCAAGATTTTCTGGTGAAAGCCTTGATATAGGGGCATATGAAAATCAAGAATAGAAACAGCTAATGTAATTTAGCTATTCTTCACATTGACACACATTTCTAACTTCTTATTCTACAAGTAAAATCCAGGACTCACTGAAATTATCTTTTCTAATTTTATCACGAAGTTGAACGACTTTTTCTCTTGATTGTGAATGTAATAAATACACATAATGATATTGCGTTCTGGTATTAAAAGCTATCTCAGCTTCCAAAGAAGTCGTCTGGCTTATGTTGTCAATATGTTCAAGAGCATTTTTCTCATACAGAAATGCACCAACGACAACGTAATATCCAGGCTTCATACCGTCAATAGTTATTGGTGCACTGTCAGGGTCTTGAACTCCAGGTTTGTCAGGTTCTTCTTCTACCTCTTGTTCTTTCTTTAGGGAGTCGGTTGTTTCTTTTAAATCTGCAACTTCTTCTTCTATAATAGGTTCAACTTCTTCTACATCCTCTTTAGGGGTATCCACTTGTACCGGCTTGGTTATATTTTTTGGAGCTGGTTCAGGAGGAGCTTCAGGTAAAGGGGTGGTTTCCGTAACATATGTTTTTGGAGCACGATTAATTTTATTTCTCCCTAATGCTATAGAAATGAATACCTCATGCGAGTCGTAGGAAGAAAGTTCATTGTTTGCAAAATCAAAACTATAGCTTAAACTAATTTTGTCATTTATGCGTATTCCTGCATGACCAGCGGCACCATAGTCATCACTGTAATTTCCACCAAGCCAAAGTAAATCGTCATAATAGAGTGTGGCATATGCCTGCCATTGATCAGGTAAATTTTCATCAATTCGATACATGCCCATGGGTTCAAGGCTGAAGCGATGTGATAATTGAAACTTATAGCTAATGGATGTTAGCGTTGAATTCAATGGTTCGAATGAAATTTCCTGAAAATCTTCACTGCTAAAGGTTGAGCCTTCAAATAGGCTGGGTAATGATGCCGCTATTTTTAGATTTTTTATGACAAGTAATATTCCTGCCTGGCCCACCATATAAAAACTTTTATCCAGTGCTCCAGCCAGTGCTGGATCTGAAAAGTTTTGGATCTGGTCGATATCCACAGCGGTTCTCTCAGTACCAGCAGCAAGTCCAAAACTAAGGTATGTAGCATTGCTCAATTGTGCTGTGTATGCAAAGGTTCCCATGGCCGAAGAATTCATTAGTATCCCCTGTTCGAGATGTGAGCCAACTATACCTACAGCCACGTTTTTAGAAAATGGTATTTGAATGCCTGCATGCATAAATTCTGGAGCTCCATCAAGGCCGATCCACTGTTTTCTATACAATAGGTTTAATTCTGTACTTTCAGCTTCACTGAGAAAAGCTGGGTTGTAAAGATTTGAATATGTGAAATAATGGTTATATCGTGGGAGCTCCTGAGCAAACCCGGCTTTCACACATAAAAAAATGATCAATATGGACAAAAAATTTTTCAATTCTATTTTATTAGCGTGATACTACCTGATTTTGTATCAGATCCATTAGGGCATTTTAAAACGAAAAAGTAAACTCCCTCTGGTAATTCATTGCCATTAAAAGTGCCGTTCCAATCATTTTGGTAAGGTGCTGCTGAATATATCTCCATACCTCTTTTATCATATATTTTCAATTCGCATTCTGAGATAGTACTTAAGTCATCTGTCAAAACCCACATATCCCCAATTCCGTCTCCATTGGGAGAGAACATTTTTGAAGGTGAAGCACCTGTATTGGAAATTGACTCTCCAGAAACTGTGATGGAAACTATATCAGTCCCTGAGAGACCTTCATTGTCAGTTGCGGTAAATTGTAGTTCATAAACACCAGAGGTAGGATCGTTGATGATCAATGTGTCATTATCTGCACCAATAAGATTGAGTGCGTTCCCACTCAATTGTTCCCAGTTAAAGCTTTCTATAAAACCGCCTTCAACTACCCGGCCTATTAATCGAATGTTGGTTACTGGCAGTTCAACTGTTTGATCCTCACCGGCATTAACAACAGGTGTTTGCATATTATTAACTTCCTCAGATATTACAAATATGTTGACTCTGTCAGAGTTTGATAATCCTCCGGCATCTTCAACCACTAGTTGCAGTTGATAAGGACCCGCTATTAATCCACCCACCGTAAGAGTCGCGGAATATTGTCCAGTGAGTGTGGGGTTGTTTGGCCCTGAAAGCACTTCCCAAAAATAGGTGCTTATTGAGCCGTCAGGATCTGAGCCTGTGCCCGTTAATACTGTCGAATTATCGGGTAGTTCTACAAAAACATCTTCACCGGCATTAGCAATTGGATTTTGATTACTGCCTTCAGAAAATACTTTTATGGATATTTCATCAAAATGTGAGGCTCCGTCATTGTCTGTAACCGTCAACCTCAACAAATAATTACCCTCAATCAAATCTGATATTTCGGATGTGGATGATTGGGGAGATACAATGGTCAGTGAAGGGCCTGAAATTTTTTCCCATTGATAACTATCAACGGTTCCGTCACTATCTGTGGCAGATCCCTCGACTTGTGTTGTATTAATGGGTAAGTAAATGCTTTGGTTGCTGCCAGCCGAAGCTACAGGCGGGGCGTTGGTATTTTCAGGTAAGACACTCACGTTTATTTGATCCGAACCCTCAGCTCCATCATCATCTGTAGCAGTCAATCTAAATGAATAAGTACCTTCTATAAGATCTTCAATGGTTAGATCGAGCGTATTTGAATTTGACAAAGTGGCCGTAGAGGGACCATTAAGTTGAGTCCATACGGTAGATGCAATTGTACCATCATTGTCAGAAGCAGACCCATTAATAACTGTATTGTTTTCAGGTAAGATCAAATTAATATCACTACCTACATCAACACTCGGTGATTGATTTGTCGATTCTGGTAATACTTGAATTGTTACCTCATCACTACCGGAAGCGCCATCATTATCAGTAACAGTTAGCTCTAAAACGTAAATACCTTCAACCATTTCTGATATGGTTAAGGTGGGAGAAGAAATATTAGATAATTCAGCCGTTGGCCCACTTAGTTTAGACCAGACATAGCTGGTCACAGTGCCGTCAGGATCACTACCACTCCCATTAATATTGGTTGAGTTTGTCGGGAGAACCAGGTAGGAGTCTGCACCTGCATCGGCAAATGGAGACTGATTTGCACCTTCAGGATATACAACAATACTTACTTCATCTTCATCCTGTGCATCATCATCATCAGTCACCGTGAGTTTGAAAATGTAGGTTCCCTGAGCCAAATTATTGATTGTAGCAGTGGCATTATTGGCATTATTTAATGTGGCTGTAGATGGACCACTGACCTGCATCCAGCTATAACTAACAATACTACCGTCTGAATCACTGCCACTTCCTGTGAGGTTTGTGCTGTTAGTTGGTAATATTAGGTTAATGTCATTCCCAGCATTTGCAACAGGCTCCTGATTAACAGTGGACGGACTAACGGTTATGGTAACATCGTCAGTATCCTGAGCCCCATCATTATCAGTTACGGTTAACCTGAAGATGTAAGTACCTTCTAACAAATTTGATAATGTAACCGATGCCGTATTCTCATTATTGATAGTAACAGAAGAGCCACTTACTTTTGTCCAGGCATAGGTGGTCACAGTGCCATCAGGGTCGCTTCCCGAACCATTTATTGTAACTGTGTTGGTTGGTAAGGTTATATTTTTATTATTACCGGCATTTGCAGTAGGAGGGGTGTTTGTTGATTCAGGGTTGACTAAAACAGATACTTCATCTGACCCAATGTCCCCATCATCATCGGTTGCTGTTAATTTAAACACATATGACCCTTCTACTAAATTATTAGCGGTGAGTGTTGATGTTGAGGCATTTACTAATGTGGCCGAAGGACCGCTTTCTTTTGTCCAGGAATAGCTTATTATTGTTCCGTCAGAATCGGTAGCTGATCCTGATAAATTGATTGAGTTAGTAGGTAATGTAATGGTCTGGTCAATTCCTGCGTTTACCACTGGGATCGAATTACCGGTCGTTACCACTACCTGTACTTCATCATTATTCTGTGCTCCCTGATTATCAGTAGCGCTAAACTCGAAGGCGTAATACCCTTCAATTAAATCAGTTATAGAAATTGTACTGCCACTGACAGTAAAAGATGCTGCCACTCCTTGGGTTTGAGTCCAGTTGGTTGAAATAATACTACCATCGGCATCAGATGCGGTACCTGATATATCTACTGAGTTAGTGGGCAAGATTAAATTAATATCGTTTCCTGCGAAAACATCGGGGCTTATATTAGCTGAGGAAACACTAACTGATACATTGTCGGAACCGGTAGTGCCATCATTATCGGTTGCTTCTAACTGGAAATCGTATTGCCCTGCGATTAAGCCAGATGCTGTTAAGTTTTGTGTTGATTCTCCAGATAGAGTAGCTGATGAAGGCCCATTTATTTGTGACCAACTGTAACTGGTTATTGTACCATCAGAATCTGTAGCTGATCCACTAAAGCTGACTTGGTCTGTCGGTAAGGTAATTGCCTTATCACTACCGGCATTTACATCAGGAGCTTGATTGACAGTTTCTGGGGCAACGTTTACAAGTGCAACATCTGTATCCGATGCCCCATCATCATCCGTAACGGTTAATCTAAACTCGTAGGTGCCCGATACTAAATTGCTTGCTGTTAGAACACTCGTATTTTCTCCACTTAATGTAAATGTAGCAGGGCCACTAATTTTTGTCCAGCTATGAGAGCTTATGGTACCATCACTATCTACCCCAGACCCATTGAGTACAACACTATTAGTAGGTAACGCGATATTTTTATCACTACCTGCATTTGCCACTGGTGGTAGATTCACAGGAGCTGCGTTAACAATGACATTTACAAGGTCTGTATCTGTTGCGCCCTCATTATCAGTTACCAAAAGTTGAAAAGTAGAAGTTCCTGTACTTAAATTAGACACATTGACCTGTGCATTGGAAGCATTTGTCAATGTAGCGGCTGCTCCGGATGTTTGAGTCCATGAATAAGAGGTTATACTTCCATCGGGATCACTACCACTGCCCGATATATTCGTGCTATTTGTTGGTAGGGTCAGGTTAATATCTGAGCCAGCATTTGCAGTTGGATTTTGATTGGCAGCAACAACGGTTACTGTAACATTATCTGAATCTGAAGCTCCGTCATTATCTGTGACGGTAAGTTGCAAATTGTAAATGCCTTCTACAAGATTAGAGGCGGTAACATTTGAGGTTGTTTGATTCGTAAGTGTAATTGATCCCGGTCCTGATGTTTTTTCCCAAAGATAACTGTTGATTGATCCATCATTATCCGATCCTGAGCCATTAATAACTACCGTGTTGGTTGGTAGTTGAACATTTTTATCAGAACCGGCATCAGCAGTTGGTGACTGATTAGTTTCCAGAACGTTGACATTTACTTCATCAAATGCGCTGGCTCCATCATCATCGGTTGCTGTAAAACGAAATACATAAGTACCGGCACTCAGGTTACTGGCCGATAATGTATTAGTTGTGGCTCCCGACAAAGTGGCAGAGGTTGGGCCATTTTGCTGTACCCATTGGCGGCTTACAATGGATCCATCACTGTCACTTGCGGTCCCGTTGATATTAGTACTTGATGTAGGTAGTTGAATTTCTATATCATTACCGGCATTGACTGTTGGGGCCTGGTTAGTAGCTTGTGGATTTACTGTTACAATGGCCTGGTCCGAAGCGGAGATTCCATCATTATCAGTGACTGTTAGTTCAAATACATAAGTTCCCTCTAAGAGATTAGATAAAGAAAGTGTGGCAGAGTTAGCATTGGTCAATGTCGCAGACGGACCACTTAACTTTGACCAACTGTAAGTGGTAATGCTGCCATCAGTGTCTGAACCACTACCAGAAAGTGTAATTGAGTTGGTTGGTAGTGTAATTTCTTTATCAGCACCGGCATTGGCTGTGGGATTACCACTAAGAGTTTTTGTGAGAAACCACTCATATAAATTGGGTGAATGTAGTGAATTGTCCGTACGATATGCTCGCGACCATGAGTTATGTCCAACACCTTCATAAGTTGTAAATAATAATTCAGATGTAGGCGTAGGATCTGTACAATCAGCTATAGAATTAAACATGGCTAAACCACTAGGGTAACCAACCGTATTGTCTTGATCTCCGTGAAATGCCCAGACAGGTATTTTTCTTTCTGAAATAACACAGCCTTGATTATTGTCAGCCCAGGCAGCTACAGGAGTAAGAGCAGCTAATTTATTCGGTTCATTTACCGACATATAGGCATATTTGTATACTCCGTTTCCACCTAAGCTCAACCCTGTCAAATAAACTCTGCTCATGTCTATTCGGTAGTTGTCAGGGCCATTAAATGCATAATTAAAAACACCATCTATTAATGAAACCCCCCAGGACGGCTTGCCCCCTGGTAGTTGAGGTGCAATTACAATAAAGCATTCTGTTTCTCCTCCAACATCAAAACACATATTATGCCCATTCTTTATATGTTTTGGAGGCCCAAGATTTTTGATTTTCTCTAAATCTGAAGGAGATCCGCTTCCTTTTTCACCTGCACCGTGCAGAAAAATGATGAGGGGATAGGTTTTTGTTGGATTAGCCGCGTAATCCGGTGGAAGATGCTCTAAATACCCTATACCTTTATTTGTCATTTTGGCGGTCAACTGTCCATAAGAAGTAATTGATAAACAGCTGATTAGGAGATATAGAATAAAAAAGGTTTTGGTTACTTTCATTCCTGCCGAATTTGATGAAAATTTTGAGACAGAAAAATAAAGTTCAATATTTATACTATTAATTCCAATTTATTTTACAAATTCTTATTACAATCATTCAATAATTTCGGTAAGTCCATTCTATAAATTTTACCTCCAATTATATTTCGAAAAAGTTCATCCGTGATAGCAATAGTCTGCTTATTTGTAAATGTGATTCCTTCTTTCTGAGAATAATGATTTAAATTAATTTTTTGAATTTGCCCATTTGAAAATTTTCCCCCTGAAAAACAGGTGATGGCCCAAACCTTGTCGTGAGTTAGTAATAATACTATTTTGCCCTTTTTATCAATTGTTGCGGATGTAATCCAATTGTTGATCATGCCAGGTGCTGTAATCTCTAATTGAAGTGAATCAATTAATTCGGCTTGATATTCACCTGGCATTGAAGGTAATTTGTACACTTTAACTATTCCATCAAATGGCTCTCTTCTGCTTTTATTGAATATGTACAATGAGTCATTTAAATATATTATTGATTCAGCGTCAAAATCAAGTTTAGAAGGAATAGGAGGAAATTCATGTTGGTCGGGGTATGTAAATGTAATTGACTCTGCCTTTAGTCTATCTTCTTGAGTATTTAAATTGACTTTATAGATACTAAATTTCTTTCTGGTGTTATCATTATTTCCTATATCTGCGATGTACAAATTATTATTTTCATCAATGGTAAGGTCTTCCCAATCATAATTTGTTGCATACGTGACTTTCTTATATTCTGCTGCGTTTCCGGTAGAATCTATTTTAAAAATATAAGGGCCGTTGCCACTATCATTATGCGACCATATGTTGCCGTTTTTATCAACTGCCAAACCCGAGCTTTCATGTAGTGATTTAGAAAGAGTGTGTGTTGAGATAAATGGGTTGCTTAAATTCTCAGTTGGCTGTATTTCTTCATTATTTACTTCAATATTTTCTTTAATTTTTTTTGGTAGAGAATGTGACAGAAACCATTCATATAAGTTGGGCGAATGAAATGTATTTCTAGGATCATACGCCATTTGCCATGAGTTGTGTTTTGTATTGTCGTAAGAGGTAAATTTCATATCAGGCAGGTCGTTTGTGCTACAAGATTTAGCGGCTTCGAATACCTCTCTACCACGTTTAATCGGAATAATGTTATCGTCCTCACCATGAAATGCCCACACAGCAATATTACGAACTGCAACCTTGCACGCTTTATCCTCATTACCCCATGAGGCTATTGGAGCAATTGCTGCTATTTTGTTGTCAGAATTATAATCACTGTAAGTATAAATCCAGGTGCCATTGCCGCCCATACTAGGGCCAGTTAAATATATTTTGGTCTGATCTACTGAATAGTTATCTATCGTATGTTTAATCGTTTGATCTATTATGTCAGGGCTCCATAGTGATTTAGGTTTGTTCAGTTGTGGTGCTATAACGATAAAATGATAAGCTTTGCCATCATGAGTAAATGCAGGAAACCGGTCATTTTTAATGTGTCGTAATGGCCCCCAGGTTAAAATGTTGTTGGCCGACTCCCTGGTTCCATCACCTCTTTCACCTCTGCCATGTAGGTATATAATTACAGGGTATTCAGTATTGGTATTGTAGGAAGGGGGTAGTGCTTCCCAAAAGTTAATATTAATTTCTGTATTCTCTTTAAAGGTTAAAGATTGTGAATTAACTACACTACATGAAAGTAAAATCAAAATGAAACAGATAAAGACCTTCATTTTTTAACTGAGTTTTTAAAATTCCATAAAATACTTTTTATATAGGCCTTCAAGAGATCCATGTTATGGATGTTTTGTAGGAATGTTTTGGGGAACGTTGATATCAAATAGAAAATTGGCCACAAGTATTTATATATACCATAAGAATGCTTTCGCATGAATAAAATCCTGTTTCTATTCATGTAGTATGTCTTCAAACTAGAAAGTTTATTTGTTGACAATGATGCTTTGTGGTAGACAGTAGAATTTGGTATATACCAAATTTTATATCCGGCCTTATTTATTTTGTGGCACCAATCAACTTCTTCGTAATATAGAAAATACTCCTCAGACATGAGACCGATTTCATTAATAACACTTTTTTTAGTCATCATTGCTGCACCATGAGCTAAACCTGTTTCTTTTTTTATATCAAATTGCCCATTGTCTTGTTCTTTGAAACCAAAACGCTTTGAACGCCCAGTCAATTTACTTAAAGTTGAGCTACCAGCATATTGTAACAGGTTGGAATTATGATACTTTATTTTTGGTGAGACCAAACCAACACTTGGGTGTCTAAGTACATTAATTAGAGGTAAAAGAAATCCAGAATCGACTACCGTATCGTTATTTAAAAAAAGAATAAATTCTCCAGTACTATTTTTAATAGCCAGGTTATTGCCACCGGCAAAACCGAGATTTTTATCACTTAATATAAGCTTAACATGCGGAAACTTTTCTTCAATCCTATTTTTAGGGTTCTCACGAGATGCGTTATCCACCACTATAACTTCCAAATTTGGATATGAAACCTTTGATATAGATTCAAGCAAATCTAGGGTAGCATCAACCTCATTATAGTTAATGGTGATTACCGAAACCAATGGGTACTTATCCACTATAATTAATTTGAGTTATTATTACTACTTGAACTATGAGGAGTATGGATAAATTTTTTATTAGCTCCTCGCAACTTGAATAACAATAAAAACATTTTAATAAAAATGCCTGGTAGTTTAAGAATAGCATAAATCAAAGGCCTGCCATAATACTCATTAGGAATAGCCAACAGCGTTCCCAAAAAGGTTAAGATTGCTACGGTTACCCAAATGATATGTAAAGTTGGTAACCACAATGAGCCTAAAATTGAAAGTGCTGTAAAAGCGACCAAAAGGCCGAGGTTGAGCAAGCGGGGCAGCTGAATATTTCTAAGGATAGTGCTATTAAAATAAGCCATTCGCCCAATAAAGAAAGCTCCGATACCTGAAAAGAAATACTGCTTTAGATAGTAGTATTGACTAGATATCCATCTTTTTCGCTGGTTTTCAAATACTTCAGAACTTTCCACTCGTTCGTCATAAACAATTACCTGACTGGCATATAAAACACGGCTACCTTCATTAACCAGACGTAATTCCAGTTCTCTATCAAATCCACCTACCGAATTCATCTCCTTTAATTGCTCATATAGTAAAGAGTAATTAAAAGACATTCCTGAGCCTTTGAGCGCAGATGAAAGTCCAAGTGCAGTACTTCCTTTACCAAGTATGTAATTATTTATTTCTTCGCTAAGTCCATCCAGAAGTGCCAGGGAGGATTCTTTATTTTTTGCAGCTCTACGCCCTTGGATTGCCTGGTACCCCTGGCCATGTAAATTATTTAGGTGTTGGATAAAGTTTTTATCCATCAAATTGTCGGCATCTATGATTACACCGTAATCATAAGCGCCTTTGAAATGTTCAAGAGCTTTGTTAAGCGCTTTTACTTTGGTGCTTTTTTCGAAAGTCACTTCAAAGACCTTAACAGGAAGGGCATTGAGTTTTTCTTTGGTACTTGATTTCAGCGAGTCGGCAATTACAATTACATCATATAGATCAGAAGGGTAAGTCTGGTGTGTGGCATCTTCAGCAACTTGCAGAATCACGCCATCTTCTTTGTAGGCCGGGATGAACACCGCAAACTTACTTTTTTTGGGTACGGTAGAAGCAAGAGCGGGCGGCTTATAAAGCCTGCCCGCTATGGCAAATATCACTGTATATAATGCTACGTAAATGAAATATGTCAGTAAGACTATTTCAAGCCAAAAAAGAATCACTTTATTATACTTTTTCTTTTTGAAGGAGTGCAGGAAACGTTCTTAGTATTAAAGAAATATCATATGTAAAAGAGTTGTTAATTGCATAGCTCGTATCCAACTCAATTCTTTCTTCTTCAGACATCTCGCTCTTTCCTCTCTTCTCCACTTGCCAGAGACCAGTGATTCCTGCAGCTGACATAAACCGCATAGCACATTGGTCTTTAGTCAACTTTTGTGCTTCATATAAAGGCAATGGACGATTACCCACTATAGACATCTCGCCTTTTAATACATTAATTAATTGTGGAATCTCATCCAGGCTGGTATTTCTTAGAAATTTTCCAAAAGTAGTAATTCGTGGATCGTCTTTAACTTTAAAAAACACGGGATTTACCGATTTGTCTTTAACCTCGATTTCTCCTCCACCATACTGATTAAGATGCATTAATTTACTTAAATCCTTTTCTGCACCATCTGCCATCGACCTGAACTTATAAAAGTTAAAAATACGATATCCTTTACCGGCTCTTTTAGAAATATAAAAGACTGGCCCCCTTGATTCCAATTTTATTATAATACTAATTATAAGAATGATTGGGCTTAAGAAAAGTAAGGCAGATGCAGACATAATAATATCAAAAATCCTTTTTTGAAAGGATATCTTATATTTAAAAGGTTCGATTTGCAGTTTGCTTGTCTTTTCTTTTGATAGCTTTTTGAAAAGCTTTAAGAAATTTATCCAATAGGTTAAACTCTCTGCATTAATGGTTTCACTGAACACATCATCAGCCCCATTTTTTAACAGCGACTTTTTAGTTTTTTCTGAAAATTTCGAACCAATTACTACTAATGGTACAGAGCATTTTTTTAATATTTCGTTAGCATATCTGACATTACCTAGTATTTCTTCATTCACTGTATCAACATAATAAAGAACGGCATCTGGCTGCCTTTCACAAGGTAATTGAACCAAATTACAAAGACCTTTAACAGACCTAAGTAATTCAGGTCTTGTGAAAGATCGCGCTAACCCCAAGTAGTTGTTATTATCAGAAATTAATAACACTTTTTTATCAAATACTTGATCTTTACTGCTATCTAATTTAGCCGGATGTTCAAATACTATATTATCCCTCATCACTGGTTAGTGTTTTTGTCTTAATTACAGAATTAATTGTTTCAATTAAATCTGGTGGGTCAAATGGTTTATTTAAAAATGCTTTAGCACCTGCTTCTAAACACTCTCCTTGTAATTTTTCGTCAAGGTGACAAGTGCAAATAATCACAGGAACATCTTTGAATGCACCGCTTTTTCTGAGATTTCGCAAAAAATCTAACCCGTTGATTTTAGGTAAGACAAAATCACATAAAATGAGATCTGGTATGTTGCCTTCCATGAGCCACTCCATAGCAGAAACGCTCTCTCTTTTGATAGTGACATCAAAATCGCGACTCAATATACGATCAATTAGCCAGCAAAGTGGCTGATCATCCTCTATGACCAATATGATTGGTTTCATAATGATTTGGTTTGTTAGTTACCAAATGTTTACCAAAAATTTATAGAGGCTTTTAAGACAAATTAATGAGAACTTAAAAAACCACTATAGACAACATTATTTATTTAAAGCAAGATTTAAAGTTACTATTTAAATCTACATAAATACAAATTTCTATTCGACTATTTTTCTTACATCATTAAAATATAATAATGTAAAGTTAAAAAATTATTTTAGAAAGAATGATAAATAAATTGTTAATTATTTGTGACATTTTTAATGTTCAAACTTACATTTGATTAATGATTGATTTACGCAGCGATACAGTGACAAAACCCACTCAGGGCATGCTGGAGGCCATGTTTACAGCGGAAGTAGGAGATGATGTTTTTGTAGAAGACCCAACCGTCAATGCGCTTGAAAAAAAGTGTGCTGAGCTGTTTGGAATGGAGGCTGCTATCTATTGCCCATCCGGTACAATGACGAACCAGATCGGTATAAGCGTGCTTTCGCAACCTTATGAGGAAGTTATTTGCTACGAAGGAGCTCATATCTACAAATATGAAGGGGGAGGTGTAGCTGGGAATAGTGGCTTGAGTTTTAAGTTATTACCTGGAGATAGAGGCGTTTTATCAGTTGAGGAGGTGTTGAACAATATCAACCCGGATGATATTCATTTCCCTAAAACGAGTATCGTGGAGCTTGAAAACACGGTCAATAAAGGTGGTGGAAAATGTTACACCATAGATGAGATCAAGGCGATAAGTGAGGCGAGTAGAGCGAAAGGCCTAAAAATGCATTTGGATGGTGCACGTTTATTTAATGCATTGGTAGCGAATAATGAAAGTGCAAAAGATTATGGACAGGCATTTGAAACAATATCGATTTGTATGTCTAAAGGGTTGGGGGCACCTGTAGGCTCATTACTGGTAGGTAGCAAGGCATATATTAAACAAGCACGAAGAGTCAGAAAGTATTTTGGTGGAGGTATGAGACAGGCAGGCTATTTGGCTGCGGCATGTATTTACGCTTTAGATAATCATGTTGAGCGACTGGAAGAAGACCATAAAAGAGCAAAGGAAATTGAAAGCGCTTTGGTTGATTTGCCTTATGTGGCATCTGTAATGTCAGTAGAAACCAACATTGTCATATTTGAACTAGCCGGCAACATCACCGCTGAGCAATGTTTAGAGAAGCTAAAAGAAAATAATATACTGGCCGTAGCCTTCGGTCCTAAAGAAGTGAGATTTGTTACGCACCTCGATTATAATGATGACATGCTAAGTGAAACAATTAAGACGCTACGCTCAATTTCACTTTAAAACTTTCAATTTGTGTGACAGCAAGTAGATAATGGCTGCCCCGAGGCTAAAAACAAATGCAAATACTGTCCAGAGAACCCTATCTTGCGTTTTTAGCTCCTTGTTTACCAGCCAAATGTCGTAAATCATCCAAAGTGCGCTGAACAAAGCGATTAAATAGAATATGCCTCTCATAGACTTATTTTTTACTTACCAGATAGACACCCAGCATAATTACAAGTGAGTACACGGCTGTCAACCAATCTAATTGATCACCTCTTACAAGGAAAGCTATGAAGGTAGCAAAAACTGGTTGTAAATACATATAAATCCCAACAACAGAGCTATTTACGAATTTTAATGACCACACATTGAGCAGATAAACAGTAAAAGTTCCGAGGATAATTACGAATACGATACTGAACCAAACAATAGCTGGTAAATTGCTCCAGTCAACTAGAGCAAACTCCTGCACCCCAAAAGGAATAATTACCAACCACCCAAAAAAGAACACCCACTTAATGACAGTTGTCGCCTTATATTTAGCCATCAGTGGCTTCACAATTACCAGGTAAACAGCATAACTTGCCCCATTGATCAGCACCAACAGATCTCCTAAAAATGTTCCTTTCCCAAGTGTGACTCCATCTTTTGTGATAAGCAAGTAGGCACCAATGGCTCCCACAATTACGCCAGCGATTTTTATTAACGTCAACCGCTCTTTTCCTAAAAAATATGCCGCTAACAATACTGAAATGGGAGAGGTAGTCATTATCACTGAGGCATTAATGGGCGTGGAGAGACTCAGACCTTTAAAAAACAAAAGTTGATTAGTGGCTACCCCAAAGATTCCACACAAGAATAATAAGCCCAGATCTTTCTTATGCACTTTTTCGGTGCCGGTAAAGTAAGAGAATAACCAAAAAAGTGAGGTTGCTGCTGTAACTCTTAATAAAATAAACCCAAAAGGTTGTAGATACTCGGGCATCGGAATTTTGGCAACCGTATAGTTAGCCCCATAAATGAGCGTAACTAATAGTAAAATTCCATGTATTCTGATCTTGCTGGGCACGACCAAATCTAGGGTTTTCACATATTAAATTTGTTACCTTAGTGTAAATTATTGCCAAATATGTTTGATCATAATTTACCACTTGCGGAGCGTATGAGACCATCTTCTTTAGACCAACTTATTGGTCAGGAGCACCTCGTAGGTGATGATGGAATCTTAAGGAAAACAATTAAGTCTGGGGTAGTACCTTCTATGATACTTTGGGGCCCTCCAGGCGTTGGAAAAACCACCATAGCAAACATTATTGCCAATACAGTGAAAATGCCTTTTTACACACTAAGCGCGGTAAGCTCTGGTGTAAAAGACGTGCGTGAGGCGATTGACAAGGCAAAGCGCTTGGGTAAAGCCATTTTATTTATTGATGAGATACATCGCTTTAATAAATCGCAGCAAGATGCGCTTCTTGGCGCGGTAGAAAAAGGCACAATTACATTGATTGGAGCTACTACTGAGAATCCATCTTTTGAAGTGAATTCAGCATTGCTAAGCAGGTCTCAGGTGTATACACTTAAGGCGCTGAAAGAAGAGGATCTTCTCAATTTGGTCGACTATGTTTTGAAGCATGATGACAAGCTCAAAAAAAAGAAAGTTGATATTAAGGAGCATAAGGCGCTTTTAAACATATCTGGTGGAGATGCCAGGAAATTACTCAACCTGGTAGAGTTGGTTTTTGATTCTTTAGCTGGTGACTCCATTGAAATTACTGATCAGAAAGTAATGGATATCGCTCAGCAACGGGTAGCAATATATGATAAGACAGGTGAGCAGCACTACGATATTATTTCAGCATTTATAAAATCAATCCGTGGGAGCGATCCTAATGCAGCAGTTTATTATTTGGCCCGGATGATCGAAGGAGGCGAAGATGTAAAATTCATTGCGCGTAGACTGCTAATACTTGCTTCTGAAGACATTGGCAATGCCAACCCAACAGCCTTAGTAATTGCCAACAATGCGTTTCAGGCAGTAAATGTTATTGGTTATCCTGAAGCGAGGATTATACTATCGCAATGTGTCACTTACCTTGCGTGTTCGCCAAAAAGCAATGCCGCATATATGGCTATTAATGATGCGCAACGGCTAGTGAAAGAAACGGGAGACCTGCAAGTGCCCATGGCCATTCGCAATGCGCCTACCAAACTCATGAAAGATGAAGGATATGGCGAAAACTATAAATATGCGCACAACTATACCAATAACTTCGCCCACATGGAGTTTCTACCAGATGAGATAAAAGAAACAAAGCTTTACGATCCGGGTAGTAATAGCCGTGAGGCTGAAATGAGAAAAAGACTAAAAGCTTTATGGAAGGATAAGTATGGTTATTGAGAATTAGTTTTTAATTCCTGATCCAGCCAATCTGCAATTTGTGAAGCACCAATTTCCTGTGCACGTTTTTTCCAGTTAGCCAATAATGCCTTCGTCTTATCTGAATATCCTGCAAGCCTTGCAGCTGCGATTGCAGCAATGCACTTCGTTTCCATGGCAATGTAATTGTGTCTGGGGCTCTCGATGATGTCAAGCTGCGCTTGAGCAAGGGTAGGCTTACCAGCTTTGACATACAATAGACTTAATAATGCTCTTCCATGCATCTCGTAGAAGACTTCACTTGTGGTTAAAAATTCTACGGTCTCTTCAAGTAGTACAATGGCTTTGTCCAGTTCACCTAGTTTAAATAGGTAATTGGCGTAATAGACATCAAAAACATATTTATCCCGATCTTCTTGAATAATGCTTTGCTTATAGCCTATATCATAAAACTTCTTGGCCTCTTCTAATTGACCAAGAGCCATTAGGCTTTCTCCAAGTTGAAAGCTGGCTTCAATAATGGCATGTCTATCTTCTTCCTTTTGTGCCTGCTTTAATGATAGTTTACCAAATTCAATAGCTTGTTGATGGTCGCCTTTCAGCCGGTGCTGCCAGGTAAGATTCATAAGTGTGTACCACCTGCCTTTATTATTTTCCGTTTTGCCATACTGATCGTTAGCCCAAGTCATCAGGCTAATAGTGGAATCTAAGTGTACGATACCCGCAATGGTTAAGTCATAACCGAGGTTGTTATATACCTGAGCTTTTTGCATGTCATTACCAACCTTGCTTACCAATTCCAATTGTCTCTGTTCATGAATTAAGACTTTATCGAAGTCCTTATTGGTCATAAAATATGCCCAGCTTAAAAAGTTGTTTATGCGAAATTCCATCACATTATTCTGATGCAATCTTGCAAGTAAGCTTCCGTCTTCTCCGAAAGTTACTGCCCGTTCAAATTTACCTGTGATGGCACTGAGCCTGGTAAGCCAGTAAAGAGATTCTATTTCATATTCAATATCATTGATTGACTTACTGATTTCAAGGCATTTTTGAAAAGCCAACATGGCCGATGAGTCGTTTTTCGATTTAAGGTAAGCCTTGCCAATTAAACTTAATGCCTCGGGCTGTTGGCCAATATCAAATTGACTCGTAGGCTCCAATACTGCCAATGCACTTTGAGCACTATCAACATCTAGAAGAAGCTTGGCTTTTTCTAACTTATCTCCCTGGGCAAAACCAGTGAAACAGATAAGTGTAAATAATATTGAAATTAGAATCTTTTTCATAACTGATGTTCGCTATTTAGCCTGTCTAAAACGCCTTGTTTGTACAACCTGCCTATAGGTAATTCTTTACCGGGTACCTCGATAGTTGTAGCAGAGTAGGTTTCAATCTTTTTTGTGGCTACAATAAATGAGCGATGTATTCTCATAAAACATTCTTCTGGCAACTTTTCTTCCAGGTAACTTATTTTCTGGTGCGTGATTACATCTTTGTTACTTGTTTTAACACGCACGTAATCTTTTAGACTTTCTATGTAAAGGATCTCATGCAAACGCACCTTTACCATTTTTTTATCGGCCTTAAGATAGATGTAGTCATTCTCCTCTGAAATAGTGTCACTCTCATTTGCTGATGTTGAGTTTACATCAAATACTTTCCCAACGGCTTTCAAAAATCGGTCGAATGAAATAGGTTTCAACAAATAATCAACCACATCAAGTTCGTAGCCTTGTATCGCATAGTCTCTATAGGCAGTAGTAAAAATCACCTTTGGTGGTTTGGTAAGTGATTTGAGAAAATCAATACCCGTGAGCTTAGGCATTTGAATATCCAGGAAGATGAGATCGACCTGCTCTTTTTGTAATATTTCAAATGCCTTAATTGCGTTTTTGCAAGTAGCAACAACTTCCAGGTTACTTATTCTATCTGCATATGACTCTAAAACCTCAATAGCCAGCGGCTCGTCATCTACTATGATGCATCTAATCGACATTATTCTTCAATTTCAAGTTTTAATACTACCAGGTAAGACTCATCTGTATCCATAATCTTCAGATCGTACCGATCCGGGTACAGCAACTCAAGTCTTCTTTTTACATTATTTAGGCCTATGCCTTCTTTGTATTGTTGTTCGTCTTTTGTTTCCAGTCCGCTTTTGCTGTTATCAACTTTCAGCGTCATCAGGCCATCTTTAATCTTTAAATCAATGCTTACCCATGCCTCATCCGTTTCACCACTCACTCCGTGTTTGAAGCTATTCTCCACAAAAGGAAGAATGAGCATTGGGGCAATTACATGCTGGTCTACCTCTCCCTTGACATTAAAGACAATATCTAAATGATCTCCGTAGCGCAGCTTTTCAAGTGAAAGGTAGTTTTCTAACAATTCAATTTCTTTGCTTAACGGCACGCGATCAGTATTGCACTCATAGAGCATGTAATTCAAAAGATCTGAAAGCTTAAGTACAATAGTTGGCGCGCTGTCTGATTTTTTCAGCGTAAGCGCATATAGATTATTTAGTGTATTGAATAGAAAATGCGGATGTACCTGAGCACGTAAAAACTTAAGTTCTGCTTGCAGTTTTTCTTGTGCAAGTATTTGCGTGGCTGCCTGATAATTGTACCAGTGTTTGAAAAACTTGATCAGCGTAGCAAGTACAACCACCGGGTAGATGTAGGTGGCAGATTTGAGGATTTTATTGGGATACCAAAATTTTATTGAGCCTTCTTCCGGGTAATACAGTGGTATTTCAATATATATGGTCACCGCCCAATGCAATATTCCAGAAAGTAAAAGCAGTACGAGCAGTAATGAGAAGAAGGTGAGATATTTTTCTTTCAGTAAAAATCGAGGTAATAGCCAATAGAGTGTAATGTAAGTAGCAATTAACTTTTCCGGCAGATAGATCAATTGCATTTTGAGCTGAAACAGGTAATCTTCATTAAAACTACCGTATAAAAGGGTGTAAAAAGCCACGAATACCAGCCAGAACAGCAGGTGTTTCGTTACCCGAGGTATACGTTTATAATATTGTGTGAGCTTGTCTTGCATTCAGCTGAATGATATAAAAATTAATCGAGTAAAAGGCATTTAAGGTTGTCGTGAAAATAGATTTTCGACTAACACAGTAATACTACTCCTATAAAGCACCTATTTGCCTACTACGGGAGTAAAAAAATAGCTGCTATTACCCCCCTAATATCTAAAAAATATTGGTCAAGTATATCTTAATTTGCATATTGCCGTTAAACATTCGTGATGCAGAGACCCGCGCTGATTTTCGAACAATCTCCTTTATTCTTAATAGTATGCGCCCTTCTTGGGTTGGCATATGCCTACATTTTATATAAGAATTCAGGCCCATGGGGCAAGCGCACCAATTACGTTTTATTTGGTCTCAGATTTTTATTGGCTTCTATTATCGCCTCATTATTAGTTTCTCCGATATTAAAGCAAATACAAAATACTATTGAAGAGCCTACGTATATCATTGCCATTGATAATTCTAGTTCCATTGCAAATAGTACAGACAGCTTAGAGCGAGTATCAATACTTCAAAAAATAGGTGAAGTGGCAAACTCATATAGGCAGCAAGGCTTCAATGTGAGGTTTAGAACTATCGATGATCAGCAATTTGAGGAGCTGCCAACTAACCTGTCTTTCACTGCTCAACAATCCAATCTGGCTGGTTTATTAGAAAACATCAGAGCCGACTATGAGGGGCGCAATTTAGCGGGTGTCATGTTGGTATCGGACGGGATATATAATGAAGGCATTGCGCCAACTTATCGTGACTATAAGTTTAAGGTTGCAACACTTGGAGTTGGAGATACGGTGCCTAAAGCTGATATCTCTATAAATAGTCTGGTGTACAATAAAATCTCTTACCAGGGTAACAAGTTCCCTGTGTTGGTTCAGTTTACACAACAAGGATATAGCGGAGACAGAGTAAATATAGCTATCTCCCGTGGAGGAAAGTTATTGGCATCGCAACCATACACCTTGCGAGGAGAGAATCAGATTAATGAAGTCAAACTGCTCATAGACGCTGACGAAAAAGGTTTCCAGAGATATACTGTAAATATTTCACCACTTGAAGGAGAATTCACAACACTCAATAATACGCAACAGGCTTATGTTGAGATAATTGAAGGTAAAGAGAATATTGCCATCATTGCAGCAGCCCCTCACCCTGATATTAAAGCTTTGAGATTAGCCATTGAAAGTAACGCAAACTACTCGTTTGATCAATACCTGTTGAGTCTACCAAATGATCGCAATAGATTAATAAACAATAAAACGCAGTACGATCTGATCATTTACCACCAAATACCAGATAGAAGGGGCTATGATCGCGTGCTGGCTCAATTGGAACTTGATGAAATAGCCTCGTTATTTATTTTTGGTGGGAATAGTGATTTGCGAAGTTTTAATCAATCAAACAAGGTACTGACTCTCGATGCCGTACCTGGTGAATATGATCAGATAAATGCTGTATTCAATCAAGGGTTTGTAAATTTTAGACTTTCAGAGCAACTCCAGCAGACATTTACGGAGCTTCCTCCCATTTCAGTCCCGTTTGGTAAATATAATCTGAGTTCCGGCTCATCGGTTATGCTTTACCAACAGGTAGGGAGTATTACGACCACAAAACCACTCATTGCCCTCAATGAAGAAATTGAGCCTAAGCAAGCCGTTGTTATGGGAGATGGACTTTGGAAATGGAACTTGACAAGCTATGTTATGAATGATAACCATGAAGCATTCAATGAATTGGTAACAAAGCTCGTGCAATTTTTATCTTCTAAGGAGGATCGAAGAAAGTTTAAGGCTTATCCCGTTAAAAATGAGTTCAATACAAACGAAAAAGTAGTTTTTGATACTGAGGTTTATAATGACTTATACGAACGCATCTATGGCAATAAGATTAACTTCTCTTTAAAAGATGATGAGGGTAATAACTATGAATACTCCTACATCACCAATGAAAACAATACACGTTATAGTATGAGTGGACTGCCTCAAGGGGTTTATAAATACACCGCCAGTACGACACTAGGAGATGAAAATAGTCAGGTGTCTGGTGAGTTTGTGATTAAGGCCATTCAAATTGAAGATATTAATCTTACGGCCGATTTTAATATACTTCGCACACTGTCACAATCAACCGTAGGTAACTTTTATAAATTAGATGATATTGATTCGGAAGATGTGACTCAATTACAGGCTCAAGGTATCATACATACTAGTGAAAAATACCTTCCATTTATTAATCTCCAGTGGTTATTTTTCGTCTTGCTGGCGTTAGTAGCTACGGAGTGGTTCTTAAGAAAATATAACGGATCTTACTAAGCTGCATAATTTATTTTTTAGGCAAATCTTTATAACTATATTTATAGTTGATGAAAAGAATTTTATTAGGCCTTGTCGTTTATCTTACGCTAACAGCGTGTACAGATCATCGTGAAGAGGCGTTGGATTATTTCAAATCAGGGGAATATGAAGAGGCTATTTACCACTTTGAAAAAGCACTGGTTTTAGATGCAAATGATTGGAAACTCAAGTTTAACCTGGCCCGAGGT
Organism: Fulvivirga sp.; assembly: GCA_039970995.1. GTDB lineage: Bacteria > Bacteroidota > Bacteroidia > Cytophagales > Cyclobacteriaceae > Fulvivirga. The sequence goes on from JBDVKW010000005.1 coordinate 58,396, forward strand.
CTCGAGGAGATTGGGGAGTATGACAGGGCAATAGCTACTTATTCAGAGTGTTTTGAATTAAGTTTTAATAAGAAAGATTTATTTCTGGGTCGCGGTAGGTCTTACATGAAAAAAGAAGACTTCGAAAGTGCAATTATTGATTTTACAAATGTCTTAAAAATAGACAAAAAGCATTTTGAGGCTTACTATCTGAGAGGGCAATGTCATATCAAGCAGGTAAATTACTACGAGGCCTACGGAGATTTAAACGCAGCGATTAAGCTTAGAAGCGAACACCTCAACGCGTATTACCACAGGGCCATAGCTCGCGCACAAATGGGTGATGAGTGGGGAGCCCTTGCCGATCTCAATCGCGTAATTTATGAAAGACCACAGTTCAGTAAGGCCTATTTCAACAGAGGCATAGTGTATCAAAGAATGAACAAGTTTGTAAAGGCCAAAACTGATTTTGATAAAACGCTAGACCTTAAATATGCCAAGGCTGATGTCTTTATCAGACGAGGTATATGCCATTATTATATGGGTTTAAAAGAAAAGGCTTGTGAAGATTTCGATGAGATCGAAAAGTACGATGTTGAAAAGGCCGCTTATATGAAAAGAAAGTATTGTGTTTAGATTCTAGAGCTGTGCTGCCCAAGCGCGAAGTTGACTGAGCGCCAAGGAACCCAAATAACCTCAAGGAAGGACTGCAGGCCTTAGCCAAGCACGAAACACAAGAAATATGGACTAGTTGCAGTTGCTTGTATTAAATGTGAGTAAAGGCATGAATGCTATATGATGTTGGCGGTAGTTTGATCCTTCAGTATTTCATAAAATGATATTGCTGCATTTCACCGGATTTTGGCCTAGCACACAGAATAAGATTCATGCTATCAAGCTGCTTAATTCTATTGACTTGATCTAATCGGATAAGGGGTTCATATTGTTGTGAAAAATTATTATCAGTTCTGTCGATTTTTATTTGGTCGCTTGAAGTAATATGCCATTTATATTCACTCTTAACACCAGAGTCAAATTTTGTTAAAATGCTATCACTGTCAAAGATTAATCTGACATCTACATCCCCTAAAACAACATCTCTTTCGGTCGAATCAATGATAGTAAGTTTGTGAAGTCCCCATACATTTAATCGCAATAATTCCGGTGATATTTTAATCGAATTTATATCAGCACTTTTTTTGTCAGACGTCTTTTTCGTTAGACCGTATTTTTCATTTATAGTCAGGGGATTATTCGAATTGCCTTTTCTATGATATTGAAAAGCCGTATCAATTGCAATAGAGAATTTATCTGTTTTAAACCGGACATTTACATAATAACAGTCTCCAAATGTTCCGTCACATGGTTGACTTTGAACTTTTTCAATTTCTGCGTTAGGATAGGTGTTTTTGATGTCACTAATTACAATGTCAGAATCAAATTCAGGAGTGCATCCCCACAAACCGAAGATTAATAATATTGGATAGATTTTAGTCATACAGATAATTATCGTCAACAACCGAATACAACACACTATCCGTTTGTTGTTTGTAAATATTTAAACTTAAATATATTGCACATAAAAAAAGGGTCATAATTTATGACCCTTTGATTTATGAATTATGTGATTTTAATCACCTTTTTTCTCTTCTTTCTTCGATGGCTTTTTTTTCTTCACTTTAAGCTTAAGCTCTTCGCTTTTGCCATCATGATCAGCCACAATGGTAGCGCCTTCTTCAAGCTCACCTTTTAAGATTTCCTCTGCTACAGGATCTTCCAGGTATTTCTGGATGGCTCTGTTTAAAGGTCTTGCGCCATATTGAGGGTCGTAACCTTTTTCAGATAAGAAATCTTTGGCCTTAGTTGTTAATTCAACATTGTAACCCAACGCATTAATTCTTGCGAATAACTTACCCAATGTAAGATCAATGATTTCGTGAATGTGCTCTCTACTCAATGAGTTGAAGACAATCACATCATCTAGTCTGTTTAAAAATTCTGGGCTAAATGCCTTCTTCAAAGCACTCTGAATCGTTGACTTCATCACCTCATCATTATTTTTAGAGGTAGATGATGGTGCAAAGCCAATGCCTGCTCCAAAATCCTTCAGATCTCTTACACCAATGTTTGATGTCATGATGATGATCGTATTTCTAAAGTCTACGCGTCTTCCAAGACCATCTGTAAGAATACCATCGTCCAGTACTTGTAGTAACAAGTTAAATACATCTGGGTGAGCTTTCTCAATTTCATCAAGTAAGACTACGCTATAAGGCTTTCTTCTTACCTTTTCAGTAAGCTGGCCACCTTCTTCGTATCCTACATAGCCCGGAGGCGCTCCTACTAATCGAGACACAGAGAATTTCTCCATGTACTCACTCATATCAATTCTTACCAAACTATCTTCTTTATCGAAAAGGTAAGTAGATAGCACCTTGGCAAGTTCTGTTTTACCCACGCCAGTAGGGCCCAAGAATATAAATGAACCAATTGGTTTTTTAGGATCTTTCAATCCAACTCTTGTACGTTGTATAGCCTTTGTAAGCTTTTTAATGGCATCTTCCTGCCCAACAACTTTACCAGAAAGCTCAGTATTCATACCGAGCAGTTTGTTACTTTCTTTCTGAGCAATTCGCTTGGTTGGGATACCCGTCACCATGGCAATTACATCAGCCACATGATCTTCATTCACTGTGTAACGCTTGCTCTTGGTGTCATCTTCCCACTTCACCTTTGCCTGCTCCAGTTGATCGATAAGTTTTTTCTCTTTATCACGCAATTGTGCGGCCTCTTCGTATTTCTGGCTTTTTACAACCTTGTTTTTCTCAACCTTGATATCCTCAATGGCTGCCTCGAGCTTTACAATGTTATCAGGTACATGAATGTTATTAATATGTACTCGTGCACCAGCTTCATCGAGAATGTCAATCGCCTTGTCTGGAAGGTAACGATCACTGATATATCTATCAGAAAGCTTCACACACGCGTCTATTGCCTCTTCGGTATAGTTCACATGATGATGCTCCTCATATTTACTCTTGATGTTTTCAAGTATTTGGATTGTTTCTTCCGGTGTGGTAGCATCTACCATTACCATCTGAAATCTTCGGGCCAATGCACCATCTTTCTCGATGTATTGTCTGTACTCATCTAAAGTTGTGGCTCCAATGCATTGTATTTCACCTCTGGCAAGCGCAGGCTTAAACATGTTAGATGCATCTAAAGAACCAGAAGCACCACCTGCACCAACTATGGTGTGTAACTCATCAATGAATAAGATCACTTCAGGAGACTTTTCAAGCTCATTCATTACGGCTTTCATTCTCTCCTCAAACTGGCCTCTATATTTGGTGCCTGCCACCAAAGATGCAAGGTCAAGTGTTACCACTCTTTTGCCAAAAAGCACCCGAGATACCTTCTTTTGTACAATTCGAAGGGCAAGTCCTTCAGCGATGGCTGTTTTACCAACACCAGGCTCACCAATAAGTATTGGATTGTTTTTCTTTCTTCTACTTAATATTTGAGCAACACGCTCAATTTCTTTCTCACGACCAACTATGGGGTCAAGCTTATCATCTTCGGCAAGCTTTGTGAGGTCGCGGCCAAAATTATCAAGTACCGGAGTACGAGATTTTTCACCACCTCTTTTTTCTTTACCTCCGCCACCTCCTGGGGTGCTTCCAAATATTTTAGACGAGTCTTCATCAGGTTCATCTGTATCAGATGAAGCCATTGGATTTTCTGTTTGATACTCTAAAAGTTCTTTGACAACATCGTAGTTCACATCAAATTTTTCTAAAATCTGTGTGGCGATATTATCTTCATCTCTAAGGATAGAAAGCAGCAAATGCTCAGTACCTATCAGCTGACTTTTAAAAATCTTTGCCTCCAGGTAAGTGATTTTTAATACCTTTTCTGACTGTCTGGTCAAAGGTATATTAGCGAGATTCTTCACATCGTGTGAAGCGGTACCTTTTGATACTTTCTCAACTGCACTGCGAAGCTCATCTAAAGAAATGCCAAGTTTTTTCAATAAACTAACTGCCACTCCTTCACCTTCTCTGATCATACCAAGAAGCAAGTGCTCCGTACCGATATAATCATGCCCCAGTCTTAGTGCTTCCTCTCTGCTCAGTGAGATTACTTCTTTAACTCTATTTGAAAATTTTGCTTCCATAAACGAGCAATTCTAAATGTGTGTCTTAGTGTAAATGTATGATTTCTTCAAAATAATTACCACCCGTTGGCGGCATTTATTAAGGTTAAAACGAAATACCAATTCTAATTGTTCATTCCGCCAAAATTGATTTGGTAACTAGCGTTTTCGCATTAGGTCCTTCGCAAAACAGCAAATCAATTATACTCAAATTAGCTACAAAGTTTTTGCCAAAAACCTGTGGATAAGATACGGGTCTGTAGTGCTTGTTGGATTTGTAGCCAATTTTAGGACTTATTTCTGATCTCAAATCATCTGTCTGATCATTCAGGGGTGATTTTATATATTCACTGGTCTCTTCAAAAATTATTTTTTTCTGTAGCAGCTTCAGACACAATGTCAGTAAGCGGAAATTAAAATCATAAAGGAATTTTTCCTGTTTTTGGAAAAAAGGTTCAAAATAGTGAGCGAAGAACTCATAAAATGGCGCACGTCCATAAGCCGATTGTATCGCTCTCCAATGATCTTTCTGCCAATTTTGCTCATGATCTATCTGTATGTCCTTCACTTTTATTTTCTTTCTGCCCCCAATTACGGGCACGGATAGTTTTTCTACTTTATTGGCAGAAAGAATTTCACACCGATTTCGAAAAGTTTGCTTCACGAAGTGCTCTTCCTTTTCGATAATGATTTTGTCGTACTTAAAAAGTACCGCAAAGTATTCTAGTGAGGGTAGGTATTGTAAATCTATTAAGGCAGTTTTAGGCATACTCATTAATATCTCCGAGACCCTCTCTTAATATCACGAATTCCTCTTGTGTGCAGTCGATTACAGTTGAGGGAATATTGCCTCCATACCCACCATCTATTACAATATCGACCTGATGTTTAAACTCTTCATAGATTACCTCTGGGTCTGTGGTGTACTCAATGACTTCATCATCATCTTTTATTGAAGAGGTCACTATTGGGTTACCCAATATGTCAACAATCATCCGTGGGATGTTGTGGTCGGGTATTCTTATACCTACAGTTTTTTTATTTGTGTTGAGAATCTTTGGTACGTTGCTGTTAGATTCTAAAATAAATGTAAATGGCCCCGGTAGAGCCTTCTTTAGCACTTTAAAAGTGGGCGTATCTATTCTTTTTACATATTCTGAAATATGGCTTAAATCATAACATATAAATGAGAGATTTAGATTTTTAGGCTTGATGCCTTTAATTCTGCAGACTTTATCGATGGCTTTTCGGTTGAAAAGATCACAGCCAATACCATAAATGGTATCAGTGGGATAGATAATGACTCCGCCATTTCTTAATACCTCCACAATATGCTCAACTTTCTTGCGATCGGTATTTTCTGCATATAGTTTTATGAGTTCTGCTTCCATTGTGAGACCAATTTATGAAATAGTGCTTCAAATTCCGCTAAATAGCAAAATCAAACAAAAGTTATTTTTGTTGTTGTTATTGTTAATTTTGTCCGCAGAATGATTTTTTGATATATGAAAAATAGAAAATACCTGGTCATATTCCTGCTATTATTTTCGATACTTCTATCGTCATTTGCGTTTTATGGCTATCAGATTTTATACTCCCCCAACATTTTGGTTGAAAAGGAAGCCAGATACCTGGTAGTAGAGCAGGGGGAAACATTTAAGTCGCTTCAGAATAAGTTATATGACAACCATTATGTAAATGATTTGGTGTCGTTCAGCTTTTTAGCCAGACTGATGGATTATGATACATCCATAAAACCGGGGAGGTATGCTTTGGATAAAAATATGACTAATCTGGAAGCCATACGATTGCTAAGAGCAGGTAAGCAGGAGCCGGTAAATATTACATTTACTAATGTGCGATTGATCAGCGAGTTGCCTGAAAAAATTACCGCTAACTTAATGATTACACCTGCTGAGTTTGACACAGCCCTGATCAGGTTTATTGATACTAATGAGTATGGTTTTAATGAGCAAAATATTATTGGTATGTTCATTCCCAACACCTATGAGGTGTATTACAACATTTCTGCACAAGGGCTTATAGAAAGAATGTATAATGAGTATGAGCGTTTCTGGAATGACGATAGACTTGCGAAAGCCAAAGCTATGGGACTTACACCCAAAGAAGTTTCAACCCTGGCTTCAATTGTTCAGGCTGAGAGTATTAAGAAAGAGGAGAGCCCGATTATAGCAGGTCTATATTACAATAGGCTAGAAAAAGGTATAGCTCTACAGGCAGACCCTACACTTGTTTTTGCCGTTGGAGATTTTACTATCAAGAGGGTGTTGAATGAACATAAAGAAATTAATTCACCCTACAATACTTACAAACATGCTGGCCTACCACCCGGCCCAATTTATATGCCTACCATTCACTCTTTGGATGCGGTGTTGAATTACGAAGATCATAACTATCTTTATATGTGCGCCAAGGAAGATTTCTCAGGTTACCACAATTTTGCTAGCACATTGCGTGAGCATCTAAATAATGCCAGAAGATATCAAAGACAGCTGTCTATTGAGCAAAGAAAAGCAAGGCTAAATAATAACTGATGGTTCAGTTTGAAACCAATGTAAGGGTTAGGTATGCAGACACAGACCAGATGGGATATGTCTATTATGGCAACTATGCGGCCTATTATGAGATTGCTCGTGTTGAGAGTTTAAGAAGCCTTGGGTTAACCTACAAGCAGCTCGAAGAAAGTGGTGTGATGATGCCCGTGCTGGAGAACTTTTCTAAATATTTGGCTCCTGCCACTTATGATGAACTGCTCACCATTAAAACGTCAATAAAAGAAAAGCCGGGAGTAAAAATCACATTTGATTATGAAATCTTCAATGAACAGGATAAATTGATTCATGTTGGGAAGACGCTGTTGGTTTTTGTTGATATGAAAACTGGAAAACCCTGTAGGCAGCCAGCAATAATGGCTAAACTGCTAGATCCATACTTTAACTCATGAAAGGTAAAATTCTTAAATACATTGAAGAGTCAGGACCCTTTCAGGCCTTAATTGAATTACTTAAAAGGGTCAAATTCAAGAAGTATGAGGGGTTGACTTTATATGAGGTAATCAAAGTATTTATTGATAAAATCACCAAAGATGAAATCATCGATAGGGCCAATGGTGTAGCGTTCAACTTTGCTCTGGCCATATTCCCAGCCATAATTTTTCTTTTTACACTTACCCCTTACATTCATGAACTCATACCTGAAGTAAGTCAGGCAAGTATTCTTATATTTATTGAAGGTGTAATGCCTGATAGTATGTTTGAAACAGTAGAATCTACCGTTACTGATATTGTAGGCAATACACGAGGAGGCTTACTTACTTTTGGTGCGATTTTCTCGCTGTATTTAGCTACAAATGGTATGGCAGCATTGATGAAAGCTTTCAACGCATGCTATAAAACTCTTGAGAAAAGAAGTTTTTTGAAAACCAGATTGGTAGCAACAGGGCTTACATTTATGTTGGCATTCGTTTTAATTTTGGCCGTCATCTTACTTGTAGTTGGCAATATATTTTTAGACTTCATACACGATATTCAGTGGCTTGAGTTGGGAGATTTCGACTTTTTAATATTCTTCATCATTCGGTTTGTAGTAATCTTTATTGTCTTCTTTTTAGCAATTTCTTTTATATACTATTTTGGTCCAGCTGTACATTACAATTGGAGATTTTTTTCCATTGGGTCTCTTATCGCCACCATATTATGTATAGCAGTTTCTTATGGATTTTCTTTTTATGTGTCAAACTTTGCCACTTACAATAAACTATATGGTTCACTGGGCGTTTTGATCGCCCTGATGGTATGGCAGGAGATACTTAGTATAGTACTATTAGTGGGATACGAAATTAATGCAAGCATACATCAGGCCTACCGTATCAGAGAGGTAAAAGAGCCGGTTTACAATTATGATTAGAAATACCCACCCCTAACCCCTCCAGGGAGGGGAATTTCCGCAGAATCTAATTTGTATATTATTTATTGAGCTTGCCATTCAGGTTCATTAATAAAATGTTATACTTAAAATTTATTATTAGCACTACTCTAAATCCCCTCTTGGGAGGGGATACAGGGGTGGGTTAAAGTATTTTAAAGATCTATAGTGACAAGAAAGATTATTCCATATAATCCTAAGCTCGTTCCTCTTGCTAAAAAGCTCAGAAAGAATATGACACTTAGCGAGGTGCTGTTGTGGAACGAAAAAAAAAATAATAAGCTGGGTATCCGTTTTAGCCGGCAAATACCAATTGATCAGTTCATTGTTGACTTTTACGCTAAAGATTATCAGTTAGCTATTGAGGTCGATGGTGATTCACATTATCATGACGATGCACCACAAAGAGATAAAGTAAGACAGCAAAGATTGGAGTCATTTGGAATAAAATTTATTCGCTTTGACGATATAGATGTCAAGCAAAACATGGGTTGGGTACTTAATGAACTCTTAATATGGATTGGGGAGAATACATGAAATTGGTTCAGGTTAAAACCACACGCATTTGGGTGTAAGTTTGAAAAAAAAGTTAACCCCCAAAGAAAAATCCTTACCGTACCTTTTGCCAAAGATAAATTATAATATACATTTGCAGTCCTATTCGGAAAAACGACCGATCCCCGATAGTTATCGGGACGATCTAGAGGAGTGGCAGAGTGGTCGAATGCACTGGTCTTGAAAACCAGCGTGCCGCAAGGTACCGGGGGTTCGAATCCCTCCTCCTCTGCTGATTAGGAGTCAAATCCTACTAAAACCCTTCAAACATAATGTTTGAAGGGTTTTTTATTTTACTACCCACCCATTTTATTCAACAAATTTCATAATATTGGTTACCTATTCGGTTACCTATAAAAATGGTAACCGAATATGCTTTATTTTGATTAAAATGATGTTATTTGATTCAAATTGAGTATATTTAATAAAGGATATAGATAATAAAAACCCTTTAAATCAATCAAATTAAACACATCTAGCCAATTACTATTATGACTCATACTTTTAGCCTTCTATTTTGGTTGCAAACTCATAAGACAAGTAAAAAGACTGGAGAGGTTCCTATTTCACTAAGGATTACACTAGATGGTAAGAGGGCAGAGATTTCAACTGGGAAAAAGATACTTCCTGAGAAATGGAATACTAACTCCGGTAGAGCCAGAGGAAATAGTGAGGAGGCCAGAATGTTTAATCGTCATTTATCAACAATGGAAATGAAGATTGAAAGTATTTATAACAGATTGATAGAGGAGGAGCAATATGTTAGTGCGCAATCCTTAAAAGAAATTTATCAGGGTAAGAATACTAAACAACATTCTTTGGTTGAGCTATTTAGTTATCACAATGAACAAATCAAAGCTCAATTAGGTCAAGGATATTCACCAGGAACATTAGAACGATACGAGACAACCTTAAAGCATTTAAGGGGCTTTTTGAAGCATCATTTCAAGACGGATGACTATCTATTAAATGCTCTGAATTACCCCTTTATAACAGAGTTTGAGTTCTACTTGAAGTCGGTTAAAAACATTGGTCATAATACTACCATGAAGTATTTGAGAAACTTTAAAAAAATCGTGTTGCTCGCATTGAAAAATGAATGGATAGATCGAGATCCATTTACCAAGTATCAAATGTCGTTGAAAGAAGTAAAGCGAGATTACCTTACAAAAGATGAAATTAAGACAATCTATGAAAAGGAGATTTCGATGGAGAGACTTGGACATGTTCGCGACATTTTCCTTTTCTGCTGTTACACTGGATTGGCTTATGCGGATGTTAAAAAACTAACGGCCGATAACATAACTAAGGGCTTAGATGGTGAACAATGGATTTATGTAGACAGAACTAAAACTGGAACTTCATCTAACGTACCCCTACTTCCTGTGGCAGAAGAAATGATTGACAAGTATAAATCAAATCCTATTGCGCTAAATACTGGAGCTTTATTGCCTGTAATCTCCAACCAAAAAATGAATGCCTATTTAAAAGAATTGGCAACTCTCTGCGAAATAAAGAAGAATCTAACTTTTCATATAGCCAGACATACTTTTGCTACAACGGTGACTTTATCCAATGGAGTGCCTATTGAATCAGTGAGTTCAATGCTTGGTCATAAGAATTTGAAAACCACTCAAATCTATGCGAAAGTTGTCCAGGAGAAAGTGAGCCAAGACATGAAGAAGTTAAAGGATATTCTTGGTAATTCTGATTTGTCAAAAGCGGTCAATCAATAAACTGATTAACTAGCTCCTGGTCTATTCCTGTAAAGTCTGAAAACTCATTAATAGTTATGAACTGATGATCTTCTTTTTGAAGGTCATCTTTTATTTTTTTGAGCAAGTACCTTCCATAACGCTCACTTTTACCTGTGATGCGCTGAATATCTTTCGGATAGATTATGACTCGTTTTAGTTTCATTTAGTACTATCAATACTTCATCTATACTGATGCCATACTGCAACTTCGGCAATAAGTGGCAAAAGCTATGTTTTACGGAATCTGACGGTTGATTGTCATGTAGCAATATGCGTTTTTCGAGCCATAAACCAAATAAATTTTGAATTATGGCAAGACAAAAAGGAATAATTAAATTGGAAGGATCTATCGGGGATGTGTCCTTCTACAAGAGTCAGGATGGGTACCTGGCCAGAGAAAAAGGAGGTGTTGACAAAGAGCGAATTAAGAATGACCCAGCCTTTCAGAGAACCCGAGAAAATGGCAGTGAGTTTGGCCGAGCTGGTAAAGCTGGAAGGACATTGAGAACTTCCCTTCGGGTACTAATGCAAAAAGCATCTGACAAGAGGGTGACCAGTCGATTGACAAAGGAAATGATGAAGGTACTGCAGTCAGATCCTAACAATGTGAGAGGTGAACGAAAGGTATCTGAGGGTAATATCAGTTTGTTGAATGGGTTCGAGTTTAACATCAATGGCAAATTGAGTGCTACACTATATGCACAGTATGAGGTTGATTTCGATCGAGCTGCAGGAAGCGTGAGTATTGACCTTGTTAATATCATACCTGCTAATGTGATTGCTGCCCCAAGTGGTGCAACACACATGAAGCTAGTTGCAGGTGTTGGTGAAGTTGATTTTGATGCTGAGTCTTTCAAGTTTGCTCAGGATGCTACTAATGAACTACCAATCGATCAAAACTTGATTGGAGCTATTAGTTTGGAACCTGCGATAACAGCTAATACCTCTGATGATGTCTTCCTTGTACTAGGTATTGAGTTTATGCAGCAAGTGAATGGTGAGATGTATCCATTGAAAAATGGTTCTTACAATCCGCTTGCAGTTGTGTTTATCGATCGAGTGTAAGATGGAGCTAACATTAGTCAGAAGGTATTTTGACGAGGGCACCAATGGTAATTTATGGCACAGGGATAAGTTCCTGTGCCATACCATTGAATTGCCTTGGAAAGATAACAAACGTAATGTGTCGTGCATTCCTGAAGGGCGATACAAAATTGCTCCGAGACATACTGAGAAAAGAGGTTGGCATTATGTACTTGAGAAAGTGCCAAATAGATCATTTATTCTGTTTCATCCTGCCAACAATGCGGAAATGGAATTAAGAGGATGTATTGCTCCAGTGACAAAGATTTCAGGATATGGCAAAGGATTAGAATCCAGAAGAGCAAATGATCTCTTAAAATTCTTATTGGACATGGCAATGGATGAGGAGAAACAAGTGTACATCACCATAAAGAGTATAAACCATGACAACCATTAGTATTGAATTATTGGCCAGTGGTTTGGTGTCCTTACTGCTTGGTGTAGTGGCTTATTTCTTAAAACAACTAATCAATGACTTCAAGCGAGTGGAAAAAGATGTGGTGGAGGTGAAGAATTCAGCAGAAGTGATAAGAACAGAGTTTAAAGGAATGAATGCGCTATTACATCAGCGAATGGATTTTGCCGATAGTAGAATAGAACGAATTGAAAACGAAATTTAGAAAATGATGAAAACGAAATTGAATATATCGGAGCGAATGAAAGCTCCTACACCAAAATTCTTCAAGACCCTTAGGAATGTTGGGTTGATACTGGCTGCAGCTGGGGGTTATTTACTTGCAGCGCCCATAACATTACCTGCAACGGTAATTACAGTGGCCGGATATTTAACTGTGGCTGGAGGAGTGATGTCAGCTGTGAGTCAAGCTGCAGTGGATGATGATGAACTGAATTTGAATCAGGTAGTCAAATCCGTCAATGGTGTTCGAAGAAAAGTAAAATAGCAATAAGCCCTCAGAATAATGAGGGCTTTTGTTTTTCAAAGCGTTCAGGAAAAACAGCTCGGCACCAGCCATAAAGATTCACATACTTCCTATGCAATTTACCTTCCCTTAGGTCATAAGCTGTTTCTTCAATATGTTTTACAACCTGCATAAATTCCTCCTCATCCATCTTCAGGAGGTTAGATTTAATTACCGATAAATTCAAGTGTTTTAGAAAGCCTTTCATAGAGATTACTTTAAAAGAAAAAAAGAGAAAAAAGAAAGCATCTCTCACAAGCGGTGTGGGTCAAAAAGCAAGGCCGCAGTGTAACGGAGCTTTGTATAGCCTTGCTTTTTGAATAGGGTCAGGCAGTGGGCAACCGCTTAATTTTGTGGATTTTTTGAAATTTTAACAAAAGAAATTAACATAAGTAGTTACGTTCTTTTGATAAGTAATTTGATGATGATTGAGAAGTTGAACTTAATGAAAAGTGTAGCTCTAAACCGTATGGGCTATATAGATCGTGGTAACAAGTTAATTAGTCCTTCTTTTTAGGAGGTGGGGGAGGTGGATTCCTCATCGTTGGAACTTGATTCTTAGCTTCACCTTTACCTGTTTTCGGTAGGTTAATAGGTCTTGAAGTTGGTTGCGATATAGGGGCAGATTTTGAAGTCTTATCTGAACTCATAATAAATACTTTTCTAAATAATAAGTGGTATCAATATCGGTCTTATTCATTAATATACGATATTTCTTGATATTAAGTTGGGCATCAAGGACTTCAATTTGTTCCCAATCTGTTTTTCTTAATTCAAAAAAATGATCAGATGCTGAGTCTTCAGCTAATCTATCATTTTGAAGGTCGGTCCATAATTGTTCAAGTTTGTTAAAATATCTAGTATAGTTCATCTTTAATGCAGCGATACCTTCTATCTCTTTGTCAGATCTTATCAAAGTATTTTCTATTAAAGTTAGTAATTGCATTATAGCAATCAGAATGAAAGCTATCCATGCGTAATCTTCAAAATATTTCCATCCTAGAATTCCGCTAACTGAAAGTAGAAGAGTGATTAATTTAAATGATTTTGATAGAGTTCGTTGAAACCCTAGATATTTAGATAAATAGCATTCACCATATTTGATGTTTACCAGTTCATACCATATTTTATTTCTAATCATCTATTAGTTTATATTACTTGCAAATGGAATTATTTTGTGAATTTTTAGTCGAGCCGTACAATTCGTAGGGTAAGTTAGGCTTAGTTTAGATTAATCCTAAATCCTTCATTTTTTTTGTTAATTCCTCCAACTTCTGAGTTGTTTGTTCTAATTCCTCAGAACTTAATGGCTTTTCTGTTCTCTCTTTAGTACTTAAATAGCCTTCAAGGGCAGATTTTTGACCAAATATGAATCTTTCTGCTTGTTGCATTTGCTCATAATTGGAAGCTAGTTTCTGACTTTCACACATTGTGCCTTTAGTTTCGTTCCTGAAAATTGTATTTCTAGTCTCCTTATCTCCATTAGGCATTATCATAAGTACATGTTTAGAATCAAGTGGCACTTTCAATAAGTTGGAAGGGTCAAATGGCATTACATGGTTATACTTAATATTGGAGGCTCTTACTGGATTATCGCTAGTTATAAATTGTGCATTATCTTCTCCAAGCTTAGATACAACAATACCATCAAAGTTATTAATACGTAAATCGATGAGCTTAAAAGCTGATTCAAGTTGAGTCATTACCATATATGGTTGTTGTTCTGAAGAATATTCAGCTGTTAATCGCTCAAGACTTTTACCTTCAATGGATATTTTTTGTTTTTCAAACATAAAGTAGTTTTTGCCAGTTTGTTCGCACAATGAGTAAGCTTTTCGAAAAACTTCATTCATAAAGTCTTTATGTTGGTTTAACCACTTAGCTGTTCTGTAAAACATGGTAATTACTGTTGAGATGACTAATTCTCTCTGTTCGTCAGTAATCGTTTTCTGTTCTGGATTGGTAAGAAGTTCATATATATTGTCATAGTGTTTCTCAAGTTCATCAGAATAAAATTTCTCGATGGCCATTTTTTGTTCCACTGTTTCACCTGGAAGGGTGTATAGGTGCTTTTCTAATGCTACATTTTTAACGTTAGATTCAAATATTTTGTCAGTTGTTTTTTCAAGACGGGGTAATACATGAATAAAGTGTTCTTCTCCATTCATGTTGCCAAAATGCTTCAAATATGTGCGAGGTACAAAATGTTGCCTTTTTACTAGTTCAGCCATGTTATGCAATTAAGCCTAAAAACCGAATATGAGCATTGCTGATATTCACTAAGGTTAATCAATAATACCTCTTATTTTAATCAATTTTAAGGGTTTTTAGAAAAAGAGTAGCTGATATATACGATACAAACATTTACAAATACTTACAAATGGATTCAATTATGGCGAGCCGAAAAGCCGTAACGGAATGATAATGGAGTGGAGGCGCGAGTCCGAAGGAGGCCTGCCAGGAAGAGGACGATAGGACGTCTGGCACCGGGAGCCACCTGCCTTTGGGCTGGATTGAGCGTAGGACAGGTGATAGCGACTAACACCGACTGAGGCGGCAGGCGAGCACAAACACGGGCTGTGGTTTTTTGTTTTGACCTACCTGCCGGAGGCTAGCCCGACCGCAACGTAGTGGAGGTGGGCAATATTCAACTAAAAACAAAAATGGGAACAGCCGCAGCGAGGAACACAGGACGGGCAAGTGTAGTAAAATGCAAATAGGCTAGTGCTGAGGCTAAAAAGTGGAGCAAGTAAGCTGATAATGTGAAACCGCTTCTGCTCTCTTTTTTCAAGAGTGCAATGGTCATTAGACAACTATCACTTTATTAGCTTACTTGTGGAACGATTTACGGTGTGAATACCTGCCTTTTCCGGCAGGTAAATTTGCAGTTTACGGAACGCAGCACCGGTCGAGTACCGCAGATGCACCGCTTAACCTGCCAAAACTTATCCTTTAGAGACTAATGATATATGCTGTAACGTCTTTTGGATCCATCCAATTGACTGAAATATTTGGCATTCTCAATGCTAAAAAGGATTCAAAATCATTTTTTAGGGAATTATAATTTGAAATTTTAATATCAGCACAGTTGAACTTACTTACTGTTTTACCCGTGTAAATTTTAATTCCTGAAGAGTTAGATTTAAACAATATACTTATTGCCTTCAAAACAAAGAATTGAATATAGCTACTGTGAATAAACGTTGTATGAACGAAGCCGTTTGACCACTTATTAATCTGTAGAATCATATGAATGTCAAACGGGAATTGAATGTTTGAATTTGGTTTTTTGACTTCCTCCTTTATAAAATCCCATGATACTTGTGTAAACTTTTTGATAGGATTACCATTTTGATCTTCAATAGAATAATAACCAATTAGTTGTCTGCCAAAAACTTCAATTAATTGTCGTATTTGAAATATTACATTTGGCTTTAAGTCTCTTAAGTATAAATCATCAATTTTTTTGGCTTCTTCTATATAAAAAAGTGACTTGGCCGCAGAATATATATCTGTTGGTGATAGTAGCTTTCTCATGCCACTTTGTAGACTTAAATTTTGACTTGATTTCTTATAATAGACTTCATAATTAGCAATTAGCCATTCTAATTCAATTTCTAAACTTAATAATGTATGCGTAAAGGCGTTAATATTTTTTATTGCTACTTTACCATTTAGGTTTTTAACATACTCGCGGGAAATAAACAGACATTTGAAAAGGTATTCCTTGAACTGTTTATCAGATTTAAAATTTTCTCTTAATACACTTTCAGTTAATAATTTCTCTGAATAGTCTTTATTCCCTAATTCCTTATTACAATAAGAAATATACCAGTCAAAAAAGGCTCTAACGCTATCTAATAATTTCTTTTTGTGGTAATAGCTTTTGCTGCTTCTTGTATACGTGAACTGTCGTTTGCGTAGGTTCTTTAATTCCGGAATATCAAGTACCTCAAAACCATTTTCTTTTATATAGCGAAACATTTTATAATGAATTTAATCTGGCTGTATTTTTTCTAAAAGCACTTCATTCTCAACTATTTTGGCTTTAAAATATCCAAGGTTTAATTTCAGGTGAACACATATCTTGATAATATCATCTATTATGTCTTTTTCCATTTTCCAGCCAAAGATCATTTCTTTGTAGGCCTCTGGAGGGATTTCAATTTGACGATCACTTATTGAAGCAGGGTTTTGGTAAAATTTATGTGTTCTGTACTCTTGTTCAAATTCCCATTTTTTCTCTTTAGAAAATACCTGTTTATATCTTTCAATTTCATATTGATCGTTGTGATAAATGTCTGGCAACTCATCATAGTATTTAACGGGACCTCCTCCTCCCAAATATTCAAAAAGTATTAGAGGATCAAATCCAACACAAAATCCCCTGCCTTCATTACTATACTTATTCCACATGGTAAGATTCTTCGAATTTGCAGTCAAGCTTAATACCCCAAATCGTTTATCATACTCATTGAAGTTTTCTTCTTGAAGTTTTTTAATGTGTTCAATGTTTTTCATTGGACTTTTTTTTGTCCAATCTCTTGCAAATTTTCTGTGTTGTTGTCTGCTCCAATTAGGATTTTCTTCTTTTGAATTTTCAAGATATTTATTGTAAATATCTCCTTCGGTCATTAAATCATATCGTTTTAAAAGCTTACAGTCTTTCTCGTCCTCAAAACTTGTTGGGGCTGCCATAAAAACTGTGCGTTTAGAAACAATCGTTTTTTGATACTCGTTGTCCCAAACTCTATATTTGTATAATGTTTCTGGAAGGTCCATGTCTTTAAAAGACATTTCCTTAATCTCTCCAAGTTTCACTGTCATTATAAGTGTTATTCTTTGATATTATAACCATTATAATTATTTAATAATTTTTGATCCAAATGCCCTTGCTAATTCTGGGTAGGATTTGAATAGATTTCTGAGAAGTTGAATGTCTGTCATAGAGGTTTCGAATTCATGACCTTCTGAATCACGCCATGCTAAGTTTAGTCTGACAAGCTCAATATCTAATGGCCTTCTTAAATGACCTAAAACTTCATATAAACCTTCAAAAGTATCTTCTCTGAGGTATTGCATAGCACCTCCATTAATCTGATAGAAAGCTCCATTAGGGGTGTTTGATATAGTTAGATAATTGTGTTTTTCTTTTCCTCCTAATTCCTTAATCAAATAGACACCTGACTCTAACATTTAACAAAGGTATACAAATGCTAATATTTTTAGTAGTTAATACTAGTGAAAAGTACCTATGAAATTGATTGAAAATACCTAATGAGCTAATATCTGAATATTGTGCTTACCGATATGTGAAATTATGGTAACAAATGATGCTAAATATAAGTACGTTTATTTAAAAGGCTTTTTTCAACTGTTAAAATCTCAAGGTCTTCGACAGACCAATCACTATCATTTGTAACAACTAGAGGTTTGATAGTTTGATTTTTTAGAAGCTGATAGTAATAATGGTCGTTAAAATCAAAATGGGTTGGGCAGGTAGTAATTATGTTAAGTTCTGTATTTAGTTTATCAAATTCGTCATTAAGAAAAAGGATATTCGATTTGTTGCAGAATGAATGTAGATCATCTTTAATTTTTTCATGTTGTTGTTCAAAGAACTCTTTATGACGATTTCTAAAGTCCCTTTTAAAGTCAAACTTTTCTGGAAGCTTACCACTGTATTTCTTGGTTCTAAGTAGATTCACAGCAATCTTATGCATGTAGGTGTTAAATATCTCGGCTATAAGAAGGTTGTTAATTAAAACTTTACAAGTGTCAATTTCTTCTTCAAAGACACGATAAAAGAACTTAACATACTCCTGTTCTGACTGTTTAAGGGAATCAAAATTGATAAGTGAATAAAGCCAAACATTGGCATCAAAGAAATATAAAGATTCAGATTTAGGTGAGTGACTTCGAAGGTCAGATATATTCAGAAATTTTGGCATTAGGAATTAATAACTTCATCCATACCCTCATTGTGAGCATCTCTTACTTCTGAATCTGTAGCTAGTTCAATTGCTTGATTGATTTTATTTAACCACACTTTGTTCAAATCCTTGAGCACTAAATGACTTTCAATTTTATCAATTGAATAGGCTGTATATAAATTACCGAAACTAGCATTGGAGAAAGCAGTGACAAGATCTTCAATGCCGCTAAATGAGAGTATTATTTGATTGCCATCGTTAATCTCACCACTGAGGAATTCATATAACTTAATTCCCTTCATTGGAGACAGAGCTGACTTGCTACCAATAATATCTTTTACTAAGATGGTTTTCATAGAGGGCTGCAATATTACAATATAATTATATTTTACGAAATATTAAGTGAATCATCGAACCTGGAAAAGCTACATTGATTGGATAACGCATGTGAAGCTTACCAGACATTGTCCAATAACCACTACCTGAAACAATGTGTATAGAACCATTATTGTTTTGACAGTATTCAATTATATCTTGCAAACCATAACCACCTGGCCCAAACATTTTGTCTTTCGTTGAATTTTTAGGTTTAGTTGCCCATTCAATTGCTTCGACATCCTTTGTGATTTGCCCTTTTGTAAATTCTTTTATTCTATGTAAGAAACCAACTCCCATGTCTATCAATGTAAATTTAAGAACGTTTTTAGCTGGAAAATATTGGCCACAAGTATAAAGCCTGTCTGTTTTAGCATGTAATTCTACATTGACAAATATCTCTTGAAACGCAGTTTTTAAGTTTTTGATTGTGATGCCATTGAGATTCGAAAGACCTCTGTGATTAAAAAAATCTTTATTTAAATACTTGACAAATTCATCATCTTTAGATGGATGAAATCTATATAACTTAATGGTTGACTCTCGATTATCAAATGGATCATCATCGGATTTGTAAAGGAGCTTTGCAAAACAATTTCTATTTAAAATACTTAAGTGATTAGGTATTTGACAATAGATAAAGATCTTATTTTCCTCTCGCAGTTTATCAATCAAACTAATTAATAAGGCTGATAAGTTAGCTTCAAGCATTTCAATACCCCATAAATTCAATTCAATTTTTTTATACTTATGAGGTTTGCAAAATGCATAGAACTTCATTATTGCATTGTAACCAAAGTGCGAAGTAGTGATTTCTTTTTCACTGATAGTATAGGTTAAATCACATTGCATAAACTAAATGCCCCTGCCTGCAGCGGCTTCCGTACCTTTTATCATGACATAAGACATACCACTAGCGCCAGCTATTTGGCGAGCGTATTCTGCCTTTGCTTTTACTACACTATCTTCTACTTGATGATCTGCTTTAACTTCAATGATTACATACTCTTCTGTTCCATCTTCTGTTTTTCTTTTGGCAAGGAAGTCAGGATAGTAATTACGAACCGTATGTGACTCCGGGTCTATGTAACTGATCACAAAATCTGACTGGCCATGAGTGAGCATACCTGTGAACCATACTTTTTCTAACTTATTATCATTAAGTAAGGTCCAGAACATTTTGCTTTCTGGGTTGCTATCAAAACAATAATTATCTAAATGGAATGACTTGTCTTTAAAACTTGAATAAGTAGAATCATTTAGACTAGCAACTAACTCTTTCTTCTTAGCTTTTACTTTGTAACAATCACTTTCTTTTGGCTGCTTAACTAATTCGATTTCAATTTCTTCTTCCTCCGTGAACTCTTTGATTGTATAGAGCTCATCAAATAATTTTGGGATCATATGATCGAATAAAACTTCATTATTGTTGTTCACAAATTCTAAAATCTGCTCCATCCCTTCTTTTGAAGTGGATAGGATTGATTTAATCTTTATTGGCGATTCATTAAGATAACGGCTAATTTCCGAAACTATGGTTAATATTGAATAACGCCTTTGTTCTTTGATATGAGTATAATCTTGATCTCTACCTTTCTTTTGAGAAATATCTCTAATATCTCTCTCTGAGCGCATAATTCTGTATTTCTCTGTATCTATTTCACTTAACTTAAACTCCACTTTATCAGCAAGTTTTTTAGGCATGAGTTGATGCAGCTTATTGATTTTTTTAAGTTTGATTTTTACTGTAGGGGGTACTAACCTAACCTCTACAAGTTCAGAATCATCACCTGCTCCATTGAGATCATCTACGGATAATTTAAAGTTTTCTTCAAGCTCATCATTTAATATCTTGATATTGTCATTTGACAAGAACACTAGACCCGTTTCTTGAACATCTCCTATTTGCCTTAAGCAACGCATTGTAGCTTGAAGGACAAAGACTTTGGACTTTGGTTGCCTATGCAAGCCTACTCCGAAAAGAGAGCGGCAATTCCACCCTTCTTTGCCTTTGTTTACTAATAGGATAAATTGCTTTTCTGAACCAGGTGTGTCAAGATTTTTGAACTCTCGGAGATCATCATTAGTGGTTAGTTTAGGGTCACCAACATTGACTAATATTTTGTTTGTTGGAATATTAAGTTCTATTAAAACATCTTCAACAGCTGGGCGCAGCTCTTTATTAAGTTCTTCAATATTTGATGCAAAGAATGCAATTTTAGGTAAACAGCCTTCATGCCTGGTGCCATTATATGTAGTCCAAAATTCTGTGATAGCTGTACGAATAAAGGCCCTAGTCTGATCTTTGACGTTAGAGAAGCCACTAATTTTTACCTTTTTAAGATATTTATTATTTATAGCGTCTTTGAGGCCATATGCATAGACAACTTCTGGTAGAAGTCTACTACCAACATACGGTGTACCCGTATAATTGTAACAACCAACAACGTGAGTACCGGCTTCTTTGAGATTCTCTGCAAGCTCGTTAATTGTGACCCTTAGGCTGGTTGAGGTTTTTTTGAGGCCAAAGTCTTTGGCTAGTTGATTGCCAAAAACGTGATGAGCTTCATCTACATAAATGCCAAGTTGTTTTAGTCTTGTGAGTTTTGCAAACCTTTGATTTGTGATCAGATCTTGATCAGTGTCTATATCAAACCCATATAAATCTTCAAAATCTTTATTAAGTGATTTGGCTTTATAAGCCTTAGAATAATCATCAAAAAGCTCCTGTGACGGTGATTTATCCTTATGTTGTTTTTTGAGAATAATCTTTTGAGAGTTTGAGATTATAATATTGTATTTGGACTCTTCAATAGCATTAAGTGCATCCCCACTTTCATCTAAGAAATAGAATTTTAGATTAGTCTCTAACCAGTTAACATACTCAGGAGGGATGACTTTTGATTTATCAAAAGTTTGAATCTCTTTGAGTGATTGTAGTACTGTTTTATCTGGGGCAAACACTAGTGAATTATGGCAATACTTATCAGACTTAGGATACTTATTGGCCAGTAAGAACTCATAGAAAATTGATGTGGCCATGAGTACAGTTTTACCAAGCCCCATGGTTAAGGCAAAGATGAAATTAGGATAGATCTGCTCGAACTGTTTTATCTGTTTGAAGACTTCTTTGAAGATTTTCTTTTCATCTGCTTTGACTGATTCTAAAGGGCCGAATATTGATGTTTGTCCCTTTCTATCTATACCTACATTTGAACGGTTTTCGAATTTTCCTTCTTTATTATACCACTGCTCAAAGACCTGATGTAAATGTTTATTTTCACAATACTCTTTGAGAAATACATACATTTCTAATGCTTCGAATTGAGGTTGACGCAAGTATGCTGAAGGATTTTCAGGATTATTGAAATCGATAAACTTTTTACTTAAACGTGTATAAGAAGAAAGGATTTTCTTTCTTTCTTGATCATAAAATGCCTTTAAATAGACATAAAATGGAAATTCAATATTATCTTTTTTCTTAGACATTATAGACTTTTTAATGTTTCTAAAATGTCTAAATATTGCGTGTTGGAAATATGTGCACTTGTTAATAAGCCTGAGAGTGTATTTTTGGCAATATCATTACTGACTACAAACCATTGTGGATTCCCAAATGCTTTTGGATAACCCTTGCCATCTTCACCGTCATTCCATCTCATACCGATGATTTGCTCATTGGAGGGTGTCCAAGTACCTAATGCAACAGAAAAGTCATTATGGTTATATAATACCTTGACTACTTTGAATTTCTCTGGGTTTACGTATTCCGGTGCTGGCATATTAATCGTTGATTAGGATTTCTAATGATTCACTTAAAAGGTCTGTTATTTTGACTTTTATGGTACCTGAATCTGTAGGGATTTTGTATTCTCCTTTTACCAATTCATCTTTTGGAGGCACATCGACTACTTGTGGTTCAAATACTGCACCGTCATAGTTGAAATCAATCATTACAGATTCTGTGAGCTCTTTCCAATCTTCTACGTTTTCCTTCATTATTGAGAGTTTTTGGAGTAGGTTCATTGGATAGAACTGCTCTATTAATAGTTTGCCATCTTTGGTAATTATTTCTGCTTCTGAATCTCTTTTGAACTCTAGGTTGGATTTATCTCTTAAAATATCTACAACCTCAATATCTAGCTTATACGGCATTTGCTTTTGAAGTGCTGCGGCTAAGTCTGGCTCATGACCCATGCATACCAAGGTGAGAAATTCAACAGGTTTGCCAGGATTATCTTCATTACGCTTTTCAAAAGTTTTATAATCAAAACCCGTGACTAACTCATTAAGGTCTGCCCTAGTAGCAATTCTGTTAACAGGCATTATTTTAACCATTCGGCCATCTTTCTCACCATCATACAATGCATTATTAGGAAGAAGCTGAATTTCTAAGGCCTTAATAAGTAGCTCTTTGGCTTGAACCGGGTTTCTGAAAATATCATAATGATTGACATTATAAACTTGAAAACCAGTATAAAATGATTCGACCTTAGACTTACCATCTTCTGTATCAAACTCTAATTGTGGAGGTTTTGATTGAATTTCTTTAGCCACATTAATGAGTCTTTTAGTAGTGGTTTGTATGGCACCTAAATTAATATCAGCTCCGATAAACTTGCGACCAAGTTTCATTGCCACTGATTGAGTTGTGCCGGAACCCATAAAGCAGTCAAATACCAAGTCATCAGGTTGTGTAACGGTTTGTATAATTCGAGTTAATAAAGCTTCAGGTTTTTGAGTCGGATAATTGAGTCTTTCATTGGCAACTGGATTTATTACAAAAATATCAGTCCAAAGGTTAGTAATTGGCTGTCCCTTGTATTCATCTATATATATCTTACGATATATTCGATCGCCATTGTCTGGAAAATACAATTTACCTTCAGCATCCCACTTTTCCATTAAATCTTTCGAAATACTCCACCCATTTTTGGGAGGTGAAAAACCCTTATATTCATAAATCAAATTTTCTCTGTAATTGGGACTCACAATTGGTGATTTCAAGAAATTTCTCCCATTTTCATCAATTGAATTAAACCTTTCTTCCATGTA
The DNA here is from genome assembly GCA_039970995.1 of Fulvivirga sp. Taxonomy (GTDB): domain Bacteria; phylum Bacteroidota; class Bacteroidia; order Cytophagales; family Cyclobacteriaceae; genus Fulvivirga. Next base: position 82,154 of record JBDVKW010000005.1, read on the forward strand.
TTTTTTTGCCTCAACGGTATCTTTTGTGAATTGGCCAAAAAAGTTATAATTCTCCGTTTTAGAATAGAATAAAATTGTATCTACAGATGTATCAAATTGTGAATTTGGATTTGCACTACCCCCCTTTCTTTTCCAGATTATTTCATTTCTGAAATTTGAACTTCCAAAAACCTCATCTAACAAACACCTTAAATAATGGGATTTATGCCAATCACAGTGTAAAAATAAAGTGCCAGTTGTCGCTAGAAGCTCCCTCAAGATGATCAACCTTTCATACATGAATTGTAGATAATCATCATTGTTCCATATATCCGTATATTGCTTTTCTTCAAAAGAAGTTTGGTCACTTTGGACATCTTTACCTTTTAAAGAAATCTTCTTTTTGTAATCGGCTTTGCTATCAAATGGAGGATCTATGTAAATAAGGTCAACTTGACCTCTATATGTTTTAAGGAGATGACTCATAACTTGAAGGTTATCTCCCCAGAAGACTTTATTTAACCAGCCATTGACCTCCTCACCGTGCTGCTCTTTAAGCTGAGCGGGGTAAAACTGTGTCGAGGTAAATGGTCTTTTGCCTCTCCAGTTTAATTCCGGATAACCTTTTATTGGTTGCCTTTCAAATTTGAAATCTTCTACAGAGTCGATTTTTTGATCTGTCTTTAAACCAAGTGTATTGTCTTCTGCCATAAGTTAATCGTGATATTGTTTAGGGTTGCAATGAAAGCGCATATCGCACTCACCGCATTGCTTTTCTGTTTTGGCAACAGAACCCAAGTTAAAGTCTTTATTTTCTATTTTAGAAACTACCTGATCAAAGGTAGATATTGTTTCATTTATTTTATCTCTATCAAACCTAAAGGGGATATTTGGGTTGCCCTCTTCTTCTTTCGGATAGTATAGATTCATTTTAGAGACTGTGTAACCAGTCCTTTCTTCAACTAAGTGAGCATAGATTTCTAATTGCCTTTGGTACTGCGCGAGTACTTGCCTATCCTTAGCGTCAGTGCTATTTACGTCTGGCTTACTACCCGACTTAAAATCAATAAGCTCAACAGTGTCATTTTCTCCTTTAATTAAATCAATAGTACCTTTAAGAATATAGTCTTCTTTAACTAATGATACATCTACCTCAGCTTCTTTGATTCTATCCCACTTTCCATGATTTCTGTCTCTATATCTAAGAACCTGAGATAGCAACGCATCGAGCTGTCCCTGTTGTAAGTATGAACGTTGCTGCTTAGAGAGTAAATAATAATTGTTATTGTACCATGTGCTAATATTATCATCTGTAAGACTAGTCTCTTCACCTCTTAGAACAGCTTTATGAATATCTTCTATTGTTTGATGTAAAAGACTACCACCTATTACACCTCCAGTTCTAACTTCCACAAATTCTAACTCCTTATAGAATTTGTACTGAAGTGGACAATTCTCATATAGAAGTATATGCGAAGTGAATGAGTATTCATGCTTAATATTTGCTGGTTTGATGTTTTCGAAAGAATATGCTGACCAGTTAATTGAATTATTACGCCATGATAGTAATGATTTGTAGGGTTGTTCAAAATATTTTGATGGGTTTCTTCCCCTGCCTTCTTGCTCTTTTGCCGTTAGCACCAAAAGGTTTTGTGGCCTTGAAAAGGCCGTATAGTAGAGCCTATAGAAATCGAAATACTTTGTTCTATCAATAGGCTCAAATGCTGGTTTATCGTAAAAATCTCTTTGCAGAATAATTTCGATTTCGTCATGTTGCTTGCGAGGTACGAGATTTAGCGAGCCAACTACTGTGACCGGAAACTCTAAGCCCTTAGACTGGTGAATAGTCATAAAAGAAACGCAACCGGAGGGTGCGAACTCATCAAAATCTTCATACTCTTCAATACCACCTTCGATAATAAAACGTAAGTAATGATTAAATAGGGCCTGCAGATTTTTTTGCAGATTTTTAGGGCCCAAAACTGAAATGTTATAGAGATACTCAAACTTGAACAGAAGCTTTGAGAGCAATGCAATGTTATAGGCTGCCCTCATGTCTGTTTTCTTTCCTTTGAGATCTGTAGATAGGTGCTCTGCAAACATTGGGTACTCGAGCAACTGATATATTAGTGCGGCAAAGCCGTAATTAGTATTTGATGTGAGGGTGAGATGTTCTTTCGCCCTTTTACGACAATAATTCAGTAAACCTTCATTCTTTTTTGGGTCTGCTTTTAAAGCTTCGGCAAATTTGACTTTGTAAGAATAGTAGGTATCCCATATTGATAGTTTGGCATCAACATTCCACTTAAGATCATCAAACAGATTTGGGAATATGAATATCAGTGCTCCTAGTAATAATTGAATTTCATCACGCTCAAAAAAAAGTGCTGATCTTGGAGAGAAAATTGGAATTCCTTTTTCTTCCAAATAATTTGCCAGGGCAATTACATTGTCATTCTTAACTGATTTGAATAGAAAGGCTATTTGGTTGAAATCTGTGAGCTTGCCTTCCTTTTCAAGGTTTCTGATAAATTGATGTACTTCTTCAAAATAATCTTCCCAGCTACCATCTGAGCCAAGTTTGAGTACAGCTGGTTGATTGATGAAATTGTCTTCTCTAGGTTTGATGTCTTTCTCAAATCTGAAATTGGTATTGCCGTCCTTCCAATCGCACATAGACATCCAATTATTATAGAAATTGATAATGTCTGGATGGGAGCGATAATTAGTATCGAGAACAATTTCTTGACAAGACACATCAGGAAAATTATGAGGAAACTCTAGAATGTTGCGAATAGTGGCACCTCTGAAACGATATAGACCTTGGTCATCATCACCTACAACACAAATATTATGATTGTGTGAGGATAATTTTAGGAGTATTTTTTCCTGAATGGTGTTGGTATCCTGGTACTCATCTATCATGAAATAATCAATCGAGGCTTGGAGCCGTTTCAGCACTTCTTCTTGCTTAAGTAGATATAATGTTTCAGATTGGATGGTGCTAAAATCGAGCGCATTCTCTTCAGAAAGTTGATTAGTATACACCTCATAAAGAGAGCCAAGTGCTTTTACACCTAAATCATTTGAATTCTTTAAGTCATCTGCAGCGAGGCACTCCTCACTTATTTTATTTAGTAAACCAATTAGCTTATGGGCTTTGTCCCATCTTTTGACTTTATGATCTCCTAAAAGAATTTCTGCATTTTCTACTTTAATGTATTCATTAATATTTCGGAAAATGAAATACTTTTGATCGAAACTATCTAGTAACCTGTAGCTTCTTTTGAGCCTTGTAAATTCTCTGTTTTCTTCAAGGAATCTTAAAAAAATGGAGTGCAAAGTACCGATATACATCTCATTGAGATTGACCTTTAGGTCAAGCTCTAGTAAACGGTTTGATACACGGGTGATTAATTCTTTAGCTGCCTTTTCTGTAAAAGTGGCAACTAATATCCCCTCTGTTTTGACACCATCAAGAACTAGGTGAACAATTCGTTCTACTAGAGTAAAGGTTTTACCAGAACCTGGGCCAGCAATTATGAGAACGGGTCCATCTGTTGTGCTAATAGCGATCTTTTGATTTGCATTAGCAGTAGAATTCTCAAGAAGTGACTGTGAATTTACTTTGCCCATTAACTATACACTTTAAAACGTTTAAATTAGGCAAGAATAAATGAATTATGATGATTTCAAAAAAGTAATTTGATAACAAATGAAGGTACAAAGAGGTAGTGTTTAGGTAAAAATACCCAATTTTATAGGTGAATTGTACTAATTTAAAAACGAGTGTTGGTACTGCAACTGTGACCTGTTTTGTGGAAATTTAGTTTGGTGATAAATATTGATTTTGAAAGTAAAGATGTTTCGGGAAGACAGTATATAATAATTGCCATTGCTTGTAAGTTTCTTTAATTCAGGGAGTTGTAGAATCTCATCTGTACACCCTAATACAGGATGAGACATTGAGAAAATATGACATGTATAGGATGGCTTGTCAATGTATTGCTCTTTAATGACCTTCATAAATTAACTTCTTTTATCGACCGAACTTTTAAATGTAATCAAATTTGCCATTTCTCTAAGCCTGCTTCTTACTCGATTACCGTAAAGTTCTTCAACCTCCAGGGCGGAAAGATTGGTAGTGAAATGCGAAAGCATTTGATGGGCAATGAATATGTCATAACGGCTGAGTAGTATCTCTGCCATTATATTAAGCTTATTGCCAAAATGAGGTAATGATGTTTCTACCCCTAAATCATCAAAACAATAAGCTCGAGGGATTACTTCTGAACCATGAGATTTGAAAGACTGAGTGGTGTACTTGTGAATGGTTTTGATGCCGTGTTCGGCAAACTCAAAGGCTATTTTACGGGTGGGAACCATGACTAATTGTTTGTGTGGCGGGTGGATGTGCTTGAGGAGGTTCATTAGCGTGGTTTTACCGCAGCCTATTGGACCTGTTAGTAGAATACCTTTGTGGAGTTTGATGTTAAGTTTTTCGGCTAGTCGTTCATCTTGGTAGAAGTAGACAAATAGCTTGTAAATGGTTTCGAAATCCTCCTCGATGATTTTGAAGTGTTGGCCATAGGTTTGTTGCCCGAACTTTTGAAGGTAGGCGGTGACTTCTGTAAAGATAAATTTAGAGGAGGGGAAGGTTTTGTCTAGAGACCCTTCGATCTGCTCTGAGTGACATCCATTCTTAGAGTGGCTGGTCATAGTCTTTGTTTTGGTTTGTTTGTAGATGGCCAGATAATGGTTTTTCAGACTTATTGAATTCTGCTGATTTTAGGAGCCAGCTGGTGGCGGCTGCCTGCCAGTCTTGCATGGGGTTCTTGCCTACCATCCAGCCGTTGGATTGATAGTGGTTGTAGAACTTTTCTGCTTCTTGATGAGATGAGACATTCAGCCTCTTTTCTGCTATTATTTTTTTAAAGAAAATTTTTAAAGCTTCAAGGGTGGGTGGGGTAAGCCCTGTTTCTCTCTCTTTATGTTTATTATGTTTATATATGTTTATAGAAGGGACTACTACTTGGCCAGTACTTGGCCAATTATTGGTCTTGCCTTGTCCCACTACTTGGCCAGAGCTTGGCCAAAAATTGGTCATGTCTACCAAGCTGCCTTTCAAAGGATTTTTAGATGGATGGTAAGTTATGTAACCGAAATTGGTAAGGTCGTGAAGGCACTTGAGATAGGTGGTCTTTGAGCCTATTTTGCTAATTTTTAACATATCGTTACGTGTTACAGAAATTGGGTTATTAAATCTATTCGTGTTCCATTGTTGGAAGAGCGCCATGTATAAGCTTACATGGCTGGTGTTGAGCCGGTCATCTTCCGCTATTTTTTCAAAAACAGAGTTTAAATGTTTTATGTAGTTCATGGTACTAATGGGGAGATCCCGGCTCGGAGACCGGGATGACATTTGTTAATCCTTCGATAGGCTCAGGATGACCTTTGGTCAATTGCGTTTATGTTCGTTGATCATGTTTTGGACATCTTCGAAGGCATAGAAGATGGTGCCGCCTATTTTGGTATAAGGTAGATGGCCATTGACTCTCAGGTTTTGAAGTGTGCCTGGAGAAATTTTAAGTAATTCTCGCACTTCAGAGGATTTGAGCCATTGTTTTTGGGCTGCTGATTTGCCTAGCATGAGTGCCTTAATCTCCTCTAGGAGTTCATGTTTAAATTGTTGTAAATCATCTGATGTGATAATAGTAGCTGTCATAGTTTATATGTTTTGTTTATCGATGAGCAAAGCTGAATCGATTGCCACTATTTTATTCCCAATACGATACCAAGTTGGGTATGATTTTCTTGAATTTTTTTTCGTAAATGCCGTTTAAAGAAAAATTAGGCAGTTTCAGGACTTTATTTTGGGTGGGAATGAGCATAAATACCCTAAAGAATACCAATAAGGCCTTCTTGGACTGAGAAAAGATGCTTTTAAACTCAATGAAGGCAATATTTTCATTGTTGAGCAAAGAAATGAGTGCTTTATATTAGGTTTTTTATGCTTTTGAAGCTAGAAATTCACAAAAACCCAAGTTAGTACCGACTTGGTATTAATTTTCATGAATTTCTTTCTCCATCTTTTCTAAAAATGCCGTTTTAAGCGAATCAAGTAGGTTTGTTGGGTTCTTCTTGAGCTTGATATCACTGTAAATACGGTAAAAATTACCAATATCGATATTGAAGGCTTTCTCGGCTAGTTGAAAAGTGTGTTTAAGATCGCCCGAGAGAATATTTGCAGAATGTAGCGAATAAATGAGCTCCACTAAGTCAGTTTTTGAGCCTTTCCAGTCTAAGAATTTCATGAATTCCCACGAAGGGTCTAGGTTTGGATTTTTGAGTGCGTATAATTCGTTTTTGATAAACTGGACACAGCGCTCTGCGGCCATAAGGCATGAGAGGGTAGGATCGGCAGGTGAGCTGAATTCTGGGTCTGATGGAAACTTAAGCCCTCCGTGTAATACTGGATTAAATTCTTGTTTGATGAAATAGTGCTGATCTAAATGTGTAGCATTCATCAAATGATAGTTTCGAAATTCACAATGTTCTGAGATTAAAGCTGAAGCTTTATCTAGACAATTATTAAGAAAAATCTTTTTGGCCTTTAAGCTGCCTTTTGGCCTTAATTTGTAATACTCAAATACCTGGAGTTGAAAATAAAGCTCGGAGAATAGTCTCGGTTTTATTTTTTTGAAAAAATTGATTTCATCAGCAAGGTTAGAGAACTTATGTTCCAGATAATGGCCTCTTAATTCGATTGTCAATCTTTGGCATAATTTGATTTTTTCAGAGCAGCGATCTAATCTTGAATTATGATTCTGCTCTATCTCAATAAGCTTGTTTTCAAGCTGATCGAGCAATTTTAAACATGGATTTTCCAACTAATAAACTTTTGCGGTGAACAAAGTGGCGCAAATTAAATCAAATAAAATTTCAGTATCTTGGAATGTAAGAAATCAATTAACTATTTATATAAATTGATTATTTGTAATATGAAATATTAACTAACCAACGGATAGGATATATGAATCTTAAAAGAGGCAATGTAACAATAATTCTGCTTTTGCTAAGTAATGTTGTTTTCGGTCAATCAATGAAAGCCCATTTCATTGATATTGATCAGGCTGATGCTACACTACTAGAATTTGAGTGTGGTGTTGTGATGATAGATGCGGGCTCTCAAGTTTTTACTAACAGCAAGCAGAGTACCCAAAAATTGATTAATTACCTTGATGCTTTTTTTGAAAGGCGAGCTGATTTAAACAAGACAATAAATGCGATTTTGATTACACACAACCATTATGACCACAATGAATCATTGAATGAGATAAGCGATAAATACAAAGTTCTAAATGTTGTAAGTACTGAAAATTATAATACTAATGACGTACAATATCTAATAGAAAATGAAGAATCAGTTGAACATAGATATCTAACTTATGCGGACGCATTAAGCAAGAAGCCTAATGGTATGTATTATAAACAAATCGATCCATTTGATTGCAATGACAATGGACCTGTAATAAAGGTTTTTACGGGGATGGTTGAAATAGATGAACCTGTTGAAGTAAATGGACATAAGTTCTATAAAAGCCATTTTAGTAATCCTAATAATCACAGCCTTGTAATTAAGGTTGAGTATGGAGAGTCTTCATTTCTGTTCACAGGTGATTTGGAAGATGAGGGAATTGAATATTTGCTTGCAAACTATCATGGAAACGAAGAAATCTTTAAAGCTGATGTTTACCAGGTTGGACACCATGGATCTAGTAATGCGACTACTTCTGAGCTGTTAAGTGTTATAAAACCAAAGTATGCTGTTATAAGTGCTGGCTACTCAGGAGATCGAGGTAAGGGTACAGGTTGGGATCATGGCCACCCGAATAAAGGGGTTGTTAAAATGCTAAATGAATGGGACACCATGGTCAAAAATGAGATGAGTAAAAAAGTATTGGTTTTTGATGGACAAGAGACAGAGCCAATTGAATTTGAAGTAGCTAGTAACCTATATTGTACATGCTGGGAGAATAATGTTATTCTCAAAGCAGATGTGGAGGGGAATATTGAAGTTGGGAATTGGCCGTAATTAAAAGTCCTAAATAATTGAATTAATGAAATGGCTAGATATTTTTCTCTATACATATTGATCTTACTTACAGCTTGCAATCAAAATAAAAGTACTGAAGGAAATAAGGTTGTTAAAGAAAATTTGCCTACAAATGAACCAATTAATTTATTTGGGGTGAATACATTGAATATTCCTCTTAACAATTTTCAATTTGTCGACAGATTAGAAGATTGCCCATCATTGCCCGATAGAATACCAGATAAAAATTGTCAACGAATTAATTATTCAAATATTCCAGACCTATACAAGGAGGTTTTAGCTAATATTAATTATCTAGAAATATCAATGTTCAATGACACTATCATGAATTTGACATTAAATTCACTCTATTCTTATGATGGCAAAAAGAGCGATTTAAGTGAAAGCGAATTTGTAAAGGACAAAGTAGTTTCTATGTATATCGAAAAATACGGAAAATCTTATTCTAAAATAAATGTATTAAATGACAGGATAAAAATTAAATGGAAAACATCAGAATATGATGTTTATTTAGAGTTTTATGTTTTTGGTGGACAAAAAATAAACACATACACTGAAATGAATGGAAGTAATCCTATTACGATTTATGAAGATACAAGTCATGAAAGAATCACTATAGAATATAGTTCTCGCTATTTGGATACAAAAAGAGTAAATGAAGATGTCAGGAAACGTGAGGAGAATAATAGAATTCTTGATTCTACTAGAAAAGTGAATGTTCAAAAAATTTAAAATAGCCCTGTTTTCTATCTTTTTCAAATAGAGTTAATTTAGATTAAAATGTTCGGTTACCTATTCGGTTACCTATACCTCAATGATAACTATAACTAATTGATTAATAATGAATTAAAATGGAGGTACAAGTTCCTCCTCCTCTGCAAACAAACCCCATCACGAAAGTGTTGGGGTTTTGCTTTTTTTACGCAAATCAAACGAAGAGAGATTGGGTTTGCTTGTGCAAGAATTCCAATGAGATCAATAAAATTAACCCCTCCTCCTCTGCAGCAAAAAAAGCACTATAAGAAATGGTAGTGCATTTTTTGTTTGGCTCAACTTTCTTTTCCCTATATTTAATTCGGTATGTAACCTGCTAATTGCAAAACTGCTGGTTACAGGCATCTTTTAAAATTAATTCAGCTTTATGAAATGGCTCTACTCAATAAAGGAAAAGCTAAAAATTGCTATGGCTTTGGCAATCGTCTTTTTACTTGTTCTGATCACAAACACAATTAACACCAACCACTTCACAGAAATACAGAAATCCTTTACTTCATTTTATGAAGACAGACTCTTAGTTGAAAACTATATTTTCAAGCTGTCACGTGAGTTAAATGAAAAAAGGATTAAGTTTTATTCTCATAAGGAGCTCAATTTTAAAGAGAAAGGCAGTGCTAACCATCGCATTGATTCATTGATTATAGAGTTTCAAAAAACTGTGCTTACTCAGGAAGAAGCGATGGTATTGAGTCAGTTTGTAGAAGGTATTGACAAATTGTATTTGTTAGAAGATGAGCTGAAACTGGCCGAAGCCGATATTGCTGATAATTACATGCCACAAGAGCTTAAAAGGCAATACAATGGACTAAGTGAACTTCTATTGCGACTCTCTGATATTCAACTTGAAGAAGGTCAAAGACTAATGGATGATTCTAACAATATTGTAGCCATTAATTATTCATACTCCAGAATTGAAATTATTGTACTGATTGTTGTTGGTCTAATCATTCAAGCCTTGATATTCACATCAAGATCAATGAAACCAAAGCTACTTCAAAACGAACATCTCAATTAATAGAGATTTGTATATGCCGAATACATAAAAAATTTCTGTTGCACTTTATTAGTTATCAAAAAAGAGTATTTTGCAGGTTGGCTGTAAATTTATTTTTGTTGATACGATGAGGTTGCATTCTTTATTGATTGTCGGTAGGTATTTGTGCTTTTTGGGATTCATTGCTCTTACTTTTACTGCTAAAGGACAGATTCCTGGTGCCCCTTTTATTGAAAATTATAATGCCAGAGACTACAATGCATCAGTCTCTAATTTTGACATTGCGCAAGATGCCCATGGACGAATGTATTTTGCTAATTGGAGCGGTGTATTAAGGTTTGATGGAGCTGAATGGAGAAAGATAAGCATCGATAACGGTAAATCTGCCTATGAGATTGATATAGATTCCAATGACATCCTTCATGTTTCGAGCATGAGTGATTTTGGATATTTGTCAATTGATAGCATGGGCCGGGAAATTTACAATTCAGTAACTCCTGAAATAGATATGGGGGAGATACTGGAGGTAGTATCTTGTCTTGACAAAACCTATTATTTAACTGAAAAACACCTCTTTCAATACACTCAAAATATGCCACTGAAACGAGTGGCAAATGATGGTAACATAGTTTATAGTGGTAATTTTCATGCAAATGGAGAGAATGCGTTTGAGTTTGATCACAAGTTATATATCAATATCAAGGACATAGGACTGACAGTATTAAAAGATGAGCGTCTTGAGTCTATACTCAATGGGTCAATCTTGAAAAATGAAATGATAATTTCCTCAGCTAACATTGGAGGCCAGCAGCTCATTCTAATGTCTAGCGGTAAGACTTTCAAATTTGCTGACAATACTATAACACCAATTGATCTTATACCTGAGAAAGTAAAGAATGAAATTATAGCTTTTGGTCCCAAATGTCTGGGGGCAAAGATGACAAATGGGTCATTGTCTGTTGTTTTTGGAACATTCAAAAATGGCCTCTATTACATAAGGGATGGAGAAGTTATGTTTCATTTAAATCAAAAAAATGGACTGGCAAATAATGAAGTACGAGATGTTATGTTTGCTGGATCGAATCTATGGGTTAGTACGCAAAACGGAATATCAAAGCTTACAGGTCTTGAGTCTTTTAGGTTTTGGGAAACAGAGAACCAAGACATAGGGCTCATTTGGGAGATTTATAAGCATAATGGTCAACTCTACTTAGCAACCACCAAAGGGCCTTATGCTAAAGAGGGAAATACGCTTGTAAAACTTGGGACTTCTACAGAACGATCTTTTTACCTATTTGAGATAGATGGTAAGCTTTACCTTAACAATTACTCCGGTATAAATGAGGTCGTAAATGGCGAACTTGTTTTAAAAAAGGAGCTGGAAGCAGCCAATCGCAGTATTGTATTTGACAACAACTTGTTTGTGATGTCTAACATCGGTCTTTTTCGTTATCCTAAGGAAGGAGGAGAACTGGGTGCAAGACACGAAGTTTCAACACAGTTTGGTGGACAATCTTTTGGAGTGGAGATATACGACAATTCCATATGGTTCTCTGTAGTAAATACTGGCGTGGTAAGAGTTACAAAGAACAATGAAGATTATAATGTAGAAATTTTTTCTAATCAACACGGTTTGCCAAATGATGCAAGTGTTGAATTAGTCAAGTTTAGCAAAAAACTATATTTTGGAACAAACGAAGGGTTTTTTGAGCTTAATCGTAATCCATCAAAAGATTCATCAGATCTTTTTATTCCCAAACAATTTTTTGAAGATCAAGGTGAGGTATCATATCCAATAACCGATAGTAGGAGTAATGTTTGGTTTGTCTCCAGCACCAAAGATGCTGCAGACAAACTTGCTAGCATGAGAATGACAGCAGACAAAAGTTATGAACTTGAAGTTGATGAATATCGATTGCTTAATGATCAGGCCTTAACAATTATTTATCCTGATCCTGAGGAACAAGATGTTGTCTGGGTTGGTGGAAGCAGGGGGCTTTATAGATACTCTGGATCTGGTGATAAACCTCAAAGAGCGACATTTTATACACACATCAGAAGTGTTGCAATCAAAGACTCAACGATCTTTTATGGTATATATAAAAACAAGAAAGGATTTAAAACCTTAACTCAACCAATTCATGTGGTTTATAAATTAGATAATGATCAAAACAACTTGAAATTCGAGTTTGGTGCAACATCTTATGAGGCTCCAAACTTAAACCAGTACAGCTACTTTCTCGAAGGCTTTGATAGTGATTGGTCAGGATGGAGTACAGATAACAAGAAGGAGTATACTAACGTGGAGGCAGGTAAATACACATTTAAAGTAAAGGCCAGGGACCTGTATAATAATGAATCTTCAATAGCAAGTTTTTCATTTAGTATAAACAATCCGTGGTACTATAAGCCTTGGGCCATTGTGATGTTTGTTTTTGCTGCGCTAGTTCTCATCAGGATTATCATTTCTATTTATACCTACAGATTAAGAGTTACTCAGCACAACTTAGAAGAGCTAGTTGAAAACAAGACAATGGAAGTCTTGGAGAAGAAGAAGCAGATTGAAGAGCAAAATGTACAATTGATTAATCAGACAAGTCAATTAGAAAGTCATCGAGACGAGATTTTGGGTCAAAAAGATCAATTGGAAAAAAAGCAATTGAAAATTAAGAGCCAAAACAAAAAACTTAAACAACTAAACCTGACCAAAGACAAGTTTTTTTCCATTATAGGGCACGATCTAAAAAATCCTATAAGCTCGCTCATATCTTTTTCTAATTTACTTACCAACCATATAGATCGTATGTCAAAGGAAGAGATACGTACGATGTCTATAGATTTTGATAAGACCTTAAAAAACTCTTATAACTTGCTCGATAATTTATTGGAGTGGTCACGGTCTCAAACTGATCAGATTGAATACAACCCGGTGAACTTTGACATAAAAGAGTTGATAGCTGAAAATAAAGAGTTAATGACCGCTCAGGCGATTAGTAAGAACATTAATATAGATAAAGGTGAAGTTAAAAGTACTATTGTTTATGCAGATAAAAATTGCATCAATACAGTAATAAGAAATCTAATATCAAATGCGTTAAAGTTTACCCCAGAGGGGGGAAAAGTCACCGTTTCTGTAACAAATACTAACGAAGAAGTGACTGTATCTGTGGCTGATAATGGGGTTGGTATGAGTAAAGAAGTTGTCAATAAGTTATTTACTATCGACAACAAACATGCGACAGAGGGAACTGCAAAGGAAAAAGGCACAGGATTGGGGCTGGTCTTGTGCAAAGAGTTTGTTGAAATAAATAAGGGTAAGATTTGGCTGGAAAGTGAGCTAAATAAGGGTTCTGTATTTTATTTCTCACTTCCTGCAAAAAAATAAAGCCTTCTCTAAATTGAGAAGGCTGGTTAAGTGCTGGTTAAATAGCTTCTTTTAGCTTTGATGATTTGAGGTCTTTTTTGTCTTCGTCCTCATTTTTAAACTCGATTTTCCTTACATTCTTGTCGCCCATTTTGCACTGTCCATCAAATCGGGCACCAGATTCTACGATTAACTTGTTAGTAATTATATCTCCACTAATTTTACAATTAGGCTTTAATACAAGCACTTCAGTAACTTCTATTGATCCTTTCACCTCGCCCTCTACTTCTGCCACCTGCGCCAAAACGTTTCCATCGATATAAGCAGAAGGGCCAATGGCTACCTTTGATTTTGATTTTAAATCGCCTAAGATTTTACCTTCTACACGTATGTTACCATAGGTCTCTACATTTCCGGTAAAAGTACTTCCTTTACCGATGATGTTATTAGAGTTTACTGCATCTGCTGAATTCTTCACTTGCTTTTCGTTATTATTTTTAAACATAGCTCCATTACTCAAATATTCATGCCAAAGCTATAGTAAGATGGGCACACCTAAAAGCTAAGTTCTTTAAAATGCAGCTTTTATAGGTAATTGACTGCTCAGCAGGATTGTTGACATTTCGCAAATTAACTACCAGGTGTAGCCTTATTGCCAATCATATGTGGAGATTTATGCTCAGAATTGTAGTGCTTATCCTCTGAAACTTGTGATTTAAAGCATTCACTTCAATTGGCATACTTTTTCTACTTAGGGTTGTGAATCAAAAATTTATAGATAAATGAAACATTTGAAAATTATCGGGTTGTTTACATTGGCTTTAATATTGTGTAACACTCAATCAATGGCGCAAGAGGCGAGAGGTGGTATAAAAGGTGGTTTAAACCTTAGTACACTCTATATTGATGATGTTGAAGATGAAAATGTCAGAGCGGGCTTCCATGTGGGTATTTTTTCTCAACTTATGGTAACCGAAAGCTTTGCAATTCAACCAGAGTTAAACTTCTCAACAAAGGGATCTAAAGCGGAGTATGACAACTTTGTGTTTCAAGGTGAGAACAAGTTTAACCTTAGTTATATAGACATACCAGTATTGGCAACCTTTAAACTAGGTAATGATGCTGATATCCATTTTGGTCCATATTTTGGCTATTTGGTAGGTGTGAGTACTAGTAGCGAAGGAGATTTTGGAGATTCGTACCAGGAATTAGATCGAGATGACTATCAAAACTGGGATTACGGTTTAGCTGCAGGTCTTGCCTTAAACTTCCACCCAGTGTCTGTTGGTGTGAGGTATAACTACGGACTCAATAAAATTGCAGATAGTCCAAACGCAGAAGATCAAATTGGTGATGCAAAAAACGCTGTAGGTCAAATTTATGTAGCGTTTGATCTTAAATAAGTATTAGTAAATGAATGTATTAAAAGGAGGCATTATTCGATGCCTCCTTTTTCTTTTTATCTGAATTTATCTCTAAAATCTTTAAGTGCTTCTTCATTACCAATCACGGTAATCACATCTCCTAATAAAAGATGAGTATCTCCATGAGGCACAAACATCTCAGTGTTTCTTTTAAGTAACACCAGTGACCCCGAAGGATGCCAGGCAAAATCCTTTACTCGCTTGCGATCGATAGCTTTGTTTGTCATTTTAATTTCCTCCACATGATAAGCTCCGAAATCTTCGCCTAATGACTGGAAAGTATCTGGTCGTACGATGGCGCTTTCAAAATGTGCGGCCATAGTCTCATACTTGTCCAGCAATTGAATTTCAGAGTTTTCGGCTACTTCTTTCAGCGAAGTATTGAAAATGGTGAAAATTTTCTCATGCTTAAAGTCATTCTTAAATCGTTTTACAACTTCAGTATTGTTGGCATCTGAAGATGTAAGTACAACCACAGGATGATATGGCT
Source organism: Fulvivirga sp. (assembly GCA_039970995.1). Classification (GTDB taxonomy): domain Bacteria; phylum Bacteroidota; class Bacteroidia; order Cytophagales; family Cyclobacteriaceae; genus Fulvivirga. The sequence goes on from JBDVKW010000005.1 coordinate 97,298, forward strand.
TTATCTTTAATTCTTCATACAATTGAGAGCCAACAAATTCGGTGTGCATCGAATTTAGCCCCTTATCTTGAAACAAGTTATGACTACGTTGATTCCCTGTTAAAATCATGAAATCAACACCATGCATTTTGAGTCGTTCACCCAATAAACCTGCCGTTTTGTTTCCTCCAATAATAAACAGTTTGTACTGTTTCTTACCTTCTACATTGAGAAACTTATATAAGAAAGGTGATAGTACCGAACTTATAATGGCAGTAATAACAATAGCTGCGTTAGCCGCAGGTCCTATGATTTCTAATGAAAGACCGATTTGTGCCGTGGCAATCATCAAGCCCATACGACAAGATAGAAGCACGCCAGCAGCAGTAGTTTTCTTGATACCAAAAACACTTGTCACAATATAAGTTGGTATAAGCTGAGTAATAAAAGTTGCTGCTAAAAGTACCAGCACAAATGGTACAGATTCACCTATGTTACTTAATGCTGAAAGATCAAGGTTAACTCCTACCATGATAAAGAATAAGGGTATGAAAAACCCATACCCCATACCATCGAGCTTAAATAATAAAGCTGACCTTTCTTTTGACAAAAACATCGAGAGTAATGAACCTGCAAAGAAAGCTCCCAGTACAGGCTCAGTGTCTATTACATCTGCAATCACTATAAAGAAGAGCAGCACCGCAATAGACCCTCTAATACGTATCTGCGATGCGGCATGCTCGAGCGTATACATGATTTGTTTAAATAACGTGACTTTTACGAGCTGTTTACCCACAAAGTAACTGGCAAAAAACACTACAAAAATCACTAAAAATAGTAGTAATTCTGTTTGAAAGCCCTTTTGTAAAACACCTGAGTATACCGAGATAAGGATAATACTCATGATCGTAGCAATAGCACCTACCATAAGTATGATCTGGCCAAATTTACGATTCAGTTCTCCATCATTTTTGAGAATTGGTACAATCACACTAAGTGCCACTGTTGGGAATAGTATGGTGAAAAATATAATGTCAACATCAAAAAACAGAGATACTACCCACGATGCAGGTAACGCGAGCACCAATGATCCAAAGTAGATGATATTTGCTACTATAAATGAATTAGATATGAGGTCAACTTTACGTATTCTCTTGGGTAGAGAAGATATAATTTTGTCAATATCCAGGGCAAGGCCACTAAGAAATATTAAAAACAAAAAGCCAGTTTGAGAAAGAAAGTTTAAGTGAGGTGTTTCGCCTAAAAGGTCTAAAACTGATGGGCCGATGATAACACCCATTATAATTTCGACAATTACAGTCGGCACTTTTGAAACCTCGAACCAGCTCAGAATCATGGGAACCCCCCATGCAACGATAAATACAATCAATAAAGGTAAGTATACAAGCGTTTCTTCCATAAGCATTAGTTGGTTGAACCTGAAATATACAAATACTGAATCTTTTTTGAATAACATTGTAATGTGAAAAACGACAAATACTCATTTTTCCAAAGTGTCTACGATGTTGTTAGACTTATCCCAAAAGGCCGTGTAACAAGTTATGGTGCGATAGCAAACTATCTCGGGGCAAAAGGGAGCTCCAGGATGGTTGGTTGGGCTATGAATGCTGCGCATGGCTTAGCTGATGTTCCGGCTCACAGAGTAGTAAACAGAAACGGTCTACTCACAGGTAAACACCACTTCAATGCTCCAGATGAAATGCAATCACTATTGGAGCAGGAGGGCATTCTTATTGAAAATGATAAAGTAAAAGACTTTAAAGACAAATACTGGGATCCCACAGATGAGCTGGAAATCTGAGCTGGAAATCTTCGAAAAGAGAATTAATTCCCATATCGGGACAATGTCTACGTCAAAATAGCTTTAAAAAGCTTTAAATCAACTAATTGTAAGATATTATCTACTTTGGCACAGCCATTGCATAATGATAGACAGGTTTAGGTTTGAAATAATAGTAGCTGTATCAATTATTTAGTTGGTTTTAAATTGTGCAGCATTTTTTAGCCACCCGTCATGCGATGGGTGGCTTTTTCTTTATAAGAAGCAATAAACCCAAAAAGGTGATAGCGCCATTGACGATTAATATTTCAAACCCAAATTTATATCCATTCATCCAGGCTTCTGAATTTATGTTAATCAGGTAAGAAATTATCGGTGAAAGAACACATAGTACGGGTACCCAGGCATCTCTTACCTGAAAACTGGTAAATAGTCCAAATGCGTATAATCCTAATAATGGACCGTAGGTGTAACCAGCGGCTTTAAATACCGAGCTGATGACAGCTTCATTGTTGATTAGCTCAAAAATCAAAATAGTGACAAACAGGATCAAAGAAAAAGCCAGGTGCACTTTAAGCCTCGTGTTTCGCTGCTTTACCTGAGACTTAAGCGTGTCTTCTCTTTTGAAATTGAGAAAGTCAACACAAAACGAGGTTGTAAGCGCTGTGAGTGCCGAATCAGCACTTGAGTATGCAGCTGCGATGATACCTAACAGGAACATCACTCCGGCCACAATATTAAAGTTATTCAAGGCAAGCAATGGGAACAAGTCATCAGTTTTCGCAGGTATTGCAATGCCATTGGTTTCGGCATATATATACAATAATGCACCCAACGCCAGAAACAAAAGATTAACAAATACCAGTATCACGGAAAACCAGAACATGTTTTTTTGAGCCTCACCAAGGTTTTTGCAGGTTAGATTTTTCTGCATCATGTCCTGATCCAGCCCTGTCATTACAATGGCAATAAAAGCTCCCGAAAAGAATTGCTTAAAGAAGTTCTGACTGCCTTGCCACTTCCAAAAGAAAATCTTTGAATAGTCACTGTCCTTAACCGTGCTTATCAACCCTGCAGTATCAAGATTCAAATCTTTGCCAATCAGATAGATGACAATAACCACCGCACTGAGCATAAATAGCGTTTGCAGCGTATCGGTCCAGACAATGGTTTTGATGCCACCACGAAAAGTATAGAGCCATATCAATGCAATAGTTACCAAAACAGTAACCCAGAAAGGCACCTGCCAGGCATCAAAAATGGCTATTTGTAACACACCTGCTACTAAGAATAGCCTGAATGCCGCACCAATTGTTCTGCTTAAGAGGAAGTAGAAAGCTCCGGTTTTGTATGACCAGTATCCGAATCGACCTTCTAAGTACCCATATATAGATATTAGGTTTAATCGGTAATACAGCGGCATAAGTATAGTACCTATCACAAGATAGCCCACCAAATAGCCCAAAACCATTTGCATATAGCCAAATTGTGTATCTGCTACCCAGCCCGGTACAGATATAAAGGTCACTCCAGAGAGTGAGGCTCCGATCATTCCAAACGCCACAAGGTACCATGGCGATTGTCGGTTAGCGGTAAAAAAGGTCTCAGAATCAGACTTTTTTGATGTGAGAAATGAGATGAAAATTAGGGCCAGAAAATAGACAGCTATTATGGTAATTACTGTTGTTGGGCTCATATTAGTTTTTTGTGAACCCCTAAAGTCGTAATTTTTTTTTACTTTTGAGCAACAAAACCAGGACGTTATACTATGGATTTTGGATTTAAAGAAGACGAGTTAGTAGAAGTATTGGAAGATGTAACGGATGTTAAAGACCTTATGGTTTTTAATGATGATGTTAACACTTTTGATCATGTGATCAATACGCTCGTAAAAGTATGTAAACATTCGGCTGAGCAAGCTGAGCAATGTGCCATGATTATTCATTACAAAGGCAAGTGCTCTGTAAAGAAAGGTCATTTAAAGGACCTGAAGCCAATGAAAAATGCTATTTGCGAAGCGGGTATTGATGCTAAGGTAGTCTGATTAATCAAATTGAGCAGCCCAATATTGTAAACCTTGAACCCAAGGTTAATGGACTTCCCTCCCCTAAAATTTCTCTCAAAACAGTAACATCGATAGGCTAAATCTTATTAGCCATTGCGCTTAATTAGCTATCTTTGGACGCTATGGAATACCCGTCCAAACTTATAGAAAACGCTGTTAATGAGATTGCCAAACTTCCCGGAATAGGTAAGAAAACAGCTCTGAGATTGGCTTTGAACTTATTGAAAGAAGATGAGTTGTTTACGAAGTCTCTTACAAGTGCGCTTGATGATCTAAGGAGTAAGATTCAGTATTGTGAAACGTGTCAGAATATTTCAGATACAGATGAGTGTAACATTTGTGCAAGCCATAGAAGAGATCGATCGCTAGTCTGTGTGGTCGAAGATACACGCGATGTGATTGCCATAGAGAACACTTCCCAATATAACGGACTTTATCATGTGCTGGGTGGGGTCATTTCTCCTATAGATGGTATTGGCCCTTCTGATCTAACGGTGGACCTGTTGCTATCAAGAGTGCAGCAAAAGGACACTGAAATAAAGGAAGTAATTTTTGCCTTAAGTCCTACCATGGAAGGTGATACTACGGCTTTTTACCTTACAAAAAGGCTTAAAGAGTTCAATCTCAAAGTAACCACGATAGCCCGGGGCATTCCCATTGGAGGTGAGCTGGAGTATGCAGATGAAATAACATTAGGACGCAGCATATTGAGCAGAACTGACTATAAGCAGTAATAAAGAGAAATGTTTAGTTTATAGTAAAATTGTATTTATCTTGCTATAAATGTTTAAAAAATGAGACAGTTGCAAAATGGTGTCTGTCTGGCTTTAATTAAATACTTATTTATTAAAAGATTCACCACTAAGAGTGCGATCTATTTGGCCTTTCTTATTTTGAGTCAGGGTACTTTGGTTTACGCACAAAGCAGTAAAGTTGACTCTCTTAAAAATCTTCTTGAAAGACCACTTCCGGATAGTACGCATTTTGATATTTTACTTCAGCTTGCCAGTAAGCTAGAGGATAAAAATAGTAAAAATCGATATTACCGAAATGCATTAGAATTTATTCCTACTCTCAAAGACCAACACAGGGTATTTAATGTTATAAATAATTATGCACAATGGCTTCGGGAAAAGGGAGTCTCTTCAGATTCAATCATTTTAGTATATAAAAGTGGATTAGAAGCACTCAATGATCCGAAATATAGTATACCTATTTATTACGCTTTGGGGGAATTTTATTTTGGTCAAGGGGAGGATGAGAAGGCTGAACAAACTATCTATGAAGGGATAAAGCTGGCAGATGAAAGGGGTTCGGCACGAGGTATAGCTAGAGGTTATGTGGTATTGGGCAATGGACAATTCTATAAATTAGAATATGAAAAAGCTTTTACACTGTACACAAAGGCAGACTCCGTTTGCGAAGCTAATGAGGAGTTGAAAGTAACATCCTTACGTGCCAAGATCCTAAATTACATAGGTTATACAGTTAGGGTAACACACGGTTATGATAAGGTTATAGACTATTATTTAAATGCCAGAGACATATACATGGAAATTGGAGACCAAGTGGGTCTTCAAGAAGTCAATCTTGGTATTGCACAGTATTATACGAATAAGGGAGATTATGACAAAGCTGAATCCCTCTTAACAGGAGCTATCAATTATTACCGAGATCGAGGGCCACGAAGTAGTTATACATATGGTATCATTTCCAGAGGCTATCTTTTTCTAAGCCAAAAGAAATATGATGAAGCTCTAAAAGACTATCAACTATACTATGACATTGCTTTTGAAGGAACGAATAAATTATTTCAACTCAATGCCTTAAATTATATGTCATACATCTATCTCGAAATGAAAAAATTCGATCTTGCGGCCCAATTTGGTGAAGAAGCAATAAAGTTGAGTAAAGAGATAGGTGAGCGCGAGACTAGAAAGAAAGTGTATGAGCAGCTCATACGTATTTATACAGAAGACGAAGCAACTGAAAGATTAAATCAAACTTATGAAGATTACCTTGCACTGCGTAATGAGTTGGATAGTATAGGTAAGGACAAAGAAATATTTGACCTCGAAGCCAAATACCAATCCGAAAAGAAAGAACAGGAGATTGCTCTGTTAACCACTCAAAATCAATTGGCTGAACAAGAAAAACAAAATCAACTCTACTTGTTTTTAGGATTGATGGCGCTGGTTTTAATTTTCACTGTTGTCTTTTTCATTCTTTATAGAAACAGGCAAAAAGTAGCGCTGAAGTTGCAAGAACTAGATTCTGCAAAGTCTAATTTCTTTGCTAACATCTCGCACGAATTGAGGACTCCACTTACCTTAATCAAGGGCCCGGTAGAAGACCAGCTCTCAAAAAAGGAACTTGACGAAGAAAGCTACACCAACCTTTTGATGATCAACAGAAATGCCAATAGATTGATCGAACTTGTAGATCAGCTACTCGATTTGTCAAAGCTGGAGTCTGGCAATATGCGTTTACAAATTGAAAAAGGTCAAGCCTTGGGACATATCAGAGCCATTGCCTCATCTTTTCAGTATGCCGCAGATCAGAAGTACATTAAATATGATATTGATGTGCCAGTGGAAGAAAGCGATAGTTGGTTTGACAAAGATGCACTCGAAAAAATTGCAGTTAACTTATTGTCTAATGCTATTAAGTACACACCAGAAAAAGGAGAGATAAAGGTATTGGCATCTTTATCAAAAGGCTCTTTAACCTTTTCTGTTAGAAATACTGGAATAGGTATAAGCGCAAAAGAAATTGAACGGGTACTCGACCGATTTTACCAATCTGATAGCACGCGTGAAGGGGCCGGTATTGGTTTAGCGCTTGTCAACGAGTTGGCAATGATTCATAAGGGCAAACTAGCAGTAAAAAGTATAGAAAACGAGTTTACATTATTTGAAGTCATACTACCTGTAGCCAAAGAAAACTTTAAGTCGGACGAACTGCGGTCAACTTTTACAATAAGCAACAAAGAGTCAGTGGATCATACTGAAATTGTTTCACCTGTAGATCAGGAAGGTTTGGCATTCGATGAGTCTAAACCCTTGCTATTGATAGTAGAAGATAATGCAGATGTTAGAAAGTTAGTTAGCAATATTTTCAAAGATGACTTTCAGATAATAGAGGCTGAGGATGGAGAGCAAGGCATTGAAAGTGCGATAAAAAATGTTCCGAATATCATTATTTCTGATCTAATGATGCCTGTTAAGGATGGGATGGTATTGTGTCAGACGATAAAAGAAGACGAAAGAACCAGCCACATTCCGATAATATTGCTCACCGCTAAGGCAGGTGATGAGCATGTTGTGGCAGGGTTAGAAACGGGAGCTGATGACTATATAGTAAAACCATTTAGCAATGATGTGCTCAAAGTAAAAGTCGAAAAATTGATTGAATTAAGAGCCAGTTTGAGGCAGCGATATAGTCAGGAAATAATACTAAAGCCACAGGAGATAGCGATTACAAGCGCTGATGAAAATTTTCTCAGTAGAGTAGAAAAATTACTAGATGAAAAACTATCTGATTCTGATTTCACTGCGGATATTTTCAGTAAAGAAATTGGTATGAGTAGGATGCAACTGCATAGAAAACTTAAAGCTTTGGTAGGCCTTACCACCACAGAATTCATCAGATCTCAACGGCTTAAAGTGGCTTCTCAAATTCTGCAGAAGCCAGGCATTAACATGTCTGAAGTTGCATATGCGGTGGGCTTCAACGATCCCTCTTACTTTTCAAAATGCTTCAAAGAGGCCTATGGTCACAGCCCCTCAGCCTACGCAAAGAGCAAATCAGCTTAGCTCGTTACATATCTCATAGAGCTTGTTACAAATATTACAATAGTAAAAGGCAGGTCTGCTTACCTTGCCTTCATGAAAAATACAAGCGAATTACTGTCTGTAGTTGCTGCCAATAAACTAATATGGCTTTTAGTATTTGGCATTTTTATAGTATCACTCTCAAGTTGCGAGGTGGACGAAATACCGGAGGTGGATAATGACCCTCCCGAGTTTACACTCACTATTCAGGGACCCGGTGTTAACCATACATTTACTCAGCGTGATGATTTTGATAGGCAGTTAAACTTGCTGAAAGATGCCATCTATGATTTTACCTTCTTAGGTGCCGATACTGGTGGGGTTGAATTACTCGTACTTTTCGCACCTCACGCGTTTATGGATTTTTCTGATCTGGAATCTGGCGTAATCCGTGAGGAAAATGAATTTCGCACTTTGCTTCGTAAAGAAGGGGATAGTAGTAATCCACTCACAGCACTTTCTATGACTGGCAAAATGGAAATGGGTGCAGAGGCCAATGTTGGGTTCACACTTTCCTTAGAGGTACACGATTTTGCTTCACCAGCCAACTCAACCTATGCTGACCTTTCGATACAAATAGTCGAGGATTCTGACATGGTCGGCTTTTGATGAAAAGAACCGTTTACCATCAACGATTAAAAGTGCTGCCTTCTTCGAAGATATACCTCAATGTAGACTTCATGAAAAAGGGCAGGTATGAACTTCAAATCTTACACAATCAACAAATTATAAAAACAATTTATTTCGACAAATCATGAAATTAATTATCGGTATTGCAATTGCATTAACAAGTTTAAGTGGCGGGCTACACGCTCAAGAAGCCGTTGTTACGACCGGGGGCAATGCTACAGGCAGTGGAGGATCTTCCAGCTATAGCTTGGGTCAGGTTTTCTATACTTCCCAAAATGGCGCTAATGGATCTGTTGCACAGGGCGTCCAACAGACGTATGAAATCACTACTACTGTAGGGATAGAATTAGATGCCATAAATCTTAAGTTAATGGCCTATCCCAACCCAACCAGTAGCATCCTAACCTTAAAAATAGATGCCTACAACAATAAAGAGTTGATTTATCACTTAATCAATTCCGAAGGGAAGTTACTTGATAGCAAAAGCATAAAGACCAGACAGACCATTTTAGATATGCAGGAGCTTCCCTCAGGCACTTATCACTTGCAGATACAAGATGCAGGTACTTTAATTAAAAACTTTAGAATCATTAAGAATTAATAGCCATGAAAAACCTATACCTATTAATAGCCGCAATATTTCTAATACCAAGTGTAATAGCTCAGTCACCTGAGAAAATGAGCTATCAGGCTGTGGTGAGAAATGCCGAAAATGCACCCATAACCAATCAGGCTGTTGGCATGCAGATATCCATATTACAAGGGAGTGCTTCAAGTACAGCCGTGTATGTAGAAGTTCACACACCGATGACTAGTAATCAAGGGTTAGTGAGCTTATCCATAGGAGAAGGTACTGTTGTTACAGGTAGTTTTACCTCTATCGACTGGAGGGCTGGTCCTTACTTTATTAAGACAGAAACAGACCCTGCAGGAGGAGAAAATTATACTATAACCGGCACCAGTCAGCTATTGAGTGTGCCCTATGCCTTACATGCAAAAACAGCAGAGAATTTTATAAACGATCAGGTTGATGATGCGGATGCAGATCCTACCAATGAAATAGACGTAACCTCACAAAGTGGGGTGCTCATGGGTGATGGCACCGACATTAGCGGATTGATGGGTACCACTGAAGGACAGGTACTTAAGTGGGATGGTGCAGGTTGGTCTTTGGGGATTGATGAAACTACTACTGGCGGTACGTCATGGGTAACAGCTGGAGATGACACATACTATAATACCGGTAATGTCGGTATAGGTACCGATGCACCAACTAATGCATTACATATTCTCGATGATAATTCGTTTCCATTGAAAATAGAATCTGTAAGTGGGCCTGATAGTGGTATCCAATTTGCCAACCAATTTGGAACCCAGGGGTATATGGGAAATGTCGGGATGGGTGCTGATATGGCGATTGGTACAGTTGACGGCAACACTACAGGAAGTTTGCTATTCCTGACAAATAATCTTGTTAGGATGAATCTATCGCCCGATGGCAATTTAGGTCTAGGCACGTTGATGCCAGGCGCAAAACTTCATGTAAATGCTTCATTTCCAGAAGCTTTACGCATTGAGTCTAGTGAAAGTGGTGTGACTTCGGAATATTATACTGCTACTGGTAGAGTAGGCTATGTTGGTAGTTTGTTTAATGGAAACATGGATTTTGGTACTGTTTCTGACAATGCAACAGGTAGAGTTTATTTGCGCACCCAAGGTTTGCGCAGGCTTGCGATAAGTGCAGAAGGGAATATCGGTATAGGTACAATCACACCTGCGGCAAGATTAGATTTGGTTGGTGGTCAATGGGATGTCACAAATACAGAAGGGGACTTTAGAATTGGTAGTAGTAATTACAGATTAAAAATAGGCGTGGCTACCGGGGGTGGCGGTGCTGGAATAGCGCGAATAAGGGCATCAGGAGGTGCTAATCAAATTAGATTGGGTGCTGGTAGTTCGGATGTAGTTACTATCGATGAAGATAGAATTGAAATCAATGGAGAAGTCAACACCCCAACTACTGGCAACGCCAATATGGTACCCATTGCTTATGGTAATGTAGATGGGATTTATCATAATGAAACGTACAACACGGTACCTGTAAGTAGCGGAACAGGTAATTTCAGCGTGAGTAAAGGTCATAGAAATTGGCCTAATTTCTACTATGTAACGGGAGAATATTTAATTGATATAGATGGGGTTGACTATAATAGTTCAGACTATGTGACAGTGGTTACTACAAGGTCTGGAGGAAATAGCCAGGCCTGGGTTACTGCAAGTGCTCATGTGGACGGCAAGCTAATGATATCATTTATTGGGTTTGATCAGAATATGGAATCCGAGTACAAGGCAAACAATTTCTACTTTGTAGTCTACAAACCTTAAAACAAAATCTGAGATATGAAACGTATTATTCTTCAATTGCTAATAGCCATGTTTGGTTTAGCTACTGCATGTTCTGATGATGACCAAAATTTAGCTATAAACCAACTTCCTGGAGATTTCGAGATACTTAGCCCATTTTATGGGGAAGAAAATGTTGAGCTAAACCCAGAGTTAAGATGGGAGGTGGCTGATGGTTTGGATGATGACGTGAGATATAGCATTTATCTTGATGAAGATGACGCCACTACATTGCTAGAAAATAATATTGAAACATTTGAGTATAAAGTAACGCAAGTGTTAGAGCCTAATACCACGTACAAATGGAAGGTAATAGCTGAAGATGATTCAGGAACAACCCTGGAAACAGGAGTGAGTATATTTACCACAAGTGGTGCTCCAAGCGATTTTTCGTTACTATCTCCACAAGATGGGCAAGAAGGTGTGTCTCTTTTACCCATCCTCACATGGAGTGAATCAATAGATCCAGAGAGGAATGTAATACTATATGAATTATACCTTGATGAAACATCGGGGAGTAATTTGTTGGCAAGCAATTTTACTCAGAACAGTTTTACAACTGCCGATTCCTTAATACCCGAGACTCAATACCAGTGGAAAGTAATTGCTACAGATGGTGACGGTGGCCGTACCGAAACTATTATATCCTCGTTTAAAACCGGATTACATGGAAATTGGGAGGAAATCTTGCCAACATCTGGGTTAATTCCGATACGACAGCATACTTCATTAGTTTTTAACGGCAACATTTGGATAATAGGGGGCACTAGCTTTGATATTCTCCAGGCAGGTGATAATATATATAAAAGTGCCGATGGTATGACTTGGGAAGAAGTTACTACCGGAGCCGGGTTTCCTGAACGATCTCATCATGCCAGCGTGGTGTTTGACGGTAAAATGTGGGTCATTGGAGGCTCTAGTGATGGTTTGTTTGAAGATCTTAATGATGTATGGTATTCAGAGGACGGGATTACATGGGTAAACGCAGGAGCAACAGGACTGCCACAAATGATGGATCATTCGGCCGTTGTTTTCGATAACAAAATCTGGGTAATGCACCAGTCAGGTATATATAATTCTAGCGATGGTGTTAATTGGTCAACTGTTGAAAGTACCTCTTACCCTGCAAGGCTTGGGCCTAGGAGTATAGTTTTTGACAACCAAGTGTGGATCATAGGAGGAAGAGATGTTGAAACAGGATATGTAAATGATGTTTGGCAGTCATCCGATGGCATCAACTGGACCCAAGTATCTCCATCTGCTGAGTTTTCCGAACGAGTATTACACTCAGTGGTGGTCTTTGATGATAAAATGTGGGTTATAGGCGGATTTGGAAACACTGTTGGAGAATTGAGTGACACGTGGTATTCAGAAGATGGTGAAAGGTGGTATGAAATTCTTACCAATGAAGAATTATTTCCAGAACGGTTTTATCATACTAGCGTAACTTTTAATGGAGGCATCATAACTATTGGAGGCGTTGATACAAATAATGATCTGTCATTGCTGAGTTCTGATACAGCTCTTGATGATGTATGGAGTTTTAATAAACAGCAATGACGATATCTGGCACATTTCATTTAATAACGTACAGGGCTTTATTATTATAGGGTGAAATGACTATTTTTGGGCTACTTAATTAAAAATTGCTATTTAAGTTGCCTATGAACCTATCCGATAGAATTAGTAACCTCGAAGAGTCTGCTACGCTTGCCATGGCGGCAAAGGCCCGGGAGTTTAAAGCCAAAGGTGTTGATGTAATAAGTTTGAGTTTGGGTGAACCAGACTTTAAAACTCCAAAATACATACAAATAGGAGCCAAAGAAGCGATTGATACAGGCAAATACTTTGCGTACCCACCTGTGCCAGGTTACCCTGATTTGAGAGAAGCACTGGCTAAAAAACTGCGTGATGAAAATAACATTCCTTATCAGGCAGATAACATAGTGGTTTCTAATGGAGCCAAACAGTCTATTGCCAATGTGATGTTTGCGTTGCTCAATCCCGGAGATGAGGTAGTAGTATTTTCGCCTTATTGGGTGAGTTACACAGCGCTAATTCAACTTGCAGAAGGTAAGCCTGTGTTTGTGAAAGGTGGTATCGAGAGTGACTTCAAAGCTACTGCAGCTCAATTGGAAGCTGCCATTACAAGTAAGACAAAAGCTATCATTTATTCGTCACCATGTAATCCAACAGGTTCTGTATTTACCAAAGAAGAATTGTCTGCGATTGCAGATGTGGTTAAAAAGCATGACGATATTATCGTAATTGCGGACGAAATTTATGAACACATCAACTACACGGGTGCCCACGCCAGCATGGCTGCACTTCCAGGAATGTTTGAGCGTACTGTAACCGTAAATGGTTTCGCTAAAGGCTTTGCTATGACAGGTTGGAGAGTAGGCTACATCGGTGCGCCAGAATGGTTAGCCAAAGGTTGTACCAAAATGCAGGGGCAAATTACTTCAGCCAATTGCTCAATTGCGCAGAGAGCGGCATTAACAGCCATCACTGGTGACCAATCACCAACCAAAGAAATGTCTGAGGCTTACTTAAAGAGAAGGGACCTCGTGTATAATTTATTGAAAGAGATGCCTGGTTTAAAAGTCAATTTACCGACCGGAGCCTTTTATTTCTTTCCTGATGTAAGCAGTTATTTTGGTAAATCTGCCGGAAGTATAACCATCAAGGATGCTTCAGATCTTTGCATGTATATTTTAGAAAAGGCGCATGTTTCTCTTGTTACGGGTGACGCATTTGGAGACCCTAATTGTGTAAGACTTTCATATGCTGCTTCTGAGGAAGAGCTAAAAGAGGCGATTAAAAGAATTAAAGAAGTACTGAGCGAACTTTCATAATGGAGTATAAGTCCATAAAGGAAATATTTGATGCTTTTGATAAGCAAAAAGTCCTAATCATTGGGGATGTAATGATTGACGCTTATATCTGGGGAGCTGTTGAGCGGATTTCTCCAGAGGCACCTGTGCCTGTGGTACGTGCAACAAAACGTGACTATCGACTGGGAGGTGCCGCCAATGTAGCTCTCAATATTCAGGCACTTGGTGCAGACCCAATTTTATGTGCAGTTGTAGGTGATGATGAGGCCGGTTCAAATTTGGTAAAGCGCTTAGAAGAAAAAAACATGTCTACTGCAGGCATAGTCAATAGCCGTAGCAGGCCTACAACAGTAAAAACACGGGTTTTAAGTGGTCATCAGCATGTGGTGCGAGTCGATGAAGAAACTGATAAAGCGCTTGACTCTGAGGAACAAGCGGCATTGATTTCAAAAATTGATCAACTCCTTGAAGGGATTGATGTAATCGTATTTGAAGATTATGACAAAGGTGTTGTTACACAAAACCTCATTTCACATGTAGTTGCAGCCGCCAAATCCAGAGACATTCCTACTGTTGTAGATCCTAAGAAAAGACATTTCTTATCATATAAAGGCGTTACGCTTTTCAAACCCAACTTAAAGGAATTAAAAGAAGGGCTTAAGCTTGATTTTGAAAAGCACGATCAGAGTGCTATTGAAGATGCAGTAGAAAAATTAATAGGAGAGATTGAGTGCGAGGGTGCGTTGATCACACTATCAGAACGAGGTGTATACATCAACTATCAAAACGAAACACATTTAATACCTGCTCATATGCGTGAAATCTCTGACGTATCAGGGGCAGGGGATACCGTAATAAGCCTGGTATCTATTGCTGTAGCACTTAAACTGAGTCCTTATTTAATAGCTGCGTTATCTAACCTTGGTGGGGGTTTGGTATGTGAGCATGTGGGAGTAGTTCCTATCGACAAGTCTGAACTGTTTGCAGAAGCTGAGAAACAACAGTGGATATAATTTAAGCTTTGTGTGGTGTTCCTTAGTGACACTTAGAGGAAGAGCTCTGCGGTAATATTCTTTAAACAAAAAAATATCCCCAGAACAACCTTGGTTCCGGGGATATTTCGTGTCTATAGTTGGCTTTAATGATACTAATTAACAGCTATTCTGGTAAGATTGAAAACGCCAGACGACAGTATGCAGTAACTGTCGATGAGTGGCTATAACTGTCGGTCAATAGTTATCAAACTGTTCATCAAGAGCACCCAATTGTTCTAAATCTGCCACAATTTTCTTATCAAGAGGAGTTTCTTTAATGACATTATAGTTATCCCAAAAGGTTTTGTTGTATTGCTCATCCTGGTACTGCAGGCCATATCTTCTCATTTTCTTTGTACTGGCGATTCTTTCTTTTGGGTCTGTATATACTTTATTAATAAGCAGTTCCTGATGTAGTTCTGTCTCAAATTTTAGTGAATCTGTTTTTTCATCATACCAATTGATTTTAGATTCCAGATTCATATAGTTGACATACATCTTACCTTTATACTGTTTGTAGTCTATGATCTTTTTATCATAGATGTACTTACTTACATTGTCTCGTTTTTTTCTGATGATAGCATTATCATAAAAGCGTTCGTACTCCAGCCTGATGATCGCATAATTCCTCACATCAACATAAAGCTTTAAATAGAAATTTGATTGTCTTTGTGAGACCACAAATACGCGTCTTCCATTGAAGTAAGAGGTTTGAGCTCTTTTAAATAAATTGTAGAAGCTTTCATCTTCTGGAAACTGCCTGTATCTAATGTTATTATGTAATAGCAGATCCTCAAGTAAGTTGTTTTGATCAAAGTACTTTGTAAATCTGCTATTGTATCCCAGACTTTTTCTAACCTCCATCAGGCCAACACGCTCTCTGAGTCGGCTTTTGTTTTTTGGCGCTTCATATCCTTCATCATAAATCTGTACCGCAGCTTCTAGTAATGAGAAATATGTTCCTCCGATCTTTTTCAGGTCACGATAAAAACCATCTAACTGGAAAGGTGACATTGGGTAGTTTTGCTCAATTCTTGAAATGGCTATTCGTGCAATATCCCCCCCATCAAGGCTATCCTGAATCACTACTTCGTCTAGTACTTGAACCGCTTTGTTAAGCCTGAAAATGATGGTATCTCTACCTATTAAATTGCTAATTGGTGTTTGCAGATTTTCATAACCAAGCATACTTATTACTAGTAGTTCGTCTTTACACTCAGGTGGTATATGGAAGTCAAATTCACCAAGCGAGTTTGATACGGTTCCAATAGGCTTACCTTTTACACCAATCGATGCAAAAATTAAAGCCTCATTATCCTCTTTGTCTAAAACCTTACCTGAAACTGTAATGGTCTGGGCAGGTAGAAAAAATGGTAATGTGATTAATACTGTAGCTAAAAAAATTAAGCGCATATGCTGATTACACGAACCTGTATTAAATAATTCATATCAAAGATGTGAATGAAAAGCTCATTTTCCCAATAAATATCGGTTTGAAAGCACATTAAATATCATTCATGTAGGATTTTTCACTAAATTGCATTTTTATTCACAGGGCTGTTTGTAGTTGGTTTTGTTTATTTGGCTTAATAAAAACAAAATCTTATATCTAAATTAGTGTAAAAACGCCCTTGCGCCTCCTTGAAAACATACCTAGAGTCTGGAAAACAGCTTACATGCTTATCTGTTTGTGGTATGCTATTAACTATACTGTAAGTACCATTATTGAGTGGCAGGTATGGAGGCCATATAGCACCACAGTACTTTGGAATGGTTTCTACCTGCTGGAAGCGGTATGTATTTTTATTGCACTCACGTTTATATATGCCAACTGGCTTTTTAGGTATCAGGTCGCAGTACAGGTATTTGGCCATTTATTTGGCCTCATATTCTACTTCCTGTGCATGAGTTTTCTTTCCTACTATTTTAATTACTACCTCGATGGTCTGGTATATTTCGATGATTGGAAAGAATACATGCTGGAACTATTGAGCTGGGATGCCATGCGTTTTTATGATCAATACATTATAACTGTGGCTGTATATTATATCATTAGATATTTTGAAAGTCTTCAGAAGAAGGATCAGGAGAAAAGTGAGCTGGCCATTAAAAATAAAGAGATGCAGCTTACGTTATTGAAGTCTCAAATAAATCCTCACTTTTTATTCAATACGCTAAACTCGATAAGCACGCTGATCGGTACAAACAAAGAAAAAGCCCGAAGGGTAATTACACAATTATCAGATGTGTTTCGTTATGCACTAGACTCTCATGGTGGACAGCACGTAAAGCTTATACATGAGCTTGACTTTATTGAAAACTATGTGCGCATTCAACAGGTAAGGTTTGGCGATAGATTGAAGTTTGTTAAAAACATAGAGCCGACATGTTTGAGTGTAGAAATACCGCCAATGGTACTTCAGCCGCTGGTTGAAAACTCTGTGAAATATGGTATTGCTCCAAAAGATGAAGGAGGTACCATTGAGCTAACCGTTGAGAGAAAAGCAGAAGGTATTTATTTTGAAATTACTGACGATGGCCTTGGTAAAAAGGCAAAAAAAATACTAGATGGAAAGTCATCAGGTATTGGGTTGAAAAACTCAGATAAACGCCTGACGAGCATCTATGGCAGGCGTGCAGGTTT
The DNA here is from genome assembly GCA_039970995.1 of Fulvivirga sp. GTDB lineage: Bacteria > Bacteroidota > Bacteroidia > Cytophagales > Cyclobacteriaceae > Fulvivirga. The sequence goes on from JBDVKW010000005.1 coordinate 114,524, forward strand.
GCAAATCCATGCACGTGATGATGGATACACGGTAAGTTTTATACTACCTTTAAACAATATCATTACTGAACAAAAAGAAGTGATGGCTTCGGCCAAATAACGATAAAAACCAACCCACATGAAGATTGAATGTATAATAATTGATGATGAGAAATTGGCCAGAGATCTGCTGTTGGAGTTCCTCGAACCTTTTACAGAAATAGAGGTGGTAGCTCAATGTGCCAAAGGGAAGGATGCTGTGGCTAAAATTGATGAATTAGAGCCTAAACTCATATTCCTCGATGTACAGATGCCAGGCATGGATGGGTTTGATGTGTTGGAGGCAATAAAACACAAGCCATATGTAATATTTACTACTGCGTATGACCAGTATGCTATTCAGGCTTTTGATAAAAATGCTATAGATTACTTATTGAAACCTTTAGATGAAGATCGGTTTAAACTAGCTATTAAAAGAGCCACGGAGCGCATCAGGGCAGATAAAAACAATGTAGAAGAATTAATCATGAGCATTAAATCTTCTGCAGACGATGAAACAAAGTTCTCCAGTCATTTATTCGTTCAGAAAAGTGAAAAGTTATTTAACCTGGAAGTTAAACAAATTATGCACTTAGAGGCATCAGGAGATTATACTGTGCTTACCACAAATGAAGACCAGTATTTAAGTTCATCAGGTATTGGTAAGTTGGAAGAAAAACTTAACCCTGATCAGTTTATTAGAATTCACCGCTCAACAATTATTAACCTGAATTATCTGAAAGAAATTGAGAAACACTTTAATGGCGGGCTAATTGTAAAAATGCAAAATGGCAAAAGCTTTCCTGTAAGTCGAACGTACGCTAAGCAGATAAGAAAGAAAGTGGTTTAGTTAATAGCCATCTTACTTTTAATCAGTTCAATTTCCTCTGCCGAACTAACTTTTGGTGAGGTGATGTAGCCTATAATGTAACTGGTGATGTCGGCTCCAATGTTTATTTGAGAAAGCAGGTCAATATTATCAATAATTACCTGCTTATCTTCCTTTTTGTTTTTACTCATGCCCATGTAAGCGGGGATGCTGTTTTCTATATATAACCTTAAAAACCTTATTTCGACATTTAATGCATCCTTTGAGACTGCATCTTCCAACAACTTTTGAGCACTATGTAGATAATTAAACTTTGTTACAGGGTTCCAGCTGTATTTAGCGATGAGCGCTTCCGAGGCAGCCTTGTAAGCCTGAGTTAGAGGAGATGTATCCTTCAGGGCTGTTATGCTTTTGTCAAATTCAAAGCACTTTTCAAGATCAAAATCAGAATAAAATAAGTCTTCTCGCACCTGCTGAATGGTACTTTGTGACTGGGCCAAGCTGGCCAAGCTAAGTGTAATAAAAACGAATAGTAAAGTGCTGATCTTCAAGTCTTATGGTGCTAAATGTATGCTCTAAAACGCAAAAGTATTTAAAAAGTTGATATTTCGGCTGCAATAATTTTTAGTAGCAACCGAATAATAGTTTGCCTACCTATCTATCTTCCAAATAAAACCCTTTTTGCCGTGTGGATTAATTTCTTAGATTTGCCAACCATCCATAAAAACGTAAAATAATCAGTATGCAAGCAGTTAATGATTTTTTAGTTCTGATTGATAGTTTCATCGGAAGCGCCATTTGGTTTCCTTATGCCTTATTAGGTACAGGTCTCTTTTTCACAATCTACCTGGGCTTTCCACAAATCAGATTCTTTAGACATGCGGTTCGTATCGTCATGGGTAAATTCGACAAAAAGGATTTGCCAGGTGATACTTCTCACTTTCAAGCCTTAGCTACAGCACTCTCAGGTACTGTTGGTACTGGTAACATTGCAGGTGTTGCATTTGCTATTCACCTCGGTGGCCCAGCAGCACTTTTCTGGATGTTGGTTACCGCTGTTTTAGGTATGTGTACAAAATTTGTGGAGGTATCATTGTCACATAAATACCGAACAAAGCTGGAGGATGGTACCATGGCTGGTGGGCCAATGTATTATATGAAAAATGCTGAGTTTAAGCTTGGTGGTAAGAAAGTTAACCTTAAATGGTTAGCTGCAATATTTGCTTTTGCCACCGTACTATCATCATTCGGTACGGGTAGTTTACCGCAGATCAATAGTATATCAAGTACATTATTAGCCACATTTGGTATAGATCAGATCGTTACAGGAGCTGTTTTGGCAGTATTCCTGGCACTCGTAATTATTGGTGGAATTAAGCGTATTGCGGCAGTTACGTCTAAACTCGTACCGGGCATGGCGATTATTTATTTTATAGGAGCTTTTGCTGTTATTCTTTTCAATTATGAAAATATTATACCATCGTTTATGTCGATTTTCAGTGATATTTTTACTGGTTCTTCAGCAGCAGGTGGTTTTATCGGAGCTAATTTAGCTTTTGCATTTAATCGTGGGGTAAACCGAGGATTATTCTCAAATGAAGCAGGTCAGGGTTCTGCACCAATTGCTCACGCATCAGCAAAAGCCAACGAGCCATTATCTGAAGGTATGGTGGCAATTCTGGAGCCTTTTATTGATACGATCATCATTTGTACGGTTACTGGTTTAGTACTGCTTTCTTCAGGAGCATGGTCAGAAAAGCACAATAATAAATTTGAATATACAGAAATAGAAATTCTGGCGGATCAGTACACGGAATCGAATCTGGAACATAAGAATCTTATATACGAGCACTTAAACGATGTTGAGAAGTTACCTCGATATAATGGAGATCTTCTGATAGAAAACGGTGTGATTCAAAACGAAGACATCACATTTATTCACGCCAGAAGCTTTGCAGACAACATCAAGGTCTATGAAACAGAGGGCTTGTTGGATGAAAAACTATATTCTGGTACTGTTAAAGTAGCCAATGGTAATATTGTAAACTCAGGTGAATACGAGCTTTGGGGTGAGTCGTTGGTTCATAGTGCACCACTCACGGCATTAGCCTTTAAGCGAGGTTTCTTCGGAGACTACGGTCAGTATATTGTTTCTATAGGACTGTTATTGTTTGCTTTTAGTACAGCTATTTCGTGGTCTTACTATGGTGACAGAGCGATGACTTATCTATTCGGCCCTAAATCTGTAATCTATTATAGAGTAGTGTATGTAGTGGCATTTTTCTTTGCCGCTTTCCAGGATACAAGTATTATCTGGACATTGTCAGCAATTACTATTGCCTTGATGACCATACCAAACTTAATTGGTATTCTTTGGCTACGTCAAGATATGAAGAAAACTATCAGAGAGTACGGTGACTTCTTCGAGGAAAACTTCCCGGGACAGGATCACCCGAAATTCAAATAAGACTTTGAATTAAATTTCAATTGAAAGCCATCTGTCATTGACAGGTGGCTTTTTTTATGAAGTCTCTCAAGCAATAGAGCTGATAAAAAGCTTTTCCAAAGTTCTAAACTTTGAAGTGTCGTGCTTTTATTTCTTAGGCTTAAACTTCACCTTAACCTCGACAGTATCAGAAACTACCTGGTTATTTCTTTTGGCGGGATGCCATTCAGGGCCATTCTTAATTAAATCGATAGCTTCCGCATTCAGCTTTTCTGTGGCACCTTTAATTATCTCGAAATCACTTAGACTACCGTCTATATTCACCACAAAGGATACAGTAACAACGGTTCTGTTCTTAATAGGTGTTGCAGCATTTTCCAGGTAGATCTGGTAGGCTTTATATCCATTCAAAGGAGTGGCTGGTTCGTAGGCAGTATCTTCTTCACCCGCAGCAGTAACTACCACTTCACTAAGTGGCTGAATATCCTCGTTAAGCTGAATATCAAGGTTGCTTCTACCTCTTGCATTCACTTCTTTACTTTCGTACCCAATAAACGATGCTACTAATGTTGAATCCGAGTTTACTGGTAAGTCAATGGCATAGTTTCCTTCTATATCGGTGACAGTACCCAGCGTGGTACCTTTAACTACTATATTGACTCCAGGTAGAGGAGTGCTATCTTCAGTTATTACCTTCCCTTTCAACTTTTGCATCTGACCTGAACTGGCCGCTCGCTTGGCAGCCATCCGTGTTTTAGATAATTCCTTCTTAGCTTTTGCGCCTGAAACTTCTGATAAATCTTGAGCTTCGAACGCTTCGTCATTTATAACATTTTCAGCTATTGTTTCTTCCGGTATCTCAAAATCGAGTGCCACTGACTCTTCAACCTGTTCTTCTTCAGCAGACGTTTCTTGCCTACTCATTACGTCTGAAGTGGAGGTTTCTGGTATAATAATTTCATTTTTTATAGGAGCCTGAGTTGACGCCTCTTCTTGACCCTTACTTTTTTGTGCTATATCCTCATCGTCTGATGCTGGCAAAGCAAGGGTTTCTTCAAAAGCTTCTGGTGCATCCTCAGATTGACTGATGGTTTCAGATTGATCAATTGGGATAAGTTCTATAGTTACAAAGGTAGCAATGGCTATGAGTAATACAGAAGCCGCTATTTTTAAATAGAAGTATAGCCGCCTATCTTCCGTTTTTACTCTGGCTTCAATACGAGCATTAAGATCGATGATGTCGTGTTGCAATCCATCGACTCCAGTTTCTTCAAAACCCTCCATGGCTTCAGCATCAAAATCACTTTCAAGCATCAATTTTTCTACCTGATGCATTTGACTGTGCGTAAGGTCACCACTGAGATACAGTTCTATTACCTCAGGAGAAAGTTTATCAATATGGTTTTGATTATTCTTCACTGCTTTCCATGCAATTTTTTAAATTTCGTTTTCCATTTTGGATGTAACTTTTTACTTGTTTTAAATCGTAATGAGTAAGTGTTTCGACCTCCTTGTATGACTTTTTCTCAAGGTAAAACAATTCTATACATGTTTTCTGTTCCTTTTGAAGTTGATCTATACACTTCTCCAGCATCACTAAATTGTCTTCATCAATGCTGTCATTCTTATGATGCAACAAGAGCTCATTTTCCACAACTCCATCATCAATATCTTTGCTTTCCCGAGCTATCTGATGCTTTTTAGATCTAAGCTCCATCAGACAAAAGTTTTTGGTCACTACATACAACCAGCTTTTAAAGTTTTCAATTTTATGGGTTTTTACTTTCTTAACAAGTAGTTCAAAAACCTGCATAACAGCATCCTGACTCGCTTCTCGGTTTTTCAGGTATTTAAGGCACACACCATAGACCAGGTGCATAAAAGGTTGGTAGAGTTTGCCCAAAATAGCTAAATCATGGGTCTTTTTATAAGACTCAATGAGCTCGTACTCATGTGCTATTTCATTCGGTGATCTACTCATCTGGTGGTATCGTAACTCCTAAACTATAAAAAAAATATAAGCTCTTTATGGAATTTGGAAAACACACGCATCCTTAAATAAAAGCATCTATCATTTAACTTTTAATATTATGAAAAAGCTTAGTCTATTATTATTAACAACACTTTTACTTACGGCCATGAGCCTAAGGGAAGTGAGAACAATTAAAGGAGTAGTAACCGCTGCTAATAGTGGTCAGGCCTTGCAAGGGGTCAATGTTGTTCTAAAAGGAACGACAATAGGCACCATTACAAATTCAAAAGGAGAGTATATCATCAATGTGCCTGATACTAAAAGTGTTATTGTATTTTCTTTTATTGGTTTAGAATCGAAAGAAGTTATAGTTGGTAACCGTACTGTAATCAATGTGCAGTTAGAATCTGCTGAGCAAGAGCTTGCTGAGGTAGTTGTTTCTGGAAAAGGCAAAAATGCAAAACTATCCAGACAGGAGATGTATGCTCCCGTTCAGGATATGCAGATGTCACAGGGGTACTATGATCGTGTCCCAACCAATTTTAATACAGAGTCTTATGACGCGATACATGAAAATGAGTTTAGAAGCGCATTACAAAAACCACTTTCAACGTTTTCTATCGATGTAGATGCTGCGTCTTACAGTAATGTGAGGAGATTCTTAAATAATGGTCAGCAGCCACCAAAAGATGCTGTTAGAATTGAGGAGATGGTTAATTATTTCGACTATGCCTACCCACAGCCAACAGGTGATCACCCATTTTCTATCAATACTGAAATAGCCCAGGCTCCCTGGAATAAAAAGCATAAGCTAGTACATATTGGGTTGCAGGGAAGAGATATTGCTACGGACAATTTACCCGCTTCAAACCTTGTCTTTTTAATTGATGTCTCGGGCTCGATGAGTAGTACCAATAAATTACCCTTATTAAAGTCTGCCTTTAAGTTATTAGTTCAAGAGTTAAGACCTGCCGATAAAGTAGCAATAGTAGTATATGCCGGAGCCGCTGGTGTTGTGCTTCCTTCCACTGATGGAGATGAGAAAAATACAATTATAGCCGCCTTAGATAAATTGCAGGCAGGGGGTTCAACAGCTGGAGGTGCAGGTATCAATCTGGCCTATAAAATTGCGAAAGACAATTATATCGAGGATGGCAACAACCGAGTGATCATTGCTACGGATGGTGACTTTAATGTTGGAGAATCAAGTAATGCATCCATGGAAAGATTGATAGAAGAGAAACGAGAAGACGGTATATTTCTAACAGCATTAGGTTTTGGAATGGGTAACTACAAAGATTCTAAAATGGAATTATTGGCAGACAAGGGCAATGGTAACTATGCTTATATTGACAATATACTAGAAGCGAAGAAAGTACTGGTTAATGAATTTGGCGGCACATTATTTACTATTGCTAAGGATGTAAAGATTCAGGTGGAGTTCAACCCTGCCAAAGTAAATGCCTACCGACTAATCGGTTATGAAAACAGGTTGCTAAAAGACGAAGATTTTAATAATGACAAAAAAGATGCTGGCGAATTGGGTGCAGGTCATACTGTAACGGCATTGTATGAAATTATTCCGACAGGTGTTGAAAGCAATTTCGCTCCTATTGATGAACTGAAATATCAGGACAGTAAAATTTCACCAGAGGCCTTTAAATCAAAAGAGCTAATGACAGTAAAACTGAGATATAAAGCTCCTCAAGGTGATAAAAGCAAGTTAATTGTAAATGGATTAGAAGATTTGGAAGTGAGCCTGAGTAAAACTTCCGACAATTTCAGATGGTCAGCTGCAGTGGCAGGCTTTGGTATGCTGTTAAGGGAGTCTGAGTTTAAAGGAGACTTAACATACAATGATGTAATCGAGATGGCTCAGAATTCAAAAGGAGAAGACAAAGAAGGTTACAGAATTGAGTTTATCAATCTGGTAAAAAGTTGTGAGTTGATAGCGAGGAGGTAATACTCTTCACCATCATCAATTATTAGGGGCACAGAATACTGTGCCCTTTTATTTTGATTTTAGTATGTTTGGGCACTAGTTATGAGTAAGCCGGAAATATCTGTTGTAATTCCTCTTTACAATGAAGAGGAGGTTTTTAAAAAACTCAAAGCAAGACTGCTTGAGTTAAAGAAAACTATAAGCCAAACCGTTGAGTTTGTGCTTGTCGATGATGGCAGCAAAGACAATACTGCTTTGCTCATGATGGAATTAGCTAAGGAGGACAGTACCTTTCATGCCATATTTCTTTCCAGAAACTATGGTCACCAAATTGCTATAAGCGCAGGAATGGAGAGTGCGAGAGGTACTGAAGCAATCATGATAATGGATGGAGACCTGCAAGATCCACCCGAACTACTGCATGCATTTTATGAAAAAATTAGTGAAGGGTATGATGTGGTCTATGGTGTGAGAAGAAAAAGGAAGGAAGGCATATTTAAGAAGTTTAGCTATTGGGCTTATTACAGAATACAACGGATGCTTACCGAAACTGCCCTTCCATTAGACAGTGGTGATTTTTCAATGATGAGTCGCAGAGTGATAGACCTGCTCAATGATATGCCAGAACGCAGCAGGTATGTGCGTGGCATGCGTTCCTGGGTAGGGTTCAGGCAATATGGACTTGAGTATGAGCGTGATTCTCGATCAGCAGGTGAAACAAAATACTCTGTTGGGCGACTATTTAAACTTGCCTATGATGGTATCTTTAACTTTAGCAACTTCCCTTTAAAACTTATCACAAGATTAGGGCTCTATACAATTCTAATTTCACTCATTTACATTTCGATACTTGTGGTGAAAAAGATTGTTTATGACAATGTTCCTGAGGGTTATACTACAACAATTATTGCATTAGCCTTATTTAGCGGAGTTCAGCTTATTTCGCTGGGGGTTATAGGTGAGTATGTCGCTCGAATTTTTGATCAATCGAAGGGCAGGCCATTGTTTATAATAAACAAACGTGTTGTAAATAAAGAAGAGAAGGTTGGATAAGACGTATTATCATGAGTATTACATCCAGGAGAGAAATCACTGGTGGTTTCTGGCAAGACTTCGGATTCTTGAGTCCAAAGTGGCTCAAATTGCTACTGACCAAAAGTTAAAAATACTTAATGTCGGTGCGGCCACAGGTGCCACATCACAAATGCTAAGTAAGTATGGCGAAGTTACTTCATTGGAGTATGACAGTGACTGCTGCAAGTTTGTGAGAGAGGAAATAGGCCTGGAGGTAACGGAAGGTTCCGTGCTCGATTTGCCTTATGAAGATCAGTCCTTTGATTTAGTGTGTGCCTTCGATATCATTGAGCATGTAGATGATGACCAAACGGCCGTTGAGGAGATGAAACGCGTTTGTGCAAAGGGTGGGAATATTTTTGTGACAGTACCTGCGTTTATGAGCCTATGGAGCGACCATGACGTAATCAATCATCATTTCCGTAGATACAAAAAACATTCATTGCAGCAACTTTTTAAGGAATCCGGTGAAGTTGGTTTTACCAGCTATTTCAACTTTTATTTCTTCATTCCGATTTACCTTATTAGAAGGATATCGAATATTCTTTATAAGAAAGATCGTAAGGTCAAGTCTGACTTCAACAAGTTCAAACCAGGAATTTTAAATAACCTTATGTACGCTATTTTTCTAATGGAGAAACCGTGGCTTAGAATGAGGCTAAAGTTCCCTTTTGGAGTGTCTATAATGTTGATTTGGGAAAACACCAAAGATGATGCTGGATAGATTTTTCAATAAACTATGTTCTGAGAATATACTTAAAGGGCTGCTCATCTTATGTGGCCTGGTCATGTTGGCCACAATGATCAATAGAGAGATCAAAGGAGATGATTGTTGGTTTGGAGAGCAGTCTTATTGGCTTGCCAAAGAGGGCTCAGTTAAACTTAAAAGCATTCCTTTAATATTTGATTGGCAAAACCAGTTTTTGGTATATCACAAATTACTCATTTGGATGGGTAGCATAATAGTGTCCGTCTTTGGTTGGTCAGTTGATTATCTCAGATCTTTTAACTTAATCTGCTTTGGCCTGACTTTGTGGGTTTTATGGAAGATAACGGAAAATCAAGCTAAAAGCCTTAGGTTGCTGGTGCTTTTCGTAATGCTTTTTGCACCACTGTCTTTTGAGAAATCTTTCGAAATAAGACCAGAAGTACCGGCAATGCTATTTGGTACGGCATCATTTTATTTTATCAAAAGGTATTTTGACAACCAACAATTACTCTCAATACTGCTGGCAGGAGCGTTTGCAGGACTTTCGTTTTTAACGCATCTAAACAGTGTAATTTATTGTTTAGCTGGCTTCTTCTTGCTCCTGTTTCATAAAAATATCAAGGCTACTGTATTGTTTTCTTTAGCAGCCGTGCCGGTGTGTTTTATTTACTTTATTCCATTGCTGGATCCTGAAAATTTGCAACAGTGGCAATACAATATTGTAAACTGGCCATTACATAGTTTCGAAGATTCTGTAGAAAGAAATGTTTTTTTGAGCTTTATAATTAGATTACTTTCGGAGCATAAGCGATTTTTCTGGGGAGATCAAATTATGGGCATGAGCGCCATGTTTTTTCTCATACTGATCTTTAACGGCAAATATCTATGGAAGAATCATAAACAAATTTTTCTGTACACTATGCTGTTGGCGTTGTTTTTAGGATTACTTGGAAGTCACAAATCACCAAGATACATAATGTTGTATCAGCCATTCCTGGCAATTACAATTGGTTATGGCTTGTATAGTATTAAAGAGAAGAAGAACTATGTGTTTAAAGGGGCTATTGTAGTAGTCTTATTGGCTCAACTGGCTTTTACGACTATAAGTGCAGCGAGAATGTTGGGAAGAAATGAGCCCCATGTAGAAAAGCATAGGAATACTTTGTCCTCTATTCCCAGGCAAAGTTTGGTTTTGGCACCTTGGGAGTTAATCTATAATGAAATTGATAGTTACAGAATTTATAACTATAAAACATTTCTCTATGTCCAGGACCTGGAAGACAGGAAAATTACACAATTAGATCTATGGAAAGAGTGTGCTGCTCTGAATATAGAATATGTAGTTGTTACGCAGGAAGCAGCTGATGAATACGATTTATGGTTTAAAAAAGAACTAAAGGTGGTACATAATGACTATTACGAAGTGCTGAAAACCGAAAATGACTACCTTATTTTGAAGAGGAAAACAAGCTCCTAATTCCATTTTTAAATTTTCTTCTGTTCTTAACAAATCGCCTTTCATAAATGTCATACCAAAAAGCGATCTTGTAGAGCCACCAGTCATTTAATTCACCAAAATGGTCCTCAATACCCGGTGCACTCTTTCTTAAATAGGCCCATTCGTAGGCTCTGTCAAATGCCCACCCAACGCTTTTAGGATTACTATCTATTACAAAGATTTCTCCTTTTTGATGGATGAAGTTTCTGATTTGAGGGTCACCGTGCAAAATATTTTTGGTATGCATTTCACTTAGCTTTTTAACGACTGCACCATAGTGTTCAGGGTGATCAAGGCACGTGGTTCCATCCAAATATTTATAAATTAGCCAAGAGTCAACTACCATACCTGATGAGCGTTTTTCAGCAGCGATTATCGGCAAAGTTGTTTTAATCCCCTTGCTCCAGAGTTTAACCATGCCTTTCATGTTCTTAAATGCCTCTCCAAGCCTAAACCAGGTTAGTAGACGTATCCATTTACGTTTGTTCTTTTCTGCGGGAATTTTAAGTACAAGATCACAATCATCAATAGCAATTCGTTTAACTACGCTCCTGTGGTGATCTTTCAGTGATTCTATGAGACTGAATTTGTTATTCTTAACTACGTCAAAATAGGATCTGGCCTCATCATCAGACAAATTGTCACTTATTAATAGCCTCCAGTCTTTATATTGTAATATCCTCATTTAAAGGGCGAAAAAATGCATATTGTATTAAACATTAGTACTCATTTAAACCTTATACCATCGAAAGGTGTCATTAAATTGACAAAGGCATCCTTTTTGTACATTTAGAACGTATATAAATAGATGGTTACCTAAATTTTACGTTTAGTGAATCAATAGAATTTAAACTACTTAATTTATCCCATAATTAGTATTTTTAACTAAGATGTCCGAAAAACAAAGACAAAGTTATAGTAAGAAAGAAAAGGAAGAGGTTTTTGAAACCGAATTTCTTCCTCATATCGATTCTATGTATAACTTTGCTTATCGATTGACATTCGATGAGGATGATGCCAAAGATTTGGTGCAAGACACTTATCTAAAGGCATACAGGTTTATTCAATCATTCGAAAGAGGAACTAATGCAAAAGCGTGGTTGTTTCGAATATTGAAAAATAGCTTCATCAATGACTTTAGAAAGAAGAGTAAGCAACCTGCCAAAGTAGATTATCAGGAAGTTGAGTCTTACTACAATTCTGAAGATATTGATAAGTCTATTACTACAGATCTAAGGGTGGATGCCGTGCAGGATATGATCGGAGACGAAATATCCAACGCACTAAATTCCTTAGATGTTGATTTTCGGACGGTGATCATACTTTGTGATCTCGAAGGATTTAAGTACGATGAAATGGCCAAAATACTCGATATACCAATTGGTACAGTGAGGTCGAGGCTGCATCGGGCTAGAAATCTTTTAAAAGAAAAGTTAAATGACTACGCGACAAAAATGGGTTATAAAAATTAAGTAAAATGGGAAAACCGTCTTCTGATTCATCTGACAACGCGCCTGAGAATAAAGGAAAAGACCTGCCTGAAAATGAATGTCTGAAAATACTTAACCTGGTATTAGACGAAGAAGCCACTGACGAACAAAGGGCCTACTTTGAAAAGCATCTCGAAAACTGCATGCCTTATTACGAGATATACTGTGTCGATCGAAAAATTAAAGAATTGATTAAGAAAAACTGCTGCGATAAAGAAGTCCCTCAAGACTTGGTCGATTCAATTCGAGAAAAAATTCTTCAACAAGCTGAATAACCCCTAAATGAAAGGTAAAGCAATAATCTTCTCCGCTCCATCCGGATCGGGTAAAACTACCATTGTAAAGCATTTAATCGAAACCAACCCGAAACTTGGGTTTTCCATTTCAGCCTGTACAAGAGACAAAAGAGGTCGTAATGAAGAAAATGGTAAAGACTATTATTTCCTGACTCCGGAAGAGTTTAAAAATAAAATCGATAATGATGAATTTATCGAGTGGGAGGAAGTTTACGCAGGCAACTTTTACGGCACTCTTAAATCAGAAATACAAAAAATTTGGGATGAAGGACGTCACGTAATTTTTGATGTTGATGTAAAAGGTGGTTTGCACTTAAAAGAGTATTTTGGTGATAGAGGTTTAGCCGTTTTCGTAAAAGTACCTTCTCTTGACGACCTCAAATCCAGACTCACCGACAGACAAACAGAATCTGAGGCCAGTCTTTCTCAACGTATATTTAAGGCTAAATTTGAGATGACATTTGAAGATAAATTTGATGTCACTTTAATTAACGCAGATTTAGAAGACTCTTTGAAGAAAGCTGAAAAGCTGGTTGACGATTTCCTGGCTGAATAAAACTATATGAAAGTAGGATTATTTTTCGGATCATTTAACCCTATTCATATTGGGCATCTAATTATTGCCAATGTAATGGTGGAAACCACCGAAGCTGAACAAGTTTGGTTCGTAGTTTCTCCTCAAAACCCATTTAAAAAACGAGCTTCACTTCTTCACGAGTTTGATCGTATTGATATGGTTAATGCTGCCATTAACGATAACTATGATTTAAAGGCTACCGATGTGGAATTTAACATGCCTAAGCCAAGCTACACTATTGATACACTTACCTACCTTACTGAAAAATTCCCGGGTCATGAGTTTACATTAATTATTGGTGAAGATAATTTGAAGAGTTTTCCGAAATGGAAAAACCATGAAAGGATTTTGGAAGATTATGGTTTGCTGGTTTACCCAAGACCTCACGCAAAACCATCAGAACTAAAGGAACACGCTAACGTTAAACTTGTCGATGCACCGATGATGGATATTTCTGCGACTTTTATCAGAAAGTGCGTAAAAGAAAGCAGGTCTATAAAATATCTTGTGCCAGATGCTGTTAATGAATTAATCGCAGCTAAGAAATTTTATATCTAAATAAATAAACTCTCGTATATCTTAAGCATCATATGTTTAGATACCTACTCACACTTATCCTGCTATTCGCATTGTCAATCACTTCATTTTCCGGAGGGATCAGAGGTATTATTAAAGACGAAAATGGGGAACTCTTGCCATTTGCCACCATTTATGTAAAAGAGCTCGAAACCGGCACTAGTACCAATTCAGATGCCTTTTATGAAATTAAATTAGCACCAGGTGATTATAATATTATATATCAATATGTGGGTTACGAGTCTGTATCAAAGTCTGTAACTGTTGGTAGTGATTTTATTACCATTGATGTGGCTTTAAAAACACAAACCATGGTGTTGCAAGATGTGCAGGTCTATGCAGGTAAGGAAGATCCGGCATATACTATCATGCGTAAAGCAATAGCAAAAGCCAAATGGCACTCACAGCAAATAGATAGATACACCGCCACAGTGTATATTAAGGGAAAGGGTAAGTTGAAGGACTCACCATTTTTCCTTCGAAAAACCTTAGAAAAGGAAGGTATCGAGGAAGGTAGGGTTTTTATTAATGAGTCTGTAACTGAGGTCGAGTACATCAGGCCAAATACATATGTCGAAAATGTCATTTCTATTTACTCGGTAGGGGATGATCAAAATACAAGTCCCAACGGATATATTGAAGGTTCTTTTTATGATTCGGAAGTAGCTAAATCGATTTCTCCTTTATCACCAAAAGCATTTTCGTACTACAGGTTTGAGTATGATGGAACTTTCAAAGATCAAGGCTATGAAGTGAGTAAAATTAGAGTTACGCCACGATCTAGAGGCGATAATGTTTTTCAAGGCTATATACAAATAGTGGAAGATTATTGGAGCATTCATAGTCTTGATTTAAGAACCACAAAACTGGGTATTGGCTTTAGAGTAAAGCAGATTTATGCACCAGTAATGGAGCGTGTTTGGCTTCCGGTAACTCACGATGTAGGGGTTGAGGGGAAAGTGCTCGGCTTTGAATTTGAAGGAGCTTATCTGGCTACGGTAAGTAATTATAATGTTACACTTAACCCTGATCTAGATGTAGACATTGAGGTAATTGATGAGAAAGTGGAAGAAGAACTGGCCGAAGAGCTCGAAGGAAAGTTTGAAAAGAAAGAAACCTCAGAGATTCAAAAAATACTGGAATCTGGTGAAGAGGTGACAAGAAAACAATTGAATAAAGTTATAAGAGCATACGAAAAATCAGAGTTTAAAGAGCTTGAGAACCCTGAGGTCATTGGAAATCGCACTATGAAAATCGATAGTATGGCCTATGATCGTGACTCTACTTACTGGGCTGAGTTAAGACCGATTCCTCTCACAGAGGATGAGACTAAAGGCTACAAAACCGCTGATAGTTTGGCTACCATAAAAAAGATGGAGGCCGAGGGTGATACCTTGAATAGAAAAAGAAATAGTGGTGCATTCAATCTTTATGACATTCTTTTAGGTGACAGATATAAAATCAAGGACAAAACTTATTTTCAAATCCACACCCCTCAACCTTTCTATAATACGGTAGAAGGATTTAATGTTGATTATCAGTTGTCATTTAGTAAAACTTTTGAAAATGGCAATTGGCTTAGATTTGGACCCACTGCCAGGTATGCTTTCGCACGAGAAAAACTCAGCGGTATTTTTACTACTCAACTTGGTCTGGGGGAGCGAAGTAAACGAACAGATATTACCATGAGAGGAGGTAGATATGTCAGTCAGATCAATAGAGATGAACCCATCCATCCTTTGGTGAATACATTCATGGCATTATTCTTTGAACGAAACTACATGAAAATCTATGAGAAAGATTTTGCTGAAGTACGGTACAGAAAAAAAATAAACAGCAAGTTACATCTAAGGTTAGGGGCAGCTTATGAAAAGCGATACGAACTCACCAATAATACACGTTACCGATTTTTTGATGCGGAAGGCGAAAGGTTTACACCTAATGCACCTTTTAGCGAGGCTGTTACATCAACGAGTTTTGCCAATCATGAAGCGTTCACGGTAGATGTGCAACTCAATTATAAACCCTGGCAGAAGTTTCGAATTTATAATGGCAGAAAATATGAGGTTGATGGCAGTTCTCCTTTGTTTGAGCTAGGTTATACCAAAGGCATTCCAGGAGTTGCCAATGCAACAATTGATTATGATCTCCTGGAGGTGGGAGTACAATACGACTTCAATATTGGCGTGAGGGGATTGGTCGATTTAAAACTAAAAGTGGGTAAGTTTTTGAACAACGACAGTTTGTCTTTTATTGACTACAAACACTTTTTGGGTAACAGAACACCTTTTGCTACCGCAAGTCCTGTGGGTAGTTACAGACTATTGGATTATTACAAATACAGTACTAATGACCAGTATTTTACGGCCAATGTGCATTATCAGTTCAGAAAATTTTTACTTACACAAATTCCATTGGTACGTCTTTCAGGCGTTAGAGAAAGCTTCTTTACCAATTACCTGGCCAATGACTTAACTACCAGCTATGTTGAGTTGGGTTATGGAATCAATTACATCTTAAGAATATTTAGATTAGAAGCAGTCACCTCGTTTGAAGGTGGCAAATACAGAGATTTTGGTGTACGCTTAGGCGTGGCTGCAAATCTTGATGATATATTTTAAGAACCCTTTTAAGCTTATTTCAGTAATTTTTTTATATTGTAATTATGAGAAAATTACTACTGTTACTTATTCTGGTAAACTTTGCATGTACTCCCGTATATATTCCAAATAGTCGTTCAGTTCCCGCATTTGAAAGAGCGGGTGAATTATCATTAGATGGTTATGCCGGCTCCTCAGGTTTTGATATAAATACTGGATTATCAGTTTCAGATCATGTGGCTATAATTGCAAATGCATCATATGGCGAGATAAATGAACAGGAGTCTGAAGATTTCCACACACATAAATTTGGCGAAATTGGTGTTGGGTATTTTAATAATACAGGCAGTAAGCTTCAGACAGAAATATATGGGGGCTATGGGATAGGCGAGGCCACTTCTGTAGATGACTATATCTTTATTTCTTCAAATCAGGTAGAAGCTACAGGCAGCTACAATAGGGCATTCATCCAGTCGAATGTATTATTTTCACCTGGAGAGGGTATTATTCAATTAGGTGGCGCGTTTAGACTGACTCATGTGACATTTACAGAGTTTGAAACGAGTGCAACTGTCTATAACGACAGCAGGTCTGCTACGTTTGCCGAACCCATTTTCTTCTTTAGAGTAGGTGACCCCATTCATTTTAATTTACAAACTGGATTTAATGTGCCGTTAGACGGAGAGGTAGCCTTTGATTACAGGCTGTTGCATGTATCTTTTGGTGTTGGGGCAAAAATAAACCTTACCAAAAAAGACAAGGCATCTACCAATTAAACCGTCATTATCTCTTTCTCCTTACTGTCTAGTATATCATCAATAAGTTTAGAGTGCTCATCAGTAAGTGACTGTACTTTTTCCTCGGCTCTTTTAATCTCGTCTTCAGAAGCCCCTTCCTTTTGAAGTTGCTTTAGAGAGTCGTTAGTATCTTTTCTTACATTTCTAATACTAATTTTACCCTGCTCACCCTCGTGCTTCACTTGCTTTACTAAGCCTTGTCTTCTTTCTTCAGTGAGTGAGGGTATATTGATAATCACCTGTTCTCCATCGTTTTGAGGGTTGAGTCCAAGGTCACTATTCATAATAGCTTTTTCAATTTCAGGGATAACATTTTTCTCCCAAGGTTTGATCATCAAAGTTCTGGCGTCAGGTGCGGTTACAGACGACATCTGATTTAGCGGGGTTGGTGTACCATAGTATTCCACCATAATTCCATCCAGCATATTGCTATTGGCTTTCCCTGCTCTGATTTTAACAAGCTCAGATTTTACGTGTTTTACTGCCTTACCCATCAAATCCTTTGCCTCGTCCAAAAACATTTGAATCTCTTCCATAGTGTTGGTTTATTGTTTTTTGTTGCTAAATATAGTGATTGTCTTTCAAAAGATGCAAATACATCTATTTTGATAGTGATTAGGTGATGAGTGTACCAGCACTTTCACCAAGCATGACATCCTTCAAATTACCAGCCTTATTCATGTCAAAAACAATAATCGGCAAATTATTTTCCTGACAAAGCGTAAAAGCAGTCATGTCCATAATATTCAGATTCTTTTCATACGCTTCCTGAAAACTCAACTCTGAGTAGCGTTCAGCATCAGGGTTTTTCTCAGGGTCAGAAGTATATACACCGTCTACACGTGTACCTTTCAATACCACATCAGCCTGTATCTCAATAGCCCTGAGGCTGGCCGTAGAATCTGTAGTAAAATATGGATTACCTATACCTGCACCAAAAATGACAATACGGCCTTTTTCTAAGTGGCGTATGGCCCTTCTTCTGATAAATGGCTCACACACTTGCTCCATTTTAATACCAGACATCAATCTCGTATATAACCCGGCACTCTCTAGTGCACTTTGCAAAGCCATACCATTTATTACTGTGGCCAGCATACCCATGTAATCGCCCTGTACACGTTCAATGCCAGAACCTTCAGCCTGTACTCCTCTGAAAATGTTGCCGCCACCAATTACAATGGCTATTTCCACTCCCATTTCTTTAACGGCCATGATCTCATCGGTATATTGCTTTAGTCTTTTTGGGTCGATACCGTATTGCGAAGATCCCATAAGTGATTCACCGCTAAGCTTGAGTAGAATTCTTTTGTATTTCATTGAGTGGTTACAGGTTAGTTCTTTTATAAATTATGCAAATATAGAATGTATTTTCAGACTATTTCTTAAAAGAGAATCATAACTTGATTTTTATCCACCCCTTCTCCTTTTTTCACCTTTATTGACTTAACTGTACCGTCACCGGGAGACTTTAAAACGTTTTCCATTTTCATGGCTTCAAGTATCATTACCTGATCACCTTTTTTCACCTCGTCTCCTTCATTTACCAGGATATCTAAAACCAACCCTGGCATAGGTGCTTTAATATCTTTGACTTCATTGGCCGCAAGCTTGTCCATGCCTAATCGCTCTAATAGGAGGTCCAACTTGTCCTTAACTTCTACATTATATTTACTACCATTTATACGTACAGTCAGTGTCTTTTCTTGCTTGTTAAACGCAAGTACTTCAGCTCGATAAGATTTATTTTTATGGATTACATGAAAGGACTTGTTGCCGATTTCGACCATGTCCCACTCATAGGTATCGCCATCTATTTTTATGACCTCATTTTCAAAAGCGATTTCCATCGCTTGTTCATTTACTATTGTTTTGTACATATCTGAGCTATTTTACCCTCAAATATATGGTATTGTAAACACACTTCACATTTAGCCCAAACTAAACTTCGGCCATAGTTTGGCGTTATTCGCTTGTTTGTCCAACTTTGCAAAACAATAGGGGTGCCTTTAATACAAGGGCTGAGATTATACCCAAGGCTTTTAGACCAAAAGTCGAACCTGATCCAGATAATGCTGGCGTAGGTAGGTATGTTAAAATGTTCGGGGAAACCCCCTGTTCTCCGATATGTTTAACGCAATAATACTATTAAAATGAAACGAATTATTATGAGTGCTCTTTTGAGTGTGAGCGTGCTGTTCGCGTTTGCTCAAAAGACAATTACCGGCAAAGTTGTGGATGCCGAAAGTGAGGAGCCCATTGTGGATGCTCAGATTAAAATTATTGGCGAGAGTTCAGGAACGGTAACAAACCTTCAAGGAGAATTTTCACTTGAAGTGCCAGAAAATGTATCGAGTTTGATAGTGAGCTATGTTGGCTTTAAGAAGCAAACTGTTGAGCCTACAGACAATTTATTGATACGGCTTGAAAGGGGTGGTAATTTGGAGGAAGTAATTATACAAGGTGTGAGAGCGGCCAAAGATGATCCCGTCACTCAATCGGTTGTAGATAGAAAAACACTGGAAAGTCGATACAATGGTGAGCAACCTATTTTTCTTCTTGAGAATTTAACACCATCAATTTATGCGTACTCTGAATCAGGCACCAAAGTGGCTAACTATGGGAATTTAAGACTCAGAGGCATAGGTCAGGAAAGGATCAATATGACGCTAAATGGCATTCCATTAAATGACATGATAGACCATGGTGTATTTTTCTCAAACTTTACTGACATAGGCAATAATTTTGAGAGCATACAGGTGCAAAGAGGAGTGGGCACTTCTACCAATGGCGCTGCTTCCTATGCAGGATCGATAAACTTTGAGTCTGTGAATATTGAAGATCGAGAAGCCGGAGGTGAGGTTCAACTTGGTGCGGGCTCCTTTGGAACGTACCGGGCCAATGCCAGTATATCTACCGGGATGATCAACGACAATTGGTCTTTTTATGGTAGTTATAGCCGACTTGTGTCTGATGGCTACAGAGATAATACATTTACAGATGCGAGGTCATTTTTCTTTTCAGGAGGGTATTTTGGTGAAAAAGATGCTATTAAAATAACCGCATTTGATTCAAGGTCGAAAAATGGACTAGGCTATTCTCCTGTCTTAGCAAGTGACCTGAATGCAGATCCGACAACCAACTACCTGGATGAAAACGATACGGATGACTTTGGTCAACAGCTAGTCCAAATCCAGCATACACACAATTTTTCTGACCAATTAAAATCTTCAGCATCTCTATATTATGGTGGATCCGGAGGAGACTTCTTTTTCACTTACAATGTGGATTCAACAACAAAGCAGCAGATAAACTTTCCGCTGTACAATGACCAATATGGTTTCATGACTTCATTTTTCTGGAATTCAGTTGATAGAGATGTGAAAATTTCCACGGGCATACATGCTTATCAGTTTGACAGAGTAAATGAAGAAGCCTTTTCTCCTGATTTAGCAAATCCTTACTACCATGAAACATCTATGAAACGCGAATTTAGCTGGTATGGTAAAGTAGAGTGGATGGTTTCGGATCTAAAGCTTTATGGGGATTTACAGGTTAGAACACAAGATTTACAAATAAACCCCGATTATCAGTTTTTAGGAGTTCCTTCTGAGGGTGATATTTCTAGGGAATGGACTTTTGTAAATCCAAAAATCGGAGCGACTTATAACATAAATGAAAATTTACAAATGTATGCCTCATTTGGTCGAACGGGGCGGGAGCCAACAAGAATAGATATTATAGGCGGATTTGGCATCTATGATATAGCTGCCGTAAGAGAAGCTAAACAAGATGACTTTGAGCCTGAGTTTGTAAACAATTTCGAGGGAGGTGCCAGGCTGAGCTACTCAGATTTCTACCTTGCCATCAATTACTTTTACATGGACTTCGAAAATGAAATTGCTCCAATTGGTGAATTATTACCATTTGGGGTTCAAAAGAGAGCCAATATACCAAATAGTGTCCGTGGAGGTTTTGAATTTGAATTGAATTACCAACTTACTAATGACATTAAACTTACGGGAACAGGAACATACATGAAAAGTGGTATTAGAGATTTTACCACTTCTGAAGGGATCAGATATCGAAATACGACACCTATCCTTACTCCAGAAGTTATTGGAAATCTTGGAATAGAATTTGAGTTAATAGAAAACTTAAACATGACATTATCCTCAAATTATGTAGGTGAATCTTACTTAGATCTTTCTAACAGCGAAGATTTCATCTTGCCAGATTATTTTGTTACTAATTTTAGCTTCAACTATGAGTGGAAGGAAATCAGCCTTTCGTTTGAAGCCAATAACCTCTCAGATGAAGCGTACTATACCAATGGAGCTCCAGTAGATGTAGATTTCGATGGAGCTATCGATGGACCGGGTTATTTAGTCAACTCAGGAAGAAATTACTTCCTTACAATGAAATTCAGTTTTTAAGCTATTGTAATACTAGCCATCAGGGTATACCTTTGACAAAATATCACCCTGATGGCTACTTCTAAAAATATAAAACCAGCAAATTTTTCCTTAAAAGGATTCATTTTGGTTACTCGTTTTTGGAACCTGCTCATCATTGCTTTTGCGCAATACTTCACCGCGATTTTTCTTTTCCAGAATACACAACCCATTTATCAGACCTTTACCGATGTCAGGTTGTTTGTGCTATCACTTTCGTCAGTTTTAATAGCTGCGGCTGGTTACATAATTAATGACTACTACGATGTAAAAATCGACCTGATTAATAAACCTCATCGGGTGGTCGTGGGTAAAATTTTAAAAAGACGTGTGGCCATGGTAGCCCATACGATTTTGAATTTCACCGGTATCGCATTGGGCTTTTTATTAAGTATTGAAATAGGAATTATCAACTTTCTAACCGCCTTGATCTTATGGTTATATTCTAACCAACTTAAACGCATAGCTTTAGTGGGCAACATCACTGTAGCCATGCTTACTGCACTTTCTATATACGTTATTAATGTATTATATGAGGAGATAAACTATTTGGTGATAGCCTATGCATTATTTGCTTTTGCATTTACCCTGATAAGAGAGGTGATCAAAGACATGGAAGATGTGAAAGGTGACCTTACCTTCGGTTGTCGCACCTTTCCTGTGGTCTATGGATTGCGGAAAACGAAATATTTATTATACGTAGTTGCTGTAGCATTCCTTATTGGCCTTACTGCTTTGGCTTATTTATTTATTGGTACAGAGATGGCAGCTTTTTGTTTACTTTTGGTCATTCCGCTGTCGATCTTGGCCTATCACCTTCACAAGGCAGATACTACAAGGCAGTTTAATCTATTAAGCAACTATTGTAAAATAATTATGTTGCTGGGAATTTTAAGTATGGTAGTTTATTAATGGTAAGAATAGCAATTTTCGCATCCGGTAGTGGTAGTAATGCTGAGGAAATTATTAAGTACTTCAGCAATAAAAAAGATAAAGAAATATCCCTTGTTTTATCAAACAAACCTGATGCATTTGTGCTGAAGAGAGCTAAAAAATTTAATGTACCATCAATTGTTTTCAATAGGAAAGAACTGCTTGATGGACATGTATTAAAGACACTTCGCGAACATAAAATAGACTACATCGTACTGGCCGGGTTTATGATGTTGATACCACAGAACCTGGTAGACGCTTTTCCAGATCGAATAATTAATATTCACCCCGCATTATTGCCAAAGTACGGTGGCAAGGGAATGTATGGAGACAACGTACACAAAGCAGTACGAGAAAATAAAGAACCTGAAACGGGCATTACTGTTCATGTGGTAAATGAGCGCTATGATGAGGGGCAGATTATTTTTCAGGAGCGATGCCGTCTGTTACCCAATGATTCTGTTGCAGAAATAGCTAAAAAGGTACATGCTTTAGAGCATGCCAACTATCCAAAAGTAATTGATAAGTTCATTGACGATCAGTCCAATGGATAAAGCTTTCCCGGATAGAAAAATTAACAAAATTGTATAGCTTTGCACCTTAATTTAAACCACTAGTTAGGCATGTCCTTAAAAAAGATCAATTCAGCCCTCATATCAGTATTTTATAAAGACAACTTAGAACCTATCGTTAAACTGCTACACCAAAATGGAGTCAAGATTTACTCTACGGGCGGCACACAAAAGTTTATTGAAGAACAAGCGGTTCCAGTTGAGGCGGTTGAGGATCTTACCAGCTATCCTTCCATTTTTGGGGGTAGGGTGAAGACATTGCACCCCAAGGTATTTGGAGGCATTCTTCACAGAAGAAATTTAGAGGGCGATGTGAATCAGGCAGAGGAATTTGATATACCTGAAATTGATCTTGTAATTGTTGATTTATATCCGTTTGAGCAAACTGTAGCTTCCGGAGCTGACGAAGCAGACATTATTGAGAAAATTGATATTGGTGGCATTTCGTTAATAAGAGCTGCTGCTAAAAACTTTAAGGATGTATTAATAGTTTCTTCTCGAGAACAATATAGTGAGGTAGAACAATTATTGGATGAGAAAAAGGGAGCTTCAGAGCTAGCTGATAGGAGAAGGTTTGCCGCCAAAGCATTTGATATAAGCTCACATTACGACACAGCCATTTTCAATTACTTTAACAAAGAGGAAGAAATTGGCTCATTTAAGCAAAGTATTAGATCAGCTAAATCTCTTAGATATGGCGAAAACCCACATCAGCAAGGGACTTACTTCGGTAACTTATCAGAAATCCTTGATCAGCTTAATGGAAAGGAGCTTTCTTATAACAACTTAGTTGATATTGATGCGGCAGTTTCTCTGATCGAAGAGTTTGACGAAACCGCTTTTGCAATTCTCAAACATACCAATGCCTGTGGTGTAGCTACAGGTAATACTGTAAAAGAAGCCTATCAAAGAGCGTTTGCTGCTGATACACTTTCAGCTTTTGGAGGTATTTTAATAGCAAACAAAAAGATTGATCTGGCTGCTGCAGAAGAGATGCATGCTTTATTCTTCGAAGTAATTATTGCGCCCGGATATGATGCTGAAGCGCTAGACCTTTTAAAAGGTAAAAAGAATAGAATCATTTTAGAGCAAAAAGGAAAGCTGCAGACACAGAAACAATATAAGAGCTTGCTCAATGGAGTAATCGAGCAGGATCGAGACCTAAAAACCGACTCACAGGATGACCTGGAAACAGCTACTAAACTAGAGCCAACCTCAGAGCAAAAAGAAGCACTTTTGTTTGCGAGCAAAATAGCGAAGCACACAAAATCTAATACAATTGTTTTGGCTAAAGACGGTCAGTTATTGGCAAGTGGTGTTGGGCAGACGTCAAGAGTTGATGCCTTGAAACAAGCTATTGAGAAAGCAAAAACATTTAAGTTTGATCTGCAGGGTGCTGTAATGGCATCAGATGCATTTTTCCCTTTTCCTGACTGCGTAGAAATTGCAAGTAAGGAAGGTATCAATGCGGTCATTCAGCCAGGTGGCTCAATAAAAGATCAGGACTCGATTGATTTCTGTGATAATAACAATATGACGATGGTCATGACAGGCACTCGTCACTTCAAACATTGACGGAAACACAAAAAAACTTTCATTTATAAAATGAAACAGAAAGTAATTTGTAAATTTCCGCAAATTCATAAGTGCGTAATTTTGAAATTTTAAGATGGGATTATTCGATTTCTTTTCTAGTGATATAGCGATTGACCTCGGTACGGCTAACACACTTATTATTCATAAAGACAAAATTGTTGTTGATGAACCTTCGATTATTGCAATCGATAAAAACACCAATAAGGTCTTAGCCATTGGGCGTGAGGCAATGCAGATGCACGAGAAAACGCATGAAAACATTAAGACCATCAGACCATTGAAAGATGGTGTGATTGCGGATTTCCACGCGGCAGAGCATATGATCAGAGGTATGATTAAAATGATCGACAGTGGTAAAAAGTTTTTCCCAGCATCTCACAGGATGGTCATTTGTATACCTTCAGGCATTACAGAGGTGGAAAAACGTGCTGTTCGTGACTCTGCAGAACATGCAGGGGCAAAGGAAGTATACATGATTCATGAGCCTATTGCAGCTGCTATAGGTATTGGTGTGGACATCGAACAACCTGTCGGATCGATGGTAGTTGATATTGGTGGTGGTACAACTGAAATTGCTGTAATCGCACTTTCAGGTATTGTTTGTGACCAATCAATTAGAACGGCCGGAGATACATTCAACAGAGATATTCTTGATTACATGAGAAGGCAGCATAACCTCCTTATTGGAGAAAGATCTGCTGAGAAAGTAAAAATAGAAGTTGGTTCGGCACTTACCGAGCTTGACGATGGACCGGAAGATTATGAAATAAGAGGCCGGGATCTTATGACAGGTATACCAAAAGTGATTAAAATCTCTTATTCTGAGATTGCCTTTGCATTAGACAAGTCTGTTTCTAAAATTGAAGAAGCAGTACTCAAAGCATTGGAGATTTCTCCTCCTGAGTTGTCTGCTGATATTTATGACAATGGTATCCATCTTACTGGTGGTGGAGCATTACTTAGAGGTCTCGATAAACGTCTGGCACTAAAAACAAAGTTGCCTATACACGTAGCTGACGATCCGTTAAGAGCTGTCGTTAGGGGAACTGGCATGGCACTTAAGAACTTAAATTCTTTCCGTGCAGTCTTGATGACCTAATAGTTGGCTACTATTTTTCATAATGTTATCAACGCTAGATAAATGCAAAGATTATTTCTGTTTCTTTATCAATACAGAGCCTTTCTTACTTTCCTCGTATTAGAGGTACTTTGCAGTTGGTTAATCATAGAAAATAATACCTACCAGGGCGCTAAGTTTTTTAACTCTTCCAACCGGGTGGCAGCAGGCCTGTTGCAAACATCAAATAATATTACCAATTACTTTAGCCTCACAAGCATCAATGAAGATTTAGCAAAAGAAAACGCAGAACTAAAAACTAAGCTTAGGAAACTCAACCAAAGCATTTTCAATCCTGAAATTCAAATTGTTGAGGATGGAGACATTATCAATAAATATGAATTTAAACGTGCGAAAGTAATCAACAACTCAACTCGTAGGTTTAATAATTATATTACTGTAGATAGAGGCAGTAAAGAGGGTATTGAGCCTGATATGGCCGTGATAGATAATTACGGTGTGGTAGGTAAAGTCAAAAGCGTTTCAAAGCATTTTTCCGTCATTACTTCAATATTGCATAGCGATGTTTTAGTTTCTTCAAAAATCAAACGTACAGGTGATTTATGTACAACTAAATGGGGCGGTCAGGACCCGTACACAGCTAAGTTGCAATACGTACCGCTACATGTCGACTTGCAAGAAGGTGATACTATTGTTACATCAGGATACAATGCGGTTTTTCCTGAGAATGTACCTGTCGGAGTAATAAAAGCTTTTGAAGTAAGAGATGACGCACTTTTTTATGATGTTGACATTTCATTGGCAGGTGATCTCAACAGACTTTCTTATGTCTACATCATAAAAAATAAGTTGAAAATAGAACAAGATTCTGTGGAGTCACAAACTATAGAAGTCAATGATTAAGAAGGGTATATTCATTCATATAGTTTCCTTTTTCATCTATATACTCGTACAGGTATTGTTGTTAAAAGATCTTGTGCTTTTCGACAAAGGGTTCTGCTTTCTTTATATCGCATTCCTCCTGCTCCTGCCTATTGAGACCAATATTATTTCATTAATGGTGTTGGGATTCTTAACAGGATTTATAGTTGATATTTTTTATGACAGTTTGGGAATTCATGCGGGTGCTTCTGTGTTTATTATGTTCGTAAGAAATTACTGGCTCAATTTGCTTACACCTCAGGGAGGATATGACACTGGTGCGGTTCCAACTATTCGATTGAGTGGTTGGCAATGGTTTAGTTTCTACAGCTTACCACTTATTTTCGGACATCATGCAGTATTGTTTTTTATTGAGTCAGCAGATTTTGATCTATTTGGTTTTACATTGAGTAAAATATTTTTTAGTACACTGTTTACATTTACAGTGCTCATGATCACACAATACCTCTTTTACAATAAGAGAAAAGGCATATGAATGAATCAAGGAAATATATTATCCAGTTAGTAATAGTACTGACAGGGATCATATTTCTTGTAAAATTATTTTCTATTCAGGTGCTTGACAATAAGTATGCTGAAGCAGCCACTAGTAATATCATTAACAAAGTAATCGAGTACCCTTATCGAGGCTTAATTTATGATCGCAATGGTAAACTCATCGTCTTTAATACACCACAGTATAACCTGACAGTAATTCCAGCCGAGGTTAAGAAACTTGATACAGCCAAATTTTGTGAAGTATTTGAGTTGGCCAAAGAAGAGTTTGAGGCTAAAATGAAAGTAGCTGAAGATTTTTCCTACGTACAGCCTTCCATATTTATCAAGCAACTTTCTAATAAAGATCTGGCCCGTATACAGGATCACTTAGTTGATTTTCGGGGCTTTGATATACAGCCCAGGACGACTAGATCTTATTCACAACCTGTGCTGGCTAATGCTCTCGGGTATGTTAGCGAAATCAATAAGCGACAACTTGAGCGAGACTCGGCAGACTATTACAAACAAGGGGACTATATCGGCCAGAGTGGTTTGGAGGCGTTTTATGAAAAGCAGCTCAGAGGCAGAAGAGGAGTTAAGTATAAAGTGAAAAACGTACGAGGTATTGAAAAAGGAGCTTATGCTGATGGAGAATATGATACGTTGTCTATACCGGGAGAAAATCTTGTTTCTACCATAGATCTCGACTTGCAGGTATATGGCGAAGAGCTTATGAAAGGTAAGTCAGGAAGTATAGTGGCTATTGAACCTAACACGGGAGAGATACTTTCACTTGTTTCAGGGCCGTCATATGACCCAAATAGATTGACAGGTCGTGAATACAGCAAAAACTTTTCTGAGATTAGCCAGGATACACTTAAGCCACTTTTTAATCGACCGTTAATGGCCCAATACAGGCCCGGGTCAATTTTTAAGATCATTCAGGCAATGGTTGCACTGCAAGAAGGTGTAATTACTCCTAATACTAGAATAGTTTGTAATAGAAACATTATAGGCTGTCACGGACCTCATTCATATGAAGATTTGGTAGGGGCTATCACACATTCTTGCAACCCTTATTTCCATCAAGTCATGAGACGTGTAGTCAACCAGGGCAAGTCAGAAGATACATATGAAGACACCCGTATAGGTTTGGCCAATTGGCATGATCATATTGAGAGTTTTGGGTTGGGTGCACCTTTAGGTATTGACCTTCCAAACGAAAAAAGTGGTTTGGTACCGAGCGTGGCATACTATGATCGTGCTTACAATGGTGAGCCATGGAAATACAGTAATATCTATTCAATTGCGATTGGAGAAGGTGAAAATCTGGTAGTGCCACTGCAAATGGCAAATTTTGCAGCTACTGTAGCAAATCGTGGCTATTATTATATTCCTCACTTAGTAAAATCAATTGGTAATTCTGGTGAGCCATTACCGAAGTATCAAGAAAAGCATTACACTTCTGTCGATTCTCAATATTTCGATTTTGCCGTGCAGGCAATGGCTAATGTTGTTGAATCAGGGACTGGTCAATACCGAGCTAAACTAAAAGATATTGTGGTTTGTGGAAAAACTGGTACCGTGCAAAATGATCCAATGCCTGATCATTCAGTATTCATAGCTTTTGCTCCTAAAGATGATCCAAAAATAGCAGTTTCGGTATATGTAGAGGATGCCGGTCAGGGCGCCAGAGCGGCAGCATCGATTGCTAGTTTGATGATAGAAAAATATTTGATAGGTGAAACTCAGCGTCCTTATATTGAAGAGTACGTGAAGAAAGGAGACTTTATATATTGAGAAGAGGTGAAGGCATATTTTCCCGAATGGACTGGCTCACAGTATTGCTATTTTTCCTGATAGTGATATTCGGCTGGCTCAATATTTTTGCGGCAGTATATGATGAGTCAGTAAGCCCAAGTATTTTTGATATGAGCCTTAATAGTGGGCGTCAGCTTGTCTTCATATTAACTTCTTTGGTGTTGATTATCGCCATCATGACAGTTGATTTTAAGTTTTTCGACACATTTGGCTTTTTCATATTTGGTGGAGTTATCGTTCTATTAGCCTTTGTTTTGCTATTTGGCCGTGAGGTGGCCGGGTCACGTTCGTGGTTTGAGCTGGGTCCTTTTAGATTACAGCCATCTGAGTTTGCTAAGTTCGCCACAGCTTTGGCTGTGGCTAAAATGTTGAGCAGCACAGGTTTTAGAATTGATAAAATTAAAAACCTCGCAATACTCTTTGCATTGATTGCCGCACCGGCCGTGCTCATAATCTTACAAGGAGATACGGGTACCGCATTGGTGTATTCGGTATTCTTACTTGTTTTCTTTCGTGAGGGAATGTCACCAGTGCCCTTAGTGCTCGGGACTTGTGCAGCT
Organism: Fulvivirga sp.; assembly: GCA_039970995.1. Lineage (GTDB taxonomy): Bacteria > Bacteroidota > Bacteroidia > Cytophagales > Cyclobacteriaceae > Fulvivirga. The sequence continues at coordinate 143,781 of JBDVKW010000005.1, forward strand.
ATCATTTTTGTACTTACGTTACTCGTTAGTAATCATCTGTACTTGTACATCGGCATCGTTGTATTGGCAGCAGTTGTTATTTTCTTTAGTAAAAAAACTTTTGGTAGAATCGCCTTAATCATTGGTGGAGCCATCGTGATCGCAGGCGTTATTCGTAGTGTGGATTATGTGATTTCAGATGTATTGAAGCCCCATCAGCAAAATAGGATTAAAGCATTGATCAACCCGGATGCAGATCCACTGGGCTACGGATGGAATGTAACCCAATCAAAAATCGCCATCGGTTCGGGGCAATTTTTTGGTAAGGGCTATCTCAATGGCACACAGACAAAGTACGATTTTGTGCCAGAACAAAGTACTGATTTTATTTTTTGCACCATAGCTGAAGAGCATGGTTGGCTGGGCAGTTTTGTAGTTGTTGTTCTGTTTATTGCATTATTACTTAGGGTCATCTTTTTGGCAGAAAGACAAAAATGGCGGTTTGCCAGAGTGTATGGATATAGCGTAGCCTGCATTATCTTCTTTCACTTTGCAGTAAATATAGGCATGACAATTGGCCTGTTTCCTGTAATAGGTATTCCGTTGCCGATGTTCAGTTACGGAGGGTCTTCGCTATGGGCCTTTACCATATTGATCTTTATCCTCATTAAACTGGATGCACATAGAATGCAGGTGTTGGTGAGGTAGTGACCTGATTAACTTATCCGATATTTTGACTTGAAATAGCCAGGGCATCCTTGACAATTGCTTTGAGAGGGAAAATGACTGATTTTGAAGTTTGGTAAGCGGCCTTGAATAAATATATTTCAAGGCAAAAGAAACACATTATTAGAACCTTAAAACCCTTTGGCTTTAAAACCTTTCAGTTAGTTAATTAAATCGTTTTTCTACAACCTCCATAAACTCTTCAACCTCTTCACTTTCCAGGTCCCAATCAGAGTAGTTTTCATCGAGGTATTCAAAAGCCGCTTTTTTACTTTCAAATGATTCAAGTTGATTCAAGGTATTTTTAAATAGTGACTCATCACCTCCAAACAGCGCTCTTATAAACATAAACCGTTGATTTATACTGAGGTGTTTTTCAATGCTCTCTATTTTTTGATTTTTGTGAATGTCAGCCAATGTGGTCTTTATTTCCTCGGCATGTTCATCATTTATCACTTTAGGTGAGTCTTCAAACCGCTCATTGATTGTTGCCTGTTCACTGTCTGATTCAACAGGCTCTTTTGATTCATTTGCTTCACTTTCATCGGAGGCCGCCTTTTCAGCCTCTCCATAAATCAAAGTTTCATTGATAGTATGCATTTGATCTAACTGGGTTAGATAGGGTTGTATGTCTTCAGGAGATGCATCTGTGTGTTCAAAAATATCATTGAAAAGCTTATTCATTTTATCGTGATCAATTGAGGATAGTTTTTCACTTTTCATTTTGTCAAGCAGCACATTAAATATGTCCTGATTGACTTTGATGTACTTGGCAATTGATTGTAGCTCTTCAAATGATAGGCTTTCTTTACCTGATATTAGGTGAGTGTAAAAATTATAAGGTGAGAAAATAAGTAAAATGCTTTCTTTAATTGCAGCCTCCAGTAAAGGCATCATGTCGTTTTTCTTTACGGAAATGTGCTGTGACAGAATGTTCATAAAATGGCTCAAAGCCTGTTGTACATCATTACTACTATAATCAAAATAAGGACTCCGTACATTGTCGGCCTCTTTTGTCCATGCGGTAAATAGATTTTTTATTACAAAAAGGTTAATCTGCTTCACAGGAGTCAATGATAATATTTCCTTCCCCGATAGAGCTGCTTTATTTGTGTAAGACGCTTCGCAGACTTTTGTTGCCAGGGTTTTACAATAATTTTCAATTCCGTTATAATTGAGATTATGCTCCATTCTATCTATTAGTTTTACAACTTTGTGTCAAGTGATAAATTTAGTGAATTAATGCCGGAAATAAGTATTAAAAACCTATCCAACAAAACCATTACAACGAACGAATCAGATAAAGTTGTATTAAAAATATTACACGAAAATGCTGTGGATTGGATGCATGCATGTGGAGGTAAAGGTCGGTGTACCACCTGTAAAATGATTGTAATAGAAGGACTGGAAAACTTATCTCCACATTCCGATTTCGAGAAGAAAGTAAACAATCTCGGTGCGTTAAAAGAAAATCAGCGGCTCGCATGTCAATGTAAAATTTCTGGCGACATCATTGTGAAAGTCCCAGATGAAAATAAATTGCCCCATCTGGATTATTCTGAATAATCAACAACGTCTACACTTAACCACTAACTCATTTACAATTTTCCTATTTTTGAAGAATGTTTATTGAACCACACTTTGGCAAGGCAACAAAAGCAGGCTGGATAGAAGTTATTTGCGGCTGTATGTTCTCTGGTAAGACAGAGGAGCTCATCAGAAGGCTAAATAGATCAATTATTGCAAAGCAAAATGTTGAAATATTCAAACCAGTAGTTGATAATAGATATCACAAAGACAACGTTGTTTCTCATAATGAAACGTCAATAAGATCTACAGCAGTCGGTTTTGCAAATGATATTATGTTATTGGCCGGGGATTGTGATGTTGTAGGCATTGATGAAGCTCAGTTTTTTGATGACGAAATCATTAACGTATGTAATAAATTGGCCAATGCTGGTAAGCGCGTCATAGTTGCGGGCTTAGATATGGACTTTGAAGGTAAACCTTTTGGGCCCATGCCTCAATTATTAGCCATTGCCGAATTCGTAACGAAGGTTCATGCGATTTGTGCCCAAACAGGAGAGCTAGGTTCCTTCTCATACCGACTCACTGACGAAGAAAGTACAGTATTGTTAGGAGAAAAACAGCAATACGAAGCGCGAAGTCGTAGAAGTTTTGTTGAGGGTATGAAGCAACGAAAAAAATGATATGCGTAAATATATCCTCTCTTTATTGATAGTAGTAGTCCAAGTTGCATATGCTCAAACCGATATCCCAATTGGTACCTGGCGCACGCATTATTCTTATAATCAGGTTAATGAAGTTATCGTAGTTGATAACCTGGTTTACGCTAGCAGTCAAAACGGATTATTTATTGTTGATCAGGACGACAACAGTGTCACTACACTTACCAAATCTTCAGGCTTGCAAGGAGGCACCATATCTGCTTTGGCATATGATGAGCAAGGCAGTCAACTCCTCATAGGTTATACATCTGGCAACCTTGATGTCATTCAAGCCAATGATATTTTTAATTTTGACTTTGTTACCACTTCTCAGATTCAGAGTTCAAAAGCTATCAATCATATTACCATATTTAATGAGGATGCCTTCATTGCTACAGACTTTGGAGTCTTAAGGTTTGATTTATTGAAACAGGAGGTTTCAGAAACTTATCGAGAGCTTGGCCTTAGTATAGACAGCATTCCGCAAAAACTAAAAGTTAATGCTGCCACTGTATTTAGAGACTCTCTTTTCATTGCCTCAGAACAAGGAGTCTTGGCTGCCAACTTAGTTCAGGATATCAACCTTTTGGACTATCAAAATTGGAGACGATTTGGACCAGCAGAAGGCCTACCTGTTTCAGAGGCTCAAATAATTGGCACCGAGGATGATAACGTAATTGCTGGGTTGGAAGCCCTCGGTATTTACGAATATGATGGCAATAATTGGGTAGCAACAAATGCATTGCAAAACACCTCTTTTTCTGATCTGGATGTAACGGCCAATCTTATAGTTGCGGACAGCAACGTCTATATTTTTGATGCTGATTTCAACACCACACCAATAGATATATCAGAATGCATACTTGCTGCTACAGAAAGTCAGGAAGGAAATCGATGGCTAGCCACAGCCACAAAAGGATTACTTAAAATGAGTGGCACTTTGTCAGAATTTATTAAACCTTCTGGTCCTTCGACAAACGAAGTCTTTGCATTAAAATATCAAAATGATCAAATATTCGCTCTATCAGGTGGGTATACCAATGGCGCTACCCCATTAAATAACAGTGCTACGTATGCAGTTTTTGAAAATGGTGACTGGAATACTTTTGAAATAAATAGTATTCAAGACCTGGTAGATGTAGAGCAGTTCAATGGAATTAATTTCTTTGCCTCAATGGGTATGGGGATAGTGAGTGTTGCAGAAGATCAGTCTGTGATTATATACAATGAGTCTAACAGTACCTTAGTGAACACTTTCACTGAAGACGGATTGCGAGTTCCAGCACTCGAAACTTCTCAACTTGGCCTTTGGGTGCTCAACTATGGGACTAATCGCGTGCATTTATTGAACAATGACCTTGAGTGGGAGTCTGTGGTGATATCATCAGGGTTGAGTGCATTTGCTACTGATATAATCAGTGTTGGTGATTTACTCTGGCTAATTATTGACCCGTCTTCAGGAGGAGGTATTGTAGTGGTCGATCCGTTTACAGGCAACGCAAGGTATCTTACCTCACAAGGTGGTAATGGCGGTCTGGCAAGTACAACGGTTAATACCCTGGCCTTGGATAAGGATGGCTTTGTTTGGGCAGGTACAAATTTAGGAGTATCAGTTTTTACAAATCCATTTGCTGTACTTACTGGGCAGGTAAATGCTATTGAACCAATATTTGAGAATAGACAATTGCTTAGGGATGAAGTTGTTACAGACATTAAGATCGATGGTGGCAATAGAAAATGGGTAGGAACACAAAGAGGTTTATGGCTCTTTGATGACCAGGCCGATACACAGATTAGGTTTTTCAATGAAGCCAATAGTCCATTACCATCTGATAATATTATTGACATAGAAATTCACGAAAAGTCAGGTGAGGTATTCATCGGTACTGAGAAAGGAATTGTGTCTTATAGAGGTACTTCCACTGAAGGCGGCCCAACGCTTGAAAATGTTAAAATCTTCCCCAACCCTGTAAGACAAGACTTTACAGGGACTGTAGGAATTAGTGGATTAGTTAATGATGCACTTATCAAGATCACTGATGCCAGTGGTAAACTTATCTGGAGAACGCAGGCCAATGGCGGCACAGCCACCTGGAATGTCAAAGATTACAATGGTAATAGAGCGATGACCGGAGTATACTATGTATTTAGTTCTTCTGCCGATGGAGAAGAGACATTTGTAGGTAAAATTGCTATCATTAACTAATGCTTCACAAAACGCCAGGTATTGTTTTTAAATATTTCAAGTATGGCGATAGTTCTATCATTGTTAAAATTTTAACAACTAAGTTCGGTTTACAGACCTACATTGTTAATGGTGTAAGAAGTAAGCGATCAAAAAACAAAATAGCCTTATACCAACCACTTACCCTACTTGATCTGGTAGTGTATCACAATCCTACCAAAGATATTAATCGGATTTCTGAGATTAAATGCAGTCAGCCTTATCATTCCATCCATGAAAATATGCAAAAGACTGCAATGGCAATTTTTTTAGCGGAGATGCTTTATAAATGCATTAAAGATGAAGGAGAAATTGAAGATCTTTTCAATTTTATAAGTAGTTCAATTGTTTTGTTTGACAATCAGGAAAGCCATTATCAAAATTTCCATCTTATTTTTTTACTGAAACTCACTAAGTATCTGGGAGTAGGTGTCGAGTTATCAGACCCGGCTTTTCATTCATTGAGCACAGATGAAGTAAGTGCAATTAGAGCTTTTATTAAGCAGCCATATGATGATTGGGTGTCAATCAGTAATGACAGCCGCAGAAAAATCCTTGATTTAATCATACGCTTTTATAAAAGTCATATCGACTCGTTAAAAGAGATTAACTCCATCAATATTCTTAAAGAAGTGTTGTAATCTTTCTTCGAGGTTGTTTTTCGCAATTTAAAATCAGATATTTGCAGGCTCCAAATAGAAACGGTGAGGGGGTGTCTGAACTATTGTTCAATCCTTGAAAAAATTTCTAACCGACTATTTGGTAACTCACTTTAAGTTACTATCTTTGCAGTCCTTTTGCGGAAAAACCGCAGAAGAGAAAGCATTATTACGCTTATAAAGATTTTAAAATGTCTGGTATAATAGGAAAGAAAATCGGTATGACTAGCATTTTTGGTGCCAATGGACAAAATGTTCCATGCACAGTTATAGAAGCTGGTCCTTGCGTTGTTACGCAAGTAAAAAATGAGGAGAAGGATGGCTATACGGCTGTTCAATTAGGCTATGGAGAGCGTAAAGAAAAAAACACTCCAAATGCTTTATTAGGACATTTCAAAAAAGCGCAAACGACCCCTAAGAAAGAAGTTGTTGAATTCAGAGACTTCAGAATAGAATTTGAAGGTGGAATTCAACTTGGTCAGGAAATAAAAGTCGGAGACGTATTTGTTGAAGGCGATTTTGTTGACGCAATCGGAACCTCAAAAGGTAAAGGATTTCAAGGTGTTGTAAAAAGACACGGATTTGGTGGTGTTGGTCAGAGAACTCACGGTCAGCACAACAGAGAAAGAGCGCCAGGATCAATCGGTGGTGCATCATTTCCTGCAAGAGTATTCAAAGGAATGAGAATGGCAGGACGTACAGGTGGAAGCAGAACAACAATGCTTAACCTTAAAGTCATGAAAATCATACCTGAAAAGAATATCATCCTAGTAAGTGGTTCGGTTCCAGGAGCAAATAATTCAACTGTAATTCTCGAGAAATAATGAACGTTTCAGTAGTAAAATATAGCGGAGAAGATACCGGAAGAAAAGTAAGTCTTTCAAAAGAAGTATTTGGTATCGACCCAAATGATCACGCGATCTATTTAGATGTGAAGCAATTCTTGGCTAATCAAAGACAAGGTACTCACAAGACTAAAGAGAGAGCAGAAATTTCTGGGTCTACAAGAAAGATTAAAAAGCAAAAAGGTACTGGTACAGCCAGAGCAGGTAGTATTAAGTCACCTATTTTCAGAGGTGGTGGACGTGCATTCGGACCTCAGCTAAGAAATTACGGTATCAAGCTTAATAAAAAAGTAAAAGAGTTAGCAAGAAAATCTGCACTTACTTATAAAGCGAAAGACAAAAGTATTTCGATAGTAGAAGATTTTACTTTCGAAGCTCCTAAAACTAAGGAGTATACTAAAATGCTTGCATCGCTTTCAGTAGCAGACAAAAAGACGCTACTCGTTCTTCCTGAGTCAAACAACAATGTTTCACTTTCTGGAAGAAATATTAAAAACACAAAAGTGGTTACAGCTGATAGGCTTACTACTTACGATGTGTTAAACGCAGATACCCTTATTTTGAGCGAAGGCTCAATAGAGAAGATTGATAACTTATTGAAGAAATAGAAATGAGCGTTTTAATAAAGCCATTGGTTACAGAAAAAGTTTCTGCTTTAAATGAAAAAGGAAAGTATGGTTTCATAGTAGACCGCAAAGCCAATAAAGTAGAAATAAAAAAGGCTGTAGAAAGTATGTACGGAGTTACCGTGGAAAGTGTAAACACCATGGTATATCTTGGTAAATCCAAGTCACGTTATACTAAGTCAAGTATTATTTCAGGCCGAACTCCTTCGTTCAAGAAAGCTATGGTAACCGTAGCAGATGGTGATGTAATTGATTTTTACAGCGAAATTTAATTTTAGAAAGAGATGGCAGTTAGAAAATTAAGACCAATTACGCCAGGCCAAAGGTATAGAATGGCACCCGACTTTGTCGAGGTGACCAAGTCTACTCCGGAAAAATCTTTGGTGAAGATAAAGAAGCGTTCTGGTGGTAGAAATAACACCGGAAAAATGACAATGCGCTATATCGGTGGTGGTCATAAAAAGAAGTCTCGTATAATTGACTTCAAAAGAAACAAATTCGACATTCCGGCTACTGTTAAAGCTATTGAGTACGATCCAACACGATCGGCTAGAATTGCACTTCTTTATTATGCTGATGGTACTAAAACATACATCTTGGCTCCACAAGGGCTACAGGTAGACACCACAGTAATGTCTGGAGAGAATGTTGCTCCAGAAGTTGGAAATGCACTACCATTAGCTAAGATACCTTTAGGTACAATCCTTCACAACATTGAGATCAAGCCTGGTAAAGGTGGTGCAATGGCTAGAAGTGCTGGAGCATATGTTCAGCTTTTAGCGAGAGAAGGTAAGTACGTAACAATCAAAATGCCTTCTGGTGAAACAAGAAAAGTATTAGCTACTTGTTTAGCAACTGTAGGTTCTGTATCAAATGCAGAACATATGAATGTTGTGCTAGGTAAAGCAGGTAGAAATAGATGGTTAGGTAAAAGACCAAGAACAAGAGGTGTTGCAATGAACCCAGTCGATCACCCAATGGGTGGTGGTGAAGGTAAGTCTTCAGGTGGTCACCCAAGATCAAGAAACGGACTTTACACTAAGGGTAAGAAAACAAGAACGCCTAAAAAATATTCTAATAACTTAATTATTAGCAGAGGGAAAAAATAATGGCAAGATCACTTAAAAAAGGACCTTATATAGATTTCAGGCTCGAGAAAAAAGTCGATGCCATGAGCGATTCTGGTAAAAAGTCTGTGATCAAGACTTGGTCTAGAAGATCAATGATATCACCTGACTTTGTGGGTCATACATTCGCAGTTCACAATGGTAATAAGTTTATACCTGTATATGTTACAGAAAACATGGTAGGTCACAAACTTGGTGAATTTGCACCAACTAGAAACTTTAGAGGTCACGTAGGTAAAAAAGATAAAGGCAAAAGATAATTATGGAGGCAGTAGCTAAATTAAAAAACGTGCCTACCTCTCCACGAAAAATGAGACTGGTAGCAGATCTCATCAGAGGAGAAAGAGTAAATAAGGCATTAAATATTCTCAAGTTTGAGCCTAAGCAAGGCGCTGCAAGACTTGAAAAACTTTTATTGTCTGCTATCTCTAACTGGCAGCAAGGAAACGAAGACGTTGACCTTGAAGAAGCAGACCTTTACGTGAAGTCTATATTCGTAGATAGCGGTAAAATGCTTAAACGTCTAAGACCAGCACCTCAAGGTAGAGCGCACAGAATCAGAAAAAGATCTAACCATGTTACAATGGTATTAGACAGCATGACACCTGTGCAGGTTGAAGAAAAGGAAGCTCCTAAAAAAGAGGCGGCTCCAAAGAAAACTAAGAAAGCTAAAAAAGAAGATAAGAAATAATGGGACAGAAAGTTAACCCTATAGCATTTAGACTTGGTATCGTAAGAGGATGGGATTCAGCCTGGTACGGTGGTAAAGACTTCTCTGACAAGCTTGTAGAAGATCACAATATCAGAAAATACATTCAAGCTCGTCTTCCTAAAGGTGGTATTTCTAAAGTTATCATTGAGCGTACACTTAAGAGAATCACTTTAACAGTACACACTGCACGTCCTGGTGTGGTTATTGGAAAAGGCGGTGCCGAAGTTGATAAAATTAAAGAAGAGCTTAAAAAGCTTACTGGCAAAGATGTTCAGATCAATATTTTTGAGATCAAAAGACCAGAGCTTGATGCTAAGCTTGTAGGTGACTCAATTGCCCAACAACTTGAAGCACGTATTTCTTACAGAAGAGCTATGAAGCAAGCGATTGCTTCAGCAATCAGAGTAGGTGCACAAGGAATAAAAATTAAAGTTTCAGGCCGTTTAGGTGGTGCTGAGATGGCTCGTACGGAGCAGTATAAGGAAGGTAGAATTCCTTTGCATACATTAAGAGCTGATATCGACTATGCTATATGTGAATCAAACACAGTGTATGGTAAAATTGGTATCAAAGTATGGATCTTCAAAGGTGAAGTTTACGGTAAGAGAGATCTTTCTCCAAACGTAGGAGCATCTAACCAGGGCGGTGGCAACCGTGGCGGTGGAAAGAGAAGACCTGATGGTCCTAAAAGAAGAAGAAAATAAGAAATAAAGTATGTAACGGTGGCCAGGTTTGGCTGCTTGCTTAAAGAAATAAAGATATGTTACAGCCGAAAAGAACCAAGTTCAGGAAAAAACAGAAAGGCAGAGTTAAGGGCCTTGCACAGAGAGGGCATAGAATTGCCTTTGGAGCTTTTGGTATCAAAGCATTAGAGCCGGGTTGGATTACTTCAAGACAAATTGAAGCTGCCAGGATTGCAATGACAAGAGCAATGAAAAGAGAAGGTCAGGTATGGATCAGAATTTTTCCTGACAAGCCCGTGACTAAAAAGCCTGCAGAGGTGAGAATGGGTAAAGGTAAAGGTGCTCCTGAATATTGGGTGGCAGTTGTAAAGCCAGGAACTATTCTTTTCGAAGCTGGTGGGGTTAAAAAAGAATTAGCCCAGGAAGCACTAAGACTTGCACAGCAAAAGCTTCCGATTAAAACTAAGTTTTCAGTACGTAGAGATTACATCGAAGATTAAGAGCAATGAAAAATTCTGAAATAGTAGCATTAAGCCTAGAAGAGCTTAAACAAAAATTGGCTAGCGAGCAGGAAGCATTTAGAAAAATGAAATTTGCTCATGAGATTTCTCCGATCGAGAATCCGATGAAAATCAAAGAAACTAGAAAGTTAATAGCCAGATTACAAACTGAGTTAAGAGCTAAAGAACTTGCTAAATAATATTTAAATGGAGTCAAGAAATTTAAGAAAAGAACGTATAGGGCAAGTTGTCAGCAATAAAATGCAGAAATCAATCACTGTAGCTGTACAACGTAAAGAGAAACACCCTATTTATGGAAAGTTTGTAAACAAAACTTCCAAGTTTACGGCTCATGATGAAAAGAACGAGTGTACAATAGGCGATACTGTAAAGATCGCTGAGACTCGTCCTTTGAGTAAAAACAAAAGATGGAGATTAGTTGAAATTATAGAAAAGGCTAAATAAAATGATACAGCAAGAGTCGAGATTAAACGTTGCGGATAATAGCGGTGCCAAGGAAGTACTTTGCATCCGTGTATTGGGAGGTACTGGGAAAAAGTATGCTTCAGTGGGCGACAAAATTGTTGTATCAGTGAAGTCTTCTTTATCATCTAGTAGTCTTAAAAAAGGTACAGTGTCAAGAGCTGTAGTAGTAAGAACTAAAAAGGAGATTCGTAGAAAAGACGGATCATACATCAGGTTTGAAGATAATGCTGCAGTATTACTTACTGCGCAAGACGAGCCAAGAGGTACACGTATCTTCGGTCCTGTAGCTAGAGAATTGCGTGAAAAGCAATTTATGAGAATTGTTTCACTAGCACCAGAAGTATTATAATCATGGAGAGAAAGAAAAACAATCAACCTAAGCTTCATATAAGAAAAGGAGATACGGTTAAAGTAATCGCTGGTAACTCAAGAGGTAAAACTGGTGTAGTGCTTGAAGTTGTGTCTTCAAAAAGCAGAGCATTTGTTGAGGGAATCAACGTAGTTACAAAACACGTTAAACCTTCAGCAGAAAAGCCTGAAGGAGGCATCGAAAAAACAGAAGCATCTATTCATGTAAGCAACCTTATGGTGGTTGACCCTTCTAACGGAGAGGCAAGCAGAATAGGTAGAAAGCTTAATGATGACAACAAGCTTCAGAGATATTCTAAGAAAACTGGAGAATTTATAAAAAATGGCTAATCCAAGATTAAAAGAAAAATACAACAGTGAAATTGTTCCTGCATTAAAGGATAAATTTCAATACTCTTCAATGATGCAGGTGCCTAAGGTTACCAAAATTTGCATCAACAAAGGTATTGGTGCTGCTGTGGCAGACAAGAAACTTATTGATGTAGGTTTAGAAGAACTCACATCAATTACTGGTCAGAAAGCGGTACCTACAAAAGCCAAAAAATCTATCTCAAACTTTAAGTTGAGAGAAGAGATGCCAATTGGTGCTAGAGTTACTCTTAGAGGTAGCAAGATGTACGAATTTATGGATAGACTTTTGTCGATCGCTCTTCCTAGAGTGAGAGACTTTAGAGGTATCAGCGATAAAGGTTTTGACGGAAGAGGAAACTACACATTAGGTGTTAAAGAACAAATCATCTTCCCAGAGATCAGTATTGACAAAGTAAATAAAATCACCGGTATGGACATTACGTTTGTTACTACCGCAGAAACTGACGAAGAAAGTTATGAATTGTTGAAGGCATTTGGTATGCCTTTCGCAAGCAAAAACTAATAATATTATGGCAAGAAAAGCTGTTATAGCAAGAGAAAAGAAAAGAGAAAAATTAGTAGCTAAATATGCTGCTAAAAGAAAAGCTCTTAAAGAAGCAGGCGATTACGAAGCCTTAGATAAGCTTCCTAGAAACGCCTCACCAGTAAGATTACACAATAGATGTAAGCTGACAGGTAGACCTAAAGGTTACATGAGAAAATTTGGTATCTCAAGGGTAACTTTTAGGGAAATGGCTTCTGATGGAAAGATACCAGGCGTTACAAAAGCAAGCTGGTAAAAAGATTCTCTTTTATTTTTAAACAAAAAAAAGTTACGTATCTTTGCAGGCCCGTTTAAGACGGGTTTGCAATTTTACTTTAGAATAGAACAAAGATGACAGATCCAATAGCAGATTATTTGACCCGTTTGAGGAACGCAATCAAGGCTAGACACCGTGTTGTAGATATTCCTGCGTCAAACATTAAGAAGGAGATGACTAAAGTCCTTCATGATAAGGGGTATATCCTTAACTATAGGTTTGAGGAGACTGATAATAATCAGGGTAATATTAAAATTGCATTGAAGTACGATGCAGACACAAAAAAGCCTGCGATTTTCCATTTGGAAAGAGCAAGTAAGCCTGGTTTGAGAAAATATGCTCAGGCTGAGACGCTTCCAAGAGTGTTAAACGGGCTGGGTGTTGCGATTATGTCAACCTCTCATGGTGTCGTTTCTGATAAAGAAGCCAGAGAATTACACATAGGGGGTGAAGTACTTGCATACGTTTATTAATATAAATAGATAAATATATATCAATGTCAAGAATAGGGAAAAAACCAATAAAGCTACCTGAAGGTGTATCATATACATTTGATGCAAAGGCTGGTGCTATGACTATAAAAGGTCCTAAAGGTGAGCTTACACAAGATATAGACCCTGCTTTCAAATTGGTTGAAAATGAAGGCGAGTTGACTTTAGAGAGACCTACTGAGCAAAAAAGACACAAAGCTCTTCACGGTCTATACCGCTCTTTAGTTAATAACATGGTTGTAGGTGTAAGTGAAGGGTACAAGAAACAACTAGAGTTAGTCGGAGTAGGTTACAAAGCAACTGCTCAAAATAATGTTTTAGAGTTAAGCTTGGGTTACTCTCACAATATATGGATGTCTGTCCCAGAAGAATTGAAAGTTTCTGCTGAAACAGCAAAAGGTCAGAATCCAGTGGTTACGCTTGAAGGATCAGATAAACAATTGATCGGCCAGGTGGCAGCAAAAATAAAATCACTAAGAAAAATCGAACCTTACAAAGGTAAAGGTATCAAGTTTGTTGGTGAGTATGTTAGACGTAAGGCTGGTAAGCAAGCTGCTAAATAATTAAGGAGATGGCATTCAATAAATACAAAAGAAGAAATAGAATTAAAGGTGGTATCAGACGTAAGATCAGCGGTACTACTGAGAAGCCAAGACTTTCTGTATTCAAAAGTAATAGAGGTATTTATGCCCAGCTTATTGATGATACTAAAGGTCATACAGTGGCAATGGCTACATCTAGAGAAGTAGGTGATAAAGTAAACCTTGAAGTTTCTCAGGAAGTAGGGAAGAAATTAGCTGAAAAGGCATCTTCAGAAGGAATAAAAGAAGTGGTATTTGATCGTAACGGTTATTTATACCATGGTAAAATCAAGGCTTTGGCAGAAGGTGCCAGAGAGGGAGGTCTTAAATTTTAATAAGCGTTATGTCTCAAAGTAATATAAGATCAGTAAAAGCTAGTGAAATAGACCTTAAAGAAAAGGTTGTCGCCATAAAGCGTGTAGCTAAAGTAGTAAAGGGTGGTAGAAGATTTAGTTTCTCAGCCATCGTAGTTGTTGGTGATGGTAACGGTGTTGTAGGATATGGTCTGGGTAAGGCCAATGAGGTGACAGATGCTATCGCAAAAGGTATAGATGACGCTAAAAAGAATTTGGTAAAAGTACCGGTAATTAAAGGTACAGTACCTCATGAGTCTTTAGGCAAGTACAGTGGTGGATTTGTGCTGTTGAAGCCAGCTGCTCCTGGTACAGGTGTAATAGCCGGTGGTGCGATGCGTGCAGTATTAGAGAGTGCAGGTGTACACAATGTACTAGCTAAATCAAAAGGATCATCAAACCCTCATAACGTAGTAAAAGCAACATTTGATGCACTTACTAATATGAGAGATCCTTATACAGTGGCTCAAAACAGAGGTATTTCTTTGTCTAAAGTTTTTAACGGTTAATTAGATCATGGCAAAAGTTAGAATATCACAGGTAAAAAGCGTAATTAAACGCCCGGAAGGTCAAAAGCGTACAATAAAAGCTTTAGGACTTGGTAAGATCAACAAATCAGTAGAGGTTGAACTTACTCCTCAAATAGCTGGCATGATCAATAAGGTTAATCACTTAGTGGCAGTTACTGAAATATAGAAATAAAATATCCGAGTCTAGAAATAGGCGTTAAGGCAAAATAAAAAACTGATGAAATTAAATACTCTAAAACCTGCAGAAGGTTCAGTAAAAAATAGCAAGAGAATAGGTAGAGGACAAGGCTCTGGTAGAGGTGGCACTTCAACAAGAGGTCACAAAGGAGCTAAATCAAGATCTGGTTACTCAAGAAAATTAGGTTTTGAAGGTGGTCAAATGCCACTTCAAAGAAGAGTACCTAAGTTTGGTTTCAGAAGTCCAAACCGTATAGAGTATAAGGCTGTAAACCTTTCTTCTATTCAGAAGTTGGTTGATGATGCTAAAGTAAAGTCAATTGACTTAAAAACTTTAGTAGAAAATGGCCTTGCTAGTAAAAATGATGTTGTTAAGATTCTCGGAAACGGTGAATTAAAGGCTAAAGTAGATGTTACAGCACATGCTTTTTCGGCTTCTGCTTCAAAAGCAATAGAGGCAGCAGGTGGAAAAGTTACTAAGCTTTAATTATGAAGAAGTTTTTTAGTACCATAAAGAATATTTTTGCGATTGAGGACCTAAGAATCCGAATTTTAAATACTGTCGGATTCTTAATGGTATTTAGATTAGGTTCTTTTATCGTACTTCCAGGTATTGATCCAGACCTTTTAGGTGATGGTGCATCTGGTGGTATATTTGATTTTATAAATACATTTTTAGGAGGTTCTTTTAGTAGAGCGTCCATTTTTGCGTTGGGTATCATGCCATACATCTCTGCATCAATTGTGATTCAGCTGATGACAGTGGCCGTACCATACTTCCAAAAACTTCAGAAAGAGGGAGATTCAGGAAGAAAAAGATTAACGCAAATCACTAGAGTATTAACTATCGCTATCACAGCTGCACAAAGTGCTAGTTACTTAGCGGTAACAATACCTTCAGAAGCAATCTATAACCCAGGGCTGTTTTTCACAGTTTCTTCGGTAATAATTCTTGTTTCTGGTACCATGTTCTGTATGTGGTTAGGAGAAAGAATTACTGATAAAGGTATCGGTAATGGTATATCAATGCTTATTATGATTGGTATCATCTCAAGATTACCAGGATCACTTCTAGGTGAGGCGGTATCAAGAGGTATGAGTGGTGCTTTAATGTTTGTATTAGAGATTGTAGCATTGTTCTTTGTTGTTATGGCTGTTGTAATGCTAACGCAAGCAACAAGAAGAATACCTATTCAATATGCAAAGCAGGTTATAGGTAATAAATTATACGGTGGTAAAAGAGATTACATTCCATTAAAAGTAAACTCATCTGGTGTTATGCCAATTATCTTTGCTCAGGCATTGATGTTTATACCGCCAATGATTGCTGGTTTGTGGTCTGATAGTGATGTTGGAGCCTATATAGGTGCAACATTCGCTGACCCATACGGATGGCAATACAACTTAGTGTTTGGTATTCTCATATTGTTGTTTACATTTTTCTATACAGCGATCACTGTTAATCCAAATGACATTGCTGATAACTTAAAAAGAAATGGAGGTTTTATACCAGGTATTAAGCCAGGTAAACAAACTTCTGAATTTATAGATCAAGTATTAACAAAAATTACTTTACCAGGATCTATATTCCTTGCTATTGTAGCAGTGCTTCCAGCATTTGCAGTACAGGCGGGAGTAAGTGCAAGTTTCGCTCAGTTTTATGGTGGTACTTCACTATTGATTATGGTTGGAGTTGTATTAGATACACTACAACAAATTGAAAGTTACCTTCTAATGAGACATTATGAGGGTATGATGAAGTCTGGTAAAGTAAAGGGACGTTCTCAAATTGCTGCAGCCTAGTCCGTAATGGTTCATTATAAGACTAAGGAAGAGGTAGAAATAATAAAGGAAAGTGCGCAAATCTTAGGAAAAGCGCACGGTGAGGTGGCAAAAAATGTTAAGCCAGGTGTAAAGACCAATGTGCTTGATAAGATTGCTGAAGAGTTTATAAGAGATCATGGCGGTGAGCCATCTTTTAAAAACTATAATGGTTTTCCAGCTTCATTATGTATATCACTAAACGAAAACGTGGTACACGGATTTCCTAGTGATTACGAGTTGGAAGAGGGAGATATTATTTCTGTAGATTGTGGAGTTTTTTATAAGGGATTTCACAGTGACTCAGCCTACACTTACCCAGTGGGAAATGTAGATGAGGATGTTAAACAACTATTAAAGGTGACAAAAGAGTCGCTTTACAAAGGTATTGAAGAAGCAGTGTGTGGAAATCGCATAGGCGATATTGCTTTTGCCATACAGAACCATGTTGATCAATATGGTTATGGAATTGTTAGAGAATTAGTAGGGCATGGTCTTGGAAGAGATCTACATGAAAGCCCGGAAGTACCTAACTATGGCAAAAGAGGTAAAGGACCAGTTTTAAAAGATGGATTAGTAATTGCCATCGAACCAATGGTAAATCTTGGTACGAGAAACGTGGTACAGGAAGCAGATGGATGGACAATAAGAACTGCTGATAAAAAACCATCAGCTCACTATGAGCATACGGTGGCAATTTTTAAAGAAGGAACAGAAGTGTTAACAACACATAAGTATATAGAAGAGAACTTTAAATTTTAATATGGCTAAACAGAAATCAATAGAACAGGATGGCACAATTACAGAGGCTTTATCTAACGCAATGTTTAGAGTTGAGTTAGAAAATGGCCACGAGGTGATTGCACATATTTCTGGGAAAATGAGGATGAACTATATTAAAATTTTACCGGGTGACAAAGTAAAGCTTGAAATGTCGCCTTACGATTTGACTAAAGGAAGAATTGTTTATAGATATAAATAAAAGAAATGAAAGTTAAAGCTTCAGTAAAAAAGCGTAGCGCTGATTGCAAGATTATCAGAAGAAAAGGAAAGGTCTACGTGATCAATAAAAAGAATCCAAGGTTTAAACAAAGACAAGGCTAAACTATGGCAAGAATAGCAGGAGTAGACATACCCGATAACAAACGTGGTGAAATTGCTTTAACCTATATTTTCGGTATAGGTAGAAGCACAGCTCAGGATATACTCACTGAGGCTGGTGTAGATTTGAGTAAAAAAGCTCAAGACTGGACAGACGATGAAGCAAGTAAGATTCGTTCGATTATCAGTGAAAATCATAAGGTGGAGGGTGTACTTAAATCAGAAGTACAGCTAAGCGTTAAGAGATTGCTAGATATAGGATGTTATCGTGGTCTTAGACATAGAAGAGGCCTTCCTGTTCGAGGTCAAAGAACTAAGAACAACTCTAGAACGAGAAAAGGAAAGAGAAAAACTGTAGCAAACAAAAAGAAGGCTACTAAATAATAGTTAATTAGTTATTGTGTTAGGCTCGGTGAACAACCATTAACCAATAACCAATAACCAATAACATAGAGAAATGGCACAAAAAAGAAAAGATAAAGCAAAAAAGCGAGTAGTAGCAGTTGAGGCTATTGGAGAGGCACACATTAAGGCGTCTTTCAATAACATTATTATCTCAATGACAAATACTACCGGACAGGTTATATCTTGGGCTTCTGCAGGTAAAATGGGTTTCAAAGGTTCTAAGAAGAACACTCCTTATGCTGCACAAATGGCTGCTCAGGATTGTGCACAAAAAGCATACGACCTTGGTTTGAGAAAAGTAGAAGTGTATGTAAAAGGTCCTGGAGCGGGTAGAGAATCTGCGATTAGAACAATCCAAAATAGTGGTAT
This sequence comes from Fulvivirga sp., assembly GCA_039970995.1. Classification (GTDB taxonomy): domain Bacteria; phylum Bacteroidota; class Bacteroidia; order Cytophagales; family Cyclobacteriaceae; genus Fulvivirga. The sequence continues at coordinate 161,945 of JBDVKW010000005.1, forward strand.
AGAGATCACAATGATTAAAGATGTGACTCCACTACCTCATAATGGTTGTAGACCACCAAAAAGAAGACGAGTATAACAGTATTTAATAGAAAAGCATTTTATAATGGCAAGATATAGAGGTCCCAAAACTAAAATAGCACGTAGGTTTAACGAAGCTATCTTCGGCCCGAGCAAGGCTCTTCAAAAGAAAAGCTATCCTCCTGGCCAGCACGGTCGTGGAAGAAGAAGAAAAGAGTCTGAATATGCTGTTCAGTTGAAGGAAAAGCAAAAGGCTAAGTACACTTATGGTGTATTGGAGAAGCAATTCGCCAACCTTTTTGACAAAGCTTCAAGAAAATCAGGTGTTACTGGTGAAATCTTACTTCAATTATTGGAATCAAGATTAGATAACACTGTATTCCGTCTAGGTATTGCTCCAACAAGAAGAGCAGCAAGACAGCTTGTTTTACACAAGCACATTACTGTAAACGGTGATATTGTAAATATCCCTTCAGTAGCTTTGAAACCAGGTGATACAGTAGCTGTAAGAGAGAGATCTAAGTCTCTTGAAGCAGTAACTGAAAGTTTAGCTTCTCATGGAGCTAAAAACTTCCCTTGGTTAGAGTGGGATGGAAGTGAGATGATTGGAAAATTAGTTGCTTTCCCTCAGAGAGATGAAATTCCTGAGAATATCAATGAGCAGCTGATTGTTGAACTTTACTCGAAATAATCATTAAAATATTTATTAGTCCTGTATTGAATAAGTACAGGGCTATAACTTTAAAAAGTTAATTAAAACTATGTCAATTTTAGCATTTCAAATGCCTGACAAAGTCGTAATGGAAAAGGCAGATGATTTCCACGGCTTGTTTACTTTCAAACCACTAGAAAAAGGTTATGGAGTTACCATTGGTAATGCTCTAAGAAGAATCTTACTTTCTTCATTAGAAGGTTATGCCATTACTGGTGTAAAAATGCCAGGTGTATTGCATGAGTTTTCTACAATAGAGGGTGTGGTTGAAGACGTTTCTGAAATCATACTTAACCTTAAGATGGTAAGATTCAAGAAGGTTGGCGATTCTGTTGACAATAAGATTACAGTTTCAATTAAGAATAAAAAGGAACTTAAAGCCGCTGATATTGCGAAAAGCACGAACGCTTTTGAGATCCTAAACCCTGAGTTGGTACTGTGTAATCTTGATGACTCTGTTGAGCTTGAGCTTGAATTGACAGTTGATAAAGGAAGAGGATACTTGCCAGCAGAAGAGAATAAGCCAGCAGAACAAGTATTTGGTTTTATTCCAATCGATGCCATTTTTACGCCAATCAAAAACGTAAAATATAGTGTTGAGAATACTCGTGTTGAGCAAAAGACTGACTACGAACAGTTGGTACTTGATATTGAGACTGATGGTTCAATCCACCCTGAAAAAGCATTAGAGGGAGCGGCCCATATTTTGATCCAGCACTTCATGTTATTCTCAGACAAGTCAATTGAACTTGAGACTGACAAAGGAGGAGAGATTGAGCAGGTAGATGAGGAAATGCTTCATATGAGAAAACTATTGAAGACACCTCTTAATGACCTTGACTTATCAGTTAGAGCTTACAACTGTCTTAAAGCAGCTGATGTAAAATCACTTGGTGATTTAGTGAGATTGGAGATTTCTGACATGATGAAATTCAGAAACTTCGGTAAAAAATCTCTTGCTGAGCTAGAGCAATTAGTACAAGATAAGAACCTTACTTTTGGCATGGATTTGTCGAAGTATAAATTAGAAGAAGAATAATAAAATGAGACACGGGAAGAAATTTAATCATCTGAGCAGAACAGCTCCTCATAGAAAGGCTATGCTTTCCAACATGGCTTCTTCTTTGATCATAAATAAAAGAATATCGACAACTTTGGCGAAAGCTAAAGCCTTGAGAAAATATGTAGAGCCTTTACTTACTAAAGCAAAGGATGATACTACACATTCAAGAAGAGTTGTTTTTTCTTACCTTAATGACAAAGACAGTGTAAAAACATTGTTTGACGAAGTGGCAGCTAAAATTGCTGATCGTCCGGGTGGATACACAAGAATCTTGAAAACTGGCAACAGACTTGGTGACAACGCTGAAATGTGTATCATAGAGTTAGTTGACTACAACGAAATGTTGTTGGAAGATAAGCCAGCTAAAACTAAGACTAGAAGAAGTAGAAGAGGCGGATCGAAGAAGTCTGAATCAACAACTGAAACTAAGGCTGCTGAGAAAGAAGAAAAAGTAGAGGCGAAAGCGGAAGCTCCTAAGGAAGAAGAAACTCCTAAAGCTGAAGAGAAGAAAGAAGAGCCTAAAAATGATGCTGATAATTCTGAAGAGAAAGAAGCTGATAAATAAGATTGAAAGTAATTGTACATATAAAAAGGGGGTTAGATTTTTTTCTAATCCCCTTTTTTTATTTTTGCAAAGCAATAACACCAAAGGATAAATGAAATTAGCAGAAAAGGAAAAAGCTTACATCTTACTTGAAGACGGTTTACTACTCGAAGGCACCGCTATTGGTAAAAAAGGCACACAAGGTGGTGAAATTTGTTTTAACACCGGAATGACAGGCTATCAGGAGATTTACACTGACCCATCGTACTATGGTCAAATCATTGTAAATACTACTTCTCACATAGGAAACTATGGAGCACTCGATGAAGAAAAAGAATCATCAACTCCTAAAATTAGTGGGTTGGTTGTGAATGACTATGCTGAAGTATATAGCAGAAAGACAGCCACTCAAAGTCTACAAGAGTTTCTTGAAGAAAATGGTGTAGTTGGTATTGCAGATATAGATACACGCATGCTCGTAAGGCATATACGTAGTAAAGGTGCTATGAATGCAATCATATCTTCAGAGCTGGAGCGCGATGCTTTACAAAAAGAGTTAGAAAAAGTGCCTTCAATGGAGGGACTTGAGCTATCTTCTAAGGTAGCTACTCAGGAAACATATTTTATTGGAGAAGAGGATGCTGAGAATAAGGTAGCTGTGTTAGATCTAGGTATCAAGCAAAGCATTCTTAAAAACCTGGTTTCAAGAGGTGTTTATTGTAAAGTATTTCCTGCAAAGACCAAGTTCGAAGAAATGAAAAAATGGAATCCTGATGGGTATTTCATTTCTAACGGCCCTGGTGATCCAGCTGTAATGGATTATGCAGTAGAAACTGTAAAAAGTATTCTGGAAGAAAATAAACCGTTATTTGGTATTTGCCTTGGTCATCAGATACTTGCTCGAGCGTGTGATATTTCTACTTATAAAATGCACCATGGTCATAGAGGTCTGAACCACCCGATTAAAAATTTGGGTACCGGTATGAGTGAAATAACATCTCAGAATCATGGATTTGTCGTTTCTGCTGAAGACATTGAAAAATCAGATAAAGTAGAGGTCACACATATTCACCTCAATGACGATACCATAGCAGGACTTAGTGTAAAAGGGAAGCCGGCTTTTTCTGTGCAGTACCATCCAGAAGCATCTCCAGGACCACATGATTCTAGGTATCTTTTTGATCAATTTGTTAAACTTATCAATTCTTCTAAATAATAAATATGAGCTTTATACAAGACATACATGCGAGGCAAATCCTTGATTCTCGTGGAAATCCTACGATTGAAGTAGATGTAATCACTGATAATGGTGTGTTAGGCAGAGCGGCAGTTCCGTCAGGAGCCTCTACAGGTGAAAACGAAGCAGTGGAGTTACGTGATGGTGATAAAAACATTTACCTTGGAAAAGGAGTGTTAAAAGCTGTTGAAAATGTAAATGGGCCAATAGCTGAAGAATTGGTTGGATTTTCAATTTTTGAACAAAATCTGTTGGACAACATGATGATCCAGCTTGATGGAACATCTAACAAAAGTAAACTTGGAGCAAATGCCATTCTTGGTGTTTCTTTGGCCATCGCAAAAGCCGCTGCAGCTGAGTTAGGTATGCCATTGTATAGATATATAGGTGGTGTTAATGCTAATACACTGCCTGTACCAATGATGAATATCATTAATGGTGGCTCGCACTCTGATGCTCCCATTGCTTTTCAGGAATTTATGATTAGGCCTATAGGAGCTTCAAGTTTTTCTGAAGCTATTAGAATGGGCACGGAAATTTTCCATCATCTTAAGAAGCTCTTAAAAGAAAGTGGGCTAAGTACAGCTGTGGGTGATGAAGGTGGATTTGCTCCTAATTTCAGTGGTGGTACGGAAGAGGCTCTTGATAGCGTATTAAAGGCCATTGAATCAGCTGGATATAGGCCAGGTGATCAAGTTACTATCGCTTTAGATTGTGCATCATCTGAATTTTACAAGGATGGTGCTTATGATTACACCATATTTGAAGGGGATAAAGGCTCTAAAAGATCTAAACAAGAGCAGGTTGAATATTTGGCTGAGTTAGTCGATAAATATCCTATAGATAGTATCGAGGATGGTTGTGATGAAGGTGACTGGGAAGGCTGGCAAATGCTTACAGCCAAAATCGGAGACAGATGCCAGTTGGTTGGGGATGACTTATTCGTTACCAACGTAGATTTCCTTAAGCGAGGTATAGATGAGAAAAGCGCAAATTCTATATTGATCAAAGTAAATCAGATAGGTACACTTACTGAAACGCTCAATGCCATTGAAATGGCACATCGTGCCGGATTTACTTCTGTGATTTCACATAGATCTGGTGAGACTGAAGATGCTACGATAGCAGATATTGCCGTAGCCACCAATGCAGGACAAATTAAAACCGGTTCTGCATCAAGATCTGATAGAATGGCTAAATACAACCAATTATTAAGAATAGAAGAGGAGCTGGCAGAAGTAGCTTTATTTCCTTCAAAATAAATTACTAGCCATGAATAAAAGACTCCTGAATTGAATTCTGGAGTCTTTTTTTATGTGTTAAACTGAACGCTATCCTAAGAAATCTCGTTTCAATGACTATGATGAATAGTTTAATTCGTCAATTTTTACTTATTTTATAATGATTTTTTAAACTACCATTATGAAGTTACCCCGATTCACCCGGAATTTTTATTTTTTATTTGGAGCCTCATTTCTGATTTGGATGCTTTTTATTGATACCAATGATGTTTTTACACAAATCAAATTGCGTAACAAACTGCATAATCTAGAAGATGAGAAGGAGTACTATCTGGAAAAAATCGATGAGGTTAGAGCAGAGAGAGAGGAACTTTTGAGCAATGATGAATTGCTTGAGAAATTCGCCCGCGAAAAATACCTTATGAAAAAAGAATCTGAAGACTTGTTTATAGTTGTAGAGGAAGAATAGATGAAAAAGCTACTCCCATTATTAATTTTCACTTTCTGCTTTGGCCAGGGTATGGCTCAGGTTGGGGAGTTGGAGTCAGGTGACGATTGGAAGGATAGAATTTATATTGGTGGTGGCTTAGGATTGCAATTTGGAAACATCACCAATATCCAGGTTTCACCAATTGTTGGCTATCGAATAAATGAAAAACTCTCTGCAGGTATAGGGATCACCTACATTTATTATAAAATCAAATTTGATAATGGTCAGGAATTTGAAACCGATATATATGGTGGGAGTGTTTTTGTACGGAGAAATTTAAATGAGCAATTCTTTTTACAGGCAGAATATGAAAGTCTAAATCTTGAATTTTATAACGTTAATGATGGCTCAGTTACGCGTGAGTGGGTACCTGGTCTTTTACTTGGTGGAGGTTATTTTATGCCACTAGGTCGTCATGCGGGCTTTAGTGCCACAGCCTTATATAACGTCATTCATGATGACTTGAAATCACCTTATAATTCGCCACTGATCCTGAGAATAGGGTTTACCGTAGGTTTCTAACCTACGTCTAATTATACTTCCAAATATATTCTCCCAGCGCTAACTTGTAAGCGCAAACTGATTACTCAAAGGTAACACCTAACTTTTTACCAACCTCTTTTAGGTCTGCCACAACTTTGTCGTTCAAAGGTATGCCATCATTGTTACGTTTGGTTTCCATCTCCCGTTCAGGATCCCCAGGGATAAGTACTTTTTTACCTTCAACGGCTTCCGTTTCTCTAAATCGTGAAATCCAATTGTCCATATGACTTTTAAATTCACCAGCGGGTCTGAAAGCGTCTATTCTCATCGCACCTACGAAGTGTCCCAAACCTTCACCTACTGGGTTGTCAGATAGTGGAAGAAAGCTGACAAATGGAGGTGCCCAAGGCCCATAATTAGCCCCGGAAAAAACTGCTGAGAAAATGTCTACAATAGAACCTAATGCGTAACCTTTATGACTACCGTGTTCACGATCACCTCCTAGTGGTAATAGTGCGCCTCCTTCTTTGAGTTCATGTGCATTGGTGGATGGGTTACCATCTCTGTCTTGAATCCAACCGAGAGGGGCATCTTCATCTTTGCGTTGTAAAATTTCCAGTTTTCCATTAGCGGCAGTAGTGGTAGCTAAGTCTGCCACAAAAGGCGGCTGTTTATCTGAAGGAATAGCTACAGCAATAGGGTTGGTTCCTAACATTCGTTCTTTAGCAAATGTAGGGGCTACCAACGGGCTGGCATTGGTCATCGCCATACCTACCATGTCTTGTGCTAAAGCCATCATGGCATGATAACCAGCAATACCAAAATGATTTGAATTTTTTACTGAAACCCATCCTGTACCTACATTCCTGGCTTTTTCCATGGCAATTTCCATAGCTTTTGGCGCTACTACCAGACCTAGCCCGGCATCACCATCGACAACAGCTGTACTGGGTGTTTCATGCACAATTTTAATTTCTGGCTTTGGGTTAATTCTATCAGCTTCCCACAATCTCACGTATCCTATGAGTCTCGCTACACCATGAGAATCAATCCCTCTTAAATCAGCTTTTAAGAGCACATTTGTAGCGAGAGATGCATCTGAATCACTACAGCCCATGGCAAGAAATACATCAGTGGTGAATTTTGATAAATGACTTAGCGTAAATGTATTATTCATGATGTGGGCAAATATAGAGAGTAAGTATTAAGCTTTCGATCCTTTTTTAAGGATTTCCGACAATACACCTTCTTTTAGCGCATAGGTTGATACCCGCATGGCGTCAAATTGGTGTCTGCTTATTATATATTTAATCAATGCAGTAGCTACCACTATCATATCGACTCTCATTTCTATCATGCCTGGTATCATTAAGCGCTCTTCACGGTCCTTGGAGACCAAATCTTGATAAATTGACTCAAAGGCATTAATCGAAAAAGGGATCTCTGTCGGATTTTCTTCTATATTCAAGTGATTCTTTTTGGAATAAATTTCGCCTAAAGTATCAAAAGTGCCTGACGACCCAATTAGTAAAGTGGGTTTGTGTCGTTGTAGCGCATCAAATAATGCAGATAGTGCCTCTTCTAAGTAGGCAAACAACTTCTTAAGACTATCATCATCTATGGGGTCATTGTCATGAAAAAGATCAAGTAACCTTTGAGCCCCAATTTCATAACTTCTTTTCCATAGAATTTCCTGACCTTCTCCAATGATAAATTCAACACTTCCACCTCCAATGTCCATGACAAGACAACTTTCATCCGTTAGTGCAAAGCCATAGCTCACTCCTTTAAAAATATATTCGGCCTCTTGATCTCCAGAAATTATATTGATATCAAGACCTGTCGATTGTTTTACTTTATCACGTAAAGCGGTACCATTTGTCGCATTTCTAAAGGCACTAGTGGCAAATGCATAAATTTTATCAACTTGTTGGCTATCAATCAGCTCTTTAAAATCAGCCAAAGCTTTAATTGCTCTTTCTTCAGCTTCAGGAATGATACGCTTATCATTAATACCACCCTCACCAATTTTTACCACTGTTTTGTTCTTCACCACAATAGTTTGCTTATCCAAACCCATCTCCATGATGAGCAGGTGAAAGGTATTGGTGCCGCAGTCGATGATGGCAATTTTGTTTGTCATAAATGATTGAAATTTGCCGAAGATAAGCAATTGAAAGATTAAAATCGAAGGGTATTAGCGGCTGTTTCCATTCCTTTTTAATTATCTTTGAAATTTTGAGAAACACACCAAATATGGCAAAAGATAAACCTAAAAAACCGATTTATACTGTTCCTGGTAATGAGCAAAAATACGATTTGCTTAAATCTAAAAATGAAGAAGCTACCCTGGGTGGTGGGGAAAAACGGATTGAAGCACAACACAAAAAAGGTAAGCTCACTGCCAGAGAGAGAATTGAGTTACTACTCGATGAAGGTACTTTCGAAGAAATAGGAAAATTTGTAATGCATCGCTGTAAAGATTTTGGTCTTGATCAGCAGTATTATCCCGGAGATGGTGTTGTTACTGGTTATGGTAACGTAAATGGCCGTTTAGTCTATGTTTTCTCTCAAGACTTTACTGTTTTTGGCGGCTCTCTTTCTGAAACTCATGCGGAGAAGATTGTTAAGATAATGGACTTGGCTATGAAGAATGGTGCCCCTGTGATCGGTTTAAATGATTCCGGTGGTGCAAGAATTCAGGAAGGCGTTGTTTCTTTAGGTGGATATGCCGACATATTTTATAGAAACACATTAGCTTCTGGTGTGGTGCCCCAGATATCTGCTATTATGGGACCATGTGCTGGTGGCGCTGTTTACTCACCGGCAATTACAGATTTCATTTTAATGGTTGAGGACACTTCCTATATGTTTGTGACTGGGCCAAATGTGGTTAAAACAGTAACTCAAGAAAATGTCACCTCTGAAGAATTAGGTGGAGCAAGTGCACATAGCACAAAAAGTGGTGTAACACATTTCTCATGTGCCAATGAAGTCGAGTGCATCAATAACATCAAGCAGTTGATAAGCTACATGCCTCAGAACTGTGAGGAGGATGCTCCTTTTGAAAAATATGAAGCAGGAGCTGACGAAAAAGTAAAGGCTTTAAATGATATAATGCCTGAAAACCCTAATCAACCTTATGATATGCGCGAGGTGATTGACCTTACTGTTGATGGAGGGAGTTTCATGGAAGTGCATAAAAACTTTGCTGAAAACATTGTTGTTGGGTTCGCAAGACTTGCAGGCAGAAGTATAGGTATCATTGGCAACCAGCCAGCATCTTTAGCAGGGGTATTGGATATAGACGCCAGTACTAAAGGAGCACGATTTGTAAGGTTTTGTGACTGCTTCAACATTCCTCTACTTGTCTTTGAAGATGTGCCAGGCTTCTTACCTGGTACTGACCAGGAGTGGAACGGGATCATTACGAATGGCGCTAAGCTGCTCTATGCATTTAGTGAAGCAACTGTACCAAGAGTCACGGTTATTACACGAAAAGCCTATGGAGGAGCCTATGATGTGATGAACTCTAAACACATAGGAGCAGACATGAATTATGCATGGCCAATGGCAGAAATTGCTGTAATGGGTGCCAAAGGTGCTGCAGAAATTATTTTTAAAAGAGAAATTGCTGAGGCTGATAACCCTGAAGAAAAGCTTCAGGAAAAAATTGATGAGTATACCGAGAAGTTTGCCAACCCATACAGAGCGGCTCACCGTGGATATATTGATGAAGTGATATTACCAGAAAATACAAGGGAAAAGCTTATTAAGGCATTTAAAATGCTTGAGAATAAGTCGGATGCACTACCTAAGAAAAAACACGGAAACATTCCTTTATGATAGATGCAAAAGTTGCAATTGTAACGGCAGCAAGCAAAGGCATGGGGGCAGCTTGTGCTAAGGAATTATCCCAAAGAGGATATAAAGTTGCATTAATGGCAAGGTCAGCGGAAATAAATAGTCTGGCTGAAGAACTTGGAGGGGTTGCTGTTGTTGGCAGTGTTACGAATAAAAATGATCTAAAACAGCTGGTAGATAAGACCATGCAGACTTATGGTAGAATAGATGCTGTTATAAATAATACCGGGCATCCTGCCAAAGGAGATCTTTTAGAGCTTACCGAAGATCAATGGAGAGAAGGGATGGATCTGGTATTGCTTAATGTGGCCAAAATGGCCCAGTTGGTAATACCCATTATGCAGAAACAAGGAGGAGGTGCTATTGCCAATATATCTACGTTTGCAGCCTTTGAACCTTCACCATCCTTTCCTATATCATCTGTTATGCGTGCGGCATTGGCAAGCTATACAAAGCTGTTGGCTGACAAGTATGCAAGTGAAAAAATTAGAATTAATAACATTCTGCCGGGCTTCATCGATAGTTATGATGTAGACAGCGAGGTATTGAATGATATCCCAATGCACCGATCTGGCAAGGTAGAAGAAGTGGCGAAGACTGCCGCATTTTTACTATCATCTGATGCTGGGTATATTACCGGGCAAAACATAAGAGTAGATGGTGGAATTACAAAATCAGTATGATTATGACAAAAGACAGTAAAGGTTTCCTGAATAAATATTTAAATAACGCTTCACCGACTGGGTTTGAAACATCCGGGCAAGAAATATGGCTCGATTATGTGAAACCTTATATTGATGAGTATTTCACAGATACTTATGGTACTGTGGTAGGTGTTATAAATCCAAAGGCGGAATATAAAGTTGTGATTGAGGCGCATGCAGATGAAATCTCTTGGTTTGTAAATTATATTACCGAAGAGGGTTATATCTATGTGAAAAGAAATGGCGGTTCTGATCATCAAATTGCTCCAAGTAAGCGAGTGAATATTCATACGGATAAAGGCATTGTGAAAGGCATATTTGGTTGGCCGGCTATCCATGTGAGGAATAAGAGTAATGAAGAAAAGCCTTCGTTAAAAAATATATTTGTAGATGTAGGCTGTAGTTCTAAAGAAGAGGTTGAGGATTTGGGTATACACGTTGGTTGTGTAATGACATTTGATGATGAACTTATTGAATTAAATAAGAATTTTCTTGTGGGCCGTGCCTTGGATAATCGGATGGGTGGCTATATGATTGCTGAAGTAGCCAGAAGGCTTCATGAGAGTAAAAAGCAGTTGCCTTTTGGTCTTTATATTGTAAATGCTGTACAAGAGGAAGTGGGCCTTAGAGGAGCACAAATGATTGCAGAACGGATCTCACCAGACCTGGCAATTGTTACAGATGTATGTCATGAAACCACGTCTCCAATGTACAACAAAATTGAGAGCGGCCACCAAAAGGCAGGTGATGGCCCTGTACTTACTTATGGCCCTGCGGTACATAATAATGTGCTCAATATGATTATTGATACTGCCAGGAAGAATAAAATACCATTTCAGAGGGCGGCAGCTTCCAGAGCTACAGGTACAGATACCGATGCATTTGCATACTCTAATAGTGGGGTGCCATCAGCTTTGATTTCACTGCCTCTGAAGTATATGCACACGACTGTTGAAACAACACATAAAGATGATGTTGAAAATGTGATAAAATTAATAGAATCATTTCTATTGCAGTTAAAATCAGGGCATGATTTTAGCTATATCAAGTAAAACTACTTAGATTCAGGCCTTTAGTGAACCTATACGTGCTTATTAAGTAGATTATTAGGTATTTTTACAAAATAAAAATGGAAGCATTTTAATTATTACTAATTCTATAGTGATGAAATGGATTAAAAACACAATTGTAGTAACTCTCTTTTTTTTAACAACAAGTGCAGGCTTTGCTCAGGAAAGACCAACGCATGAATTGCACTCAATGATGATTTATAACTTTCTCAAGTATGTGCAATGGCCGGGTGAGTTAAATACTGGTGACTTCGTAATAGGAGTTATTGGAGATGATGACGTCTATAACACGCTCAATACATGGTATGGAAACAAAAACAGAGGAGATAAAACCTTAATCGTTAAGAAGTTTAACTCTATTGGTGAGATAGCCAATTGTCAATTGTTATATATCGGCTCAGGAGCGGATAAAGATTTTGAGGAGATTCATCAAAAAGTACAATCGGAGCCAACCTTAACCGTGACCGACAAGAATGGGCTAGGTAATAAAGGCAGCTGCATTAACTTTCGTATTGTTAACAACAGGTTAAAGTTTGAGCTAAATCAGGCTTCTGTTGATGCAAAAAAACTGAAAGTATCAAGTCAACTAACTGCAATGGCTATTCTACTCTAGTTTGATACTTGCTTAACAAATTTTATTGAGCCCGACTTTTTTGTCGGGCTTTCTTTTTTAGCAAACAATTAAGAGTAAAAAAATTGTTAACTTCCTAATAAAGCTTTTACCCTATGTCAAAAGATTCTGACAAGGCACTACTAGATTTTACCGTTGAGCATGCTCCAGAAGCGATCTATTGGGTTGATGAAAAGGGGATAATACGTAACGTCAATCGAGCGGCATGTCAAATGCTTAAATATACCAAAGAGGAGCTGATCGGTATTTCAGTGCCAGCACTTAACCCAGATTTTTCATTGAGGCATTTTCAAAAGCATTTTGAAGAACTCAGCAAAAGCAAGTTTTTACAATTTAGATCTTCTCAACTCACCAAGGATGGCGAAGAAATACCAGTGGACATTACTTCTAATATTGTTGAAGTTGATGGTGAGCTAATGAGCTGTACTTATATAAAAGATATAAGAGACATTCAAAGTATTGAAAGTATTCTAAAAATAAACGAAGATAGATGGAAAGCCGGTCTGGAAATGTTAAGCGAAGGTGTCTGGGATTGGGAGATAGCAAAAAACAACATAGTTTTTAGTAATGGTTGGGTTAATAATTATGGATATGCACCTAATGACAATAACTATTATAAGCGTGTTGAAAAGATTGTTCATGAAGAAGATATAAACGCTGTAAAACTGAGATTGAATGATCATTTGGAACAAATCACTGATGAATATCACTCTAAACATAGGATCAAAGACAAAAATGGGAATTGGCATTGGGTGAAAGATAGAGGCAGGGTAATCGCCAGAGATAGCAGAGGTAAGGCCCAAAGAATGATAGGTACCACACAAGATCTTACTGATATTATTGAAAAGGAAGGCAAAAGAAAATCGCAAAGCAATGATGCTTCGTTGGAGAAGAATCAGTCCCTTGAGGATATAAGGGATAAGTTCTTAAATATTTTTAATAATTCTACAGACGCTATTTTTATCGGAGACCCAGATAAAAACCTTATTGTTGATGTTAATGCCAAGGCATGCGAAATTTTGGGTTATACCAAAGAAGAGTTGCTAAAAGTCAACCTTACTGAGCTTATTCCAAACCAAAGAAAAATTTTCATAGATTTTTTTAACCGGGTTAAAAGAAATAAAAGTGCAGAGACAGACCAACTTGTTTTTAAAGCAAAAAGTGGTCAACGTATATTTTCAGAAGTATCTGCTTCCGTTTTTTCAATTGATGGTGAAAGTGGAATACTTGGTATTGTTCATACAGAGTCTGATGAAGGAAGGTTTGAAAGGATAATCGGGAAAGTGTCAGAAGCCGTAATAGTTAACCCAGGTCGTGGTATTATTGGAAATTTTTTAGCCGAAACGTCAAGAGTTCTTAGAGTGCAGTATGCTGGTATGACCAGAATCGTAAAAGAAGATCCACTTACAGTCAAAGTAGTGAATTTGTGGGAGAGGGATCATTTTGGGCAACCTTTTGAGTATCAGGTGGCTGGATCACCCTGTGAATTAGTAGTGGATGGAGATTTTCAGGCCTTTGAGAAGGGTGTAATGTCTAAATATCCGAATAGCGCACTATTTAAAAAATTTAGTGCGGAGAGTTATATGGCGGTTCCAATTTCCGACAGCCAGAAAAAGCCACTAGGACATTTTTTCCTGATCGATGATGGTATCATGGAGCGTAAAAATTGGATTGAGAATTTGCTTAGGTTGGGAGCGCTACGGATGCGGTTAGAAATTGAAAGAACAGATGCGCTAAAAGCACTGGAAGAGGTGAATCAAAACCTGGAGATAAAGGTGAGGGAACGTACCAAAGCACTCACCGAATCAAATGCCAACCTTGAAGAGGCGTTAAAAGAGGTGGAAGAGTTGAGAGATAATCTTCATGCTGAAAATGTATATCTCAAAGAAGAGATAAAATTAAATCACAATTTTGAAGAGATAATAAGTAAAGATAAAGGCTTTAAGAAAGTGTTAAGTGAGATTGAGAAGGTGGCCAAAACCAACTCAACGGTTCTTATTTTAGGGGAAACGGGTACCGGTAAAGAGGTGCTTACACGAAGTATACACAGTATAAGTGATAGAAAAAATAAGCCTTTAGTAAAAGTGAACTGCGCAGCTTTACCAGCTACACTTATAGAAAGCGAACTTTTCGGTCATGAAAAAGGAGCTTATACCGGAGCTATATCAAGTAAACAAGGAAGGTTTGAACTGGCTAACGATGGGACACTGTTTCTGGATGAAGTTGGTGAAATTCCATTGGAATTACAGCCTAAATTATTACGAGCTTTGCAGGAGGGTGAGTTTGAACGTGTTGGGGGAGTGAAAACACTGAAGGTAAATGTACGGGTCATTGCTGCAACAAATCGGGATTTAGAAAAGTCGGTGGAAAGAGGAGAATTTAGATCAGACCTATTCTATAGACTTAACGTATTTCCAATTCATGTTCCACCTTTAAGAGATAGGAAAGGTGATATCCCGTTATTAGTAAATCATTTTATTGATAAATACAGCCAAAAACTAGGTAATGAGATTACCAAAATACCACAGAGTACCATAAAGCAACTTAACAAATATAACTGGCCAGGAAATGTGAGAGAGTTGGAAAACATCATTGAGCGTGCGATGATTGTTTCTGAAGGCGGTAACCTGAAAATTGGTGATTGGCTCAAAGGTGAAGTCGAAACAAATGATGATCAGCTGGTATCTTTAGAAAGGTACGAGCGTGACTACATTGTTAAAGTACTAAATAAAACTAATTGGAAAATTAGTGGTAAAAATGGCGCTGCTGAAATTTTAGATATGAAGCCTACAACACTTGAGTCACGCATGAAAAAGCTACAGATTAGTCGCCCTGGTACTTACGATATATCGTGAATTCACGATATATCGTAATATAGTCATCTACATTACAATTTTTATAAACCGTAGTAATTTACGTTTAAAGCTTATTTGGAGCTATTTATCTAATTGAGAATAAATTGGCATCAATATTGGTAAATGATAATCGTCCAATTAGTTTAAAAACAAATTAAATCTTTTAAGTACATGAGAAAATTAAGTTTAACCTTGGTATTAGTATTTGCAGCACTTGCAACAATTAATGCTTCTGTAAAAAATGAAACAGCAGATCGTCCATTACATGAAATCCATTCAATGATGATTTACAACTTTGTAAAATACATACAGTGGCCGGGGGATAACTCTCAGGAATTCGTGGTAGGAGTGATCGGAAATGACGAAGTGTACAATACCTTAAAAGGGTGGTACGATGGTAAAGTAAGAGGTAATAAAAAGTTTGTCATTAAGAATTTTACTTCGGCTGACCAGGTACAAAATTGTAACATTCTTTATGTTGCAAATGAAGCCAGTGGTCAATTCGATCAGATTAAAGGGAGAGTAAATACCTCTTCAACATTATTGATCACTGATAAGCCAGGTTTAGGCAAAAAAGGAAGCGGGATTAATTTTAAAACTGTTAATGGTAAACTAGCCTTTGAGCTTAACCAACAAGTGATCGAGCAATCAAACCTTAAAGTTTCTAGCCAGCTTTCGGCTATGGCTATATTAATCTAACACCTTTGTTAGCTCGCAGTTTATGAAACTTGAAACACCAATTGGTGTAAAACAAGACTTATACGCTGTTTTAGACTTTGTGAAGGGGAATGGTGTCAGTACGGAGAATATGTTTAAAGCATTAGTAGAAAAGTCAAATGATATTATACTGATTACAGGGAAAGACTTTGTAATCAAATATGTAACTGGTTCTGTAGAAAAGCTATTAGGCATTGCTCCCGAGAACGCTTTAGGAAAAAGCCTTTTTGAATTTATTGAAGTTTCAAAAGCAAAATCTATTAAAAATTTTGCTCAATGCACCGACCACAAAGAGGATAAGTTCTCTGAAGTGAGTCTGCGCTCAGTAAATGGAGATAATAGATATTTTGATGTAACTATTTCGAACCTATTAGACAATCAAAGAGTAAATGGGTTGGTTATAAACCTTCATGATATTACAGCTAGAAAGCATACAGAAGAGAAGCTTTTAAAGGCAAACAACGAACTGGATCAGTTTATATACAAAACTTCTCATGATTTGAGAGCTCCATTGCTCACCGCTTTAGGTTTAGTGGAATTGGCGCAGAAAGACCCTGAAAAGGATAAGCATGATTACTTAAACATGATCAAGCAGAGCCTTCAAAATCTTGACAATTTTATAGAAGACATCAACTCTTTCTATAGAAATGAAAAACTGGCTGTTAGAAACGAAAGAATAGATTTCGATAAAATAATAAAAGGTGAAATCGAAAATCTTCGTAGTGCCAATGGCACTGATATAGATATTAACTACAACATTACACGTGTAGCAGAATTGATTTCTGATTCGATCAGATTAAAAACTGTAATGACTAACGTTTTGTCCAACGCTATCAAATACAGTGATCCGAATAAAGAAACATCATATGTTAACGTGGATGTTCAAATAACACCAGATACCTGCCAGGTTGTGGTGGAAGATAATGGTATCGGTATCAGGGAAGAATACCTCAAGAGTATCTTCGATATTTTTTACAGAGCTGATGAGAACGCAAAGGGCTCGGGTTTAGGTTTGTACATCGTAAAAGATACAGTTGATAAGCTAAATGGACAGATTGAGGTACACTCTGATTATGGTAAAGGCACAGCCTTTACCATAACGATACCAAATTTTTTAAGCTCAAATTAATTAGAAAACCGGACACTTATCAGTCCGGTTTTTTTATTTCTCATTGCTATACTACCTTAGCTCAATGCATAAGCAAGTTGTCAGAGATCAAATGGGGTTTGATGTGGAAGCACCTATTCGACCACAGGCAATCGTCTCGTTGGTGCCTTCACAGACTGAGCTATTGTTTGATTTAGGTTTAGAAAAGCTGATCAAAGGCGTCACAAAGTTTTGTATTCACCCTCATGATAAAGTATCAGGATTGCCTAAAATCGGAGGCACAAAAAATTTCAATTTTGAAGCCATTGATGAAATCAATCCCGACCTTATAATTGGCAACAAAGAAGAAAACTATCAGGAAGGGATTACGAAGCTTAAAGAGAAGTATCCTGTCTGGATGAGTGACATCAGCACTGTTGAGGGAGCCCTGGAAATGATAAAACAGTTAGGTAAAGTCACGGGTAAAACATTGGAAGCCAGTACTCTATCAAATGCAATTGAATCTGGATTTGCTGGTTTACAAAAGAAAAACCCTAAGCGAACACTTTATTTGATTTGGAGAAACCCTTATATGGTGGCGGGAAAAGAGACTTTTATTGATGAAATGCTAAGCCATATAGGATTGGAAAATGCAGCAAAAGAAAATAGGTACCCTGAGTTAAGCCCGTCAGAAATTAAAGCTTTTGATCCCCAATTGATCTTACTCTCATCTGAACCTTATCCTTTTAAGGCAAAACATTTTGACGAATTTACCGACTTGTGTCCGAAGGCAGATATCAGAATAGTTGATGGGGAAATGTTCTCCTGGTATGGCTCAAGGCTACTTAAAGCACCAGCTTATCTAAACAGCCTTTCGTTTTAATCCCAACTTTTCTACTTCTTGCCAAAAATTTGGAAAGGACTTATTAACTACATCTGGGTTTTCTATCTCAACATCCATGCTTGTGGCCAGGGGGGCAAAAGCCATAGCCATACGGTGATCATCGTAGGTATTAATGGTGACATGCTTTGGCAACTTACGAGATGGAATCAGCTCATAATGAGTTCCACTATCAATTAACTGAGTACCAATTTTTGATAATTCATTTTGCAAGGCTAGTATGCGATCTGTTTCCTTAATTTTTAAGCTTTCAAGACCGGTCATTTTGCAATGAATACTTTTTGCCGCACATACAACAGCTACAGTTTGAGCTAAGTCAGGGCAATCAGTGAAATTAAAGGAGACTTCATTTTTGTGATCCTTTTTCCTCAGTACAGCACCCTTTTCCGTAAATGTTGTTTCAACGCCTAGATGTGTCATAATTTCCTTTACAACACTATCTCCTTGTAAGGATTTTTCCTTGAGACCTGGCAGTAAAACTTCGCCTGACTCTGCAAGGGCAACAAAACTATACCAATAGCTGGCACCAGACCAGTCAGGTTCAATTTCTATTTGTACGCTTTTATATGCCTGATTTTTGATACTAATGATATTTTGATTCCAACTAGCATCAACACCGAACATAGACATTATTTGTAACGTCATTTCAATGTATGGCCTGCTGCCAATTTTTCCTTCAAGATTCAATTTTAAACCTTCCGGTAAAATAGGTGAAATCATGAGCAATGCAGAAATATATTGGCTACTCACATCGCCCCGGATCGAAATCTCATTGGCTTTTTGCTCTAATAATCCACTGATTTCAAGAGGAGGAAACCCCTCTTTATCCAAATACTCAACCTGTCCTCCTAACGTCCTTAAAGCGTCTACCAATATTTTTATAGGACGCTCACACATGCGTTTTGTGCCAGTTATTGTTTTGTGCTGGTTTGTCACCGTTAGGTAGGCCGTAAGAAATCTCATGGTTGTACCTGCATCTAGCACATCTAAGGTTTTATCCGTGCTTGACAATAGCCTTTTCATTGTGATCGTGTCACGGGCTGTTGATAAATTGTAGATGGGTGAATTAGAGCTGCAGAGCGCATCGATGATCAGTACCCGATTACTAATGCTTTTGGAAGCAGGTAAGCTGATGGTTGTCTCATCAAAAGATGAGTATTTTTTAAGTGCTATTTTTGTATTGGTCAAGTGAATATTTTATTTGAATTGAGTCAACAATAATAGGCGAATTTCGTTTAAATAAATAATCAATAGCGGGTTTGGTACACTTTATGCTGTTGTTAAATAAATTGTCTATAGTTATGAAAAACGGAAAAAAATTGGCGTTGGCTCTTGGTTTGGCAGCCGGTGCAGTACTGGCAGTTGTCGCTACAAAGTCAACCAGAAAAACAAAGCAGCACATTTCAAAAAGTGCAACTACCGATAAGCTAGTTGATAGCGAACTCGACAACGAAGTGCATTACATTTAATGGTCGTTGTAATAGTTTAAAGAGGCTTCTATTTCATTCGGGCTTACTTCGATATCCCAGACTGCTCTTCCTATTCCTTTAGGGAAAGCCATTAAAATTTTATCATTTTCATTTTTCTTGTCTTGAAAAACAAGGTTTAGCACTGTTGCTAGCAAACCTATGGAGATTACTTTTCTTGTGTAGCTAATATCAATCGTATGCACAATTTCGTCAAACTCTCCCTGGCTTATTAATCCTTTATTCATAGCAATATAACTTTCGCAGATCATACCGGCTGCTACAGCTTCACCATGTAATAAATGGCTTGAGCTATTTAAAAAAGTACTTTCTATGGCATGCCCGATTGTGTGCCCGAAGTTTAAGATTTTTCGCAACCCTTTTTCATAAGGGTCCTCATTAACTACATTTTCTTTTATTTTCACCGATTGCTCAACAATAGTATGAATATCGATCACATCAATTGACTTTGACTTTAATTCACCCCATTGCTTATCACTTGCAATAATGGCATGTTTGAGTATTTCAGCAAATCCAGATTTGACTTCCCTTTCAGGGAGCGTTTGTAAAAATGCCGGATGAATTAATATGGCATTAGGCTGCTTAAATAATCCTATATGATTTTTAAGGCCATTAAAATCGATACCCAACTTTCCGCCCACACTGGCATCAACCTGCGAAAGGAGGGTAGTCGGAATATTAATAAATTTGATCCCTCTTTTGTAAGAAGCCGCACAAAAGCCTCCCATGTCACCAATAACACCACCACCTAAGTTGATAAGTAAACTTTTGCGATCAAGAGAGGCTTTGGTCATTTGTTCCCAAATGTAGGAGCATGTTGTAAGGTTTTTATGTTGCTCACCACTATTTATTGTGATCAAGTGAGCATTTGAGTATGCGCTTTCAATAAGAGGAAGACAGTGCTTCTCAGTGTTTTCATCAACCAGAATGGCGATTTTTGTAACTTCAAGAGGCGCGATTACATCGCTTAGGTCTTTTTGTATGTTGGAACAAAATGTAGGAGTCAACTTTGGGTTTCTTTTAAGTCTTTAGTATTTAAAATATCTGTTTGGGTCTTCAACGATTCTTCATGAATGAGTTTGTAAATCTCTTCGATATACTCCTGGTTGAGGTCCAGTGAAGCTGCCCATTTTGGCCTACTTTTAATAATCTCCTTCCAGCGCTCCAATTGGAAGATTGTAACATTATTGTCACGTTTATATTCTCCAATTAATTGAATGATTTTCATTCTGCTCGATAAAGTTTCGATCAGGTCGTGATCTATACTATCAATCTTTTCTCTAAGCTCTTCAAGCTTACTTTTAAATTGAATATTGTCAGAGGTGCTGGATCTTATCTTAAACTCGCTTAAATATTTACCCAGGGTTTGAGGGGTGATTTGCTGTTTTGCATCACTTAGTGCGGTATCCGGGTCAATGTGTGTTTCGATCATAAGACCATCGTATCCCAGGTCAAGTGCTTTCTGAGAGATATCAAATATCATTTCTCTGTTTCCACCAATATGGCTTGGGTCACAAATAAGTTTAATAGAAGGCTTATGTCGCTTCAATTCTATAGGAATTTGCCAAACAGGCTCATTTCTATATTTTGATTTTCTGAAAGACGAGAAACCTCGGTGAATTGCCCCTACAGATTTGACATTAGCATTTTCTATACGCTCAATACTTCCAAGCCAAAGTGCCAAATCTGGGTTGACAGGGTTCTTTACCAATACATCGACATCAGCACCCTGAAGTGCGTCAGCAATTTCTTGTACTGTAAAAGGGTTAACACTAGTGCGGGCACCTATCCATAATTTTTTTAAATTATGTTTTAGCGCTAACTCTACGTGCTGAGCACTTGCTACTTCAATGGTAAAATCAACATTAAGTTCTTTAGATATTTTTGAGATCCAATCAAGAGCAGCAATACCAATACCTTCAAAGCTATTAGGTCTGGTACGAGGTTTCCATACTCCGGCACGGATTTCCTTTATTCCAAGTGCGGCTATTGCCTGAGTAGTTTGAAATAATTGCTCATAGGATTCTGCACTACAGGGCCCAGCAATAATTTTTGGTGATTTAAGCTTATTGTCTGTCAAAACGGTTAATTGTTACGCGTTTAAAGATATTTAAAAATAAAACAACCGATGACGTATACTGTTAATTTATATCTTTGTGAGCGTTCAATAAAGATTGTTTATGCAGCTTAAATCTAATATTTCATTCGATAATACCGCGATAGCTTTCGAGTCTAAATCAACTAGTGAGCTGAAAAAAAATAACTTCTTATTTTCTGTTGTTAAAAATCCGTTAATGTCCGATTTAGCAACAGGAAGTGTCAAAGTAGCTTTAAAAATCGGGCTTCCGGTAAAGTCTATTATTAAGAAAACAGTATTCGCATTGTTTTGTGGAGGTGAGAGTATCGAGGAATGCAAAGGTACGATTAAAGAACTTTCAGATTTTGGCATTGGTACCATCTTAGATTACTCTGTAGAAGGTGGTGTAGACGAAAAGAGTTTTGATGAGACAAAGGAGGAATTACTTGAAACCATTGAAGTAGCAAAAAATACAAAAGGGATTCCATTTTGTGTTTTTAAGGTTACTGGCTTAGCAAGTACTCCTTTATTACAAAAAATACAGGAGGGGAAAGCACTTTCAATTGAAGAAAATGATGCTTTTGAAAGAGTGAAATCAAGAGTAGACGAGATATGTAAAAAATCATATCAGTATGACGTGCCAATTTTGATAGATGCTGAAGAAACCTGGATACAGAATCCTATTGACGACATTGCCAGGGATATGATGGAAAAGTATAACAAAGAAAAAGCCATCGTATATAATACATATCAAATGTATAGAGTTGATATGCTCGCTAACTTGAAAAAATCATTTCATAATGCCACAATGAATAGCTACTATCTTGGAGCTAAATTGGTGCGGGGCGCTTACATGGAAAAGGAAAGAGAAAGGGCAGAGGATCATGGATATCCAAGTCCTATTCAACCAAATAAGGAAGCAACTGATGATGATTTTAATAAAGCACTTTCATATTGCATTGACAACAAACAGCGTATTTCTATAGTTTGCGGCTCTCACAACGAATACAGTAATTACTATCTGGCGCTACTGATGGAAAAACACAGTATGCCAAATAATGACCCTCGCGTGTATTTTGCTCAACTCTATGGAATGAGCGATAACATTTCATTTAACTTGTCCAGGGCAGGTTATAATGTGGCCAAATATGTGCCATATGGCCCGGTAAAGTCTGTGATGCCTTACCTTTTTAGAAGAGCATCTGAAAATACTTCTGTAGCCGGCCAGAGTAGCAGAGAGTTGAATTTAATTCAAAGGGAGCTTAAGAGAAGAAAATCGGCCTAGCTACTTTTCTTTAATAACAAATTCAACACGTCTATTTTGTTCCCGGCCTGTTGATGTTTCGTTTGACTCTTTGGGTTGTGATTCTCCAAAACCGAATGAGGTAAGTCTTTTATCTTTTATTCCTTTGTCAATAAGGTATTGTTTTACAGCTAAAGCGCGATCTTCAGAAAGCTTTTGGTTATAATCTTCCTGTCCAATTGAGCAGGTGTGACCGTCTAATTCAATTTTTACTTTGTTATGATTATCCAGAAAATCAAATACTTTATTTAATTGTGTTTGAGATTCTGGCCTTAAAGTAGCCTTGTCAAAATCAAAGTAAATATTATCTAACGCGATGCGCTGACCGACCTTTACTGGCGTCATTTCGATTTTATAAACGATAGTATCGTTGTCATAAATATTCGTAAAATCTAAAGCAAGGTCTTCTATATTTACAAAACCCTCAGCTTGCACACTTATTTGATATTTGTATCCACTAGGAATAGATACGTCAATTTGCCCTTTATTATTTGTTAATTGCCGGGCTTCGATGATATCGTCACTTAAATTATTAAAACTTACTTCGGCTCCTTCAATTGGTTCCCCATCGTCTTCGTTTACAACAACAGCCTCAATTTTAACGACTGGTAATGGTAAGTGAAAAGTTGGTAGTTCGAAACGAAAGATGTCTGCATCAACTCCATTTCCTTGTGTATAATAGGCATACCTGTTGTTATATGCTATATGGAAAAAAATCTCATCCTGTGCTGTATTTACTAGCGGGCCTAAATTCTCTGGTTCGCTCCAGTTTTCCCAGGTATCATCAAGCCTTTTAGAAACATAGATATCGCTGCCCCCAAATCCGAGATGTCCTTTTGAACTAAAGTAAAGCGTCCTTCCGTCAGTGCCAAGATAAGGTGTAGACTCTTCATCAGAAGTATTAATTACGGATCCTAGATTTTTTGGAGTAGTCCAGTTGCCATCATCTTTCAAAAATGTAACGTAAATATCCCTTTGCCCAAAGGTGTTTCTACGTTGAACAGACATTAAAATTATATCACGATTATGGGATAATTGATAATTGGCATAAGGCGAAAAATTCTCCTGATTTTCAATATTAACAGGTCTGATTTCAGAATAGCTACTATCAAGCTTGTACACCATAGAAAGCCCGTCAATCATTTTGTTTTTCTTATACCTGTTTCCTAAAAGAAGTACATAACCAGAGTTGAAAGGTACGGCAGAACAGATAAAGTTGGGACCATCATTATTTAATGGAGCCCCTAAATTTTTAGCCAATTCCCATTCACCGCTTGGGCCTCTTTTTGACACCCAGATATCTTCCGGGTCTTTATGACCGCCTATATTGTGAGGATCCTGAACACGGCTTAAGAATAAGGTTTTATCGTCTGGTGATACCAGCGGCTTTAGGTCTTTATAAGGGCTATTTACATTTTCGCTAAGTTTTTCTGGCTTTACTGAAGTATAAATACCTTCTGCCACAGCGATATCAATTGAAATAGGTTCTGTAGCTTCAGAAATGGCAATTGCATCAATTCCATTGTACCCGGGCACGGTTTCACCATCGATTACTACTTTGACAGCCATTACAGCGTAATGTGTTTGTTCAAAAAACAGGTTAAGTAATCTTCCTTTGAGTGGAATTGATTTTGGCTTAAACGTATTTAGTAGATACTCATTACTATCTCTATCGTAAGCATAAACTTCAGCAATTGCCGTTGGGTTTATCGATTCAGCAATTGCGATTTGTCGAATTTGTAAGGCTTCTTCAAAACCAACAATTATATAATCTTTTCTATTTGTTTTCTTTGGAGTCCAGGCTCTTGTAGAACCGTCTGCTCCTGGGAAAATATTTGGTTCTCCTAAGACTTGATTAGCCTTGTAGGCATTGTCATCTATTAGCGTCATGTGTACGGGCGTTTTACGCTCTGTAGAAAAGTCTATGACTTTGTTTGCCCAAAGCGTTTTTTGCCCATTAGCCACAAATGAACTAAAAAACAGACAACTAATTAATGCAAGGAGTTTAATATCTAGTTTTTGGCGGAGCATGGCCGGATAGTCTTAGGGATAAATGTAATTCATATGTACCGATGCCTCGGTCGTTGTATCTTAAAGAAGAAGTATTCCAGTCATAGCTAAAACCTACTTTGAATAATTTAGTTTCAAACTCAGACAATACGATAAAGGAGTCTTTAACACGATGCCAACTTCCTAATCTAACAATTACATACTTATAAACATTATGGTTGATGGCCGCTACTTTGTAGCTTAAGTAAACTCCAATATTATTTTGAAAGATTTTATCCTGATAAGCTGTCAGCAAATTTAATGAGAGCATAGCTTTGCTATTTAAATTGAAAAGCATCCCACCGTGATACTTATATAGCAGTGGCAATCTACTTAATTCGCTGTCTAATAA
Organism: Fulvivirga sp.; assembly: GCA_039970995.1. Classification (GTDB taxonomy): domain Bacteria; phylum Bacteroidota; class Bacteroidia; order Cytophagales; family Cyclobacteriaceae; genus Fulvivirga. The sequence goes on from JBDVKW010000005.1 coordinate 186,830, forward strand.
TGACTCGTTCGGATGGTTAAGATGTGAAATACTAATTCCAGAATTAATACTTTGAATTAATGGGTTATTATCCTGAATTGGATAGTACCAATAGAACATACCGAAGTTGACATCGAAAAAGGTTTTGTTTTGAAAGTTGTTAACCTCTGTTGCTGCAATACTTGCATCAAAACCAACGTATGGATTATATTGCTCGCCCCATTGAAGGTTAGTTGCATCAATTCTTTTGTTGATCATACCTACTTGAAGACCAAATGTTACCTGGTTTATGTGTCTTCTGTCAAGTGGTAAGTTATAAGCAAACGTACCATTTAAGCCTGTAGTTTTGAAGTTGCTATTTTCCCCAGCTACGTCATTGAATATAGAAAAACCTAAGCCGCCAATATGGCCAAAAGGCTTTGCATGCTTGTCTTTATAATAGGGTATTATTAAAGAAAATTGACTCGTGGTATAGGGGAACAATAAACTTCTCCACTGAGCCCTGTGACTCATGCTTATAGTCACATCATCTTCGATACCAGCCATAGCTGGGTTTAGATAGAGTGTACTATTGTAAAATTGCGAAAATACCGCATCTTGAGCTTTTAAAGATGCGGTACCAGCAATAACAAATAATAATATTAAAGCAACCTTAGAGCAATATGTGCACATTTTATTTCACCAATGTAATCGTACCGGTTCTCTCAAACTCTTGTCCAGTAGTATACTCACCACGTACTATATAGGTAAATACATTGTTATCTTTTTCCTCATTATTTGATCTACCATCCCAACCAACACTTTGAGCTTCTGATAAGTCAGTTGTCTCATATACCAGAAGACCCCATCGGTTGTAGATTTCAAATCTAAATTTATCACCAGATATTGACTCACCATAGATTTTCACCCGGCTATTTTCTGGGTTAGAAGAGGTAGGACTGATTACATTCGGTATAAACAAATTGGTATTTGACTCAACAGAAATCCTTTTAACAAATGTAGCTGAACACCCTTGTTTGCTAATAGTTAATCTAACATCCTTTGTACCAGCAATTGAGAAGGTGTGCAAAGGTATTATAGCACTGCTGGTATTGCCATCACCGAAATCCCATGTATAGGAGTCAGCACTTAGATCATTAGGCGTAAATGTATATTCTAAATCAGTTAAATAAGCATCTCTACCCGGATCAGGTGTGATTTCGAAGTTTGCTGTGGCATTGATAAACTCAGTCGAAGCCGTTCTGGTGATGCTGCTGCATGAGTTCGAAACTACAAGTGTAAACTCAACAATTTCGTCTCTTGCATTAGGTTCATAAGTAGCCATAGGCTGATTGACATTATCTAAACGTCCTGAACCATTGGTTGACCACGTGTAAGAGTCTCCTTCAATTGTACTGGAAAGAGTTAAAGTCTCTCCTAGACAATTAGTAGCATTTAGAGATATCTCACCTTCAAGGCCCCCCGCAAATGATACTTCAGCGGAACCACTTACAGTGCCAAAACAATTAGCATCTGAAACACTTACCAGCGTATAAGTACCGGCATTGCTGACTTCAATTGAAAAGGAGTTACCCGATCTTATTTCTGTATAATTGGAAATACCATCGGTGTAGACCAAAATAAAAGGTCCGGTTCCACTGATGCTAAAGTTTATTGTGGCTGATTCACCTTCACACACATTACCACCACCACTAATTGACGCATTTGGCGTATTATAATTAGTAACGGTTGCTGAGCCAAATGTTTCACCTGCACAGTTTGCATCTTCAACATTGAGTAATGTATAATTTCCTTCACCAGCAGCAAGGCTAAAAGTGTTTGTAGTACTATTAATTGTAGTTTCTGTGGTACCATCTGAGTAAGTTACACTCCAGGGTGCCGAACCAGTCATTTCAATAGTTAGTTCAATAGTTTCTCCAGGGCATACACTACCACCACCACTAATAGAGGCTGTCGGTGTTTCAAAAGTAGATACGGTAGCACTTCCGGTAACTTCTCCACTACATTTGGCATCTTCAACAGTCACTAAGCTGTATGTGCCAGCACCAGCAGCGAAATTATATACATTAGATGAACTGTTAACAGTTGTTTCGTTAGTTCCATCGGTATAAGTAATTGTCCAAGGGGCTGCTCCAGTCAGATCAATAGTCAATGAAGCATTTTCACCTTGACACACATTTCCACCACCACTGATAGAAGCTGTTGGCGCTTCAAAAGTAGAAATAGTAGCACTTCCAGCAACTTCACCACTACAGTTGGCATCTTCAACAGACACTAAACTGTATGTGCCAGCACTAGCAGCGAAATTGTACACACTAGCTGAACTGTTAACGGTTGTTTCATTTGTTCCATCGGAATAAGTGATAGACCAAGGTGCTGTTCCAGTGAGATCAATAGTCAATGAAGCACTTTCACCTTGACACACATTTGCATCACCACTGATAGAGGCTGTTGGGGCTTCCAAAGTAGAAATAGTAGCACTTCCAGCAACTTCACCACTACAGTTGGCATCTTCGACTGCTACTAAGC
>JBDVKW010000006.1:0-715763 GCA_039970995.1 Fulvivirga sp.
CCTTTTTCTACTTGACAGACAACAGCCAATTTAAAGCCTAAATTATAATCTCGCTGAGTACGCTTTTTAGAGTTGGCTTTAATTTTAAGTTCCTTTTTCATAATAAGTCGATTTTGTGTCAACTTATTTCAGGACGGGACACATAAATAAAAAAGGGCTTCGAAAATCGAAGCCCTTTTCATTTGATCTATAATTTAGATTACATCATGCCTGGCATTCCGCCACCTGGCATTCCGCCCGGCATTCCACCACCAGCGTTATCTTCTTCTGGTAGATCAGCTACAACAGCTTCTGTTGTTAACAACAATGAAGCAATAGAAGCAGCGTTCTCAAGCGCAAGTCTAGTTACTTTAGTTGGATCAATTACACCAGCCTTAAACATGTTTTCATATTTATTATCTCTGGCATTGTAACCGAAATCATCTTTTCCTTCTCTGATTTTCTGAACGACTACAGATCCTTCCTGACCAGCATTCTCAACAATTGTTCTCAATGGAGACTCAATGGCCAACCTGATGATGTTTACACCAGTTTCCTGATCTTCGTTTTGAGTATCAATTTTCTTAAGCGCATCGATAGCTCTGATAAGTGCTACACCACCACCAGCAACTACACCTTCTTGTACAGCGGCTCTTGTTGCATGCAATGCATCATCAACTCTATCTTTCTTCTCTTTCATTTCTACCTCTGTAGCAGCACCTATGTAAAGGATTGCAACACCACCAGAAAGCTTAGCTAAACGCTCCTGAAGTTTTTCTTTATCGTAATCAGAAGTAGTATTTTCTATCTGAGCTTTTATTTGGTTGATTCTAGCATCGATATCAGCCTTTTTACCAGCACCATTTACGATGGTAGTATTGTCTTTGTCGATGTTTATTTTCTCAGCAGTACCAAGATTATCCAAAGTAGCGTTCTCTAATTTATAGCCTCTTTCTTCAGAAATTACAGTACCACCAGTTAACACAGCGATGTCTTCTAACATTGCCTTTCTTCTGTCTCCAAAGCCTGGGGCTTTAACAGCAGCAATTTTCAGCGCACCTCTGATTTTGTTTACTACTAATGTAGCTAGTGCCTCACCATCAACATCTTCAGAGATAATTAATAAAGGCTTTCCAGTTTGAGCAGTTGCTTCAAGTACAGGAAGAAGCTCCTTCATGGCAGATATCTTCTTGTCGTAGATAAGGATGTAAGGGTTCTCCAACTCAGCTTCCATTGTTTCGGTGTTGGTAACGAAGTAAGGAGACAAGTAACCTCTGTCAAACTGCATACCTTCTACAGTTTTCACCTCAGTTTCTGTTCCTTTTGCTTCTTCAACAGTGATTACACCATCTTTGCCCACTTTATCCATAGCATCGGCAATCATTTGGCCGATTTCTGGGTCGTTGTTAGCAGAAATAGTACCCACCTGAGCAATTTCCTGAGAAGTTTTTATTGTTTTAGACTGTTTTTTAAGGTTTTCAACAACAGCAGTTACTGCTTTGTCGATACCTCTTTTAAGGTCCATAGGGTTGGCACCCGCAGCCACGTTTTTAATTCCGTGTGAGAATATTGACTGAGCAAGTACTGTGGCAGTGGTAGTACCGTCACCAGCATCGTCAGCTGTTTTAGATGCTACTTCTTTTACAAGCTGAGCACCCATGTTTTCGATGTTATCTTCAAGTTCGATATCTTTCGCTACCGAGACACCATCTTTTGTTACTGTAGGAGCACCAAATTTTTTATCAAGGATTACATTACGTCCTTTTGGTCCTAATGTTACTTTTACTGCATTAGCTAAAGCATCAACTCCTTTTTTGAGTTTCTCTCTAGCAGCTGTTTCGAACATTATTTCTTTAGCCATAGTTGTATAATTTTTTGTTTAAAAAATTTCGATCAATTGATTAATTTAAATTAAAGGGTACCAAGGATATCTGAATTTCTCATGATAAGGTATTCAGTACCATCGATTGTAATTTCAGTACCAGAGTATTTTCCGTACAATACCGTTTCACCTTCTTTGACTGTAACGGGCTTGTCTTTAAAACCTGGACCAACAGCAACTACTTTACCTTGTTGTGGTTTTTCTTTAGCAGTATCAGGAATAATGATACCTGATGCAGTCTTTTCTTCTGCGGCTGCAGCTTCTACAAGAACTCTGTCCTCGTTTGGTTTGAAATTTACTTTAGACATTTTCGTATTAGGTTTAATTTTTAACTTAAATTCATTTCTGTACAACTCCATATATCATCTTTTATGCCAATGCCGTTTATACTATATAATCGGACAATTTAGCAGTGTGCGTCAATAAAACTGTCATCATTCTGTGCGCTGACATGACATATTTACACAATATGGTTGATGGCAAAATGTCAGTCTTGTTGCAGAAGTAAAATTTGATTAAATTTTAAATGTGTTGTATCTAAATATTAAATGATATGCAGAAACTTAAAGCTGATTGGTTTGTAGATGGTTTGCTCGATTTTGAATACAAGAAGTATACGCTTCTGTCGTATTTAAAAGAAGTTAACTCATCATTCAACAAGGTAGAGCTCTACCCATTTCTAGCGGACCTTGTTTTTCATTACAATAATATTTTAGAATTTAAAAAGAGTAAAAAGTTTTTAAGTGAGAAATTTCCTGTAAGACTTAAAGAGGTTGATTTGGAAAAGCTTGAATTGTTTTATGCCAAGCTTGTTGAAGATGACGCGGTGTTAAGAGAAGTAGAAGATATTTTAGAGTATGCTATGCCGCTATTTAAAAAAAATCTGGAGGAAGGGAAGGAGATTTATGAATTTGTGGAAAAAAATTGTGAACTGTCACCAATCGGCCTTATGCCACTGTACGCAGACGAGGGCTATTTCTTTTTGGAACAGGCTGAAAGGAGCAAAGCTTCTGTGTATAGGTATCAAATAACTGTTTTTGAGAATGCCACAGAAAACTTAAGAGGCATACACACTTCTTTTATTAAGTCATTTTCAAGAGGTATAGGAGATACTTATGAAAATTTGAAATTGAAACTAACCAGCTCTATTAATGAATTGCCTAATCCAGCTGTTTTCTTAATAAATACTAAAATGAGATTCCCTACAGAACCAACTCTTTTACCTATTGTTAAGCGTCTTTTAGTTCGATATGTGTCGACAACATAAATTTGTATTATACTAAGAAAATGGGTTTAATCAGTATATTTGAATAAAATATAGTTTTCAACCTGAGTAATTACAAATTGAAAAAAATCGCCCTTTTATTCTTTATTTTATACGCCATTCAAGCCAATTCTCAGACCAGGATTGATAGCTTGAAAAATCTTTTTGAAAGCACTTCAGAAATTGACGCTAAGATGAAAGTTAGATTAGCATACATAAAAGAGCTTTCATTAATCAATTCAGGCAAGGCATTGGTAGAAGCTCAAAAACTGGAAGACGAACTTTCTGGCGAAAAGCCTGAGCTATTAGCTGCCACATATTATTTCATAGGAGACCTTTATACATCACGAAGTGTATATGACTCAGCCAAAATTTATTGTGAAAGAGCCCTTTCTCTGGCAAGAAAGGTTGAAGATCAAATGCTGATTTCAAATACGCTAATCACATTGGGTGTAATACATGATTATCTTGGAATCTTAGATGATGCGCTCGAATACTATTTTCAGGCGCTTAAAATAAAAACATCAATCGGTGATAAAAGCGGTGTGGCTGACATTCATAACAATATTGCCATTCTGTATAATTTTCAAGGCAACTATCAGAAGGCGATAGAGTATTTTACTAATAGCTTAAAAACGAGAGAAGAATTAAATGATGAAAGTGGAATGGCCGCATCATATAATAATATCGGTCTGGTATACATGAGGCTCGATCAGTTCGAAAAGTCTCTTGAATATCAGAAGAAAAGTTTAGCATTGAAAGAGAAGTTAGAGGATAAAGCAGGGATGACAACTTCATATAACAACATGGGTATCATCTATTTTAGGCAAGGCATGATAGAGCGAGCAATTGTCTACTACGAAAAGGCTTTGAAACTACAGCAGGAGATAGGGTTTATAGCAGACATGGCCGCCACTCATCTTAATATAGGTGAAGCTTTTATGCTGTTGGATAATTTTGATAAAGCAAATTATCACCTTCAAACAGCTTATGAACTAGCGGTACAATCTAGTAACAAGGATGACTTAAGGCTTATTTACCAAATTCTGGCGGAGCTTAAAGCAAAGACAAATGATTATAAGTTAGCCTATGAGTACCATCAAAAATATGCTTCTCTAAATGACAGCATATTTAACACTGAAAGTGCCAATAGAATGGCTGAGATGGAAGCAAGGTTTGAGTTAGAAAAGAAAGAAAAAGAGATTGAGTTATTGCAACAAGAAAAGCTTATTCAGGAAATACAAACTGAAAATGAGATATATAACCGAAATGTTTTTCTCATCGGCTTCTTAATTATCAGTGTCTTAGTTTTTGCTGTAATCAGAGCGTATAGGAAAATACAGCACTAGAGATTGGAGCTTGAAGTAAATAAAAAAAGGCCTCTCAAATGAGAGGCCTTTCCTTTATAAAACAATTTTTAATTATTCGCTGTCCTCTTCAGACTCGAGATTTTGTAATCCATCATTTTGATCAACAGGTGTAGATTCTTCTGAAGACTCCACATCACCAAGGTCTAAACTCGGTACAGTGCTTTCTTCTTGCGCTCTGTCAATAAATTCGTCAGTAGCCTGAGCACGCTCTATTGTGATGAAGTTGGTAGAGATTGTCAAAGCAAATAAAACAATGATTAGTCCCCAGGTAAGGTTAGAAAGTAAATCACCTGTTTTTTTAACACCGATCATATTGCTGGCTCCAGAACCACCAAATTGACTAGAGAGACCACCACCTTTGGAGTTTTGAGCTAGTATAACTAATACCAACAAAACAGCCACCAACACAATTAAACTTAAGATTACAGTTAACATTTATAAATTATTTTTTCAGTTCTTCAATTTGAGTTGCAAAGTAAGACTTTTTTTGTGGAAACTTCCAAATTAATTTTTTATAAATGTCAATGGCTTTATCTGCTTTACCTTGGGAGATAAAAATTTTCGCAAGGTTTTCAGAAATGAGATCTTCATTAAATGTAGTGCTTGGCTGAGATAGATCTTCCTGATTTGAAGGTGCCTTTTTTGACGGCCTGGAGGTAATACTTGGCTCTTTGGAAATGAAATTATCTATGATATGACTTTGGTCTTCCGCTGATTTTTCCTTTGGGGAGGACTTAGTTTTTCTAGTAGAAGCTTTCTTTTTCTCAGTGCTAGCCTTAGGTTTTTTCTCGACCTTCTTTTTAGAAGTTTCCTTCTTCTTAGCTACTGTTTTCTTCTTAGCTGCTGTAGCAGAGGTGGTTTTCTTACCAGTCGATTTTGTTTCCTTTTTAGGTTTTGGCTTTACTGAAGCAGTCGATTTTGATGTGCTTTCGGACTTAGCAGGTTTCGTTTTTTTCTTTGCTACAGACTTTTTGGGAGTTGATTTTTGTTTTCCTTCCAATGGTTTTTCATCTGGCATGGATAACCACTCCATGTAGTTGGCTTTGCTTTGTTTAAGCGCATTTAAATCTGCCATTATTGTGTCGCTCAAACTCTGCTTGTTCAATAGAGATACATCAACAGTGATTTTCTTACCTTTTTGTTTAGGAGGTAATTCAGGTTTTGGATCTTCCTGAGTAGTGCTTGTACTACTTTTTACCTGAGTATTTTCAACAGATTCAATGGGCTTGACTAAAGCAGTCCTTGTCTCTATCACCTCCTTTAAAACACTTCGGTCTGCTGCATACATGGCAGCGTAGCCCAGCGTTTGGTTGGCAATGTCAGTATTCGCGTCCTTGTTTGCCTTAGCTATTAATGTATGCAGTACTTGACTGTACGGATAGTTGGATACCAACTCATGCAGCTTGTTGCGGTCATCCGTAGAAATGCTGTTATAGTCTTTGACGAGTTGAGAGAATTTTTGTTTATTCAAAGCTGCTTTTTGTTCAGTTAGCAATTTATGCAATAAGTAAAAATATAGTAAAAATTACCAATTGGCAACAGAGGCATTGAATATATCCAAGATAATTTGATCATATATCTCGTCTATAAGTTGACTTTCAATAGCTGTAAGGTTTTGACTATTATCAAAGTCGCTATAAAATGAAAAGGATTTATTTTCAAAATTGAAAGAGTCATCTTCAGTATTGATATAAGTCGCACTTACTGTAATTGTAAGTCTTGTAAGTGCTGCGGTATCATCAAAATTCCCCGCTGCTGCACTTGGTGCCACAGGAGATAGACGATACCTTGTCACCGCACCCTCGAGCTGTAACTCTCCATTGTCTTGAACCAGTGTAAGGTTTGTATTCGACTGATAGTAATCTGTAAGCCTATTGGTAAATTGTTGGGCTAAATCTGGCGGCCCGCCATCAGCGTCATTATAAAAGTTTTGTATTGATAGGGTTTCGGCAGTAATAGCTACACCTGTAAACGAATAAACACCACAACCTGCGCTTAAGAATAATGGCAAGCACGCAATTAACGTTTTTAATGATTTAAAGCTCTTCAAGTTCGTATTGTTTGATTTTTCTATACAAAGTTCGTTCCGAAATGCCTAAATCTTTGGCTGCATACTTCCTTTTATTATTATTTTTCTTCAATGCCTTTATTATCAATTCTTTTTCTTTTTTCTCCAAAGAAAGTGATTCATCCTCCATCTCATGGGTAATGTCTTCAATGTCTTCATCAGAGTTTTCATAAGATTGCTGATCCTGACTCGGGACATTGAGAAGTACAGGTTTTGAAACTTCTTTTGATGGCTTCAAATCATTCTGGTCAATATCCTCAAACAACTTGCTGTGATCTTCAATAATCTCTGTCTGAGGACCATCATGTTGAAGTGCGTCAAGAACGAATTTTTTTAAATCGTTCATGTCTTTTTTCATGTCGAAGAGCACCTTGTATAATAGGTCTCTCTCAGAGATTCCACTGTCTTTAGCATCTGGATTTTTATAGATAGCCGGCAGTTGATTTTTGTCCTGAGGAAGATAACTCATCAGCTTTTCAGCATCTATAGTCTTTTCTTCTGTAGACAGTACCGAGATTTGTTCGGTTAAGTTTTTTAGCTGCCTGATATTTCCTGGAAATCTATACTTGAGAAGGATCTCTTTAGCATCCTCAGTGAGAGAAATAGGCTTAACTCTATATTTTTCTGCAAAGTCAGTAGCAAATTTTCTAAAAAGTAACTCAATGTCAGCACCACGATCACGCAATGGGGGCACGTATATTGGTACGGTGCTTAACCTGTAGTAGAGGTCTTCGCGAAACTTTCCATCATCTACATTCTTCATTAGGTTTACATTGGTTGCAGCCACCACACGTACATCTGTTTTTAGAACTTTTGATGAACCAACTTTAATGAATTCACCATTTTCAAGTACACGTAATAATCTGGCTTGGGTGGCAATAGGCATTTCTCCTATTTCATCTAGGAATATTGTCCCTCCATTCGTTACTTCAAAGTAACCCTTGCGAGATTCATGTGCTCCGGTAAAAGAGCCTTTTTCATGCCCAAACAGCTCTGAGTCAATGGTTCCTTCTGGAATAGACCCACAGTTAATTGCAATAAACTGATTGTGTTTACGTGGGCTTAGGTGGTGAATAATTTTGCTAAATGATTCTTTACCACTACCGCTTTCACCCGTGATAAGCACGGACATATCAGTTGCAGACACCTGGGCGGCTACTTGTATGGCATGGTTAAGCAACGGGGAATTTCCTATGATTCCGAATCGCTGTTTAATGCTTAAAATTTCTTTTTCAGCCATTTTTAATCAACGGTATTTCCAAATAATGTCGCTGGGGTGCAGTCATGAACAAGCACTTGCACATACTGACCTTTTTTATAGTTTTTCTTTGGGAAGATGACCACTTTGTTTGCTGTATTTCTTCCTTGAAGATCCTCTTCAGACCTTTTTGATGTGCCTTCAATCAGCACCTTGTGTATTTTACCTATATCCCGTTTATTTCTCTCAAGGGCATGTCCCTGCTGCTTTTTAATAATTTCAGCAAGCCGTCTTTTCTTAACATCCAAAGGAATGTCATCCTCATACTTCTTTGCTGCTAAAGTACCCGGTCGCTCACTGTAGAAGAACATATAGGAGAAGTCGTACTTTACATAGTCCATGAGGGTGAGCGTATCTTGGTGCTCCTCTTCAGTTTCTGAACAAAAGCCAGCAATCATGTCGCTAGATATTCCACAATCTTCACCTATGATATCTCTTATAGCATCTACACGATTGATGTACCACTCTCGAGTGTAAGTTCTGTTCATTAGTTCCAGAACCCGCGTATTACCACTTTGGGCAGGTAAGTGTATATAGTTACAGATGTTTTCATACTTCTTCATTGTATGCAGCACCTGATCTGTAATGTCTTTCGGGTGAGAGGTTGAGAACCTAACTCTTAAATCTGGATGCACCTTAGCTACCATTTCGATGAGATTGGCAAAATTGATTATTTCACTAACCTCAGTTTTTTCTAGCCGGGCTTTATTATTTACTTCGGGAGACCATTTATAAGAGTCTACGTTTTGTCCTAATAAAGTAACTTCACGATAACCCCTGTCAAATAGATCCTGCGCTTCCTGCACAATCGAATGAGGATCTCTGCTGCGTTCACGACCTCTGGTAAAAGGCACGACACAAAAAGAACACATGTTATCACAGCCTCGCATGATTGAAATAAAAGCAGTGACACCATTGGAGTTGAGCCTTACAGGGCTGATGTCTGCATAGGTTTCTTCTCTTGATAGGAATGTGTTGACAGCTTTTTGTCCATCATCTACCTGTTGTACCAGGCCTGGTAGGTCTCTGTAGGCATCTGGACCTACTACAAGGTCTACTATTTTCTCCTCTTCCAGAAGCTTGTCTTTCAATCGCTCCGCCATACAACCCAAAACACCGATCATCATTTCCGGACGATCTTTTTTTATTTTGTTGAATTGAGACAGACGTTTCCTAACTGTTTGCTCTGCTTTTTCGCGTATAGAGCATGTATTTAAAAATATAACGTCTGCTTCACTAAAGTCAGAAGTTGTATCAAAACCATTTTTCTGCATTATAGAAGTCACGATTTCGCTATCGCTGAAATTCATTTGACAACCATAACTTTCTATATAAAGCTTTCTTTCTTTACCTGTATTATCGTCTTTAGAGACCTTTACAGTCTCGCAGGCCTCCTGTTTGTTTTCTTCAGTAATAATATCAAGATCACTGATTAAATTTTCCATGCTCGCTCCTCGATTTTATTAAAGTGCAAAGGTAATAATAAGGATTTAAAGTGACATATTGTCAGTAGTCTTTTATTGAAAAATCAACCTCATTGGTGTGGGTATGTTGAGCTAACGCTTTTAGTATGGGTTTTATTTTTAGAATGCATTCTTCATATTCATTTTCAGGCTTTGCATCGCTGGTAATTGCACTACCCACCATAAAAGATCCTTTCTTTTCTACATTGTCATATAAAAGTGTCCTGATGACTACACTGAAGTCGAAATCACCATTAGGAGTGATGTAGCCGATGGCCCCTGAATATAGGCCTCTTTTAAAGGATTCGTACTTTTCAATTAGCTGCATTACTTTCACCTTTGGCGCACCTGTCATGCTACCCATTGGAAATGCATTTTTTATAATGGAAATGATGCTGCTATCCTTATTTACTTTGGCAGACACAGTTGAAATCATTTGGTGCCAATGTTGGAAAGAGTAGATTCCGAACATTTCTTCAACCTTTACTGTGCCGCTAATCGCACTTCTTGCCAGATCATTTCTCACAAGATCTACTATCATCATGTTTTCAGCACGTTCTTTTTCATCATTGAATAGGTTGGCCTTTATTACATCATCTTCTTTAGTATCGGCTCCGCGTTTTGCTGTTCCTTTTATTGGTTGTGAAATGAGTGTATTACCATTTTTTTTCAGAAACCTTTCAGGGCTTGCTCCAAGCGCATACTTGCTCTTGATTTTATAAAAAGATGAAAAAGGAGTAGGAGATATCTTACACAGTTGCAAGTAAAAACTTACAGGATCAATTTTTAACTTGCTGATGATAAACTCAATACAGTAATTGATCTCATAGATGTCTCCTTCGATAATATGTTGCAAAAGCTTTTCAACAACTTCAAGGTAATTCTTCTTGGTTGTACTTTTTTTAATTGAACCTATGTAATTATTGCCATCATGCTGAAAGTTGTAATCAACAATTTGCTGAAAAATATGGTCTGGATCGCTATCACTTTCAATTACTACATGTTCATTTTCAAAATGAATGAGATGGTCAGCTTCAAAGAATTGTAGCAGAGGAAAGTCGATTGATGAGGAATGTGTACTTTCCAACTTTTCGATCTGGTTTTTAAGATCGTATGACAGATGACCTATTAGCCATTTTCCTTTAGCAATTGCTCTTTGAAGTGATTCAAAACTGCCTTCAGAGTTGCTAATTATATTCTCAGAGCCGACCGCTAATAGATTCTTAAACGGTTTGAATGGATATTTTGGGATATTGTTATTGTTGAATAAACAGCAGTAGGTAAAAGTATCAGCCCACCGAAGTGACTTTTCTAGAATATTGCCTGAATGTTTATAGCTTTTCTTAAACTTCACTTTCTATTTATTTCGAGCAAAACTACATGAAAAAAGGGAAGCCGAAGCTTCCCTTTCCTTGTTTAAGCAAGTAGTTGCTTATTACATATTTTGCTGCTCATTAGCAGTAATGTCAAAGCTAACGTTTACAGTATTGTAGATGAATTTATCTTTTGCTTTGTCTACTACACTTGCCTCATCACCATACATCAGCCCCCAATTGGTTCTGTCGATGTTAAATTTAGCTTTAGCCATTACCTGACCGTCAGACATCATTACACTAGCAGGGAATGTAATGCTAAGCGTTTTGCCTCTCATAGTAAGGTTCCCTGTAATCTTGTGCGTTGGTGAGTCAACCATAAACTGATCAGCAGAAACCGGTTTGTTTTCAGTGTCAAATTGCTCTTTACCTTCAGGCTTATCAGCTTCTGTGTATTCAGCTACAGAAGTAATTACAAACTGAGCTGTAGGGAAACTGTCTGCATGGAAGAAGTCAGCTGACTTTAAATGGTTAAGCAATTTGTCTTGCATCTCTTGATTCTCTGCTAGATCATTGTTCTGAATATCAGCAACACTAAGCTCGATAGTACCACCTACAATTTGCCCATCTTCAGTAGCAATTGTTCCACTTGTGATAGGGATACTACCATTGTGTTTTCCCGTTGGTTTGCTACCAATCCAGCCCACAGTGCTGTTTTCTGTGGAAATACTATATTCCGTGGATGCTACTACTTCCTCTACTTCTTTAGCTTCAGAAACTTCTGCATCCTCACCTTGTTTGCCAGGTCCACAAGCAATAACTGCTACTGCAAACATTAAAAATCCCAGATAAGATAAAATTTTCATTTGTGTAAATTTTAGTTGGTTTAAATTTGATATTAGTAGAACAAAATTAGTAATTAATAATCAATATTACATGTTTAAACATTGAATTCTATGGCGCTTATTAAAACCATTAAAAATAAGAAACCTGTATTTGGAGAAAATTGCTTCTTTGCAGAGAACTCTACACTAGTGGGGGAGGTTATCATGGGAGACAATTGTACAGTTTGGTTCAATGCTGTAGTTAGGGGGGATGTTCATTCGATTACCATAGGAAATGATACCAATATACAAGATGGGGCAATTATCCATTGTACTTATCAAAAAGCAAAAACCGTAATAGGCAATAAGGTGTCTATTGCTCACAACGCGATTGTCCACGGTTGTACTGTTCATGACAACGTGCTGATTGGAATGGGGGCCATAATTATGGATGATGCCGTTGTGGAAACCGGGGCTGTGATAGCAGCAGGTGCTGTAGTACTACCTGGTACCAGGGTTGAAGCTAACAGCATATATGCCGGAGTGCCTGCAAAAAAGGTTAAATCAACAGGCCCGGAAATGCTGGAAGTTATTGAGCGGACAGCCAGAAATTACCCTATGTATGCCCAATGGTATAAGGAGGAAGGTTAATAACCTGCCGCCTGACCATCTTTACGAGACTCTGAGGCACCATAGTAAACCTGATTCTCCTCGTCCCACATGATGGCTTGATAGCCACCATAGGCTCCGTCAATGTACCCAACAGTATGTCCTTTCTTCATTAGTCCTCTAATGGCTTCATAGTCAAAGTCAGATTCTAAATACAATGTGCCGCCACCTGTCATTTCCGTTCCGGTTGGCTGAGAGGAACCAAGATGTTGCATTCTGGGCGCATCACCAGCCTCCTGTAGGTTCATGTTAAAGTCAATCAGGTTTACTACAATCTGAACGTGGCCCTGAGGCTGCATAGCCCCACCCATAAGACCAAAGCTTACCCATGGTTTTCCGTTTTTGGTAATAAATGATGGGATAATGGTATGAAATGGTCTTTTGCCTGGTGCGTACACATTAAAGTGATTGGAATCAGAAATGTTGAAGAGTTCACCACGATCTTGTAATACAAAACCTAATCCGGTTGGTGTCATACCTGAGCCCATACCTCTGAAATTGCTTTGTATTAAGGATACCATGTTTCCATCTTTATCTGCAACTGTAAGATAAATTGTGTCTCCATCTTTTAGCATACCTGCTGGATAGCTGTTGGCTGATGTGTTCATATCAATAAGTTCTGCTCGCTTTTTAGCATATTCTTTAGAGATCAATTGTTTAATGGGAATATCATTAAAGTCTGTGTCGGCATAAAACTTCGCTCGATCTTCATAGGCGATTTTTTTGGCTTCGGTGAAAATGTGAGCGTAAGCTTCGCTACTAAATCCCATGGAGGCAATATCATATTGTTCCAGAATATTTAACATTTGAAGTGCGGCAATTCCCTGACCATTAGGTGGGAGCTCCCAAACATCATACCCTCGGTAGTTGGTACTTAACGGTGTTACCCATTCAGATGTATGTGAAGCCAGGTCTTCATAGCTTAAAAAACCTCCATTTTCCTGCATGTACTTATCAATAGTTTTAGCAATTTTTCCTTTATAAAATGCGTCACGACCACCTTCGGCAATGAGTGATAATGTATTTGCCAAAGCTTGGTTTTTAAATATTTCACCCTTTTGTGGAGCTTGTCCATTGGGCATAAAGACATCTGAAAACCCTGGGTATTTGTTCAAAAAGGTTGCCGATCGCTGCATGTACCAGGCAATAAGTTCAGTAACAGGAAAACCATTGTTGGCGTAATCTATTGTGGGTTGCAGTATTTCTTGCATGGGTAATGACCCAAACTTTTTATACAGCTCAAACCATCCATCAACACAGCCAGGTACTGAAACTGGTAATGGGCCATGCGATGGTATTTTCTCGTATCCCTCATCTTTAAAATATTGAAGTGTAAGTGATTTTGGAGATCGGCCACTTGCATTCAATCCATAAAGTTTTTGAGTTTTAGCATCCCAAACTATTGCAAAAAGATCACCACCGATACCTGAGCCTGTGGGCTCTACCAGACCCGTCATTGCATTGGCTGCGATCGCTGCATCAATTGCATTACCGCCTTTTTTTAAGATGTCTAATGCTACCTGAGTGGCTAATGGTTGGCTTGTAGCAGCCATCCCATTTTGTGCTATTACCTCCGAGCGTGTGGCAAATGTCTTACCTGTAATTCGATCCTGAGCAAATAATAACTGTGAAGTAACCAGAAGAATATTTAGGGTAATACCAAACTTTGCCATTGTTTTCTATCTTTAAGAAATACTTTTTAAATCATTACAATTTAAAGCTAATGAACTTCTTTATCAAACTTATCTTATCAGCAGTTGCAGTGATCATTACTTCTTATCTGCTTGGTGGTGTAATAGTGGATGATTTTCTTGTTGCAATAATAGTAGCAGCCTTACTTGCGTTATTAAATACAGTAATCAGGCCTATTCTTGTATTGTTAACTATCCCGATAACAATATTTACTTTAGGTCTGTTCTTATTGGTAATAAATGCAGTTATAATTCTGATTGCAGATGCAATTGTGCCAGGCTTTGAAGTAGATGGATTTTGGTGGGCGCTTTTATTCAGCATTATATTGTCAATTGTAAATGCATTGTTTCAAGGATTAGGTAAAGAGAATACAAAAAGAAATTCTTGATAAAAAGACCTGATTCTATTATATTAAAATATATAAAAATGACGCTGCTATGATAATCACTAACCAAGGTTTCGAACCACCAAAAATTGAGAGCCTAAAGCAAGAAATGGCCTCGACAGGAAAGAATCATGTTGTGATCGACTCTGAGGATAATTCTGATGAGTATGTCAACTTTTATTTTATAGGCATGTATGAAGGCAAAGAGGCGGTATATGATGCTGCCATTTATACTTTGAGATTGCATTATCATAGTGAGCTATATGAAATTGCTGAGCATAAGGCAGCCAAGTTTTTTCCGGAATTTGAAAGTATTCGCTACAAAGAAGATGAGAATGGAGACCTTGAAATACTAGATGATAAGGAAGAGGAAATAGGTTTGTATATGGCAGAGGTGATGATGGAGTTAGAGGAAGAAGGAGAGATTAAAGTTAAAGAGCACGTAGAGGTAGACCCAAACCTAGATATTGGAGTAGGTTTGGATGCAGCACTTAACGTAAATGAAATTTCTGAAGATACGATTACAAAATTTGTATCAAAGTATAATGAAGATACGCTGGAACTGGATGATACCTATTTTACGTTTCAAACTCAAGATGAAGAGCTAATGGATTGACGGGCAAGTTATGAGCAGAGATAAGGTCAAATTTAGGAGGAGTATTTATTTTACGCTATCGTTTGTGGCTCTAATTTGGCTTATAAAGACTACTGAGTATATATTCCATTTAGATTTCAGTGAATTTGGAATACTGCCTCGCACACTTAACGGATCGGTAGGGATAATAACTGCACCTTTGGTTCATGGTGATGTGTTTCATTTATTGTCCAACACTTTTCCTATCCTGGTTTTAGGCGTTGGATTATTTTACTTTTATGACCGCATTGCCCTCTCTGTTATTTTATTGATTTACCTTATTACAGGTTTTTGGGTTTGGATAGCAGCCAGAGATGCATACCACATTGGTGCAAGTGGTTTGGTTTACGGTTTACTTTCCTTTCTGCTCTTGAGCGGTTTTTTAAGAAGAGACACAAAGACTTTAGCGATTTCATTCATTGTGTTATTTTTATACGGCACAACATTATTTACGGGGATATTTCCATCTCAACCAGGAGTTTCCTGGGAGTCTCACTTGATGGGTGCAATTGCAGGAATATTTTGCGCCATATATTTCAAAGGAAGTGCACCAGTTGCGATTGAAAGTAAGAATTTGCCAGTAGAATCTGACGAAGGTCGCATTGAGTACATATATCGATATACTAAAGAGTCTCAAAAGGAGCGTAATTCAGAGTCTAATACATCTTATACCTACACCATAAGTGATAAGAGTTCCGATCAAAGAAAAAAAGATTAGCAATTATCTCACTAGTTTGCTTTATTTGCGCCCACATTTAACTCAAAATCATACAAAATCGTGAAAAATCTATCATTAGTTTTAAACATAGTATTAATAATTGCTGTAGCGATACTGTTTTACTTTCAATTCAAAAGTTCAGAGAGTCCCGCTGAAGAAAAAAGTATAATGAGTTCTGCGGCTTACTCAGTAGCTTATATTAATTCAGATTCTGTGCTTCAGAATTACGACTACTTTGCTGAACTTCAAGAAGATCTCCAAGCCAAGTCGCAAAAACTCGAATCAGAATATCAAAATAGAGCTCAGGGTCTACAAAAGGAATTCAATGATTATCAAAGAAATATAAACAACTTGACGATAGGTCAGGCAAAGGCTTTAGAAGAGGATTTAATGAAGAAGCAACAAAATCTTCGTGTTTACCAGGAAAGCTTAAGCCAGGAACTTTTAAAGGAAGAAGCAAGAATCAGTCAGGAATTGTATAAACGCGTAACAGGTTTTTTGAATGAATATAGTGAAGATAATGGCTTGCAGCTTGTAGTAAAGTATAACCAAGGTAGTGACGTGCTTTACGCAAATGATAGCATGAACATTACAAATGATGTTATTAAAGGTTTAAATGATGCATATGCCTCTGAGAAAAGTGTAACAAATGAATCAGATTCTCTAAAAAACTAAGGACAATACTTCATCAAGGCTTATGACCCTTGCCTTTTTGGCAAGGGTTTTTTATTCATAAATGATTGGAAATTAGCTACCTTATTAATAATTTTTCATGTTGGTTTTATAGTTGTCTTAATATTTTTTAAACTACTCAATGTTAAGGGCCTTATTTTTAGCTTTAAATGTTAGGCCTGGGGAAGAGAAGCAAGTGCTTTTTCTGCTCGGGAAGGGATTCTTTATGGGAATTTTTCTCGCCACTTATCAAGTTACAGCTGAGACACTATTTCTTAATCGCCTCCAAGAATATTTAAAAGAAGCTATCTTAATCTCAGGGTTCCTGGGTATTATAACCACCTCTGTTTTTGCATTCCTTCAGGGTAAAATAAACTTCAGTAAACTTGCTCTGGGAAATCTGTTAGGTATATTTCTTTTTACTGCAGGCATTTACCTTACGTTTAGATGGGCCGATGCTGAATTTCAAGACTATATCGTCTTCTTGATGTTTGCAATGATTGGTCCTATACTGGCAGTCGCACTTCTCGGGTTCTGGGGTACCTTTGGCCGGTTATTCAACTTAAGACAGTCTAAAAGAATTATTGGAGGAATTGATGTAGGCCAACTGGTAGCGGCTATAATAGCACTATATACGGTTCCTTTTTTAGAGCCTTTTATTCCTAATACATATAATTTCCTCATCATCAGTGGTGTGAGCTTACTATTGTCGTTTGTATTTCTGGCAATGATTACTTCTAAGTATGACCTTTCCGTGGCTGAAGTCTCAACAGATACGGAAGAAAAGGAAGATACTAGCATACTAGCACTAGCAAAGGATAACTATGTGAGGTTATTGTCGATTTTCCTGTTTTTTAGTATGGTCACATTTACTTTTGTACAGTTTTCTTTTCAGGAGGTCGTGGCCGAACAATATCCAGAAGAAACTGAACTAAGAAATTTCATTGCTACTTTCCAGGGCTCTATTCTAGTGGTAGGGTTACTACTTCAAACATTTGTTAATGATCGAATCATAGGTGAGTACGGACTTAAAATAGCTTTGATGGTGCTTCCAGTGATTGTATTCGTATTTACAATAGGCGCAATTGTAGCTGGCTCGTTTTTTGGTTCCACGGTGGCCGCTGGAGCTAGTTTTATTTGGTTTTTTCTGTTTATTGCGCTTAGCAGGTTGTTTAATTTCTCTCTCAGAGATTCATTGGAAAACCCAACGTTTAAACTTTACTTCATGCCACTGGATGCAAGGGTGAGGTTTGATGTACAAACGAAGGTAGAAGGAGTAGTTAATGAAACATCGAGGTTTGTAGCAGGAGCTTTGATCCTTGGACTTTCATTTTTGGCATTTTTTGAACGTATTCATTACTCATACGCCCTAATTATCGTGTTGGTATTTTATTTCTTTATCGTTGGTAAAATATACAATGAGTATCGTAATAGAATAAGAATTAAATTAGAAAGACAGCAAAGAGCACTAGCCAATACAGTTCTAGAACCCAGTCAGCAGTTAATTGAAACTTTGAGTAAATCATTGATCAATGAAAATTCAAACAAGGTTATATTTTCATTTAAGCTTCTCGAAAAAGTAGAGCCACAAATGTTACCTGAGTCGATCAATAAGCTAATGTCACATCAGGTAGAGGAGATAAGAGATTTTGCTCAACTTAAAATGAATGAGCTTAAAGGATTATCAGTCAGTGATCGTTATGTTATTTCACAGAAAAAAAACCAGCAGAATGAAGTTAAAAGGAATATTGTAAGTGGTTTAGATATGATGGACTTGTTTAAGTCTGGTGATATTTCTCGAGCCAGACTTCATAGATTATGCAAGTCTGACAATCCCGAAGACCGACAGTATGCAGCAGAACTAATTAGCAATACTACTGACGATGATAACATTTCATTTTTAATAGAATTACTTAATGATGTAAACAGCAAAGTCAGAAAGACAGCGATTAAAACTGCACAGAAAAAGTATTCAGAAGAAGTCCTTACAGCATTGATAAGTAATTTGGCCTATTCTTCATTTAGTGTAGAAGCTTCTAATTCACTTACTATCATAGGAGGTAAAGCGCTAAATGCCTTAGACTCCTCTTTTTATAAGTCTGGTCAAAGCACTCAAACCATGATCAAGATTATTCAGGTCATTGGTAGAATAGGAGGAAATAAGGCAAAACAGCAACTTTGGAGTAAAATTGATTACCCAGACAAAGTCATAGTATCTGAAGTTCTATTAGCCCTGGCAAATACTGGTTTTAGAGCAGGAATGACGCAGATTCCACGTATTAAGTATGCAATTGAAACTGATGTTGAACATATAGCATGGAATATGGCTTCCATTAGCGAGGTTTCCAGTGAACAATTTGGTAGAGACATTAAAAAGGCACTGGAAGAAGAAGTAATTTCTGACCTTGAGCACATATACATGCTGCTTTCAATGTTGTACGATGCGCAATCAATTCAACTAGTTAAGGAGAATATTGAAAGTGGAACAAGTGAGGGGTCAATTTATGCTATAGAATTGCTTGACGTATTCTTATCTGATGATTTGAAACAAAAAGTGATTCCTGTGCTGGATGATCTGCCGTATGCTGAAAAAACGAAAAAACTAGAAATATTTTTTCCAAGAGATCGATTGAACAACAAATTGGTATTGAAATTTATATTGAATAGAGATTTTTCTCAAATCAACAGATGGACTAAAGCGTGTGTGCTTTATCAGATTGGTTTGATGAAAATTGAAGATTATAAACTCGACCTCATTGCCAATTTGTTTAACCCAGATCAACTGTTATATGAAATGGCCGCCTGGGCATTGTATGAGATTGATAAGGAAGAGTATACATCTAATGTAAGTAGACTTCCTTTTAAAAAGAGAAAACATCTGGATTCTCTCATAGTTAAAGGTGAAGAGTCGAAAACTACTTTAGCATTTGAAAAGGTTTTATTCCTGGAAAAAATGGATGCTTTTTCAGATGTTTCGGGTTTATCAACAGCTCGTGTTGTTGATATCATTGATATCCTTGTGTTAGAAGAAGGGGAGATGCTTTCAATTGATGAACATTACAATGATAATTTCTTCATTGTATACGAAGGCTCTATAAACATATACGAAAACGGTAAAGTGTCAGGTGGTACTAAAAAAGGAGAGTTCATTGGTGAACTTATGAAATCATCAAATTATATGAAATCAAATTTGATTATTGCAGTAGAGCCAACAACACTTTTCAAACTAAATAAGGACAGTTTTTATGAGCTACTGTCAGACAATGTTAAACTTGCTCAGAAAATTGTAGAATACGTGTAAGTTTTGTGTAATATTTCAACATATATAATTCAGTTTCTTTGTTTTTTAACAGTTAAAACATTTATTTTAAATGTTTTGAGATATAATGGATGTGCAAACTCCGATTTTTTAAACTATAGTATACTCCGATGTTAAATTACGACATAAGATCTAAGGAACACGAAAGTGATTCACCGGAGTATGATATGCATGGAAATGTGTTATCACCTAACCCTTTCCCCGGCCTGCGCCCTTTTAGTATTAACGAGTGTCATTTATTTTTTGGTAGAGAAGGTCAGGTAGACGAAGTATTATTAAAATTAGCAGAAAATAGGTTTGTAACCGTAATGGGTTACTCTGGTAGTGGTAAGTCGTCATTGATGTATTGCGGACTTATTCCAGTATTATATGGTGGGTTTATGACCGATGCCGGTGCTAACTGGAATGTGGTAATGACCAGACCTGGAGTTTCTCCTATAGAAAACCTTGCATCCTCATTAATCACTTCTGACCCATCAAGTGAAGAGTACACTGCTGAGGAGTTAATGGTTAACCAAACGGTTGTTTCGTCTTTACTTAGAAGCAACACGCACGGTTTAGTTGAGGCCATTGAAAAAAGATTTAAAAAATCCGGAGAGAATACCCTCATTCTAGTTGACCAGTTTGAAGAGTTATTTAGGCATGATGAGAATCATTTGCTGTATGAGGAGTCCAGAGTTTATGTCAATCTGCTTTTGGACGCGTGTCGCAATGCCAATGCTCCAGTATATGTAGCAATAACTATGCGCTCTGATTATATTGGCGAGTGCGCAAAATTTCCTGGATTAACGCAGCTTATCAATCAAAGTAATTACCTGGTACCACAAATGACCAGGGAACAAAAGAGGGTAGCTATTGAAGGGCCAATAGCAGTTGGTGGAGGAAAGGTTACTAAACGTTTGATTAAAAGACTTCTTAACGAAGTTGGTGATAATCAAGATCAGTTGCCAATCCTTCAACATGCTTTAATGCGTACCTGGGATTATTGGATTCGGAATAGAGATGAAGATGAACCAATAGACATCAGGCATTACAATGCAGTAGGTAAAATTACAGAAGCACTATCACAGCATGCCAATGAGGCGTATGATGAGCTGTCCTCAAGAGAAAAAGAAATAGCTGAAGTGCTGTTTAAGGCTCTAACAGAAAAAACAAGTGATAGTTTTGGGCTTAGAAGACCAGCAAGGCTTGGGTATGTTGCAGAAATAGCCAATGCTAATGAAGAGGAAGTAGTAGCTGTTGTTGAAAAGTTTAGAAAACCGGGACGATCGTTTTTAATGCCACCTGCTTCTGTTGAGTTAGATCAAGACTCTATTATCGAGATTTCGCATGAGAGTTTGATGCGTATCTGGACTCGATTAAAGGCTTGGGTTGATGAGGAGTATGAGTCTGCACAAATGTACAGACGACTTTCAGAAGCTGCGGCCATGTATCAAATAGGGAGAACAGGTCTTTGGAGGCCGCCTGATTTGCAACTAGCGCTTAATTGGCAAAAGAAACAAAAACCAACGCGTGCATGGGCTCAAAGATATGATGAAGCATTTGAGCGCGCGATTGTGTTTCTTGATACCAGTAGGATAACATATGAAGCGGAGCAGAAAAACCAGGAAATGCTCCAAAAGCGTTTATTAAAAAGAACTAAAATAGTGGCAGTTGTGCTTGGTATAGCTGCAGTCATTTCGATTCTTTTCTTTGTTTACGCAATTACACAGAATTTAGAAGCTCAAAAAAACCTTCAGGAAGCACAAAGACAAGAGGCATTAGCCAAAGAGCAACGTGCACTCGCTGAAGAAAGACAATTAGAAGCAGAATTAGCTGCTGAAGAGGCAGAGAAACAAAGAAAGATTGCAGAAGATGCAAGTAGAAGGATGCGGGCAGCTCTTGAAGATGCTAACAGACAAAGACTAATTGCTCAGCAACAATTTGAAATTGCAAATGAGCAACGAGATATTGCTGAAAGTCAGAAAATTGCCGCTCAAGAAGCTAAGAATGTTGCAGAACAAGAGTATGATCGGGCAGAAAAAAATTACAACTTAGCTAATAAGTTACTATATCAATCTGTTGCTCAGTCTATGGCTGTTAAGTCGTTAAATATTGAAGATAATAATCTAAAAGCACTCCTTGCACAACAAGCCTATATGTTTAATAAGAAGTATGAGGGGCGTACATATGATCCATATATTTATGATGGTTTGTATTATGCCACAGACCAACTACGAGGTAAAGTGTTTAGCACCTTGCCAATTAAACACCGAAATGCAATAAGAAGTATAGTATTTGCACATTCGGGTGATCAATTTTATTCAACAGGAACTGCTGGCGTGATTAAGAAAAATTCTCTTTCTATTCCCAATCAAGTTGACAACATAGTATCAAATAACTATCCAAATAGAGTGTTAGATATTAATTATGATGATCAATGGATTGTAAATGCAAGTGATTCAGCAAATATTCAGGTAATAAATAGCACGGACCAAAGCGTATTTGTATTAGATGGTCACCAGTCATATGTAAATGATGTTAAATTCATACCAGGTACAGCGCAATTCATTTCAGTTGGAGGTGATAAGCAAATTCGACTAAACAATGTTGAAACAAGGGAAAGTAAACTGCTTAAAAATACAGTATATGAAATAAAGTCAATATCAATCAGCCCTGATGGCAAGACCATAGCTGGCGGAACCTTATCTGGACAAGTTGTTTTAATGCCCATTAACGCAGATAGCGAAACTACCATCGTAAATATACAAGGCAATCCAGTGCATGCAGTTCAGTTTAGTCCAGATGGCAAATTATTAGTTATAGGGGATGAAAGAGGAACGGTAAAAGTTTGGGATATTGTGCAAGCTAAAATTGTCTATGAATTTACAGCGCATAAAGGAAGAGTTAGCGACATAGAATTTAGTAATGATGGGGGCCTTATGGCGACCTCGAGTTTTGATCGAACCATTCAAATGTGGGTAATGAGTAAGTTGGAAGAGTTACCTGTCACCATGACTGACAATGATGCGTATGTTTGGGATATTGAGTTCAGCCCTGATTCCAATTATATTATTGCTGCTTGTGGTGATGGAGAGATACGTATGTGGCCAACTAACCCAGAAATAATGGCTAAAGATATGTGTATGATGTTAGAAAGAAACCTAACTGAAGAAGAATGGAAAACTTATGTTGGTAATGACTTAGAGTTTGAAAATACTTGTATTAATCTACTACTTGAAGACTATTGATATTGAATGATTTTTAGAGTTTGTCTTTTTTTGGCTTTAATAACATTGACGACAGGGTCTTGGCTGCACGCACAAGAACTCAGTTGTAATGAAGTATTAGTCAAAGCCAGAGAAAGCTTTGATGCAGGTCATTTGTACGGAATACCTTCAACGCTCAAGCCCTGCATTGATAATGGATTTGATAAAAGTCAAAAAATTCAGGCATACTATCTCCTGGCAAGAACTTATCTTCTAATAGACGATCCAATAAGTGCTGAAGACAGCTATTTAAAGCTTTTAAAGCTTGACCCTGAATATAAAATCAACGAGGATATTGATCCTGTTGATATTGTGTATTTGAGTAATAAGTTTACAACTACACCTATTTTTGTGCTTTTTGCAAAAGCTGGGTTTAACTTTAGCACCGCTAATCCTATTCAAAATTCCGGAACGGATAATACAAGCACTTCTAATGAGATTTATAAAAGTGAACTTGGATTTCAGGTAGGGGCTGGAGGTGAATTAAACATTTCGGATAACTTAAGCCTGGGTCTTGAACTTGACTTTATAAGAAATAGCTATTCGTACACAAACACTTTTTTTAATAATGACCGTCAGAGTTTTGAAGAGAATCTAACTGTTTTAAGTGTTCCTGTATATTTAAAGTATAGAACGCGAGTAAATAAATTCATGCCTTTTATTTATGTTGGAATAGCCAACGATTTAATATTAACATCAAATGCTAGTGTTGAACTTATTGATAGAGTTGGTGCTTCGAACTCTGTAGAAGATGTTGCCGAATTTTCAGTTACTGGTCCGGACGTAAATATGGGCGAAATGCGTAAAGCTTATAATACATCTGTTCTTGCTGGAATTGGAAGTAACTATCGAGTTGGTTATAACTATTTCTTCATTGATATTAGGTATACATTAGGTTTATCAAATTTTGTTGATCAAGACAACCAGTATAGTAATGAGGAATTACTATATAAATATGCTTATGTTGACGATTACAAAAAATTAAACCACTTGAGTATTTCTTTTGGCATAGTAAAGCCTCTCTATAAGCCCAGGAAGAAAACTAAAAAAGTAAAAGGATTCATAAAAAACATTTTTAAATAATTGATTAGACTCCGATACTATATTACTTTATTCTGCTGTCTGGCAATATTTGCATGTGATACAGAGAGTACTGTTGACCCTAATTTTGAGAACTACTTTATTAAATATTACGGAAGTGATGGTAATCAAACTGGAGTCGATGTAATAGCATTGTCCGATGGTTATGCATTGTTGGGTACAGATGTTTCAAGTTTGGGGGGGAGCCAATTATTTCTAGTTAGAACAGATGATGTAGGCAATGAACAATGGAGTATTAATGTAGGGGGTAGTTCCATTGAAGCCAATGCTTTGGCGTTAGATAACTCTGGAAATTTTGTATTACTTGGTACACATACAATTTCTAGTGCTGATAAAGATGTTGTAGTAATAAGAGTATCGCCTGATGGCAGTCAGCTAGATAGCATTGGATTTGGGACAACTAATACTATTGAAGAAGGGCATGACCTAACAATTACAAGTGGAGGAGATATAATCTTAATTGGAAGCACAACCAATGTAGATCAAAGTAAACCTAACTATAACGTTGCTACCGATCTTAAGGATATTTATTCGGTAAGATTAGACGCTAATTTTACACCGTACACACCAACCAACTGGCGAAGGGTTTCTGGCTTTCCTGGGATAGAGGAGGGGGCATCAATATTAGAGAAGGGTGACGGCACTTTCTTATTTTTCGGAACTACAGATCGCCCACCATCATCTAGTCAGAAAGAAGGTTTCAATATGTTTTTATATCCGGCAGGAAATGATGGCGAAGCGCTGTCTATAACTTCATTACAATTGTTTGGTACTTTATCAGACGAATCTGGTAATGAAATGGTACAAACTATCGATGGAGGCTTTATTATGATCGGTACATCTTCAACAGGGGCTTCGAACAGCGACATATTTTTAGCTAGGGTCAGGAGTAACAATGATTTTATCAGTTCGTCTGTATTAAATTCAGGTAGAAATTTAAGTGGTGTTTCAATTCAGGAGTCTACACGTGGTGGTTTAATATTACTCGGTAGAGAACTTGAAAATAATACCAATAATATATATTTAGCGCGCGCTAACGTTGATGGTTCGTTGATATGGGAACAGTCCTTTGGTGGTATTGATGATGACGATCCAGGTAGAGTAATTGAAGGTATTGACGGATCTATTATTTTATCAGGAACAATAGAGTTGGAAAGCCAAACAAAGATGTGCTTGATAAAGGTAAATGCTTTAGGTGAGTTAAAACCAATTTAGAACTATTTGATACGGTTACTTTTATGAGATTATTTGCATTAACGAATTGATAAACCCGAACCACATTTTTGAAAAAATACCTATGTCTAAGGTAAATTCTACAATTTACAGGCTGAGCTTACTTATACTATCTACATTGATGGCATGGGTTATGTCAGGCAACGCAGCTTTTGCCCAGTGCTTTACTTTGTCTTCAGACTATTGTGTAGATGAAACAACCGTTAGTTTATCAGGTTGCTCAAGTTATGTGGGACCAGGTGTTTCAGGCACAAATTTCGACCCATCTTCGGCAGGGGTTGGAAATCATACTATATATGGTATTAATGGAGCCATAACAACATATAGTGTAGATCAGGCTGGAACATTTAATCCTATTTCTGGTTCTGGTACAGCTATACCTTTGCAAGATGATGGTGGGGCTAATGAAAGTTTTCTCCTTTCAATTCCATTTAATTTTGATTTTTATGGTAACACTTATAGTCAAGTTTATTTAGACAACAATGGATATCTCCAATTTGGAGGTACCCAGACTGATTTTTCGCCTAATGCTATTCCAAATGTGGCTAATCCTAATGATATCATAGCATTTTCATGGGCAGATTTTGACCCAGAAAGAGGAGGGGAAACTATAGAGTACTTTACCTCAGGAAGTTCTCCTCAACGGGTATTTGTAATTAATTTCAATGATGTTCAGTATTATAATGGAGATGTTCCAACTACTGCAACTGTTTCTATTCAAGTGCAACTACATGAGTCTACTAATATTATTGAAGTACACTCAACCAATATTGACTCTGATGGTATAAATAATGTACAGGGTGTTGAAAATAGCACTGGTTCTGCTGGTGTTGCGGTTACAGGAAGAAATGAGACTACTTGGACTGCGGTAAATGACTTTGTTGCTTTCATTCCTGATAACGTAACTATTGAAACCACTACCGTAAATAATGTACCTAGTAATGGATTGGCTTTAAATTATGATGCAATAAATGTATGCGAAAGCGAAACTATTACAATAGAAGTTGTCAGCAGTGAGGCTGGGGTCAATTATCAAATTTTAGATCAATCACTAAGTCCTGTAAGTGGAGTTGTAGCCGGAACCGGTGCCAATATAGATATCGAAACTAACGCGCTTTCCACATCGGAGACTAGTTTAACACTTAGAGCTACAAATGCCTCAACAAATTGCGATGCTGACTTTGGTACTCAAGCTATTACTGTTGACGTACAGCCAACAGCTGATGCGGGCACAGGTGGAGATATCTGTGGCATCGGAGTAGGTAATCCATTTACCTTTAGTGCTACAGCCGCAACAGGCACAGGTACCTGGACAATGACCAGTGGCCCTGGTACACCAAGCTTTGTAGATGCCAATGTTGAGACCACCGATGTTACTGTAGACACATACGGTACTTACGTATTTAGATGGACTGATGTAAATGGCACCTGCAGTGATTTTGATGAGATCACGGTGAACTTCTATGAAATACCAGATGCAACTACTAATTTGGCATCTTATGCTATATGTGATGGAGAAACATCAAACGTTTTAATTTCCAATCCTAATAGTGTATCGGGGACTACGTTCAATTGGACAATAGGGACAGTTACAGGAACGGTGAGTGGCCAAGTGGCTGGTTCAGGTAATGTTATTACTCAAACACTCTCAAGCACAGCTGGTGGATCTGTTGAATACCTAATTACTCCAACAGCAAATGGATGTGTAGGGGCTTCAATATCAAGAACAATTGTGGTAGACCCTATCCCTGTAGGAAACGCAGTATCAGCTGGTACATATGAAGTTTGTGCTGGTACTATGTTAGCCATAACCCCAACTACAAATGTAGCGGGCTCAACATTTACTTGGTTTGGTGATAATGGCAGTGGTGGGACAGGAGATATTGATGATGCGCCATTGAACAATACAAACGCAGCTATTGATATTACCTATACTGTCACACCAACAGGACCAGGTACAACATTCTGTGAAGGTAATGATTTTGATATTGTTGTTACGGTTAATCCTAATCCTTCATTGAGCATTACAAATAATGCAGATGAGATTTGTTCTGGTGACCTTACTGATATCACATTAAATACCCCAACATCAAATGCGGAAATTAATTTGGTAGATGTGACCTATGGTGCTGTAACAGGTGGAACATTAACTTCTGGTGATAAATTTACTGACGGAGCAAACATTGCAGAGACTTTGAATAATGCTACGACTGCAGCAATTGATGTAATTTATGAGTTTAACGTTACCACCACTGACGGATGTCCAGTAGCAGCTCCTGCTAGTCAATTTGTTACAGTTACGGTGAGTCCAGCACCTACATTCACAGTTACAAATAATGCTGCAGTGCTTTGTTCTGAAGAATTGACAGATATAGATATTACCTCAACTACTTCAGGTGCTGTAATAGAACTTATTAATGTAACAGCGTCTCCTTCAATCGTAGGAGTGCCTGCAGTTGGGTCAACTTATCTAAATGGAGCAAACATTTCGAGGCAATTGACGAATACTTCAAATATGGCTGAAACAGTAACCTTTGAATTTGAAGTTTCATTGAATAACTGTGTAAATCCTGCGACCCAAATTGTAAATATTGATGTAAACCCGATTCCGACATTGACTACTTCCGTTGAAACTCAAACAATTTGCGATGGAGAGACTACCAGTATTGATTTAACTAATCCAAATGCTGTTCCGGGAACTTCATATTCGTGGACAGTTTCAGCCAACTCAGTTGGCGCTACTGCAGGTAACTCTGGAGGAGCAGATGTATATACTATTGCGCAAATGTTAAATAATGCATCAAACACGCCACAGTCAGTTACTTACACTATTACTCCAGCGGCAAGTGGCTGTAATGGTAATAGTAAGAATGTAATTGTTACTGTAAACCCTACACCAACCTTAGCAACAACTGGAGACGAGACGCTTTGTTCTGGTGAGACAACAAGTATTTCATTGTCAAATCCAAACAGTGTATCAGGGACCAGTTTCAGCTGGCAAGTAATTAGCAATATAAATTCTGTATCTGGAGCAACAAACGGTTCTGGAACCCTGATCAATCAGACATTATTTGTCAATAGTAGTTCCCCTCCAGGTTCTGTAACATACAGAATTACGCCTTCGGCAAACAATTGCGATGGAGCGTTCGAGGATGTGACGGTAACGGTAAATCCACAACCAGTGGTATTTGCTGGATTTGACTATGAAATTTGCGCAGATGCAGGTGTTATTGAATTAACCGCTTCGCTTACCGGTTCAGCTACTTCCGGTACATGGACAGGGGGTAATAATGATCCAGGTGGTTATAGTAGTAATCCAGTTATTGATGGCGAGACGATAGAATATACATTTAATCAGACCGATAGTACTAATGGATTTGTAACCTTTACACTTACTTCTGATGACCCTGATGGGGCGGGCCCATGTACAGCAGCTGCAGATCAAATTACTGTGATTATTAATGATCTACCGACAGTTTCTTTTGGTGGTTTACCAGATTCAGTGGCTGAAAATGATCCAGCAATTAGCTTAACGGGTTCTCCTTCAGGAGGTATTTTCTCAGGTGATGGAATATCGGGTAATAGCTTTAACCCTCCAGGGGGTACGGTTGGTGTATTTAATTTTGTTACATATACCTATACAGACCCTTCTACTGGTTGTGTTAATTCGGCTACTGACTCTGTATTTATCAACGGTAAGCCGGACATTGAAATTGGAAATGATAATGTTCAAGTTTGTTTTTCTGATGATCCAGACTTATTAGAGGCGACACCAACAGGAGGTGTTTGGACTGGTACTGGCGTGGCAAATATTGGTGGTGATGACTATGAATTTACACCATCTACAGCAGGAATT
Source organism: Fulvivirga sp. (assembly GCA_039970995.1). Lineage (GTDB taxonomy): Bacteria > Bacteroidota > Bacteroidia > Cytophagales > Cyclobacteriaceae > Fulvivirga. The sequence goes on from JBDVKW010000006.1 coordinate 28,949, forward strand.
GGTACTCATATATTGACTTACACGTTCACAGACGAAAATAATGCTACTAATAGCGCGGATATTACCTATGAAGTATATCCAAACCCTGATGTGAATTTTACACCTGTCAATTTATGTTTTGATGAACCAATAGAATTCACAGATTTAACTACTGTAGATAACTCAGTATGGACAGCTGCATTGGTGGAATGGGATTGGTCGTTCTTTGATGATAACGGAGTAATTGTAGGGGCATCATCAGATCAAAATCCTGAAATTCAATTTAGCGTACCAGGAGATAAACGAATAGTTTTAACAGTAACATCGGAGGCCGATGGGTTTAGATGTACGGCAACGCATGAGGAGATCATTACAATAGGTTCTGTACCGGATGTGTTCTTCAACTGGCAGAGCGTATGTAATGGTGATTTTACTGCGTTTAATAATCAAACCATACTCGATATTGGAGATCAAAACAGCTTAGTATATGATTGGGATTTTGATGATGGCAACAGTATATCTGGATTAGGTACAGATCCTGTAAATATCACCCATGCAGACGGTTCTGAAACAGTGGGAACTTTTGCTAACCCTGAGCATAGATATAATGATGTAGGTGATTATGATGTAGTACTTTCCGCAAATACTGCAGAAGGTTGTTCTAAAGATTTTGTTCAAAATATTGATATCCTGCCTCAAACCCAAATTGATGATTTTCCTTATGAGGTGAATTTTGACTTAAATGATGGAGACTGGGCAGAGGAAGTAGAACTCTTAAGAGATACATCTCAAATTAGTGATAATAGTTGGTTGTATTCAGCTAGTGGTGCTGGTGAAATTTTGCCTAAATATAGCGGTGATGGTTTCTGGTGGACTGGTGCTAATACAGATTCTTACTACAACAATGAACAAAGTTGGGTAAACGGCCCGTGCTTTGATTTGTCGCTTGTAGATCGACCAATGATCAGTATGGATGTGGCCAGTTCAACTGACGAAGGGTTTGATGGAGCAGTATTACAGTATTCAGCTGATGGCGGAATAACCTGGGAAAACATTGGTTCCCTGGTGGAAAATGGAGGTATCAATTGGTATAATTCAAATTCAATTTCAGCTAAACCTGGCGATCAACCATTTGGATTTGGATGGACTGGTAGTACTGAAGATTTAACTTCTGAAGATGACTCCGGCTTAACATGGATACGAGTAAGCCATAATTTAAATGCTGTAAAAGGATTAACTAATGTATTATTAAGGGTAGCATTTGGTAGTAATTCTGATAATTCTGCTGAGCAAAAGAATGGATTTGCGTTTGATAACGTCTATGTAGGGGAGAAGAAACGTCTAGTGCTTGTTGAGAATTTTACTGATACACAAATTGACATAAGTAATAATTCAAATCAATATTTGGAAAATATTAGGCAGAATCAAATCGCAGCAATTGGTGCTACTGATTTCTCTATACTTCATTACCATATTGATGATTCGGGGGAGGATCCATTCTACCTTGATAACACTGGAGACCCAAGCTCAAGATCATTGTTCTATGGTGTTTCACAAGCACCTAGTACAGTGTTGGATGGAAATCAGTTTAGTGGCTTCCCGTTTGAGATTACCGAGCTAGATATTGATAGAAGATCATTAGAAGACCCTCAGTTTGATTTGTCAATTGATACTTTGGCAAGTGCTGGTGATGTTATGTCTGCTGCTATTACAGTCACATCCAATATCACATTTACTGATCAGATCAATGTTCAGTTGGCTGTAATTGAAAATGGAATAGATTATAATGGTATTACTTATAATAATGTGATCAAGAAATTGATACTTGGTGGCCAGGGTGAAACGCTAAAGATCAGTTGGACACCAGGAACACAATCAACAGTTAACGCTGAATGGAATGTAGATGTGGAAATATTTGATCCATCTAATTTAACCCTGGTCGCATTTGTGCAAGACAAAACTACCAGAGAGATATATGGTACTGCAGTTGTTAAAGCACCTGAAAAAGATGAGAGAACAGTAACAGGAATTGATGATAATATTATTTCTCAAGTGAAGAATATTGAAATTTATCCTAACCCTGCTAATGGAGTCTTGAACTTTGCTTTGAATACTAATGAGCTAGATGATTATAATTGGAAAATTGTTGATCAGCGAGGAGTTACTTTACTTGAGGGAGATATAAACTTTGTTGATGGACACTATTCAACAAGTACCCGCGATTTGGCAAATGGCATTTATTACGTAGTTATTGGTAAATCGGATAAGCCGCTTATATATAGAAAACTGGCGGTGATGAATAGGGAATAGGTGATTTTTCCTGTTTAATTTGTTGAAACTATATTGTGTCTAGGAGCTCATTTAAATTGGTGTGTTTACGGATATGATGCTTTCCCTCTTGGTTGGCTTTAGCCGCGATGTCAATCAGTTTGAACTGTCTCTTAAACTTAAAGCGATCTAAGTCATGGGTTTGGTGTGATGAATATATTATTAAATCAGGTCTTAAGGGTGTATATAATGAGGCCTCTTCAAAATTTATAAAATCATAGACTTTACATTGAGTTAACGATTCTAACTTATTCCGGAGAGATTCGCTTTTAAAGCCTTTGGCATTAATTAGAAAAATAACCTGTGCCTTTCTCATAACAATTAACTTGAGAAGTCATTTTCCAGCTGACCATTTAATTCTCTGATGGCAATTTTACACTTTTCTGACAAGGCATTAATTAGTGCTGGAATTTGATCAGTATTAGTGTTTTCCTTACCATATGCTTCCAGTTTTTTTATCGTTGGCTTCAAAGATTCCAGACCCATGAAAGCAATTGAGGGTTTAATTCTATGCGCTGTTTGCCCTATTTTAAGCCATTCAGCTTTGTTTGCCCATTTTTGCATTTCATTAATTGCTGACGGAGTATTACTTATAAATGTCTCTACCATTTCTCTAATAAATACCTTGTCACCATTGCAGACATTTTTAAGATATGTCAAATCAGTTAATTGCGCTTTAGGTTCTGTTTTTGAAATTGTTTCATCCTCTGGCTCTTGTTGATCTTTGGCAAACTTAGAGATTGATGCAAATAGATCTTCAGGTTGAAAAGGTTTAGGCAAGTAGTCATTCATACCTAGTTCCAGACACTTTTCATTATCACCTTTTATGGCATTAGCAGTAAGTGCAATTATTGGAATTTTATTTTTTGGAGCAGGAAATGTGTTTCTAATGTTTTTGGTGGCTTCATAACCATCCATAATAGGCATCTGTATGTCCATCAAAATGATATCATATTCATTGCTGCGTAATTTTTCTAAGGCGATGTATCCATTTTCTGCTCCATCTACAGTACATTTCCATTTTTTAAGAATATTTAAGGCGTATAGCCGGTTAATGTCATTGTCCTCGACAAGTAGAATTTTATACCCTTCAAACGAATGACTTACTGTCGCTTTACTGCTTCGGTGTTCAGGTTGTACAAGATCTTGAATCTGACCTGATTCATAAGGAATAATGAAAGTAAAAGTAGTGCCTTTGCTTTCTTCACTGTTAACATACAACTCGCCTTCTTGTAGTTCTACAAGTTGTTTAACAATTGAAAGGCCCAGGCCTGTGCCTCCATACCTTCTGGTTACGCTTTCATCAGCTTGTGTAAAGCTTTCAAAAATATGGTGAATTTTTTCCTGAGGAATCCCAACTCCAGTATCTGAGACTTCAAACTTTATGTAATGCACTTTGTCTTGCTTTCGCTCAAGAGTGACATTTACTTCAATTTCACCTATATGTGTGAATTTGACCGCATTACTAATCAGATTGATTAATATTTGATTGAGCCTAACCGGGTCACCTAAAAATACTGTATCAGCTTCTTCAGAAATCGCATAACTGATGTCAATACCTTTCTCTTTACACTGAAACTGAAAGGTATCCATGATGGCTCCTAATTGGTACTTAATATTAAAGCCAATTTTTTCAAATTTTAATTTACCCGATTCAATAACTGATAAATCCAGGATGTCATTGATAATTACCTTCAGGTTTTCAGTAGAGTTTTTAATTGCGTTTATATACTTTTTCTTATCGTCTTCAGAAGAGGTAGTGGATAAAAGATTGGCCATGCCAGCGATACCGTTTATAGGAGTTCTGATTTCATGACTCATGTTTGCAAGAAACTGTTCTTTGGCTTTCTGCGCTCTTAGCAGTTCTTCAGCATCCTTTTTTCTTTGAGTAATATCACGACAATCTAATATAAGCCCTTCTATACCTTCTTTGTGTTTAAGGTTAATGGAGTTGAATTCCAGATACTTGAATGTACCGTCTTCACAAAGGAATCTAAACTCTATACTTTCATCATATGGCTTGGTAGTACTTTTATTAAATTCCTCTTGTAATGCTTTAAGAGTCTCTGGTTCGATATAATCAAAGAAGTTTTGATTAACTAAACTGCCAGGTGCATGACCTAATGTTTCCTCAACTGAAGGGTTATGGTAGAGTATGTTACCGTTATAGTCAACAATAAATATGATATCGGATCCATCTTCAACCACAGCTTTATAAAAACTGCCTTTAGTAACATATTCGTGTAAATTATTTGAGTCCATTAAATTGCGGCCTCCTCCATTTCTTTCAGGTAGCGGTATATTGTAGACTTACCAATATCTAGCTTTTTGGCAACAAGAATTACGTTGTTATCATATTTTTCCAGATAATATCTGATAATTTTAAACGTGTAATCTTTCAATGACATTTCTTCGAATAAAAAATTTGTCTCTTTTGAAATACTGTTAAAGTTGATGTCGTCAGGCTCTATAAGCTCACCATTAGCCATAACAGCTGCAAGTTCGATAACAGACCGAAGCTCTCTAACATTACCGGGGTAGGGGTAGTTCATTAATTTTTCCTGTGTGTCTGAAGCCAGTTTTAACGAAGGAAGATCATTGTCTTTGGCAAATTGTTGTAAGAAGTATTTAGCCAGAATTACGATATCTTTTCCTCTGTCTCTCAACGGAGGTAAGTGTACCGGCAGTCCAAGTAATCTGTAATATAAGTCTTCCCTGAAATTGCCATGCTTTACTTCTTCACCAAGATCTCTATGCGTGGCGACAATAAGCCTGATATCAAGCTTGATCATGTCATTGCCACCAATTCTGACTAGCTCACGTTCCTGAAGTACACGAAGCAATTTGGCTTGAAGATTAAGGTCCATTTCCCCAATTTCATCCAGAAAAAGAGTTCCTCCTTCAGCTTCTTCAAACTTACCTATGCGCCTTGTGCTTGCTCCTGTAAACGCTCCCTTTTCATGACCAAAAAGTTCACTTTCTATTAATTCAGAAGGTATGGCAGCAATATTTACAGCTATGAAGGGTTTTTTCTTTCGCTTTGAGTTGTAATGGATAGCTTTTGCTACTAATTCTTTTCCAGTCCCAGTTTCACCAGTAATACTGACGGTAATATTTGTTTTCACGGCTTTTTCAAGCAAACTAAACACCTTTTTTAAAGGGGGGCTATTGCCCACTATACTTTTGTCAAACTCATACTTTTCACTAATCTCTTGCTTGAGGTAGTCTATTTCTCTAACAAGAGAAATGTTCTTCCGTGCATTATTGATTGTATTTAATAATCGATCCTTGGTTTCTTCATCTTTAATAATATAATCATATGCCCCTAGCTTCAATAATTCAACGGCAGTTCCAATTTTCTCCTGGGCTGATATTATGATGACCTGAATGTTACTATCAAATGCCTTTATTTCTTTTAAGACTTTTTCACCAGGCAAATCAGGCAATGTATAATCTAATGTTATGATTGAGGGTTTTTTGTAGAGGTTATCAATACAACTTTTACCATCTTCAAACACGGATACTTCAAAGTCTGGATTAAGACTGAGTACATATTGTAAAAACTTTGTGTAGGCAGGGTCGTCCTCTACTACAAAAATCTTAACCGGATCTTTATCATACATAGATTAGTCGTGGTTTTGAGGTTTGAAGTTTTAATATAATTAATTTATGACTAACCTAGACCCAAATTGGGAATGAAAAACAGATTTGATTATGAAATTGATTTAATTCAAATTATTTTGACGCTCAAATTGAACATTAAAATAATTAATAAACTATTTTAGAGTTCTTGTTTAACTATATTATTTGGCTATGATTGAAGAATTTAAAAACCTCTCTGAAGAAGAAATTGAAACCATGCTAAAAGTACCAGTGTTGGTGTCAATTTTAATTGCTGGAGCAGATGGGACTATTGATAAATCAGAGATAAAACAAGCTGTAAGTTTATCTAAAATTAAGCAGACAAAGGCTCGTGAGGATTTGATTGAGTTTTATAAAGAGGCTGGACGTGATTTTGAAGATAAGATGAAGATAATGATTTCTCAATTGCCTGCTGAATCAAGTGAGAGAAACCCTGTGATCATTGAGGAGTTAGAAAAGGTAAATGAAATCTTTCCAAAACTTGACCCAAAGTTTTCTGAAGAGTTTTATTTCAGCATAAAGGATATGGCTAAAAAAATCGCTGAAGCTTCTGGTGGTGTTCTTGGTTATATGGCTGTAGGTTATGAAGAATCTAAACTTATAGGTTTGAATATGATTAAGGACCCTACAAGTTAATTGATACTAAAAACCAATTTTAAGTTAAATCAATCGTAATGGCAGGAAGCCGTACGATTATTGGAAGCTCGGTACCACCATTTAGGTTGGTCTTTTTAATGTGGTTGGTATACTACGTAGAACGCCAATCGGGATATGATCTTGGAGTTTTTGGAATACACCCAAGAGAGCTTTTTGGCTTAATTGGAATTGTATTTGCTCCAATTTTACATGGAGGAGTAATACATCTAATATCTAATACTGTACCGCTGCTATTTTTAGGGGCGGTTTTGTTTTTTTACTACCACCGATTGGCACCTGCTGTGTTTATCAGGTGTTACTTAGTTACAAATATTTTAGTATGGCTTTTTGCCAGACCTAACATTCATATTGGCGCAAGCGGACTTATTTATGGGCTTGCCAGTTTTCTAATATTTTACGGTTTATTTAAACGTGACTTCCAGTCGCTACTTATATCTGTGATCGTGCTGTTTTTATACGGAGGGATATTCTATGGAGTGCTTCCTTCAAATCCATATATCTCATGGGAAAGTCATTTATTTGGAGCAATGGTGGGTGTATGGACGGCCATAAGTTTCAGATATAAAAAGGCATAAAAAATATTTGGAATATTTACGCGGCAATGAGGGGTTTTCTAAGGCATAAAAAAACCCCGACTAGCGGGGTTTAATATTTTATAGTAATTCTATTAGGGTTGTACTTTAATATCAATTACCATGAAATCTCCTGTTCCATTTCCCGGTTCAATTTCTACAACCTTAATAAGACCTTTCTTTCCGTAATGATCAACAAACTCAATGATGTCACCTTCGCTTAAATTATTTATTCTCTGAGAAGTTGCTTTAACAACAAAATTCAAATCTCCAGATACTGTCACAGCATCAAATTGGGTAGAGGTTGTAGTAGATAGAGAAAAGAAAGCAGTATTAAGCTCATCATCTGGCGCATCCGCAACAGCATTTACATCAATCACAGAAGATGGATAGTCCCTGGTCGAAGCTAATGAGGCTAACCCAGTATTACCATAATAGTATCCGAAATCCCAAAAAGCAGCATATTCTACACCTTGATCTACTCTAAATAATTGACCGTCAAGTAAAGATATAAATGTCTCTGATGAACCATCCGCTAATGGTGCAGCAAACATCTTAGCTGAATAAGATTTAACTTCAGCGGAAGGGTTACTACCTCCATATTCAAGGATAATTTCACCAATACCTACTGCCAATCTCTTGCTCTGGTCTCTGTAATCACCACGTCCGGTAGTCGTCCATAATTCATATACAACGTTACCTTGTCCAACGCCTGATGGAACAGGTAATTCTAGTTGATACTCAATGCCGTTAGAATTAGCTGCTTCTATATCAATTGACCCATCTGCCTTTTTATCAATATTTGCTCCAATTTCGAAAGGTTCTGCACCTTGTCCGGCTACATTTTGAGTAATGTAAAGCCTTCTCATACTTTCATTGGTTGAAACGAAAGTAACTTTGGCTAAAATAGTTGATTGTGTATTTGCGTCAACTGTCACGCTAGCCATGTCACCACCACCGCCTTCTTCCAAGTCAAGGACTACATCAAATTGTGCATCGGGATCTACAGCGATCTCCTCGTTGTCGTCACAACTCGCTAGAAATAGTGAACTAGTAATTGCACTTAAGAAGAATAATTGTTTGAATAATTTTTTCATGTTTCGATTGTTTTTGATTTAAATATTAGATGTCATAAATCGTACCAAAATGAAGTATGCATCTGGTGTGTCTCTTTAACGTATAGATTTAAATTAAGGTGTGGTATTGTCATGTTATTTGTAGAAAAAATGACCCACCAGCTATTTTTAAAATCTAAAGTCGTTTGCTCGTGAAGTTTTAACACATCTTTTTTAGATTTGATCCGATTAACAGACTTTCTATGGCAAATACACCAGATCAGGTTTTAGGAGAAATCAAACAAAAGAAATATGCACCAGTATATTTTTTACAAGGTGAAGAGACCTATTATATAGACTTGATAGCCGATTATATTGAAGACCATGTACTCAATGAAACTGAAAAAGGTTTTAACCAAACGATAGTGTACGGTCGCGATGTCAGTATGAGTGACGTATTGACTCATGCCAGAAGGTTTCCCATGATGTCAGAAAGGCAGGTGGTGATTGTAAAAGAAGCTCAACAAATAGGGGATATCAATAAAGAACAAGGTCAAAAGTTATTGATCGACTACCTTAATAACCCTGCCGCAACTACTTTATTGGTATTTTGTCATAAGAAAAAAACACTTGATAAGCGTAAAGCACTTGGTAAACTCATAGATAAAAAAGCAGTAACTGTTACTACTAAAAAGCTCTACGACAATCAGGTGCCAACCTGGGTTGAATCCTATATAAAAGGAAAAGGATTTGAAGCTACTCCTAAGGCTATTCAAATGTTGGCTGAGTCTATTGGAAATGATCTGGAGCGTCTTTCAAATGAAATTGACAAGATGTTGATCAATTTCAAAGACAAAATAAAAATTGACGAATCCCATGTACAAAAACATGTTGGTATAAGTAAAGACTATAACGTATTTGAGTTGCAAAAAGCGCTCATGATTAAAGATGTGGTTAAGGCGAACAAAATTGTAAACTATTTTGAGTCAAACCCTAAGAACAACCCAATCATACCAATAATAGCTACACTGTTTTCCTTTTATAGTAAACTGCTTATGGTACATGGTACCAAAGATCGGTCTGAGCGAAACTTAGCCTCTGTGTTGCGGGTAAACCCATATTTTGTGAAGGATTACATCACTGCAAGCAGAAACTATGCACTACCTCAAATCATTAATAATATTCACTTCATTAAGACAGCAGACTTGAAGTCTAAAGGAGTGGACAATGTTTCAGCAACTGATGGACAAGTGTTGAAGGAGTTGATCTTCAAATTAATACATTAGTGGTTTCAGAAATTGGCACCCGAATCATTACCTTTGATTTGAAAATTAATAAGATATATAACTTTTAGAAAGTTATTCGTTATAGCTACCAACGACTATCAAATTCAAATTAATCTATGCATCATAGACTATTGGCCTCCTTGCTGTTACTACTCTTAGAAAATGTTTGCATTGCACAGAATACTGCCTATTACGCTACTGCTGACGAGATATACAGAAACGGTCTTGAGCTTTTAGATAAGAATAATTATGCAGCTGCCAGGTCAACTTTCGAAAACTATTTAGAGAACGCTGAAAATGGCGTGCACAGGCCAGATGCTGAATATTATGTCGCTTACTCAGCCTTAAGTCTGTACCATAAAGATGGTGAGAAGCTCATCTCATCATTCATTAAAGAGCACAAGAATCACCCTAAGGCTTCCCTGGCTTATTTTGAATTAGGTAATTTCTACTTTCAAGATAAGAATTACAATAAGGCCACAGAGTACTTATCTCAAGTAAGACTGTCACTTGTAAGTAAAGACCAAAGGGCTGAAACAAGGTTTAAATTAGGATACGCCTATTTTGCCCAAAGAGACTTTGGTAAGTCCATTGACTTTTTTAATGCATTAAAAAATGAAAAAGGGGAGTATGGCCCGGCATCAAACTATTATGCAGGGTATATTGAGTACGAGCAGGGAAAATATGATGAGGCAATTGCAGATTTAAAAAAAGCCGAACAGGACCCGGCATATAAAAGTGTAGTTCCGGGTATGTTGGCTGATTTGTATTATAAACAAGGTCGATATGACGAGTTGCTAGCATATAGTCAGCAAGTGTTGAATAGTGGGACGAGGGTAAATCAAAGAGATTTTTATTTGCTTGCAGCGGAAGCACTTTCTAAACAAGGTAATTATCAAGAGGCCATAAAATACTATGAGCGTTACCAGCAAGGCATTCAAAACCCACCTTTGGATGTGAGGTATCGAATGGGCTATGCGTATTATAAGGTCGGGAATAATCAAGAAGCCATATCCAACTTTAAGCAAGTGGCCTCGATTACTGATGAAATTGGCGTATACGCCTCATATTACTTAGGCGTCCTATATCTAAAAGAAGGAAATAAGATCTATGCTATTACTGCCTTTGATAATGCCCGTAGAAGTAAGTTTAATAATGAACTTAGTCAGGAGAGTGCATTTCAATATGTAAAAGTAAGTTATGATCTGGGAAGAGTAGAAGAAGCCATTGAAGGAGCCAGGGCGTTTTTAGAAAAATACACTCAGAGCAAGTATAGGGAGGAAGTTGGGGATTTATTATCTGCTGCTTATTTAAATTCCAATAATTATAATCTGGCCATTGAGTATATAGAAAGTCAACCTACACCTAACAATCGCCAAAAAGTTGTGTATCAAAAGGCCACCTTTCTTAAAGGGATGGACCTGTTTAATAAAGGTGAATACAGACAAGCAATTGCGACATTTAATAAATCTCTCAAATACACATTAGATGAAAAGTTTAAAGCTCAGGCAAGTCTTTGGGTAGGTGAGGCATATAGTGTGGCAAGGAAATACAAAGAAGCTATACCTTATTATCAGCAAACCATTAATACAAACGTTCCCAGCCAGGATCCGGTAATAAAGCAGGCCAATTATGGTTTGGGTTATGCATATTATAACACCAAAGAATACCCAAAAGCATTATCACAGTTTGACGCTTACGTCAAAAAAACTAAAATAGGTGAGGGGTATTATGATGATGCCTTGTTGCGATTAGCTGACTGTTACTATGTGGCTAAAAACTACAATAGTGCCTTAAGGTATTACAATCAGGCCATTGAGTTAAATAATGTAGACAATGACTACGCTCATCTTCAAGCTGGGATCGTTCATAGCTTGCAAGGGTCTTCAGATGCAGCTGTAGGCCAGTTTAATTATATTATTAGAAATTATAATCAATCGAGATATATTGATGATGCGCTCTTTAGAAAAGCACAGTTAAATTTCGAAAATGGAAATTATCAACGAGCGGTACAGGAGTTTACTGATCTAATTCAGAAAAAACCGACAAGTCAGTTTATACCATATGCCTATATGCGCAGGGCATCTTCCAATTATAACTTGAAAAATTACGAGCAATCCATTAATGACTATGTGGCGGTATTAACAAAATTCGCTACACATTCTGCAGCGGAAGAGGCCTTACTTCCTTTGCAGGAGGTACTTAACCTGCAAGGCAAGGCAGATCAGTTTGATCAGTATTTAGCTAACTACAAAAAATCTAACCCAGATAAAAAAGGGTTGGAGAGTGTAGAGTTTGAAACTGCTAAAAATCAATACTTCAATCTTAACTATAACAAGTCAATTGAAAGCTTTAAAGCATACATTAACACGTACAACGAATCAGGTAGGGTGCCAGAGGCTAAATATTATATTGCGGAGTCGTATTACAGGCTCCAAAAAAATGAAGAAGCTCTAAAGTACTATAATGAGATACTTGCTGCTAAAAGTTATAGCCCGTTGAGCAAAGTAATAAATAGGGTAGCCGAGCTTGAGTTTAAAAGCAATCGTTTTGAAAATGCGATATACTTCTACTATCAATTGGTGGATGCAGCTCAAACGAAAAAGGAACAGTATTATGCATGGTCTGGTCTCATGGAGTCGTACTTCAATTTAGAAAGGTATGATTCTACCAAGCACTATGCAGAAGTTATACTTGAAAAAGGAAACGTAAATATCAGCTCTCAAAATAAAGCCTCATTGTATTTAGGAAAAGCAGCTATGAAGGCAGGTGATTTAGAGAATGCTCAAGATGAGTTTATAAATACTTTAAACACAGCTAAAGATGAATATGGTGCAGAAGCACAATACCTGTTAGGGGAGTTGCTCTACAAACAAGGCGAATATCAAAAGTCAATTGAAGCACTTATCGAGCTAAATAACAGCTTTAATATTTATAAGGAATGGGTAGGTAAATCATACCTTTTACTGGCAGATAACTATGTAGCGCTGGATGACTTTTTTCAGGCAAAAGGTACGCTTCAATCTATTATAGAAAAGTTTCCATTAGAGACAATAAAAGAGAAGGCCCGACAAAAACTTCAGGAAATTAAAAAATTGGAAGGAAACCAGGGAGCTGATAACAATACTGAAACTGATACTTTAATATTTGATAATTAAACAATTGATTAACAGCATTATAAAATATTGTAATAGACAAAATCTATCATCCATACAGATGAGAATATTAGGTCTTTTGGTGGTTTTTTCATTGATATCACTGCCGCTTATGGCACAGGAGGATTGGGAAAATGATGGTGAGATTGAAGACGTTGAGATAGAGATTATCAAAGACCTGGAGATCACTCTGCCACGCGCAAATAGAAACTTCGATAAGATCGCACCTGTAAACATTGGAGACGGTGGCGATGAGGTGACTTATTATTTTAACACAATCAATTTTACGTTGCCTGCTCTCGATCTCAAAATGCGACCGCTGAGGATAAAGGACCAGCCAATTTCTAAGTTATATGGAAACTATGTAAAAGCTGGTTTCGGCAATTATACCACTCCTTATTTTGAAGGTTTCTTCAATAGTAAAAGAAACAATCAGTATGCCTATGGAGCACATGTGAATTATTTAAATTCAAAAACTGGCCCTGTTGATGATGAGAATTCTGGTTCAGGTAATTTTGGTGTTGATCTATTTGGTAAGGCCTTTGGTAAAATCGCGACACTTAGTGGAGAATTAAACTATGACAGAGATAAGTTTCATTTCTATGGGTATGATGATGGTGTTGAAGTGGGAGCTGACTCTATAAGGCAAATTTACAATACCGTTAGAATGGCTACATCAATTTCAAATACTGATAAGTCATCTGCAGTTGGTTATAATTTAGGTATTAGCTATCAAAATACTTCTGATGACTTTGAAGCTAAAGAAGGCATATTTGGAGCTGACTTATACACTTCATACAGTTTTAGTGATGAGGCATCTGTAAAGCTGAAGGCTGAATATAATTTAATATCCAGAGAAGATGAATTACTGAATACCACAAGAAATTTACTAAAACTTAAACCGTTGGTTTTGTTTGAAGTGAGCGGTATTAACATTGAAGCAGGATTTAATGCCATTTATGAAGATGATACCTTGGGGGGCGCAGATGAGTTGCATTTCTTTCCTTTAGCAAAAGCAAGTTATGATCTGTCTGACTATTTGAAAGTATACGCAGGGATAAGCGGTGATATTCAAAAACAAACCTATAATAGTCTTATTGCCGCCAATCCATACTTACAATCCAATCAGCAAGTTTTTCATAATCATAAAACCTTTGATTTTTATGCGGGAATAGAGGGTAAAGTCACCAGCAAAATAGGCTTTGGGGCTGGTTTTAGTTTAGCTAACTATCAAAATCTGCATTATTTCATCAATGATCCAACTGATCAATCAAGGTTTGTGGTAGCCTACGATCCAGAGAATACAGCAGTGGCTAATGTTTTTGGAGAAATATCGGTTACTAACGATAAATTGAGAGCTACTTTGAGAGGCGACTATTTTGGTTATGATGTAAATGAGTCAATAGGAGATGAAGCATGGCATAGACCTAACTATCAGTTTTCACTTCTATCAACGTACAATTTGTATGATAAGCTATTGTTAGGCGCTGATTTTTATGCATTTGGAGGTATAAATGCCATTGATTTTAATAATGGTGGAGAAACAATCACTTTAGATCCTGGTTTAGATCTTAATTTAAAAGCAGACTACCTCATATCTAGTCAGGTGTCTGCATTTGTTCAGTTCAACAACATTTTTAGTCAGAGCTACGAACAATTTTATCGCTACCCGTCCAGGCAACTTCAATTCATCGCTGGCGTTACATACAGTTTTTAGCCACATTCACGAGTTTATATTTCATAAATATTACCTATATTGGAATGTTGATGCAGATTTTATTTGATTTGCTACAGTTAAAAATTACATTAGTTTTGTAAGACTTATTGCTTTAAAACACCTATAACCTTTCAACCAATCATGGCAAAGAAGAAAAAAGACGATATAGATAAAGACGAAGATTTAAATCAGGAATCGCAAGGCGATATCAATGAAGCTGATGATAATTTCGGTTTACCAGATGTTGATTATGAACCCATCAACAGAGAAGAAGAACAGGAAGAGTCAACAGATTCTGTTGAAGAGCCTGAAGAGGAAAAAGAAGATGTTTATGCAATGGCATCATCAGCTGATTTAGAAGATAGCTCAACTTCTGAGCCAGAGCAAGAGTATGTGCCTGGAAGCTACACACCACCTAAAGGGGATGATTCTATGGCTCCTAAAATAATAGCTTTAGTGATTGTTCTTATACTTGCTGGTGGAGCAATTTGGTGGTTTGGTTTTGAATCGCCTAAGAGAGCAGCCGCAGAAAAAGCGAAAATAGAACAACAAAAGGAGGCAGAGAGACAAAGGCAACAAGCTGCAGCCGCTGCTGCAGAAAAACAACGTCAGGAAGAATTAGCCGCTCAACGTGCTGCTGAAGCAGCTGCTGCTGAAGAAGAAAAGAAAGAAGGTACAATAGAAATACTTTCTGAAAGAACCGGACGTTACTATGTGGTAATTTCTAGTGCTATTGACGATGATTTGGCAATGGATTATGCTGAAAAGAAAAAATCAGAAGGCATTGGCACGTATATTATAAAGCCATTTGGGAAAAGTAAATTTCACCGAATTGCACTTAGTGGTCATGGTACATGGGCTGAAGCACAAGCGGAGGCTGATGACATGAAGAGTCAGTACGGTGATGGCGTTTGGGTAATTAAATACTAATTAGATTAATGATTATAGCACAAATAACTACTGCACAAGATACAGTAAACACCATAGCGACCCAATCCGATACGGTATCAATATTAGACCTCCTTTTACAAGGAGGTTTTATGATGATACCGATTTTCATTTTGTCTGCTATGGCCGTTTATATTTTTGCTGAACGCGTGCTGACAATAAATAAAGCAGCAAAGACACCTGACGATTTCATGAGCGGTATAAGAGATAGAGTGGAAAAAGGTGATATCAATGGAGCCAAGGTGCTTTGCGGACAGTATGACTCACCTATAGCCAAAATGATTGAAAAGGGAGTATCAAGAATTGGAAGCCCTTTAAAGAATATTGAGGTATCGATTGAAAATGTAGGTAAAATTGAGATTTTCAAGCTTGAGAAAAACCTGGCATTGCTGGCAACAATCTCAGGTGCAGCCCCAATGCTTGGCTTTTTAGGTACAGTAATTGGTATGATACAGTCATTCATAGCCATTGCTCAGGAAGAGGGCTCAGTGAGCCCTAAATTACTTTCTGAGGGGATATATACGGCTATGGTTACTACTGCAGCCGGTCTGTTTGTAGGTATCTTAGCTTATATAGGATACAATTACCTGGTTTCCAGAGTACAAAAGGTGGTTCATAAAATGGAGTACAACTCAGTTGATTTTATTGACCTGTTGCAGGAGCCCAGATAGATATTCGAAATTTGATATTTTAATTGAAATGAGTTTAAGCCTGAATTTAGAATATCGAATTTGTAATCTAAAATTTAGAATATAACTAATGTCACTCAAATCCAAACATAATGTAGAGCCCATGTTTAGCATGTCATCAATGACGGACATAATCTTTCTGTTATTGATATTCTTTATGCTTACATCTTCATTTATTACACCATCTGGTCTGCCAGTTAATTTACCTTCAAGCAAGGCATCAACGGTTGAGCTGCAAAAAGTATCTGTGACTATTACCGCTGATCTGGATTATTATGTCAACGATAAAAAGGTAAGTAAAGCTATGCTGGAAGGGGAACTAAAAAGAAAGCTAACGGGTAATGAAGGTGTGGTTGTACTACATATTGATAAAAGCGTAGCCTCCGAGCACCTTGTTGATGTGGCTGGTATTGCTACAGCGTTAGAGGCAAAAGTTTCTATTGCAACAAAACCAAACTAGGTTGAAACAAGAAGAAAAAAATAAGAAAGTAGGTTTGATAATATCAGGTGCATTCCACCTGTTATTATTGCTGGCTTTCCTATTTGTAATAGCCTGGAAAGAACCCGATCCACCTATCCCAGAGTATGGCATTGAGTTGAATTTTGGAACTTCGGATGTCGGTACAGGAAATGTGCAGCCAGAGACTGAGACTTTAGAATCACCTGATGAAGAAGAAGCGGCACCTGAAGAATTGCCAGAAGAAGTTATAGAAGAGCCAGTTGAGGAAACAGAAGCGGTTGAAGAAACACCTGCTGAAGAACAGGCCGAACAACCCCAGACAACTGATAATACACAAGCCAGCCCGGATGTGGTTGATAACACTCCAAAAGAGGAAAAACAACCAGTAGAAGAAACGAAAAAAGAAGAGCCAAAAAAGCCGGAAGTAGAAGAAAAGCAACCAGAGAAACAACCTGATACTGGTGCCAAAGGCAAGTCTGGCGAAAGTGAAACCCCGCAAAACTCAAATCAAGGGGATAATATCGATAAAGAAGGTGATAAAGGCGATGAACAAGGTAGCCTTGACTCCCGGGCCTTGTATGGTGAGCAAGGTGGAGGTGGCGGACCGGCCTTAAGTATTGTCGGATGGATATGGGATGAGGTGCCAAATGATAAAGATGATAGCTCTGAAAACGGTCAAGTTATAATAGATTTTTGGATTGATGACAATGGAGAAGTGCTAAGAACTCAAATTAAAGAAACAGGTGTTTCGATGTCAGTAGCCAAGTTTTACGAAGATCAGCTTAGGCAAATATCATTTAGTAAAACAAGTTCTGGTACAGTTTCTAAAGCACTAACCAAAGGAACCGTTACTTTTAGTATTAAATCAAAGTAAGCTTTATTTTTCCTTCAATCATTTACGCATTTTTGCGGGTATATGATTAATAAGTTCGAAGATTACACTTCTGTATTAGACTTTCTATACACCCAGTTGCCAATGTTTCAACGTATTGGTGGTGCAGCATATAAGAAAGACTTAACCAACACCATTGCACTTTGTGCTGCGTTAGGGAATCCGGAAACGAAATTTAAATCAATCCACATTGCAGGAACAAATGGGAAAGGTAGCACTTCTCATTACACAGCCTCAATTTTGCAGGAAGCTGGCTATGAAACAGGCTTATATACCTCTCCACATCTTAAGAATTTTACAGAACGCATTAAAATCGATGGTCGTGAGATGCCCTCGACCGATGTGATGGATTTTGTAAATAGGAATCGGGGTTTAATTGATACGGTAAAACCATCGTTTTTCGAAATAACTGTGGCTATGGCGTTTGACTACTTTGCTCAAGAGCAGGTAGATATTGCAGTCATTGAAGTGGGTATGGGCGGCAGACTTGACTCAACAAATATCATATTACCGGAGGTAGCCTTAATCACAAATATTAGTATGGATCACCAGCAATGGCTGGGTAATGATTTATCGACAATAGCAAAAGAGAAAGCTGGAATTATCAAAGAAGGTATCCCTGTAGTGATAAGTGAGAAGCAGGAAGAAACGGTACCTGTATTTAAAGATGTCGCTCAATTAAGAAATGCACCTATTAAATATGCTCAAGATGATTATTACTGTTCATTAGCTAATGGTGTAGAAGTTATGAAAAATGGAAAACTGCTATTTTCATTAGATAACATATATCTTCCTGTTTATCAGGAAAATAACTTACCTGGAGTGCTTAGTTTAATCGATGTGTTAAGATCTAAAAGCTACCATATAAGTGAGCAAAATACAGTAAGCGGAATTGTGAATATGGTAAAAAATACCTCGCTTAAAGGCCGTTGGCAGGTCGTACAGGAGCAACCACGAGTAATTTGTGATGTTGGACACAATCATGCAGGGGTGGAGCTGATAATAAGTCAGCTTAAGCGTGAAGTCTATAACAACCTCCATATTGTTTGGGGTACTGTAAATGATAAAGATGTAACTCCAATTCTTCGCTTATTACCTACTGACGCCACGTACTATTTTTGTCAGGCAGAAATACCTAGGGCTTTGTCAGTCACTGAACTTGAAGCTAAAGCTCAGGAGGCAGGTTTGACTGGTGCAAGTTATCAATCTGTAAAAGATGCTTTTTTTGCAGCTCAGAGCAACGCCTCTAAAGATGATTTGATTTTCATAGGGGGTAGTACTTTCACTGTGGCAGAAATAGAATTGTTGTAAAAAACGCCTGCAAGCCCTTACTTTGCAGTCAAAATAGCCAATATGAGTAGAGCAAAACTTAAAAGGTTTGCTGAGGTAGCCAAGCGACACAATGTGCTTGAGCCCGGCAAGGAGATGTATGAGAAGATCAAAGGACAGTGGAACTCTTATCAATTTAAAAATGAAAATCCGATTACCATAGAGCTGGCTTGTGGGCGGGGAGAGTATAGTGTCGGACTTGCACGCATGTTTCCAGAGCAGGACTTTATTGGTATTGACATCAAAGGAGATAGAATATGGAAGGGTAGTAGTATGGCCATAGAGGAACAACTTGAAAATGTTGCCTTCTTACGTACAATTATTCAGCTGCTTGAAAAATTCTTCGCACCGGATGAGGTGTCAGAAATATGGATCACTTTTCCTGACCCAAGGCCTAAGGATCGTGATGAAAAGCGGAGATTAACTAACAATCGCTTTTTAGATATTTATAAAAATGTAATCAAAAAGGATGGCTGGGTTCGTTTGAAAACAGACAATACCGAACTTTTTGAGTATAGCCTGGAGGTGATTAAAGGCCGCAAAGACATCAGGAATTTGGAATACACTTTTGACGTTTATAACTCAGCATTAGAACCTGATTGCCATGGGATAAAGACCAGGTACGAAAAGAAACATGCTGCTCTGGGAGCTGATATAAAATACCTTAAATTTCAGTTTACTTAAAGTGATCTAAAACACTCAGCTTATAGCTAGCCCCAATCGGGATGCTCTCCCCAGCTAACTTTACTAGATTGCCTTCCAGAAAATCAACGTATTGTGTATTGATGATAAATGACTTGTGCACCCGAAGAAATGGCTGTTTTAGTGATTCAAGGTGCTTCATAGTGGTGTTAACGACTATTTTTAAGTCGGCAGTATTCACTTTAACATAGTCTCCTGCACTCTGAAAGTAAATTATATCATTGCGGTCAATAAGATAAGTTCTGTTATTGGCTTTAAAAGATAATTTATCTGTTGCTTTTGAATTAAGTCGCGATTTCACCTTTTCTACCGCGGCCTTAAACCGTTCGAAAGCGATTGGTTTCACCAGATAGTCTATGGCATTTAACTCAAACCCGTCTACGGCATGTTCAGGATAGGCCGTTGTAAATACAATAGCTGGTGGGTTGGGTAAAGACTTAATTAAATCAATGCCATTACCCTGAGGTAAGTTAATATCCTGAAATATGACATCAACATCATTGTCATAAATCCATTTCATTGCAGAATTCGCATCATTTTTCACTGCAACCAGTTCGATTTCTTCTAAGTTTTTAATGAAGTTGCTTAGAATTTCAACAGCGATAGGCTCATCTTCTACTAATAAAGCTTTTATCATAAATTAATCCTTACTGAAACCTCATAAATGCTTCCTTTAATATTGGACTGAAGCTCGTATTTCTCTCTATAATAATGACTCAGTCTGCTTTTGGCATTATTTAACCCGATACCCAGATCGTAATTGTCTGTTGACTTAAAGCTATTTCGAGCCACAAATGCTATGTAATCATTCTTGTGTGTTAATGTAATCGCTATATATCCTTCTGGATTTTCGGTAATGTCGCTGTGCTTAAATGCATTTTCGATAAATGTAAGAAGTACAAATGGAATAATCTCCTGAGAATCGTCTTCTATATCTATTGATATATCCACTTGAGCTTGATTTTTAAGCCTTAATTTTTGTATGGCAACATAATTCTCAATGTGTTCTTTTTCATCGCTTAGTGTGATAAATTTTTGATTTTCATAGAGCATATGCTTTAGAAAGCCGCTCAACTGTAAAATAGCCTTAGGGGTCTGATCATCTTTTTTTAATGACAAGCCATAAATGGAGTTCAACGCATTGAGTAGGAAATGAGGATTGATTTGAAGTCTTAGATTTTCCAATTCAACTTTAGTGTTTTGAGATTTTAATTGTTCTATTAAAAACCATGACTTAGAAAGACTTAATAAGGAAGAAATGAAAATGTATATTGAAAATATGACTGCAGGTATCCAGAAATCGGTAAAGGAGACCATATAATAGTCTAATGGAAGAGCGGGAATCAAAATATCAAAAGTAAACTGGTGGAGTCCATAGCCGATGACTATGTTCACTATAGTGGCGATTATATACAAAACATACCTGTCTTGTTTAAAAAGCCTAGGTATACAGATTCTTAGGTTGATGTACACCAACGGTAAAAGGCAAATATGAAAAAATAGCCCGTAGATTACATCAACAACCTTAACCTGATTGGAAATGGAAAAGTACCAGCTGATAATAAACAGTGATAGCAGCCAGAATATACTGTGCTGCAACCACCTTTTAGTAAATAGAACGTAGATTAATCGATTCATTAAATTCGCGAGTATACTTGTTCCTTATCAAATACAGAAGGGTCTTTTGAGTAAGTCATAATGAATTTCTGAATTTCCTCTGGTTTAGCAGTGATAATAATTTCTCCAGCATCGGGATCTTCTTCCTCGATGATTGGATCGATTACAAATTCATGCCTCAACCTAATCATGTTTTTCCTGAAAAGATCATGCAATTTACCAACATCAAATTGAGTTAATGACAATTGATTTTTGTTAAAAGAGACTTTCATAAAAGTATGCACAGGGTATAGGTATACACCTAAAGGGTCTAGATCATTGGGATCATCTTTTAAATAGGTAAGATTTAAGTAATGCTCGTCTGCGATATCAACCAAATGTGCTTTGTATTTATAAATTTCACCGTCTTCTTCAATGATAAATTTATATCCACCGAAACGATTATTATCATAGATGTCTTTTGCAGAGTCTTCCTCACTGACATTTTCAGTCACTTTTACTTTCCCTTGAGCTTTTGATGTGTTCAGGTTAAAACTTTTGGAGTGTTCTGCTTTAGTTATGGTAATGGTTCCATTATCGCTTTTGAAGGTTCCTATCAATTGTTCATCGTAAACAAGTGTGTCTTTTGTATAAATAGGGAATAGAGAATAAACACAGGAGCTTAAAAGTAATGAGCAACTTATGAGAATGTATGTTAGCCTTTTCATGATATTTTTTGTTTGATTATGAAAGCTAAATAAGGGCTTATGCCTGATTAAATATAATAATTTCGATCAACGCGGTATTTTTAATGATGAACATGATAATCGTACATAGATTGTAACTTTTATCAGTTAAATTTGCTTCACCTACAGGGAAAATCGTTTTTTAAACCTAACACTAATACTATACCGAGTGAAGCTTTTTTCCTAGGCCAGGCCTCATGCTGTCCCGATAGCTATCGGGATCAGTACCTCGTTCTTTGAGCAGGTTAACAGTGGAAGGCCGAAGTTGTAAAGCAGCTCAAATCCTGACAAATCAGGGGTTTAAATAAACTTTCTCTGTGGGTTTTTTATTGCTCCGAAAGTTCTCTATCCACCTGTTTTCCTTTTTCAAGTAGTCGTAAGATTAATGCTTTATCAACATCCTGATGTGATTTAATAAGTAGGGTTCCAATTTCTTTCTTTTCTCCGAAATGCAACTTATCTGATAACTCAACATAAAGCATAGCTTGACAAAACCCTAGTGAAACACCCTCTGTGAGGCCACCCCAGGGTACACTGGCTGGCCAAATGTAACAAACGCGTTTGTTTAAATAGTAGAACGGTACATTGTAGGCAAGCTTTTCAGTGGCGTCTGGCAGGGTTCGTAAAATCAAATCTCTCAGGCTTTCTACTATGTCCAGTTCACCAGGCGGTAAGTGCGCAAGAAAGTCATTTACTGAATGAAATTTGAGCTTTTGAAACTTGTTCATTAATAGAGTACCCTGAATTTAATGGTATGTTCAAAGGATCGCAATGTTCTGATCAGCTCTCTATCATACTCTTTATCGATGTCAGTAATTACATACCCAATAGTTTCATTGGTTTTGAGGTACTGCCCAACGATATTTATTTCATGATCTGCCAATACCTGGTTGATTTTCGCAAGTATACCGGGTACGTTTTCATGTATATGAATCAATCTGTGAGCATTTTCCAAAGCAGGAAGCTGCAGGTTAGGGAAATTTACACTATTGGATGTACTCCCTGTATTGATGTAATCCATGATTTTATTAGGTACAAACCCGGCAATATTCTCTTGCGCTTCGATAGTACTACCTCCAATATGAGGTGATAAAATGGTATTTGGCAATTGACGCAATTCCGAAATAAATTCTTCATCATTACTTTTGGGTTCTTCTGGAAATACATCCACAGCTGCACCGGCTATTTTTCCACTTTCGATATTGTCTTTCAATGCCGGTATGTCTACCACATGACCACGGCTTAGGTTTATGAAAATAACATCATCTTTCATTTGTTGGAATTCCTGCTTACCGATCATATTTTCATTGGACTCTCGGCCATCTACATGTAGAGAGATAATATCTGATCGCTGCAGCAATTCAGTTAGACTGCTGCATTTCGTGGCGTTGCCAAGTGCAAGTTTTTCTTCTATATCATAATACATCACATTGAGACCTAAAGACTCGGCAAGTACCGATAGCTGTGCGCCAATGTTGCCGTAGCCGATTATCCCCAGGTTTTTACCACGTATTTCAAAGCTACCTCGAGCTGATTTATCCCATTTGCCTTCATGCATAGCGGCTGATCTGTCAAAAAGTTTACGCATCAGTATTATGATTTCAGCAATGGCCAACTCTACCACAGATCGCGTATTACTAAATGGGGCATTAAAAACGGATACGCCTTTCTTTAAACAAGCTTCTAAATCGATTTGATTGGTTCCGATGCAAAAAGCTCCAATGGCTATCAGTCGGTTGGCGTTTGCTAATACTTTAGCGGTAACCTGTGTCTTCGACCTTATGCCAAGGATTGAAACATTTTTGATTTTTGTAGCCAGTTCTTCTTCATCAAGGCCCGATGGATATACTTCAACATTATACCCTTCATACTTCATCAATTCTATGGCTTTGGGGTGCACATTCTCTAATAGCAATACATTGATGCGGTTTTTAGGATACGAAATAGCAGTGTTGAGTTTGTTTAAATATAAAAACTCATCCAAACTCGGTGTCACGTGGTCTGCCTTGTCGGTAACGCTATCACGGTTAACATTTTCTGTAAAGGCATAAAATTTATTAGCAAGGCCTGCTGCCTTAATTTCATAATCCGTGTAGCCATCACCAATTACATACACATCACCCTTTAGATCAAGTCTTTTAAGCTGCTCAACCTTACCGTTATTAGACGATAGCACATTGTCTTTGTCGTAACCTACAATGTTGCCGTTATCATCAAACTCGAAACTGTTGGCATAGACATTCTCAGCTTTGATGTGGTAGTCTGTAACGATGGGTACGATGAAATCAGTAAACCCATTAGATACTATAAAAACACGGTCACGATGCTTGTCGAAGAAGTCAATATTTCGCTTAAATGACTTAGAAACTTGTTTTTTCAGCTCCTCAACCAATTTAGGTAAGTGATTCTTATTGGCATTTAATAGCTTAATACGTTGCTCCAGAGAATCTCGAAAAGTAAGGCTGCCATTCATGCCTTCATCGGTAATGTCTTTGATCTTTTTAAGCCTCTCGGACTTGTCTGGCGAATCGGATAATGCAATTTCACCGAGTACATCTAATGCCTCTACTTGAGTGAATGTGCTATCAAAATCTATAATAAAATTTTTCTTACCGTTTGCCATAATATTATATTGAAGAAAACCTTGCGTTTTGTTTGCCTTATGTGACTAAGTAAACCTTAATTCAAATCTAATAAAAGGCATTCTTTAAATAATTATTTTGCAACCGATTGAAAACACAAATCATGAAATTAGTATCTGCTTTTGAGCATAAAGCTTCGTGGAAAAGGATGCGGCAAGCGCTTTATAATGAGCTCCCAGAAGATTTTCAGGAAGATGAGATGTTACTGATAGCCAACGACAAAGAATGGAGGGAGTCTTTCATTGTTTTTGAGGGCGATAAGGAGGTTGGCCTATTGGAAGTGTCTTTGAGAAACTTTGTTGATGGATGCCTCACAACCCCAGTGGCATATATTGAAGGTATTTATATCGAAGCGGAATATAGAGGTAAAGGATACGGAAGAAAAATATTGAATGAGGCCAAATCTTGGGGAAAAAGCAGAGGATGCTCTGAAATTGCCTCTGATAGTGAATTGGATAATCTGGAGGCTCAGAAATTTCACAATGCTATAGGCTTTGAAGAAACCTATCGCATTGTGCAATATCGCATGGATTTGGAATAATTGATTTAAACTAGTTTGTTGTCTGTGACAAATTGCTTTGCATATTCCTTTATCATTTCTCTAACCTTTACAAACTCAGCCATGATTTCTTCTTCTGATCCTGTTGCCTTTGCTGGATCCGGAAAATTTTGGTGAAGTTTTATTGCTTTTGTAGGGAAGTAGGGGCACCTTTCTTTGGCGTTATCACAAACGGTAATTACATAGTCGAATGCAACGTCACTGTATTCATCGATGTGGTTTGATGTGTGATTGCTTATGTCAATACCATCTTGTGCCATCACTTTGATGGCTTTTGGGTTAACACCATGTGTTTCTACTCCAGCGCTATAAATTTTATGGCCGTCATTTGCTAGGGATGTAAGGTATCCATGAGCTATCTGGCTACGGCATGAGTTGCCGGTACAGAGTACTAAAATGTTTTTATTCATCATTAAGTTTTTTAGTCATGCAGACTGCACTTTGTGGGCATAATTCTGCAAATTGTGTGGTTTTTAAGATTTCTTTAGGTACTGAACTTCTGTCAATTTGTTCGTATCCTAGCTTGTTAAAAAATATGTTTGCTGTTTCTGTTAGTAAATAGAGCTGTTGAACATTAAGTTTTTTCGCATGCCCTTCCGCCTGTTTAACAATATGACTTCCTACCCCTTTATTTTTGAGCAGAGGAGTGACAGCCACTGATCTTAATAACGCGAAAGATCCATAAACTTCTAGTACTGCAATTGCTATGAGATCATTGTTTTCGAACTCTCCTAAAACCTGATGCTTACTAAAATCAATATCTTCTGTCATCAAATTACAAGATGACAGTAGTTTATTAACCTGATTTCCGTATGCATCAGTAAGGTTTATCATGAACTTATCGATGGATTGGCGTAGTATTTTTTCTTTAACCAAAAGGCCACTCTTACCAAGAGAATTAAAGCAGGAACTTCAACCAAAGGGCCTATTACTCCAGCAAATGCCTGTCCTGAGTTAAGTCCAAATACTGCAATAGCCACTGCTATAGCCAGTTCAAAGTTGTTTCCTGCCGCAGTAAAGGCAATAGATGCATTTTTATCATATGTTGCCCCCATGAATTTGCTGAAAAAGAAACCAATGATAAACATTAGACCGAAGTAAATAAGTAATGGGATGGCAATACGTACCACATCCATTGGAATAGTTACAATTAGCTCGCCCTTAAGTGAAAACATCACTACAATAGTGAAAAGTAGTGCGATAAGGGTTATTGGTGAGATATTGGGTATAAATTTCTCATTATACCATTTTTCTCCTTTTATTTTTACAAGTGATACTCTACTGACAATACCTGCAAGAAATGGAATACCTAAATAAATCATTACACTTTCAGCAATGGTATAGATCGAAATGTCAACGAGTGCTCCTTCGAAGCCAAACAATGGAGGTAACTTTGTGATGAACAACCAGGCATAAAAGCTGTAAGCAAACACCTGAAATATACTATTCAAGGCTACGAGTCCTGCGCCATACTCACTGCTGCCTTCTGCTAGGTCGTTCCAGACAAGTACCATGGCAATGCATCGCGCCAAACCAATAAGTATCAGTCCTACCATATATTCAGGATAATCATGAAGGAAAATCAGAGCCAGTACAAACATAAGTACAGGGCCTATTATCCAGTTCAAAATCAGGCTTATCGAGAGAATTTTTACATTTTTAAATACTGCCGGTAATAGCTTGTAATTAACTTTTGCTAATGGAGGATACATCATTAATATCAGGCCGATGGCAATGGGAATGTTGGTACTACCTTGATTAAAAGTGTTAATAAGATCACTTACAGATGGAAAAAAGTATCCTAAGGAGACACCTATGATCATCGCAATGAATATCCAATAGGTTAAAAATCTGTCGAGGAAACTTAATTTTTTATTCATAAATCGGTTTTTTATAGTCTTTTAGTTTTTTGATTACCTCTACTCAAACAATTGCCCCGGTGCCGCAAAACACCAAGGCAAAAGTTCAAATTAATTCAGATGAATTTTGCTTCAATTCTCTCATTTGCCCAAAGTGGCCGCCTCAAGTTCCGATTTGGGTGCACAGCATTCACTTGCATTTGCGTTTGACTCAAGCCCTTCAGAGTCTTCAAGGAATTGATAAACTTCCCATTTATACCCATCCGGGTCAGTTACCCAAAATTTGTCTTGTTTAGCATAGCAACACTCAACGTCCTTTTCCCTGTCAATTGGCAGGTTATGATGCATCGCATTGCCCAGTTTCTGACCTAAAATTTGCTGGTCATTTACTTCAATACCAAAGTGTGCTGCATCTTTATTTACTGCTGAAGGATTTTCAATAAATGAAATGTTTAAAGACGGAGCAGTAAGAATGTATTTAGCATAATTTTCTTTTACTTTCACCGGCTCAACCTCAAAGAACTTGGTATAAAAATCTATCGTTTTGCTTAAGTCGCTCACATAGTAGCTGACGTGCATTCTTGGAAATGTTTCTAAATTTTTCATAACTAATTATTGGTTCAAAATTAAAATAAAAAATAACTAAATCGTAATATTACGATGAGATAAAGCAAATTTTTTTAGCAACAACCTTCCTCTTCAACATAAGAGGAAAACATTCCGGCAAAAGTGTCTTGAGCAAATTTCCACACTTCCGTATTAATACAGTAACACACGCTTGGTCCTTCAATGGTACCTTTTATCAGGCCAGCATTTTTGAGTTCTTTTAAATGTTGTGAAACTGTAGATTGCGAAAGGGGAAGCTCTTCAACAATATCACCACACACGCAAGATTTTGATTTTGCTAAAAATTCAATAATCGCTACCCGCGCAGGGTGACCCAATGCCTTAGCCAATTTGGCTAGTTCGTTTTGTTTCGTTGTAAATTTATCTGCTTTAGTAAGTCCCATTGTTTGTAGTAATCGTAAAATTACGATAAAGGTTTCAGTAATCCGTATTTTTTTTCGAAAGACTTATTATTTCCTATTTCTTAAAAGATTTAAATTGATTGATTAACCCATTAGTCGAAGCATCATGGCCTGTAATGTTCTGATCATTCTGTAATTCAGGCAAGATACTTTTAGCCAATTGTTTACCAAGTTCTACGCCCCATTGGTCAAAGCTGAATATGTTCCATACCACACCCTGGACAAATATTTTATGCTCGTACATGGCAATTAAGCTTCCTAATGTGCGTGGGTTAAGTTGCTTAAATAAAATAGAGTTTGTGGGCTTGTTTCCTTCAAATACCTTGTAGTTGACAAGCTGATCAATTTCTTTAGCAGAGGCACCACCAGCGACTAAATCCTGTTCTGCTTCCTCTTTTGTTTTGCCATTCATCAATGCTTCGGTCTGAGCAAAGAAGTTAGCCATGAGTTTGTCGTGATGATCTCCAATTGGATTATGACTGATAGCTGGTGCTAAAAAGTCGCAGGGGATAAGTTTTGTCCCTTGGTGTATCAATTGATAAAAAGCATGCTGGCCGTTGGTGCCTGGCTCACCCCAAATGATCGGGCCTGTTTGGTAGGAAACGGATTTTCCAAATCGATCAACCGACTTGCCGTTGCTTTCCATATCTCCTTGTTGGAAATATGCAGCGAAACGATGCATGTATTGGTCATAGGGGAGGATGGCGTGTGACTCCGCTCCAAAAAAATTGTTGTACCAAATGCCTAACAAGGCCATGATTACCGGTATGTTTCCTTCAAAAGGCTCTGTTTTAAAATGCTCATCCATCGCGTGAGCACCTTCAAGAAGTTGCTTATAGTTGTCGAAACCGATGGTACATGCTATAGAAAGTCCAATAGCTGACCACAGTGAGTATCTGCCTCCGACCCAATCCCAAAATTCAAACATGTTTTGGGTATCAATACCAAAGGCCGTTACAGCTTCTTTGTTGGTTGAGATGGCCACAAAGTGCTTTTTAATGGCCTCTTCGTCACCACCATTGTTTAAGAACCAATCACGTGCCGTATGGGCATTGGTCATGGTTTCCTGCGTAGTAAATGTTTTAGAGGCAATCATAAATAGGGTAGAAGCAGGGTCTACTTTCTTAAGAATTTCTGCAATATGGCTCCCATCAACATTAGACACAAAATGGGTTTCAATGCCGTCTACCTTATAGGGTTTTAGCGCTTCAGTAACCATTACAGGACCGAGGTCGGAGCCACCAATGCCAATATTTACAATGCTCTTTATAGGTTGCTGTGAGTAACCCAGCCACTCACCGCTAGTTACTTTGTTAGCAAATACTTCTACCTGATTGAGTACCTTTCGCACAGCCGGCATCACATCCTTATCATTCAGAAATACACTCTCTTGAGATTGATTACGAAGTGCTGTGTGCAATACAGCTCTACCTTCGGTTTCATTTATCAACGCTCCATTAAACATGCTGTTGATAGCATCTTTGAGTTGAACTTCTTCAGCTAATGAAGTCAGAAACTTAAGTGTGGTGCTATTGATTCTGTTTTTTGAGAAATCAACTAAAACATCTTCAAAAGTCAGGCTGAATTTTTGAAACCTTTCAGGGTCAGTTTTGAAAAGCTCCCGAAGCTGTTGAGGATGAATTTCTTCGAAATGAGCTTTGAGTTTCTGCCAGGCATCTGTAGTAGTGGGATCTATTTTAGGTAGCATATGTGTGTCAGTTTAGCACGCTAAAATAATGAAGCCAAGGTGATATGTGAAGGCTAATGGTGTAAAAAAAATAGGGCGTTTTAAAACGCCCTATTTATTATTAAAATTTATTGTTGTTTTAGGTAAACGAATCGCTCAAGACGGGCCAACTCCTTGTCATCGACATACTTGCCAATTTCTTTACGAAACTGCTCCAAGTTTTCGTAAGGTCTGTACTCCTCAAACTCATGCGCCATACGTTTGCCAACTCCAGGTAATGCTAAAATATCTTCTTCTGTAGCTGTGTTGAGTTCTACTGGTACAAATATGTACTGCTCTAGCCTAGCCACCTCTTCTTCATCCACATACTTGCCAATCTCTTTTCTAAACTGGGCTAGTTTTGAATAAGGACGGTATTCCTCAAACTCATGCGCCATGCGGTCACCCACTCCGGGAATAATTTTGAAGTTGTCTTCGTCAGTTGTATTCAAATTGAATGGGACAAACATTTTTCCATAAAGAGCTACGAGTTCGGCACTGTCAAGTTCCTGATTTGCTAAATTGTGTAGGTCCATCATATCGATAAATGGGCGTTGCTCAAGTACCTGGCTAACCAATGTTTCACTGAGTCCAGCAGCAGTAAGCTCCTCTTCAGTGGCAAGGTTAGGGTTGATCATAGTGGTAGTAATCTCTGCCACAACTTCATCTTCAGTGTTTGTTTCAGTTGCTGTAGAATCAGAAGCTGCATTTTCTTCAGAAGCTTTTGGCTGACAAGCCACTATAAAAGCCAATAATATAATCACAAGTGATTTTGTCAATAGTTTCATTTTAATCTGGTTTGTTTAATTAGTAATATATATATGTATCCAATAAGTCCAAATAATATCATGCTGCCTGGGGCTAAGGCCGGTAAAGCGCCAGATAGACTTTCTATAAATGATGTCGTCCACGATTGAGTTGGGTGGAGTTCCATTTCAAATTCCATGTTCGCCTGTAAATGAAAATAAGCACCAAGTACACCGCTTAGTGCACAAGTCACGAGTAAAGCCTTAAAAGTCTGAAGTGCCAAAGTCGAACGGCTATGACCAACAATGACCATTAATACCATACTTAAACTAATAAGGATGATAGGTAAAAGCTGCCAGGTATCTTCATAGTGTGAAAGCAGCAGTAACTCTGCAACGGTGCCCACTGCCATAAAAACTATGGCTGCAGTCGTCAAGGATTTTATTGATTTAGTAGTTATTTTCATTTGAGTGGCGAAATTACACCCACCTCAAATCACATACAAGTACTATTAAGAATTATTCTAAATAAAATTGATGAATGGTAGGAATATTTAAACCTATCCACATTTTTCCGCAACTGCTCGTGCTATGTTTTCGGCCATTACACGATCATCCTCATCGTTATCAGAAACATCTACCACAACGGTAACAACCACATTTCCATGAAGGAAAGTAAGTTCTGTTTGGCGTAGGCCGGCCGCCTTTTCACCACTAGCATTCACCTGGCTATATGCCTTGTCGCCCAGTCGGTCATACTCCTGATAGCCCTCAAACTTGATCATGCCAACTACTTTCTTGGCACCTTCGGCATGTTCTGGCTTTTGTTTGTCGATCTCTTCTTGAATGGTTTCCTTCGCATCCTCGCTCACGCCTCCATGAAACTTATCAAAATACTCCATTGGTGTGAGCGGATTATTGTCTTTATTCCATCTTGGGTTAAGCTTCTTTTCCGTCAGTTGCTTCACATTGACAGCAACAAAGTCCTTCGCGTCCATTGGAAGCTTTTTTCCACCTATAGTGAGTTCCTTCTTACGGCCGCCATCCCATTCGTATTTTATATTTTGGTATTTAGGATTCGCATCTTGGTCTAACGCTTCAACAGCTAGACCCGTTAAGCTCGAGGCTTCCTCCATAGTCAATAATTGCTCGGGGGTGTCACCCATCTCCCAGAGGCAAGAGTGACCGCCAGACTTAGCTGTTACTTCGTTTTGTGTATCATCGGCTGACTGTTCGCTGCTACTTCCACAACCGGTAAGTATCAAAACAGCAAGGGAAAGGCAATTTTTCATGGCTTATGTTATTTTAGCTTTGTATCAGTAATTTACAAAATAAACACAATATGCCATTGCATCTGAAGTGGAAATGAGGCTCACGGGATTGCATTTTTGAGTGAAAAGATTGCTTGTAATCAAATACATTTTAAAGTTCCAGTAACAAAAAAAGCAGCCCAATTGAGCTGCTTTTAAAGTAGCGGGGAGCAGAATCGAACTGCCGACCTCAGGGTTATGAATCCTGCGCTCTAACCATCTGAGCTACCCCGCCATACTATCATTTTATAAAGTAAATAGGCAGTTCGTTTAACTGCCGTCCGCCAACTGGCGGATATGAATCCTGTGCTCGTAACCCCAATCGCTAACGGGAAGCTACCTCGCCACATTTATATTTTTAATTTCGGAATAATATCTTAGCTTTCCGCCAATGCCCTGATCAAACGTTATCTGATCAACTAAATGGAGCGCAAACTTACAAAGATTGATCTGGAAATTCCAAAGCGTTTTAAAAATTATTTAGTTGTTCATATCACAAAAATGATATATATTAAAAAAACTTAAGAAGGGACTTATGAGTAAGTATTTGTTTACGACAGATTTTGAAATTAATGCATCGAAGAAGATGCTCTATCCATACATTAGTTCTGCCAGCGGTCTTTCCCAATGGTTTGCCGATGATGTAACCATTAACGAAGATAAAGTTTTTAATTTTATTTGGGATGAAGAAGACCATAAAGCTAAAATGGTATCCCACAGAACCAACTCGTACGTGAAATTTGAGTTTATTCCTGAGACAGAGGATGATGCTGTAGATCCCGCTTATTTTGAAATTCGATTGGATGTAAACGAACTTACTCAAACAGTTTTTATAAAAATTACAGACTATTCCGAAATGGACGATAATGAAGAATTATTTGACATGTGGGAGGGTTTGATTGATGGTTTAAAAGAAACCGTAGGAGGATAATACCTTTAGTATCTTAATTCATTAATTTTGGCCCTCTTTTTGTTAAGAAGATGTGGTAATGAAGAAGATTGACAAACTTATAATTTCATCCTTTCTAGGGCCATTTTTCCTGACATTTCTTGTAGTAGTATTTATTCTGCTTACTCAGCACATGCTCAAATATTTCGATGATATTGTGGGTAAGGACTTGGGTATTGAAGTGTTAGGTCAATTGCTGTTCTATTTTGCCGTGTTTATGACGCCAATCGCTATGCCTTTGGCGGTGCTACTATCTTCTTTGATGACTTTCGGAAATCTTGGAGAGCATTTCGAGCTTACCGCAATCAAAAGTGCAGGTATTTCATTACTACGTGCATTACTGCCCATTTTTGTTTTTGTACTAGGACTCACAGTATTTGCCTATTATTCAAATAATTACTTCGTACCAAAAGCTGCACTGGAGGCGTACAGTCTACTGTATGATATAAAGCAAAAGAAACCCGCTCTCGACCTGAAAGAGGGAACCTTCTACAATGGAATTCCAGATTTCAGCATTAAAGTAGATAAGAAATTTGAGGACGGAAGCACTTTGAAAGATGTGATTATCTATGATCATAGAAACCTAAGCGGCAATAAGAAAGTAACTATTGCAGATAGTGGTAAAATGTATACATTCTTTAATGATCGTTACTTAAAGCTTGAACTTTTCGATGGTCATACTTATGGTGAAGACGACAAGACTAGTGCTTCGGGTCCTAAAAAGGCCACTTTCTACCGCAGCAGTTTTGATAAAAGTGAGTTTATATTAGACTTGTCTTCATTTGCATTAGACAGAACGGATAAGAGTCTGTTTGAGGGAAATAGAATAATGAGAAACCTGAGTCAACTGACAAATGATGTAGACTCGGTAAATAGAGATGTGTTAGAAAAGAAGGTGGAAATCTATGAGCAAATGCCGGTTTCGTTCTATTACCACCTAAGAGAAGACTCAGTATCCATGCCATCAGAGTTACAAACTTTCAAGCAGGAATTAGACAGTATTGAGTTGGTTCAGGCGGCTATTAGACAGCGTGAAGATTCAATAAAAAGAGTAGAGGAAAAGCAGAAGAATGATTCTATTAGAGCACTTCAGCCAGAAACCCCTAGAGTTAAAGTCACACAGAATAAAGATTTAGGCATAAACGATAAGAAAATAAACAGACAAAAGAAAAAACAGGCGAATGAGGCAAATAAACTTCGTAATAAAGCAATAGCTCAAAAGAATCAAAACAAGAAAAGACCGACCGTAACAAAGAATCTTACGCAAAAGGCACTGCAGGAAGTGCAATCCGAAAAGCTAGACCCAGATGACATTAAGCGTAATAGACCCGGGCGGATTAATCCCAGAAGGAAAGTAAAAAAAGACACACTAACTACTGAAGAACTGGTTGATAGTCTTTTCCATAAAGATGTAGATGAAAAGGAGATGCAGACTGCATTAAACCTGGTAAGGCAAACTAAAAGTAAAGTACAGTCTTTTAATAGCAGAATAGATCGCCTGATTTACAACAAAAACGTCTATGACATCCAATGGCATAAAATACTAGCCAACTCTGTGGCATGTATCATTATGTTTTTAATTGGTGCTCCGCTGGGCGCAATTATCAAAAGGGGAGGTTTAGGTATTCCTGTTTTGGTGTCTATTTTATTCTTTATAGTTTACTACGTACTCACCATGACAGGTGAAAAATATGCTAAACAAGACCTCATTGAGCCAGTTTATGCCATTTGGTCTGCCAACTTTGTATTGCTACCTATTGGTCTCATCTTCCTAAGGCAGGCCCGAAATGACGCAAGAATTTTTGAGGCTGATTTTTATAAAGTTTTACTAGATAAGCTAAAGAGGTGGGTTAACTCGCGTAAAAATGCAAATAAAGAAACAGAGTAACTTGTTAATTAGCATTGCTCTATCTAAATTTGCGGTTTAATTTATAGAACACATAATAATTTAACTAAGCATGTATTTACAAAAGGAGAAGAAACAGGAGTTGTTTGAAAATCATGGTCGGTTAAAGTCAAAAACAGATACAGGGTCACCTGAGTCTCAGATTGCACTTTTTACCCACCGCATCACTCATTTGACTCAGCACATGAAGAAAAACAAAAAAGACTACTCAACACAGCAGGGTCTTTTAAGGTTAGTAGGTAAAAGAAGAAAATTACTTAACTTCCTTCACAAAACAGACATCGAAAGATACAGAGCAATTATCGCAGAGCTCAAATTAAGAAAATAAGAAAAAAGGGAATCTACAATAGGTTCCCTTTTTGCCTTTTAATGCAACAGAAAGTCCGGATTTGTACAATGCAATTCCTTAAAGGACAATTATTTAAATAAACAATTTATATGCAATTCAATGTAATTAACAAAACCATTAATCTACCAGATGGTAGAACCATCTCAATAGAAACAGGTAAGTTGGCCAAGCAGGCTGATGGATCTGTTGTCGTGAGAATGGGAGATACCATGCTACTCGCAACAGTAGTTTCAAGCAAAGAAGCCAAAGAAGGGGTAGACTTCTTGCCTTTGTCAGTAGACTACCAGGAAAAATTCGCATCTGCAGGTAAAGTACCTGGAGGATTTTTGAAAAGGGAAGGTAGACTTTCCGACTATGAAGTACTTATATGTCGCTTAGTTGATAGAGCTATACGCCCTATGTTCAATGATGACTATCACGCGGATACCCAAATAATGATTCAGTTGATCTCTGCAGATCAGAGTGCCCCGCCAGATGCATTAGCTGCTTTGGCAGCCTCAGCTGCATTGTCAGTATCAGACATTCCATTCAATGGCCCTATTTCAGAAGCAAGAGTTGCTCGTATAGACGGCAAGTTTGTTGTAAACCCTTCAATGGAAAACAAAGAGAATGCTGATCTTGACCTTATCGTAGCTGCTACAGTAGATAACATATTGATGGTTGAAGGAGAGATGGATGAAGTGTCTGAAGATGATATGCTTGAGGCCATCAAAGTTGCTCACGAGACCATTAAAGAGATGTGTAAGGTTCAAATGGAACTTACAAAAGAAACAGGAAAAACAGAAAAGCGTGAGTACTCGCATGAGACTAACGATGAAGAGCTAAAAGCAGATATGCAAGCCAAGCTTTTTGACAAAGCTTATAGCATTGCACAGAAGCAAATGAACAATAAAGACGATCGCTCCGAAGCATTTAAAGCGCTTAAAGAGGAATACGTTGATGCTTTGCCAGAAGATAATGAAGTTGACCCTGGCTTAATAAGCAAATATTTCAAAGGTATTCAGAAGGATGCCTGTAGAAAATTAGCTCTTGAGGATAAGAAAAGACTTGATGGACGTAAGTTTAACGAAGTACGTTCAATAGCTTCAGAAGTAGATTTTCTACCGTCAACACACGGTTCAGCCCTTTTTACACGTGGTGAAACTCAGTCATTGAGTACAGTTACGCTAGGTACCAAAATGGATGAGCAATTAGTTGATGGAGCCATGATTTCTGGTTCTAATAAATTTATGCTTCACTACAACTTCCCTGGTTTTTCAACAGGTGAAGTAAGACCTAACAGAGGTCCTGGACGTAGAGAAGTAGGACATGGTAATCTTGCCTGGAGAGCATTAAAAGTTGTGCTTCCTGAAGAAAACCCTTATACAATACGCATTGTGTCTGACATTCTGGAGTCTAACGGTTCATCTTCTATGGCAACTGTATGTGCAGGAGCCTTAGCCATGATGGATGCTGGTATTCAGATCAAACGACCTGTGTCAGGTATTGCCATGGGTATGATCTCAGACGGGAAAAACCATGCAATTCTTTCTGATATTCTGGGTGATGAAGATCATTTAGGAGATATGGACTTTAAAGTTACAGGTACTGAGAAAGGTATAACAGCTACTCAGATGGATATTAAAGTGGATGGTCTTTCTTACGATGTATTGAAAGAAGCGTTGGAGCAGGCGAGAGAAGGAAGGCTTCATATTCTCAATGAAATGAAGAAAACCATTGAAGCGCCTAGAGGTGATCTTAAACCGAATGCACCTAGATCTGAAATGTTAGTAATCGACCAGGATATGATTGGTGCGGTTATAGGGCCAGGCGGTAAAGTAATTCAGGAGATCCAAAAAGAAACCGGAGCTACTGTAGTTATCGAAGAGGTAGATAGAAAAGGTCATGTAAGTGTCTTTGCTGTTGATAAAACAGCTATGGATGACGCCATGGGAAGAATTAAAGCTATTGTAGCGGTTCCTGAAGTAGGAGAAGTATATGATGGTAAAGTAAAATCAATTATGCCATTTGGTGCATTCATTGAATTTATGCCTGGTAAAGACGGTTTACTACATATTTCTGAGATTAAGTGGGAACGTGTTGAAAACATGGAAGGTGTTATGGAAGTTGGAGAAGAAGTGAAAGTTAAACTTATCGAAGTTGATAAGAAGACTGGAAAATTCAGACTTTCTAGAAAAGTTTTACTTCCAAAACCTGAGAAAAAAGAAGAAAATAGCAACTAAAAAGGCTTTTTTGATACATCAAAGGGCAGTAATCTCAGTTGAGGTTACTGCCTTTTTTTTATAGTATAGACTCATTATTTTTAGTTCTTAACTATTGTAGTTTGGGTCGAAATTCTTTAACATTGGTATTGATCTTCGATCTAAATGTTAAAAATTTAGCACCCACTCAATGAGACAGCTTAAGATAAGTAAGCAGATTACAAATCGGGAGAGTCAATCTCTCGACAAGTATTTGCAGGAAATTGGCAAGGTTGATTTACTTACACCTGATGAAGAGGTTGAACTGGCACAAAGAATTAGAGAGGGTGATCAATTGGCGCTGGAGAAACTTACAAAAGCCAATCTTAGATTTGTAGTTTCAGTAGCTAAACAATACCAAAATCAAGGATTATCACTTGGTGACTTAATTAATGAAGGTAATCTTGGATTAATTAAGGCTGCACAGCGATTTGATGAAACACGTGGATTTAAGTTTATATCATATGCTGTTTGGTGGATCAGGCAATCAATACTGCAAGCACTTGCAGAGCAATCGAGAATTGTAAGACTACCTTTAAACAGGGTAGGTTCTCTAAATAAAATTTCTAAAACATTTTCTGAATTAGAGCAAAAGTATGAACGTGAACCATCTCCGGATGAGTTGGCAGAAGTTTTAGAAGTAACAACCGCAGAAGTGGTTGATACCATGAAAATTTCGGGTCGTCACGTTTCTATGGACGCACCATTTGTTTCAGGGGAGGAAAATAGCCTGTTAGACGTGTTAGAAAATGAACTCGAAGAGACGCCTGACAATGAGTTAATGAATGACTCTTTAAGGAGGGAAGTACAACGAGCATTATCGACACTTACACAAAGAGAAGCCGATGTAATTACATTGTACTTTGGTTTGAATGGAGAGCACTCCATGACCTTAGAGGAGATAGGTGAGAAATTTAGTCTTACTCGAGA
This sequence comes from Fulvivirga sp., assembly GCA_039970995.1. Taxonomy (GTDB): domain Bacteria; phylum Bacteroidota; class Bacteroidia; order Cytophagales; family Cyclobacteriaceae; genus Fulvivirga. The sequence continues at coordinate 66,946 of JBDVKW010000006.1, forward strand.
ACGTGTGAGACAAATTAAAGAAAAAGCAATAAGAAGACTTAGGCATACATCAAGAAGTAAGGCTTTGAAGCCGTACCTTGGGTAACTTTATTAATATTCAATGATAGGTCTCAGCTATGCGATATAGTTGAGACCTATTTTTTTATATTTGCAACGCAGCCGACATTGTGATGTATTACATGGTGATTGTAAACTCAAAGTTGGCAATTGGTGTTAGCACTTTAGAATTGAAAAACTGATAATAAATGGAACAAGAAAAAGTAAAAGTACTTATCATCGGTTCGGGGCCTGCGGGATATACGGCCGCAATTTATGCAGCAAGAGCAGGACTCAATCCTGTAATGGTTACTGGCGGTGAACCAGGAGGACAGCTTACCACTACTAATGACGTGGAGAATTACCCAGGTTACCCTGATGGCATCAATGGGCCTCAAATGATGGTAGATTTCCAAAAGCAGGCTGAGCGATTTGGTACTGATGTTAGATATGGAATGGTTACAGCCGTTGACTTCTCCGGCTACCCTCACAAAGCAACAGTTGATGATAAATATGGCATTGAAGCAGAATCTGTTGTAATAGCTACTGGTGCGAGTGCAAAATATCTTGGACTACCATCGGAGCAAAAATACTACAACAAAGGTGTATCTGCTTGTGCTGTTTGTGACGGTTTCTTCTACAAAGGCAAAACCGTAGCTGTTGTAGGTGGTGGTGATACTGCTGCTGAAGAGGCTACCTATTTAGCCAATCTTTGCCCAAAAGTGTACTTGTTGGTTAGAAGAGATGAAATGAGGGCTTCTAAAATCATGCAGAAGCGTGTATTAAATACTCCTAACATTGAGGTATTGTGGAACACTGAGACCGATGAAATTTTAGGTGATGGTGATAATGTACAGGGTGTAAGAGTAATTAATAATCAAACGAAAGAAAAGAAAGAATTAGAAATTGAAGGTTTCTTTGTGGCGATTGGCCATAAACCAAACACTGATATTTTTAAGAACTATCTTGACATGGATGAGACAGGTTATTTGAAAGTAAAACCAGGTAGCTCAAAAACAAATGTGGAAGGTGTATTTGCAACAGGCGATGCTGCCGACAAAGTATACAGACAAGCGGTAACTGCTGCTGGTACGGGTTGTATGGGCGCATTAGATGCAGAAAGATTCCTTCAGGAAAGAGAAATGGAGCCTGCTTAAAGCTTTAATAATACCATTAAATTAAGTCACTTCGGGTTTGTCTGAGGTGACTTTTTTTATTGCTCAACCACAACAGCAATCTTATTTCCTGTTGGGTTAATGGTAATTCGAGTGATTGCCTTTAAAGGGTTATTGTTTTGTGTGAAAATTTTGTTCTTATTAAATGTCACAAGTTTCCAATCAGCATCAACTGATGGGTTAAAAGAATACAATTGATCATCTTTGCCCATGAATATTGTGCCATTAGGAGCCCAGCACATATCTTCAGAATCTTTAATGGTTTTTGTAATTAACTCAGTTTTACCTGAAGCAGGGTCGAGTGATAGTATTTCCCAGTGCTCTTTTTCTTTACTAATAAAACTGACTTTAGGTTGACCGGGTATTTTGTGCAATGATCGACCAATATTCTTACCATATGTTTTACATGCTTTAGTGTTTGTATCACATACCTGCAATGTCGATGGATCTCCCAACACAAAGGAGACTAATGTTTTACTATCAAACCAACAATGATAGCCTATAATTAAGTCAGGTATGATCACTTCGGGCTTGCCATTTGGTGAATATTTCCAAAGTAGCTGTGTACCATCTTTCTCAAGGTTAATTGCTGAGAATGCAGTGCTTCCAGGAAGTTGTGTTGGTGAGTATTCGCTACCTGGAGTAGCGGTAAGCCATGTCCACTTATATTTTTCCATATCTACCTGGGCTACATCAGTTTGGCCTTGTCGTGTAGAAACAAAAAGAAGATCGCCATTATCTGTAAAGTAAGGTTGGTTATCATACCTGGGGTTTTGATGGGTGATATTTACAGGGTTTTGTATCGTATAGTTTGAATCTGTTTTTACAAGGTCAAAAACATATATTTCAGTATTGGGTTGAGCCTGAATTACACATGACACAAACACAAAAAGGATGGCTAATGATTTCTTCATGCTTTAAATTAACAATCTTCAATAAATAAAACAGAGAAGTATTAATATTGCTTCTAGGCTAAGCAACGGATAATTTGTATTTTTATCGTTTAAACATTGATCTATGAAATTAGATATTCTGGCTTTTGCAGCTCATCCCGATGACACCGAATTAAGTTGTGCCGGCACTTTGGCTATGCATATAAGCAAGGGGGATAAGGTAGGGGTAGTAGACCTTACCCGTGGCGAGATGGGCACCAGGGGGACGCCTGAAATTCGTGACAGTGAAGCGAAAAACTCTGCTGAGATTTTGGGTTTGTCTGTAAGAGATAACTTAGGCTTTTTTGACGCTTATTTTGTCAATGACAAAGCACATCAGCATGAGGTGGTAAAGTCTATCAGAAAGTACAGACCGGAGGTCGTACTGGCTAATGCCATCTATGATAGACATCCCGACCATGGACGAGCCTCAAAGTTAGTAGTCGATGCCTGCTTTCTATCTGGTTTGACTAAGGTGGAAACAAAGGATGATGATGGCAATGATCAAAAACCATGGAGACCAAGGTCTGTATATCATTACATTCAGAGTCAATTCATTACCCCAGACTTTATTGTAGACGTCAGTGATCACTGGGAGACTAAAATGGAAGCTATAAAGGCGTTTAAGTCTCAATTTTTTGACCCTAACAATGAAGAACCAGAAACCTATATTTCATCACCCCAATTTTTGGAAATGCTCGAATCACGAGGTAAAGAACTCGGTCATTCGATAGGTGTAAAATATGGTGAAGGGTTTACAAAAGATAGAAACCTGGGGGTTTCTAACCTGAAAGATCTTTTATAGCTTCTAGTTTAGTGGTATGGGCTTAACCGTATAACCCTCTTCGGCAAGCAAATGCAAAACACCAGAGTCTTCCGGGAGATGAGAAGTGCCTAAAGCAAAGAATGTAGGAGCTTGTTGCATATAGCTTTTCATTTTAGGAATCCATTCTTTATTTCTTTGAATAATAAAATGCTTTCTAAATGCTTCATTCTGTTCAACAGGATGCATAAAATACTCCAGTGTCTTATGTAAATCGCCAGTTTTATACGCGTTAACTAAGGTTTTATAGTTTTCAACCTGAAGGTCAAAGTTTTCTAATGAATGCTTTAAAGCCAGCACCTGAGCATCAAGTGGAAATTTCTCCAAAGCTTCCACTTCTCTTTCAACAGTTTCGAGGCCGAGAGTTAACATATCATTTTCCTGTGCTTTGGCAATTAAGTCAAGTTCATAAAAATGAACATCGCCCACTGCTAGCCTTGTCATTGTAGTAGATAACATGATGGGCTTGAATTTTTTATACACCAGATTAAATTTAATGTTGCTTACACCCAGTCTGTCATGAAATATGTCATGTAATTTATCATATTCTGCCTCGGTGAGGTATTGATCAATGGACTCATGGTGTGGTAGGTGAGCCGCATTATTTAGCTCATGCTTGGCATGGTGATCCAGTAATGTTTCTGTCGAAAGTATTTCGCAAGCTTTTAGTTTTTTATTGACCGTTTCAGGTAGAAAATAATCGTCAGAAGGGATAAACTTAAGTATTCCAAATATATAAGATGGTTGCTCAAGACCATTGCCTGAGATTTCCCAAAGTAAAGCATTGTCTTCATGTGATTGCGCGTATGATGATGCCGGCACGATCATTAGAAGAATAACTATCAGTTTTTTAATTTGAAACTTAAGTGCGTAATTCATGTTTTTAGGATTTTGAAATGGTTACATCACGAAAGTAATAAAATAATTTAAATCATGTCGATAAATATAACTACTCCTGCATTGCTGTTTCCGGCAATATCTTTACTGTTATTGGCCTATACCAATAGGTTTTTGGCCATAGCTACACTTATTAGAAACTTACACAAAAAGCATCAGGAGAACCCGAACCATGACTTAATTATAGGTCAGATACAAAATTTGAGAACAAGGCTGAGCTTAATAAAAGGTATGCAGGTATTTGGTGCATCAAGTTTTTTCCTTTGCATATTAAGTATGTTCATGCTGTTTCAAGATGCTGTAAATTGGGGCAACTATACCTTTGGCTTAAGTATGGTGCTACTTATGTTTTCTTTAGCCATATCGATACGTGAGCTTCAGATTAGTACCAAAGCCCTTAACCTGGAACTAAGCGATATGGAGTTAAAGAAATTGTAGAAATTAAAAGCCCCGATGACTCATCAGGGCTTCAAATTTTACTCAGATTTGAGACTATCAATTTCAGCGTTCTCGGGTATTTGAAATAATGTCTGACTTGGAGCTTCCGCATCCAAACTGATGTTGCTAAAAGATACATCATACCTCAGGTCACCAATAGTGTCTGCAGCATATTTGTGACCTTTGATAGTTGTAGGTAATAACAAACCTCCGACATTTTTCCAATCAGGGTATTTTAGTGCATTGTAGTTTTCTGTTTCTTCTCCTGAAAAGTATGTGACAGTGTATAGTAGCACTTCTAACTTGTAAGATTCTGGGTTGAATAATGCAATGTAAAGATCTTCGTCTGAATCACCTACTCCTTCATTATATGAGACTTTCAATGCCCTGTAGTCTGTACCTTGAATGGTTTTTATACCTTGATCTTCATAGTTGATGCCAGGGTCTGCCAACAAATAGGGGATGCCAAAGAAGTAGAAGTAAAGATTGTGATAAAACCTTGGTGATCCGTTACCAAAAGATGCAAGGTCTGGAGAAACCCAAACCTGCTCTCCATCAAATCCGATTTTAACAGAATCTCTGTCAATGAGTACTTTTCTGTTATATAAGTTTACCAGGTGGTTTTCTCTTCCCTCTTTGTTGGCCCATGAAATGTCGTATGACAGGGCAGCATAACTTTTCCATGTGTCTAACCCTCCGTGCGCTTCCAATGCTTTTTGAAGCAACTCAGGGTATTGTGTCATATCAATAGAGGTGGGTTGTTCCTCCTGATCTTGTTCAGATTGATTGTTGTTTTCTTTTGATTGTGGCTGGCAACTTGCAAAAAGCCCTGCCGCAAATATTATAATGACTATTTTTTTCATGGTTTTATATTTTGAACAAAGCTAACCAACAGATGATGAAATTGTTTGTCAGACAGCTAACACATGCCTTAAACAATTTCTCATAATTCTAGTTCTATCTGAAAAATAAATAACAATATGGCAAATTATGTGATAATAGGTGGTACCTCTGGAATTGGTCTTGCATTAGCAAACAAATTAATGAGTAATGGTGATGCAGTAACCGTCATTTCCAGAAAAAACAATGATGATTTAGCAGATGGCATTCATCATATTTCATTAGATGTGTTAAAAGATGACTTCAATGCAATAGATTTAGAAGTGGTAGATGGTTTGGTTTATTGCCCGGGATCGATAAATCTCAAACCATTTAAAGCGTTAAAAGACGATGATTTTTTAGATGATTTTAAAATTAATGTTTTAGGAGCGGCAAAAGCCATAAAGGCTTTCGAACCTCATTTGAAAAAATCAGAGAATGCCTCAGTAGTACTTTTTAGTACCGTAGCAGTTGGTCAAGGGATGCCTTACCATGCTTCAACGGCAGCAGCAAAAGGTGCCGTTGAAGGGTTAGGTAAATCATTAGCGGCTGAGTTTGCGCCAAAAATCAGAGTAAATATGATAGCACCTTCAATAACCGATACACCTATGGCCAGTCAGTTATTAAGCAGTACTGATAAAATGGAGAAGTCAGCTAAAAGACATCCATTAAAGGCGGTGGGAGATGCTAAAGACATAGCTTCATTGGCTTCATATTTATTATCTACAGACGCGAAATGGATTACAGGACAGGTGTTTGGTATCGATGGCGGACTTTCCACGCTACGTTCATTACAATAATTTATCGCTCATGTAAATGGCATACTTTAATTAAGGCAAATTGAGTATGTTTATGGAATGAGAAAAAATTGTTGTCTTTATGTATGGGTAGGCCTCATTTTGATCGGTTTAACTAGTGCATGTTCTCAGGTTGATGAAAACCTTATAGCACCCGGTATCTCTAAAGAACTAGCTGAGTTAAGAAAAAAGGCAATTACAGAACTTGAGTACACCTTACATTTTGCAATCCCAAAAGAAAAATCGTCAGAGATATCCGGGCAGGTAGATATCACATTTAATTACTCTAAGTCTGGCCACCCACTGCTATTAGACTTTAATAGTGATCCGTCAAATATACATGCTATTATGGTTAATGGAACTGAAGCTTCTATAGACTATAAGCAAGAGCATTTGATAATTGATGAATCACTTCTAACAGACATAAATACCCTATCTATAGAGTTTACTGCGGGTGAGCAATCGCTCAACAGAAAGGAAGATTTTTTGTACACGTTGTTTGTGCCAGAGCGAGCGTCCACTTGTTTCCCATTATTTGATCAACCGGACTTAAAAGCAGTTTACAATTTGTCGCTTACTATTCCTAAAGAGTGGGAAGCATTGGCAAATGGAAGGTTAGCAAATGAGGTTGAGAGCGGAAAATCTAAAGAGTTAACCTTTGAGCCTACAAAAAAGATAAGCAGCTACCTCTTTGCATTTGCTACTGGCGAATTCAAAAGAATAACCCGGGAAGTAGATGGGCGCGAAATGTCTTTGCTGCATAGAGAGACAGATTCTGTAAAAGTAGCCGAAAATATAGATGACATATTTGATTGGCATGTTAAGTCATTAAATTGGTTGGAAGAATACACCGGGCAAACACAACCTTTTGGACATATGTCCTTTGTACTTATTCCATCATTTCAATATGGTGGTATGGAGCACCCTGGCTCGATTTTCTATAAAGCTTCAAGCCTCTTTCTTGAAGAATCAGCAACGCTTAATCAGGAGTTGTCAAGAGCAAGACTTATTGCACATGAGGTGAGTCATATGTGGTTTGGCAATTTAGTAACTATGGAGTGGTTTGATGATGTTTGGCTAAAGGAAGTCTTCGCTAATTTTATGGCCGCCAAGATCGTAAATCCACAATTTGAAGAGATTAATCATGACCTCAAGTTTTTAATGTCTCATTACCCCGGGGCCTATAGTGTAGACCGGACCATGGGTACACATCCCATAAAGCAGGAACTCACCAACTTAAAGAATGCCGGATCATTATATGGAAGTATCATTTACCAAAAGGCACCAATTGTGATGCGTATGCTTGAAGAAAATGTGGGGCAGGAAAATTTCAGAAAAGGGATTCAAGAGTATTTAACAACATATGCATATGGTAATGCCAATTGGTCTGAGCTGCTTGAAATACTTGGTAAGAATACTGATTACAATATTAAGTTCTGGAATAAAACATGGGTTTTGACACCTGGAATGCCAGTAATTTATTATCGCTTGCGAGAAGATGATGATGTAACAGAAAGCTTCAAATTGTGGAGCAGAGTACCGGAGTCAGATATCCAGGGTATGTGGCCGCAAACGCTGACTGTTCTGTTTGGCTCACCCGATACAACTTATGAAGTATCTGCTGACATCAACTATGGTTTTAAAGAAGTCGAAGGGATGCCTGTATTAGATTATCTATTTACCAACGCAGATGGTAAGGGTTATGGCATGTTTAACATGGGTCCGCAGAGCCTGGAGCATTTTATTACCAACATGCTAGATTACCCACCTGTATTGCGTGGCGCACTGTGGATTAATTTAAATGAGCTGCTATTGAGGGAGCAAAGAAAACCTACTGTGCTGATGGGGCATTTGCTGGAAAACCTGCCAAAAGAAAATAACGAGTTAGTAGTGGAGTATATGCTTAAAATGGTTGAAGAAATCTATTGGAGATACTTAACCAAAGAACAGAGGCAAGAAATAGCCCCAAAATTGGAAGGGCTATTGTTAAACATGGCCATTGGTACTAACAATGATCAAATCCAGTCTTCCTATTTCAATTCACTGAGGGATATTGTTACTACAGCAAATGGAGTTCAATTACTTAAAAGCATTTGGAGTGAAGAAATGGAAATCGAGGGGTTAGAGTTGTCAGAAAATGACTACATAAAGCTGGCCCAGTCTCTTGCGCTGCGAGTTGATGATCCCCAATCATTACTTGATAATCAATATGCACGTATTACTAATCCTGATAGGAAAAAGAGGTTTGAGTTTGTAAGGCAATCATTAGCTGAAGACTTTGAGAGTAGAAAGCAATTTTTTAATAGCCTGAAAGATCCTGTTAATAGGGAGAATGAAGAATGGGTAATTGAGGCCATGGCTTATTTAAACCATCCTTTAAGATCGGAGAGCGCGCTTGAGTTCATAAAGCCAGGACTTAAATTATTGGAAGAAATTAAAACGACAGGGGATATATTTTTCCCTAAACGATGGCTCGACAGTATGTTGAGTGGTCACAGTTCTTATGAAGCAGACGTGATCATCAGGCAGTTTCTCTTTAGCAATAACAGTTACCCACAAGATTTAAAAAATAAGATTTTACAATCAGCGGACCCTGTCTTTAGGAGTGTAAAAGTTAAAGATAGGTTTAGTGGAGATGAAAAGGAATCAGAAATAAACCAATAAGCAGTTGTTTTGGAGTGTAACCTTTTATTACTTCATACTGTCTTTTTAATAAACATTTTTTAAATGAGCGAAGAGCTTTTAAAGGCCATTATTCAACTTTTTGCCATTGTAGCTAAAGAGAGAGTTACAGAAGCTGAACGTGAGAATATTATAGAATTTCTTTCAGTGCACCTCAATCAGGAAGCAATAGGTCATTATTTAGCTCTATTTGATTCACATTGTTCTGAGATTGAAATAAGTCAAAAGGAAGAGCTCGAAAATATCGATGACCAGACGCTTGAATTTGTCGATGATTGGGCTAAAATAATGGCCATCACCAAACAGGTGAACAAAGCACTTACCATGCAGCAAAAGGCTGTATTAGTGATTAAAATCATAGAGCTTGTTTACGCTGATGGAGATATTTCTGAACGTCAGGGTAATCTGATCCATTACATAGGTGAAGCTTTAAAGATTTCACGTAATGATATGATGGCCCTTCGCGGATTTGTTTTAGGCGAAGACCTTGATGTACTCTCAGACAAAAACATTTTAATTATAGATGAGGGTTCTGGAGAATACGAAATTGACGGCCCGCGTTTGGTAGAAAAGAATCTCACAGGTCTTATTGCCATACTTAGGCTTGAAGACATTGAAAGCTATTTTATTAAATACATCGGGATATCGGTTTTATCGCTCAACGGGCAGGCACTTAAGAGTCGAAAAATCGATGTTTTCCCTACGGGAAGCTCCGTAAGAGGTAATAAAATTAGCACCATTTACTATAGCGATGTAGTTAGCCAGTTTTTCAGAGAAGGGGCAGAGCAGCCCATTACACTCACAGCAGAGCACATATTCTTTCATTTTAAGAATGGAAGAGCAGGCTTGCAGAATGTAAATATTTCTGAAAAAGGAGGAAAGCTTATTGGTATTATGGGAGCCAGTGGTTCTGGTAAGTCTACTTTACTAAATGTCATCAATGGCACTGAGAAACCATCGAGTGGAAGGGTAGTAATTAATGGTGTAAACATCCATGAAACTCCAAAGGAAGTTGAGGGTGTTGTTGGATATATTCCTCAAGATGACCTGCTACTGGGCGAGCTCACTGTTTTTGAAAACTTATACTATGCAGCCAAACTGTGCTTTGACCAGTATAATGATAAGGAAATTACAGAGATAGTAGACCAAACGCTGTTAAGCCTAGGCCTCATTGATATTCAACATTTAAAAGTAGGTTCACCACTAGATAAAACCATAAGTGGTGGCCAACGAAAACGTGTAAACATTGGCCTTGAATTATTACGGGAGCCCAGTGTTTTGTTTGTTGATGAACCTACTTCCGGCCTGTCTTCTCAAGACTCTGAAAACATCATGGACTTGCTCAAAGAGCTTTCTCTTAGAGGTAAAATGGTCTTTGTTGTGATTCATCAGCCTTCATCAGATATTTTTAAAATGTTTGACAATCTACTCATTCTTGATGTAGGTGGTCTTCAGATTTACTATGGCAACCCGGTAGAGGCAGTTTCTTATTTCAAAGAAATTATCAATGCGGCAAATAAAAAACAGAGTTCATGCCCGGAGTGTGGCAACATTAATCCGGAACAAATATTTAGCATCATTGAGACACGGGTGGTTAATGAGTATGGTCGATTTACTAAAACACGCAAGGTTTCCCCGGGTCAGTGGTATCAGTACTTTAAAGACAATATCAAACTGCCAAAAATCACACATGCTAAGAAAAAAATAGAGGTATCTCAGGATATTCCTAATTGGTATAAGCAGCTAAAAGTGTATGCAACACGTGACGTTAAATCAAAGCTGTCAAATACCCAATATTTAATTATTAACCTACTTCAAGCACCTATTTTAGCATTGTTTGTGGGTTTTTTAATGAAGTACTACTCCACCATCGAAAAGGATAATCCGGTCTACTCATTTTATGCAAATGATAATATCCCGGTTTATTTCTTTATAAGCATTATTGTAGCGCTTTTTATGGGTCTTACGGTAAGTGCTGAAGAGATTTTCAGAGATCGTAAACTTCGAAAACGTGAACGATTTCTCAACTTAAGCAGAAGTAGTTATCTGACAGCAAAGATTATTGTACTATTTACCATCTCAGCCATCCAAACGGGTTCATTTGTACTTATTGGTAACTGGGTATTGGAGGTTTATGGGATGAATTTCAGTTTGTGGGTAATATTATTTAGTTGTGCCGCTTTTGCTAATGTGCTGGGTCTGAATATTTCTGCCACTTTTAACTCAGCCGTTACTATCTATATCCTCATTCCTTTATTGCTCATCCCACAACTCATACTGAGTGGCGTTGTAATCAATTTTGATAAGTTTAATCCGAAGGTAAGCTCGTTAGACGGTGTGCCTTTGGTAGGTGAATTTATGGCCTCAAGATGGGCTTTTGAAGCCGCTGTGGTTACGCAATTTAAGGATAATCGCTTCGATAGAATTTTCTATGAGATTGACAAAAAGGCGGCCAATGCAGAATATAAAAAGTTGTATTATGTACCAAGATTGGAGTCAGAGCTTACTTATGTGTTTAATAATATGCGAAGGCGACTCTCTGGCGAAGCTCCTAAGATGAGAAAGTCGTTGGCCTTGTTGCGAAATGAAATAGGTGAGGAGCTCGAATTGGTAGGGCAGGATAAGTTTGCATATATGGATGAACTGATACTTGAAAAGTTTGATTCCAGTACTTATCTAAACACAGCGGCATTTCTGTCTACCCTAAAACAGCTTTATGTCAATCAATACAATCAGGCTTTCGCTCAAAAGGTAAGTATCACAGATAGTCTGACACGTACGGAAGAAGATCGTCAAAAATTTGATTCCCTAAGACTCACTTATCAAAATGAGGCCATACAAACAGAATTAAAGAATATCAACACCATATACAGAGTTATTGAGTTAGACGACCACCTCATTCAGAAAATTTATCCGGTTTATTTTGATGATCATGAGCCTGCTCACTTGTTTGATTTCAGAGTAAAATTCTACGCACCTAAAAAGCATTTTGCAGGCGGTTTTTATGACACCTTGTTTTTCAATATCAGTGTCATCTGGGTGATGAGTGTTGTGCTATTTGTGATTTTATATTTCAATGGCCTCAAAGCACTTATAGGCTTGTTTGCTAACCGAGCAAAGCGAGTGTACAAATAGCATTTATATAAAATATTCAATAATTTAAGTATTCATCAATGCTTGAGTTATGAAATTCGGTAAAGTCGCACAAGATGAATTACAAAATTTAGACCTTAGTCTGCCTCCGGATCACCCTGAGACATCTAAGATACTGGCCAAGTCAAAAGCAAAAGCTCCAAAAGTATTTGTTGGTTGTGCCAAGTGGGGTAGAAAAGAATGGGTGGACCTTATTTATCCACCAGGTACCAAAGACAAGGAATTTCTCGATGAGTATGTAAAAAATTTCAACGCGATTGAAATGAACACAACTTTCTATTCTATAAAGAAGAATAGTGTTGAAGATTGGGTTTCCAGAGCACCTGACGGATTTAAGTTTAGCCCTAAGGTAAACAGGAGTATCACACACATTAAGCGGTTGAATGACGATGCTAAGCGATATACAGACTACTTTGTAGAGACCTCATTATTGTTTGGTGAGAGTTTAGGGTCTGTGTTTCTTCAGTTACCTGAAAATTTTGCAGGTAAGTACCTTGAGCGGGTCGAAGATTACCTACAGGTAATACCTGAGGAATATCCATTATTTATTGAAATGCGACATGAATCGTGGTTTACTGACGAAACTGTTAAGGATGAAATGTTTGATCTATTAAATCAAAAAGGAATAGGTACAGTAATTACTGACGTGGCCGGTAGAAGAGACATTTTACATCAAAGATTGACGACCCCTAAAGCGTTTGTAAGATTTAATGGGTATAACCTGGACCCGACTGATTTTAAACGATTAGATGATTGGGTGGACCGTGTCAAGCAATGGATGGATCATGGCCTGGAAGAATTGTATTTTTACGCACATCAGGAAAATGAAACGCATACACCAAAAACAGCTGACTACTTTATTGAAAAACTTAATGAACGCTGCGGGTTGAATATTCCCAGGCCTAAGTTTTTATGACTCAGAGGTTTCTTTCTTAGATTCCCTTGCGTAAGCATTGCTGTCAATCTTCTTAAGATGATAGCTATCTATTTCCGAAATCGCTCTGATATTCAATTTTTGAAACAGGTTGTACTTCTCGGCAGTCTTGGTCAGTTTTTCATCCTTTGCGTAAAGGATAGCGTAATAAAACTGTACAAGTACCTCTTGCTCGGTAAAGTGTGACTTGAGTATTGTAAAGTAAAACTCCGGATCGTGACTTTTATCTTCAACTAATAACACCAATGATTTGTAATTTTCCAGATAATGCTGGAAAGTGTTTTTATAACCTTCAAAAACGGTTTTGAAGCAGGCTTCAAAAGAATCGTCATCAATTACCAGGTGGCCACCATCTGATTTTTTTCTTCTTTTAAGTGCTGAAACTTCTTTTTTGAAGTCTTTGAGTATGGCTTGAAAAGCATTTGTGCTCTTTCCATTAGAGCCCTTAATCATGTCTCGTATATTATTGGTAGCGTTAATGTGGAAATTGAGTAGTTGAAAAAAGGTATTTTCAAACTGCTGTATGGCAATGGTCTTAGACTGACTTTCCATTATTATCCTGCTTTCTTTAAGCTCTTCCCTCTGAAGCACAAGCTCATGTTTTTGGTAGATGAGAGCGAGAAAAAACAGAATAACTCCAGCTAAAGCCCATATAGAACCCACTGTGCCTCCTAAAAACTCACCAATTACACTGAAATTTTGTGGCTCTTGCCAGAAGTTGGGATTTTCTCTGGTTGTAAATTCAAAAAACAAGTAGGAAATCACAATACCACTTGCTATTGCCGTAATAGCACATATGCCAAGGATATTTGCAAAAATATCCGTGAAAGTTGGTCTACGAAGTTTCATAATTGGGTTTTGGTTAATCAATACTAATACTTTTTAAAGTAGATTCAAGGTACTATTCTTGGAAATTGTTCAAGTATCCGATGAACTACATTATTTATGGATAAGAGCAATCGCTTTGTCATGGAATATATAAATATTCATTAAATTCCGGTAATGGCCCGATCGTCTCAATTCGTTCAAGTTGGTAAGCACAAATTAGAGTTGTCAAACCTTAAGAAACCTCTGTATCATGAACCAGAGGTGCTAAAGGCCGAGGTCGTGCAGTATTACTTGTCAATAGCCCCCACGATTCTATCTCATTTAAAAGGCCGCGGTCTGTCATTAGTCAGGTTTCCAGATGGTATCCATGGTGAGCAATTCTTTCAAAAGAATAGACCTGATTGGGCTCCCGACTGGATTGAGTATGTATCACTGGGAAAGGAAAGTAAAAAGGATTACATAGTGCCAACCGATGAAGCATCGCTTGTTTGGCTGGCCAACCTTGCTGGCCTTGAGTTGCATCAGATGCATGGTAAAAAGCCGCATTTTGATTGTCCTGACTACATAGTTTATGACCTGGACCCCCCTGAGGGTTATAGCTTTGAGCAGCTAAAAGCAATTGCTTTTAAATTAAAGGACCATATAGAAGGATATGGATATGAGGTGTTTGTGAAAACAACAGGCGGTAAGGGGCTTCACATTATTACTCCTGTGATTCCACAAAACTCATTTGATGAATGTTTTGAGGCTGCAAAAGGTGTAGCCCAGCCTTTTGTGAAGACCAATAAAAATACTACGTTGCATATAAAGAAAGATGCAAGGAAAGGCCGTGTACTGATTGATATTTATAGAAACAGAACAAGTCAGACCATTATTGGAGCCTACAGCCTTAGAGGTCGTGAAGGCGCTCCGGTTGCCTTACCTATTACGTGGGAAGAATTGGAATCGATACAATCTTCTCAAGATTTTACAATTTTTACTGTACCTGATAAAATCAATTCAGATGGTGATGCATGGGAGGGAATGGCAGCCTATGCGGTCGAAATACATACACATAGAAAACATACAAGTAATAAAAAGAAATTGGGTGAAAACCCCAGACATAAGTCGCCAGAGCAGTTGGCTGAATATGAAAAGAAGCGCGACTTTGTTAAAACGCCAGAACCTAAAGGGCTTTTTGAAGGTGGAGATAATACAGGCTTTGTTGTTCACAGGCATCATGCCTCACATTTACATTACGACTTAAGGTTAGAAAAGGATGGTGTACTTAGATCATGGGCGGTACCCAAAGGTTTGCCACCAAGACCTGGTGTTAAACGCTTGGCTGTTGCCACAGAAGATCACCCGATGGAATATATAACTTTTGAGGGTGAAATACCGAAAGGGCAGTACGGGGGTGGTAAAATGTGGGTGTATGCCAATGGGAGGCATGAAATTACAAAAGTCAAAAAAGACGGTGGACTATACTTTAACCTCAATAGTCGCCAGATCACGGCTGAGTATCGTATATATCCTATCAATGAGCAGAAAGAGTGGCTTTTGGAGCGAGTGAATAACCCTCAATTTCCATGGCCTGAAAAGCCTCCTGAACCGATGCTGGCTGACAGTATGAAGCAGGTGCCAACCCGTGACGACCTGGTATATGAAGTAAAATGGGATGGAATAAGAGCAATGATTTTATTAGATGAAGGAAATGTTAAGATTTTTAGCAGAAACCATGTCGACCTTACTGATCAATTTCCGGAATTAAATATACCAGATGAAGCTTTCCGGGTGACTTCAGCGGTATTTGATGCTGAGATAGTTTGCTTTGATAAAGCAGGTAAGCCTAGTTTTAGAAATGTTATTCATCGTATGCAACGTAAAACGGAAGGTGACATAGAGCGTGCAGCTGTAAAATACCCGGCCTTTGCTTATGTGTTTGACTGTATTTACCTGGATGGACGATCACTAATAAATGAGCCGTTCTTAAGACGTAGAGAATGGATGGTTGACTCGATACGAAAAGGAGGAGCCTATCGTGTGAGTGAAATTGTAGAAGAGGGCCAAGAGCTGTTTGATGCGGCAAAAAAGATGGGACTTGAGGGTATAATGGCCAAAGAAACGAACGGTAAATATTATACAGGTAAAAGGTCTTCGGTATGGATAAAGGTTAAAGTAAGAAATACGATTGATCTGTATATAGTGGGATATTCTACCGGAAAAGGTGATCGTGAAAAACAATTTGGTGGTCTTCATCTCGCTGAAAAAGTAAAAGATCAATGGGTATATCGAGGAAAAGTTGGGAGTGGATTTACTGATAAATCTATGACTGAGTTTACAAAACTTCTTAAAAAACAGTCAGAAACAGAGCAGTATGTAAAGGGTAAAATAATGGATGAAAAAATATCCAGATGGATCAAGCCTAATCTTGTCTGTGAAGTTGAATATTCAATGATTACCAATAATGGGACTTTGCGCGACCCTGTTTTTATAAAACTTAGAGAAGACTTAAAATGAATAACAAACGAGCAGAAGAACCTGAAGACATTCCAAAATTATTTGTTGAGTTTTGGAACCAAAAAGATGCTGCCGCTATAGCTTCATTATTTAAAGAAGACGCTGAGTTTGTTAACGTAGTGGGGCTATGGTGGCACACACGAATAAATATAGAAAAGGCACATAAATATGGATTGGAGGTCATTTTTAATGTTTCCTCATTAAAGTTAACTCGAGTTAAGAAAAGAGTTTTATCTGATAATATTGCTATAGTGCATGCCAAATTTAGACTTACAGGACAGACACCAGTTGGTGAAACACAACAACCACAAGACAGGTATAACATATTCACTTTTGTCTGCAGTAGGGTAGCAGACCATTGGCTGTGTGAGGCTGCGCATAACACCGATATAGTACCAGGCAAAGAAACAAATGTTATTGATGCTACTGGTAAGTTTAAGTCCGTTGACTATCGGAAGTAGAAAGTTCTGGTAGTGAAAATTTTTGAAAATATTTATTTAATAAGTTGATTATCTATCCTTTAGATGACTATATTTATAGTGCTACTTGCAATTTTTTAAACTAAAGCAAACGTGATCTTACACGTTAATTTTTGTAACTTACTATAAATAATTCTTGCCATGAGAGCTATCTGGAAAGGACATATTCGATTTTCATTGGTCACAATCCCAATTCGTATTTATAATGCAATTGATTCTGCACAGACCATTCGTTTTAATCAATTGTCTAAAGAAACTAAAAACCCAGTGGGTTATGATAAAGTGGATAAAGTAACTGGCGATAAATTGAAGAATGAGGATATAGTTAAGGGATATCAATATGAGCCTGGTCAGTATGTAATCATTGAATCAGAAGATTTCGAAAAAATAAAGTTAAAAAGCACCAAAGTTATTGAGATTGACGGCTTCGTTGATGCTAATGAGATACACCCTACACTTTATGATTCACCTTACTTTATAGGTCCCGATGGAGACGTTGCTGCTAAAACTTACGCGTTGTTGATGCATACACTCAAAGAGTCAGGTAAAATTGGAGTTGGTAAAGTAGTGTTGCGCGAAAAGGAGAGTATTGTTTTACTCACACCCAATGATGGAGGTCTGATGTTGTATAAACTCAGAAATCCGGAAGAGGTGAGGAGCATGAAAGAAGTGCCTAAGATTGATGAGGTGAGTGATGCTGATAAGGATCAGCTAAAGATGGCAAAGACACTTGTAGACACTATGGCCAAAGACTTTAAAGACATAGATACAACAGATCGGTACAAAGAGGCATTGAGAGAAATGATTGATGCTAAAATTGAAGGCAAAGAAATCGTTACAGTATCAGAAGAAGAACCTGAAGTGGTTGATATAATGACGGCCTTAAAAGAAAGTATCGATCAGGCTAAGTCTCAGAAGAAACCTATGAAAAAGGCCACAGGCAAAAAGAAAGAAAAAGCTGCCAAGAAAAAGGCGAGCTAATCCTATAGTTTTGTACTAAAGGAAAAATAATGACCAAAGTAGTAAAATTTCCATTAACCAATAATAGCAGGCTAGGCTATAAGCGTGTTAAAAAACGTAAGAAAGTCGACCTGGAAGACTATGGTCAGTTGAATTTATTTAAGACACAACCTGCCGAAGCTAAAGTTGTACAGATGAGAAGTCATGAAAGTGACTTTGAATATGCACTGACATTAGATGAAAGAGGTGAAAATGATAAAGCGCGGGAGTTTTACTTAAAAGCTGTAAAAACTAATGATTCAGCGGCAGATGCATATTGTAATTTGGGCATCATTGAGTCCGTAGATCACAACTTCTCAAAAGCCATAGACTACTTTACCAAAAGCCTGAAGCTGGATCCCAGACATTATGAAGCTCATTATAACCTTGCTAATGTTTACTCAGAAGTAGGTAATAGAGGGCTGGCCAAAATACATTACGAATTGGTTTTAGAAATAGAACCGGAATTTGCCAGCGCCTATTATAATTTAGGGCTTGTTTTGGCTTTAGAAAACGAATTTCAGGAAGCAATAAGGATACTTAAACAATATAAGCTACTCATTGATGATGATCATGAACAAGTTAACAGACTGATTCATAGTCTTCAGAAAACAATGAGTTCACACGGTTAATACTACTATTATGGAATCTACTATCGATCTTATACTTAAAGGACATTTTCACACAATCAAGGAGGATGTCGAGGCAACCACTGGTAGGAATGAGTCTTTGAAAATGTTATGTGCTTCTGTTGAAGAGGCTATTAATTATCTCAAAAAGCAGAATGACAAGGAAAGCAAAGCGTTGATCAATAAGCTTTCAGCTACCTTGCATGAAATAATTCCGGCCTATGGAAATGCTATTGAAATGAAGAAAAAGCCAATGAAAAAAGCTGGCAAAAAGAATGTGGATCAAAGCCAGAAAAAGGCTATGTAAATGGAAAATGTAAGAATAAAAAAAAGGCTTATTCAATTATTGAATAAGCCTTTTTAATGCATTGTTTACTTTATGATGACCAGTTTCCCGAATCAGTTTCGGTTCCATTTTCATCGTAGTAGGCATAGGTACCTTCAGTACCTGCTGCATTCCAAGTACCTCTAAATGTCTTTACGCCATCATTAAAGATCTCCATGGTGCCAGAGTTATCGGGGTTCACCACTAATTCAACTCTTGCAGTAAATATGTCGTAGCTAAAGCTAAACACACCTGCACTATTCTCTTCCCAATCAAATCTTATCAAAGACTCAGTACCTGGGTTTTCATCATCAAAAATGTTGTACACAACTAAATAGCCTTCTCTTAAAGAAGATTTAGACTCTTGCGCATATAGATAAGGAATGTAATCACCTCCATCAAATTTGTAGAATAGCTCAAACACATAATCATCACCTGTGTCAGTGATTTGGTATGCTACTGATACTGTCACAGAGTTGCCCTGGCCATCGGAAGTAGTGGCTGTGTACGTGTATACTACCACATCTTCTTGTGTAGCAGCTACTCTGCCGTTATTAGCTTTTCTGCCTACGGGAGTGTTTGATTTTTCTGCACCTGATGGCGCCTCAAATGAGGCGAAAATATTTGAAATGGAATTTACAAGTTGCAATTGCCCATTAATCTGCGAGGCATTCTGGTCTGATGATGAAGATAGTCCAGAAGGAATCTCGATAGGAGGGTTTTGAGCTGAGAATGCCAACTCTGCATTTTCAATATTAGGTGCTGGCGCCTCATCATCACTACCACAGGCCGTAATGAGAGCCACTATAGAAAACATGAATAATAACTTTGATAATAATTTCATAACTGGTTTGAATTAGAATTGATTAATAAAATATAAAAATAAGAATATTATGGGGTTAATACCATTTAGTAATAAAAAGTAAACACTACGAATTTGGCGGTAGCAAAATAGTAAATGTTGTACCCTTACCAACTTTAGACTTAACTGAGATGCCTCCATTTAGGATTTCCAATGTATCTTGTACTATATATAAACCTAAACCCGATCCATCACCATTTTCTGAAGCGCGATAAAACATGTTAAAGATATGTTTTAAGTGCTCTTCATCTATACCTAGTCCGTTGTCCTTTACAATTATCTCTACCTTTTCATCGTCTGATTTAGCACCAACTTCAATAAAAGGATTTTCCTGATCATAATTATGGTATTTGATACAGTTTGTAATCAAATTACTTAATACGATGTGCAGTCTTTTAATGTCAGATTTAAGGCTAAATTCAGGATTGTAATTCTTAATTAATTTGATTTTATCTGCATTTTTATAAAACCTCAGATCTTCTGTTATGCTATTGATCACACCATCAAAGGGAATCTTTTGCAATCTGAGTTCACTTTTGGTATTAGTAGAATACTCCATGATGCTCTTAATAAATTCTTCCAGCTTTAACACACTGGTGTCCATCTTGTCTAAGTAGGGTGTAAGCTTGTCATTAGTATCTTCAATGCGAGCCAGATTAACCAATCCTCTAAGTGACTTTAGAGGAGCAACGAGGTCATGTGAAGACCTATATACGAAGTTATCTAGCTCGGAATTCGTTATCTTAAGTTCCTTATTGATCATTTTAAGCTGCTCGCGTTGCTCAACTAACTCCTCAGTCCGATTGACAATAATTTTTTCCAATCTTAGATTTAGGTTTTTAAGTCTTTTTGTTCTAATTCGGTATACGACAAATACAAACAATCCGACAAATAGGATAGCACTACCTATCAGCCACATATTTAGATACCAAGGTGTGGGTATATAAAAATTGCTTTGGGCAACTTCAGTTTCTGTGCCGTTGGGAAGCCGTGCCTTAACTTTAAACTCATATTTACCACCATCGAGATTGGTATACTCCTTTTTAGTTTCCTTAGACCATTCAGGAAAGTCATCCTCAAACCCGTCAAGATAATATTTATACTCAATTTCAAAGCTTTCGTAGCCGGGAGTTGAAAAGTAATAGGCAACTCCGGAAATGGATGAGTCGCGTTTGTAGGAATAGTTAGCTTGAATTTCTGTAACGGCCTTAAACTCATTTTTAAGTTCAGCACTTTCCCAATATAAATGACTTATTCCGGCAATCGTGGTCACCCATATATGACCCCTTTGGTCTATAAAGAGCTCTCGCGTTTCATTAGACGACAACCCGTAATTTTTATCAACTCGCATTAAAATCTCACCTCCTCTATTAATCAAATATAACCCTCCATACCAGGTAGCAACTGCATATAGGCTATCATAAACGGGTGCTGCATCATATATACCTTTGGTATTTAATTCGCTTGATGAAGTTAGTATTTTTGAAAGTTTGAAATTTGATGTGTCTAACTGATATATACCGCTTTCAGATGTCATTAAGATGTATTTGTCAGATTCAATTGTTGGGGTAATAGCGTAGGCTGCATCATCTATCATTTTGAGGTCTTCATTCATTAAAACAGGAGTAGTATCGATTATTTCATAAATACCACCCTCAAATTGAGAGGCTACCACTTTGTCTCCAACTACAAAAATATGGGCGTCAGGGAGGTCTATAAATTCTAAATTTGCTCCATCATATTTGTAAAATCCCTGATAACTGGCAAAGTAAACATTGTTTCCAGAGACTATAATTTGCCAAATCTCTTCTGTGGCTTTTGGTTTGTTTTCTGAAATGGATACGTATGTATAGCCTTTGTTAGATTCTTTTAAGTAACCAAACTCATTAATGCTACCTACATAAATCCTTCCGTCATGACCCTCAGCCAAGGCAAAAGCAGCTGCAAAGTTTTTTATAGGGATAAGTTGCCATCTGCTGCCATCATATCTCAATACACCATTTTCATTCGCAAAATAAAAATGCCCCTCTGATGATTTAATTCCAGTATAATTTAAGCCTGCGGCTTGATAGTCTGCGTTATTATAGTTTTTTATTAATACGGTATCAGGTTGTGCATTTACATGGGTTGATAACCCAAAGAGTGAACCAATAATTAGTAGAATAAAGACTGCTTTTATGATACTTGATCTATCCATTCTGAGGTGTCTTTTGCCAACTGAGGTATTAAACTCTCCTTACTTATTTTCTTAGGTCGCTTAAAAGAATGGTCTGCGTGATCGTAATACGTTACAGTGGCCAGATCAAGCTCTAGAGTCACCTGGTTTAAGAGTGTTTGATCTGCCAAGTTATCATTGCTGCCTTGAAGAAACAACATGGGAATATCAATATTTACTAAATGGCTGGCTCGTTTAACGTCTGGCTTGCCCGGTGCATGAAGAGGAAAACCATAGTATATCAGACCTGCTATGGTGTTATTTTCTAAATTTTCAGCAAGATGTGAAGACATACGTCCGCCATATGATTTACCTGCAAGAAAAATAGGAGTTTCATTTTTCGTGAATTCCCTGGCATGATCAAGTGCTGATTGAATTCCTTCAATACTGTGTTTGGGTGATCCGGGGAATTTTTTTCCGGCTTCCATGTATGGTAAATTAAAACGTAATGAACCAATTTGTAGTTTACCTAAGGCCGTTGCCAAATCTACCATAAAGGGGTGGTGCATGCCAGCACCTGCACCATGAGCCAATAATATGAAAGCCTGCATTTTGTCAGGAATTAGGTATGCACCTGTCACCTCACCTGGATTGCTCTGTACTTTAATTTTCACTTGCTTAATTTGCTCTGCCATGATTATGAAGTTAGAAAATAATTCGTGTGCCGTGCAACCCATGTGATCACTTTGGCATCTTGTAGTTGTCAATTTAACTAAATTACCACCATGAAATTTATTATACTACTTGTTTGCTCAGCCATTTCATATGCTGCAATAGCTCAAAATAGCCAGTCACTTAGCACATTTAATAAGATTACGATAAGTCCAAAAATCGAGGTAGAACTGGTGAAAGGGGAGTCTGAATCTATTACCTGGGAGGTTTTCAATGTGGATGATGCTAAGGTACATATTGAAGTCAAAAGCAATAGGCTGGCAATCTTCCTTGAAGACGCACGCATTGCAACAAGGTACAAAAAGGAAAAATATGGTTTTAAATACCCAATGTATTCAGAAGATGTGCTTGTAAAGGCAAAAATCACTTATGTGGATCTTAAGAAAATTGAAGTAAGAGGTGAGGAGCGTCTCACCATATTATCTGATTTAGAAAACGACAAGAAGTTAGTTTTAAAGGCTTACGGCACATCAAAAATTCGGATGGAGGGGGTTAACACCAATAAGCTAAAGACAGTATTGATTGGAGAAAATGAGTTAGAAATAAAGTCTGGGGCAGCAAACAATCAGAAAATAAAGACTATTGGTGAGAACAGTATAGTCAGTAATAATTTTGATGTTGTGAGAACCAAAGCTAATGCAATTGGTGAAAATAACTTAAACCTCAGTATCTCGGGCTTACTTCAGCTCTGGGCAATAGGTGCTTCTGATACTCAGATCAATGGAAACCCTAGTCTGCATAAGGGGCTGGTCATTGGCGAAAATGATATCAGAATTAGAAAAAATTAGAAAAAGAAAAAGCTGACCATTTTTGATCAGCTTTTCTTTTCACAACCTGTAAACCGTTATTGGTTGTTTATCCTTCAGATTCTTTAGAATCATTCCCGAGTTTGAACGTGATAGGCAGAATGATTCGTTGCTTTACTGCGACACCCCTTTGTGTTGGTACCGACCATGTTTCATTTAACTGCTCAAAGGCAGCAATTGCAGCCGCATCACAGCCAGCACCAATGCCTTTCATTACTTTGTAGTCAGTGAGCTTACCTGTCTTGTCTACAATAAATTGAACATACACTTTACCCTCGATACCTTCTTTTTTGGCCTGAGCAGGATATTTCAAAGTAGATGACATTCTTTTATAAAAGGCCTCATAACCTCCCGGAGGCATAGCAGATTCTTCTACAATCGTAAATGTTTCATTTTGCTGATCCACCACACTCTTAATCGGACCATTGCGATTTAAAATTATTCCAATGGTATTTTCTGATTTGTCTACATTCATAAATGCAATACTGTTTGGGTCGACATCCTTTAAACGTTTCATCGCTGCTTCAGAAGAACCTTCAACCTCAATATACACCAGCTCGGCATCAGGATATTTTTGTTCTAATTCAGTCATCTTTTGTTGCAAGTTGGCTGGCACATCTTTTTGGCTTGCTGTTTCCATGGCCGTATCTATGTCATCCATTACCTGATCATTACAGCTCACAATAAAAATTATCAAACCCATCAGCGGAAAGGCTAATAATGGCTTCCATGTTTTTACTTTTGATTTCACTTGGTTCATCATTTTAATTCGTTTTAGCGTTTTAGATTTGTTAAAATGGTGTCCAATGGCTAGATGGGCTTTACTTAAGGCCATCTTAGCCAATAGACTTTTGTACTGCTGCGCTTCAGTATTTTTTATGACCTTTTCATCAGCCAGATATTCGTGTACATCTTGAATTTCTTTTCGTAGGTACCAGGCAATAGGGTTTATCCACATCAATATTTTTGAGATTTCTAGAATGATTACATCGAGGCTATGTAACTGTTTAATGTGTATCATCTCATGGTACATAACCTTCGCTTTTTCTGTGTCAGTAAGCGGGATAGAATTGTCAAAAAACAATAAGTTGAAAAAGGAGAAGGTGGGCAATGTGCCATTGGTCTCAATAATATAATAATAGCCCTCTTTCTTAATTTGCGTTTTTCGTGATAGTGTAAACCAGGCTACCTGCATCAATTGAAATAGGAATACCTGTAGCAGTATTATTGAGATGACCAGATAACCCATAGGCACATACCTCATTCCATCATTTGGTAATTGAGTATCGCTGCTTTGTTGTCCAATGACTAGCTCAGGTAGTATGGTAGTTGGGATTGCTGATAAGGTAGATGATTCAAATAAGCTCAGGTTACTTAGCTGCAATAGAGGAGCTAAAAGTGATATAATAACACCTGACAGGATAAATACACGCCTAAACCTTATGTCAGAATCGTTTTTAAGTAATAACCAATAGAGCAACCCAACCACTAGCAGGCAACAATTGACTTCAATGAAATAATTAATATAACTAGTCATCATTTTTGTTTTTTAAATCATCTTTAATGTGCTTCATCAGCTCATCTACCTCTTCGATATTTAGGTCATTTTCTTTAGCAAAGAATGAAACCATTTTCTCAAAAGAGCCGCTGAAATAGCCTGAAAGGAAGTTATTTAAAAAGAATTTGCTGTATTTGGCCTTTTCAATTACCGGAAAATACTCATGCGATTTTCCAAACGCTTTATGTGATACAAACCCCTTTTGCTCCAATATTCTAACAATGGTTGAAACGGTATTGTAAGCAGGTTTCGGCTCGGGCATTTCGTCCATAATGTCACGGACAAATCCTTTTTTTATCTGCCAGAGTATTTGCATAATTTGTTCTTCAGCACGGGTCAATTCTTTCATGTATTATAATGTTTTGGTTGCAACGTTACAAGTATAATACTAAAGTTTTAGTTATACAACTATACATTTAGTTATATCAAATAAAAAATAACCATGGGAGTAAATATCCCATGGTAAGTGCCTCCTTGTAAGTTATTAATTTTTGCTCAAATACCTTTTCCTCTTATAAGCCTGAAGAGAATTGCGATTACGGCAAACACAAGTAGAACATGGACTAATGCACCCAGGCTAAAATAAAAGAAGCCGAGCAACCATCCGATAATTAATATTATTGCTAAAAGATATAGTAAATTACTCATAATACATTTCAATTGGTTTGAATAGTAATATGTAATAAGCATGCCAAGGTGATAATTTTTACTTGGGAGCTGTTAAATGGGCTTAAGTAGGGGATAATATTCCACAATTGTGTGAATTTATAATCTTATTGATACTGCGTGAAGGAGTAGGTAAGGATATTCGTGCCCATCTGCAAAGCCTCCAATCTTTTTGATTGAGGATCATTATGAATGCTTTGATCTTCCCATCCATTACCTAAATCTGACTCATAGCTATAGAAACATACTAAGCGTCCCTTATAGATTAAACCAAAGCCCTGAGCTGGTTTGCTGTCGTGTTCGTGAATTTTAGGCAGACCATTTTTAAAACTAAATTTTTGATGATAAATAGGGTGATCAAAAGGCAACTCTACAAATTCCAGTTCAGGAAATACTTTTTTCATTTCTAACCTGATAAATTGGTCAAGGCCATAGTTATCATCTATATGGAGAAAACCTCCTGCTTCGAGATATTTTCTTAAGTTTTCGGCTTCACTGTCAGAAAAAACCACATTTCCGTGTCCCGTCATATAAACATAAGGGTACAAAAATAAGTCGGGTGAGCTTACATCAACTACATCGTCTTCCAGCTCGAAGTTGATACCTGTTTCTCGTTTGGCAAACTCAATTAAGTTAGGAAGGGCTGTTTTATTTGCATACCAATCGCCTCCACCATCGTATTTTAGTTTTGCAATTTTAATCTCATTTTGAGCTTGCGCTGCACAAAGACTAATGATTACAAGAATAAAAGTCAGTCTAAACATAGGGTTTATCAAAAGTGAAAAACTAAATTTAAATCTTTTTCTAACTTTGAAAAAATCAAATATAGGACGTTTTGGATTCCACAAGTGTACTTATCAATATTAGAAAAATTATTCGTTCGGTTAATCTCGAGTCTAAACGAATACAAAAGGAGTTTGGTTTATCGATACCCCAGTTATTAGCTTTAAACTACTTAAATAATCTCTCTGATTATAAGGCTACACATACTGAGCTTGCCAAATACTTAAACTTAAATTCAAGTACTCTCACAGGTATAATTTCAAGGCTTGAGAAAAAAGGGTGGGTAGCTAAGATTCCAAATCAGAATGATAGACGAGTTACCTATATCTCTCTCACATCTTCGGGTACCAAACTGCTTAAAAGTACGCCTCAATTGATGCATCAGAGATTAAGCGAAAAACTACAAAAGTTATCTTCCACACAGTTTGAAGAGTTAGAAAGTGCTTTTGACCTAATCATTAAGTTTATGGAGATTGAAGATGTTGATGCTTCTGCTTTACTGACAATTGATGAACTTACCGCAGGGCCGCCAAAAACATAATTTTTTACCAATTACTTTGTACACAAACTATTATCATTCCATAATTCATATTAATCCCTTAAAAATGGATTTTATGCTATATATTCCTATTTTTGCGGCTTTAATTGTTTGAGTAGAAATTAAAACTATTGCATGCATATAATCGATCTGGCGATCTTCGTCATCTATATGATAGCCATGTTAGGCGTTGGATTTTTCTTTTTAAGGAAAAACAAAGGGTTAGATGATTATTACGTAGGAGGTCGGGGCATGTCGAGTTGGCATATAGGCTTAAGTGTTGTGGCCACCGATGTAGGTGGTGGTTTTTCCATTGGTCTTGGTGGGCTTGGCTTTACCATGGGCCTTTCTGGTAGTTGGATGCTTTTTACAGGGCTTATTGGTGCTTGGTTGGCAGCTGTATTTCTGATACCGGTAGTTAGAGGCAATCCCGCTTTTAGCAAGTTTCACACCATGCCGCAGATTTACGATTACTTTTTTGACAAAAAAGTGGCCATTACAGCCGCGATAATTTCAGCCATTGGCTATGCCGGCTTTACAAGTTCTCAGATTTTAGCAGGAGCTAAATTGGCATCAGGGACTTTTCAAGGGTTAGATATTTCTACTGCCTTGATTATTATGGGGTCAATCGCGGTGGTATACACTGTAATGGGCGGCATAAAGGCTGTAATTTACACGGATACTATTCAGTGGATAATATTACTGTCAGGTCTGATTTTTATTGGCATACCGCTCTCTTATCATGCTATAGGCGGCTGGGAAGGAGTGACGAGTACGGTGAAGCCAGAGATGATATCAATGAGTAATATCGCCTGGCAAGATGTAGTGTACTGGGGTGTTACCATCATTCCAATTTGGTTTGTGGGGATGACTCTTTACCAACGGATATATGCGAGTAAAGATGTAAAAACAGCAAAGAAAGCCTGGTACATTGCAGGGTTGTTTGAGTGGCCGATTATGGCGTTTATGGGAGTGGCTTTGGGTCTTTTTGCCAGAGTGGCTGCCGATCAGGGCATGTTTGATTACCTGGGAGCTGCTAATATTGCAGAGACAGATCCTGAGCAGGGTCTTCCGATGTTATTAAGAACAATCTTACCCGTAGGCCTTTTAGGACTAATGATGTCAGCATATTTTTCTGCGATCCTGTCAACGGCTGATAGTTGTCTTATGGCATCTTCTGGAAATATTGTATCAGATTTCATTCAAAAATTCACCAATAAATTTAATACCGAAAAGTCCGTATTGAGGTTATCTCAAATTTTAACCTTAGCCATTGGTATTCTTGCGCTATTGATCGCAAGCGTTATGGAAAATGTGCTGAGTCTAATGCTCTATAGTTATGCTTTTATGGTTTCCGGGCTTTTTGTACCCATACTTGGGGCTCTTTTTTGGAAAAGGAGCAGCCCCACAGGAGCATTGGGAGGAATGTTGACTGGTGGTATTATTACAGCAGTATTACAGGCTAATAAAGTAACACTTGCCACAACATTAAACAAAAGTGAAGTTTTGAGCGTTTTTAATACATTAGGAGCAAGGGTGGATTTATCTCACATACTTGTTGAAAGCTTAAGCCCTGGTAAAGTTATTAACGCTGTAAATTCGGCTCAAATAATTTCTTTTGATACTATTGATACTTATTTTAGGTTGCCGTTTAGTTTAGATCCTAATGTGTTCGGTATCGCAGCTTCGGCTATAGTATTTATTGTACTTTCATTATTATATCCAAAACAGAAATAAATAGAATGATAAAATACGAAATATTAACACCCGCAGAGACAATAGGATTGGTACAGCGCGATGAGGTCGCTGAGTTTCTTTTTAACCACCTGGACGAGTTCGGGGATAAAAAAGAAGACATTAAGAAAGCCATTGACTATGCACTGGATAGTGGTGTAACTCCAGGGGGCTACGTTGTCACTGCAAGAGATAATGGTAAGGTTATCGGGGCAGTAGTAATGAATCGGACGGGTATGGCCGGTTATATTCCAGAAAACATCCTTGTTTATATAGCCATGCATGGTGATTACAGAGGCCAGGGTATAGGTAAAGAACTTATGAAGAAAGCCATAGACAAAGCGGATGGTAATATTGCCCTTCATGTAGAGCCCCACAATCCTGCTAAAATATTATACGAGAAACTTGGCTTTACCAATAAATACCTGGAAATGAGGTTGAATAAATAACCTTATTGAAAACATGACTACAATAAACCTGCAAGACATCATCAGTTTACGGCAGGAGATTCACCAGTATCCTGAGGTTTCAGGAGAAGAGAAAGAAACTGCCGATAGAATCAAAAAATTTTTAAGTCAATTTAACCCTGATCAGATTATATCTGAAATAGGTGGGCATGGACTAATAGCTCAATGGAAAGGTGAAGAAGAAGGGCCGTCCGTAACTATTCGTGCTGAATTGGATGGTTTGCCCATCCAGGAAATAAGTGATCTGGAGTATAAATCAACCAAGCAAAACACCGGTCATTTGTGTGGACATGATGGACACATGATGATGGTGGCGGCCTTAGCTAAAATTTTATCTAAAGAGAAACCTAAGAAGGGAAAAGTTAACCTTTTGTTTCAGCCAGCTGAGGAGACTGGTCAAGGTGCTGAAGCCATGCTTAATGACTCAAAATTCGAAGATATACAGCATGAGTATATTTTTGCATTACACAACCTCCCAGGCTATCCAAAAGGTGAAATAATACTTAAAAAGGAAACTTTTGCCTCTGCATCTAAAGGAATAATAATTGAATTGAATGGGAAAACATCTCATGCAGCAGAGCCCGAAAATGGCATAAGCCCTGCTCAAGCTGTGGCAGAAATTATTCAACAAATTAAAGTGCTGCCAGATACTATTAATGAGCTCGAAGACTTTAGCCTAGTAACAATAGTGCATGCCAAAATTGGGGAACGAGCATTTGGTACTACACCCGGGCAAGCCGTGGTAATGGCCACGTTAAGAGCTTATAAAGACAAAGATTTAATAACCCTCGATAACAATGCAAGGAAAATATGTGAGGAAATAAGTAAGAAACACAATTTGTCTTGTGATATTGAAGATACAGAAGTCTTTAGTAGCACAATTAATTCACCAGATTGTGTAGAGTTGATAGAAAACGCAGCGAGTAAAAATGGCTTTGAAACCCAAACCCTGGAGGCACCATTTAGATGGAGCGAAGACTTTGGCTTATTTAGTCAGGCTTATAAAGGAGCTATGTTTGGACTAGGATCTGGTGAAGAAACACCATCTTTACATAATCCGGATTATGATTTTCCTGACGATATTATGGATCATGGAATTAAAATGTTTGACGGTATTTTAAAACAACTGGTTTATTAACATGGGCAGTACTTCAAAGATTTATCTGAGTAAAGAAGCTTTAAAGACAAACTTTGAATTTTTGAGGTCTCGTATTGAGCCAGAGGTCAAACTTTCGGCTGTGGTGAAAGGTAATGCTTACGGCCATGGTATTGAAGAGTATATCCCACTGGCTGAATCTGTTGGTTTTGATCACTTTTCCGTGTTTAGCTCTGATGAAGCCAAAAGGGTAAAGAAAGCAAGCACTCAGAACAGCCCGGTACTCATTATGGGTGAGATTGCCGAAGAAGACATGGAGTGGGTAATTCAGGAGGACGTCCATTTTTTTGTATTTGAAATTGAACGCGTAAAAGAGGCTTTAGTGCACGCTAAAGAGTATAATAAAAAGGCCAAAATTCATATTGAATTTGAAACAGGTTTTAATAGAACAGGCTTTAATGCTAAAGAATTGGTTCCACTTGTTGAGTTACTCAAGTCCAATAGAGAATTTATCGATGTAGAAGGTGTTTGTACCCATTATGCTGGAGCAGAAAGTGTGGCTAATCATGTACGCGTTCAAAAGCAAATTAAAACATTTAAAAAGCTACATCAATGGCTGATTGGTCAGGGCATCACTCCTAAGATGAGACATACAGCTTGTTCTGCAGCAACTATGTCTTACCCGAAAACCAGAATGGATATGGTAAGGGTAGGTATTCTTCAGTATGGTTTCTGGCCAAGTAGAGAAGTGTTTATTGACTATTTAGCAAAAGCTCGCAATCATAAGGACAAACAAGATCCTCTGAGACGGGTTATATCATGGAAAAGTACTGTAATGAGCGTTAAACATGTAAAGACTGGTGAGTTCATAGGCTATGGAACTAGTTTTTTGGCGCAACAAAATATGAAAGTAGCAGCTGTACCAGTTGGTTATGCTCATGGTTATAGTCGCGAACTTAGTAATCAGGGTAGAGTATTGATAAATGGCCGAAGGGTCGGTGTGATAGGCATTGTGAATATGAACATGTTGATGATGGATATCACAGATGTACCCAATGTTAATGTGGGGGATGATGTAATTTTAATAGGAGTAGATAGTGGCGTAGAAATTACGGTAAGTGCTTTTGGTGAGTTGAGTAATCAGCTTAATTATGAGTTGCTTACCAGACTACCCATGAATATTCCGAGATATTTAGTAGATTAAGCAATGGCATTTTTAGAACTTTATAGAGATAGACTAAAACATAATTACGACTACCTGGGAAAGCTATTTAAAGATAGAGATATAGACTGGGGTGTTGTAACCAAACTACTTTGCGGTAATAAGGCATACTTGCAGGAGGTAATAAATCTAGGTGTCAAGGAAATTCATGACTCAAGAATAAGTAACCTGAAGGCTGTCAAACAAATTGATAATTCTGTGCAAACAGTATACATCAAACCACCTGCTAAAAGAAGTATAAAAAATCTCATCAAATATGCCGATGTCAGTTTTAATACCTCATTAGAAACCATTAAGCTGTTATCCAAAGAGGCGAAAAAGCAGGGTAAAGTGCATAAGATCATCATTATGATTGAAATGGGTGATCTTAGAGAAGGTGTGCTGGGAGAGAATGTAATAGAGTTTTATTCTGACATTTTTGAACTTCCCAATATCGAAGTGATTGGTCTTGGTACCAACTTAAACTGTCTGCATGGTGTAATGCCATCACAAGATAA
This sequence comes from Fulvivirga sp., assembly GCA_039970995.1. Classification (GTDB taxonomy): domain Bacteria; phylum Bacteroidota; class Bacteroidia; order Cytophagales; family Cyclobacteriaceae; genus Fulvivirga. Next base: position 98,567 of record JBDVKW010000006.1, read on the forward strand.
ATTAATTCAGCTGAGTCTTTATGAACAGGTGATAGAGGCCAAATTCGATAGAAAAATTCCATGGGTATCAGGCGGTACTTCGGTAACTATTCCTTTGCTGCTAAAAAGAATGCGACCATTGGGTGTAAATCACTTTAGGGTGGGGGAGATTCTTTTTTTTGGCTTGAATCTCTTTACTATGAAGACTGTAAAAGGCATGAAGGATGATGTCTTTAAATTACACGCAGAAATCATTGAACTATATGAGAAGCCTAAGGTACCTATGGGTGAGTTAGCAGAAAACCCTTCAGGCGATGTCACAGAAATAAATGAAGATGATTATGGCAAAACCTCTTACAGAGCTATCATAGACATTGGTCTACTAGATATTTCTCCAGAATATTTGATTCCAGATGATAAAAAGATAGAAATCACCGGAGCCAGCAGTGATATGTTGGTGATAGACCTTGGCAAAACAAGAAGAAATTATAAGGTAGGTGACCTTATTTCGTTTAAGCTTCGCTATATGGGTGCACTTAGCATTCTAAATAGTGCTTATATCGAAAAAAAAATCATTTAAACTATTTAAAAAAGAGGAATCAATTCCACAATATTCTCAATTATTACTCAAGTTGCTTCTTTACAGGAGTGTTTAAACACGCTCAACGTTATTTATGATTATTGCATACATTTTGCACCTTATAGAGGTAAAAAGTAGAATATAAAATAACTATAAGACATGAGTGTTAAGACAGAAGATTTAAAGAAAGAAAAGAAAGCTAATAGATTATGGGCCTACAAAAAATTAGGCTTTTCCAAACTTGAAACGGCAGAGTTAGTTAGCGCGATGAATGAACTGTTGGCCAACTATCATGTCCACTTTCAGAAATTGAGAAATTATCACTGGAATGTTAAGGGCTCTGATTTCTTTGATATTCATGAGAAATTTGAAGAGCAATATGAGGAAGCCTTTAATAATATTGACGAGATAGCTGAACGAGTAAGGGTATTTGGTTACCAACCAACAAGTACTTTAAAGGAGTATTTGGAAATGTCTGAAATCAAAGAAACAGGAAAAGAACTTACCGGTATGGAAATGGTAGCTGAAGTTTTAAGAGACTTCGAGATACTATTGTCGTACATGGTAGATGTCGCTGATGCAGCTATTGAAGTTGGTGATGTAGGTACAGAAGATATGATTAATTCATTCATTAAGAAGATGGAGAAATCTCATTGGATGTTTACCGCATTTGCATCTAACAAATAATTTTACTTAACTTGAGGTATAGGCAAACGTCTATACCTCTTATTATTTTAAACCAACGAAGATTATGGAGCATATTCTGGTTCCTATGGATTTCAGTGAGGCAGCGCAGGTAGGTTTACAAAAGGCAATCGATATTGCCAGTAAAAACAATTCAGAGATACATCTCATCAACATCGTTAATCCCCCTTCTAAGTCGAGGGAATCTGAGTTATCTCATGCCATCAATGAACTGAAAGAAAGTGAAGAGAAATTATCTGAACTTATTCACAAGATCGACAGTCGAGGTGTTACCATTCGCCCGGAAATAAAGCTTGCGGATTTTGAGAAAGGAATTCTGAAATACTTAGACAAAAATCACATCGACTTGATTGTCGTTGGTATCAACGGTGCCCATACAATTGGAGATTTGTTTTGCCTGGAAGGACACGGGAAATGTATCAAAGTAAACTGTCCTGTAGAAGTAGTTAAGCAAAATGCTAACTAGCACTTAAGCAGTTGGCATTGAGAATCATATTTGGGTCAGGACATAGCTCCAGATAGATTTGTTTCTCGGCTTTAGCTGCTACACCAGGGAAATCACCAAACTTGTTATCCATATTTGAGATAATCTGAAAATGTAAGTGCGGTGGCCAATGTACATTTTCATTATAAGCACCGAAGGCGGCAAATTGCTCTCCTTTTTTTATTTCCATTCCTATCGATTTATCGCCCAAAGAGGTGATGCTTAAGTGGCCGTAGAGCGTAAAGAATTTTACGCCATCTAATTCGTGCTGAAGAATGATAGTTGGCCCATAGTCTGCGTGGGCATTATTGTTCTTAAAACTATGCACTTTACCGTCTAACGGAGCGAAAACGGCAGTGCCGGCTTCAGCCCAAATATCTATACCTAAGTGTAGTGACCTAACCTTATTACCGCCAAACACCTCACTTCTTTTATAGATCTCCCGATCCTCATTATACCTCCCCAGACCTACTTCAGTGTTGTTGCTTTCCAAAGTACTGAAAATGTAGTCGTTGAAAGCACCTTCATCATTTAAGTCGACCTTCTCAAGCTCTACATTGCTTTTAGATAAATCAAAAATGAAAGGATTGTCAGCGTTAAGGTCAAATGGAGTAACCTGAGCAAAAGACCCTCTATGGCTTGTAAGCACTTCTATTAATCGTTTACTCATAAATATTTTATTCCGTTTTAAACCTTGGGCAATTTTTTCAATCAAAGGGGCAAAACAAACGAAAAGAAATAGAACTATGAAAACGATTGTGAAATTATTAATGAAGAAAACATGGCTGTTGGTAGCCATAGGAATGTTTGCGGTGGCTTGTAATGACAGCGAGCTTGATTTAATATCAAATGAAAGTGAAGAAGCAGCTATAAGTGAAGCAGAAATCGATGCAGTATATGAAGATGTTGATGATATTGCCTCTTTAAGCATCCAATTTTCAGCAGCTAACGATGGAGGAAAAATTGCTGAAAATCCCGATGATGACCGATTCTGTGAAGATGTATTTTCATTTGAAGGAGATAAGCACTCGGGAACCATAACGCTTGACTTTGGTGATGGCTGTATAGACAGGAATGGAAATGTGCGTAAGGGTAAAATTATTGTTGAATATATGGGTGGTAAACTGGTGCCCGGCTCTAAAATTGTGACTACTCTAGTTGATTATTCAATCAATAATATTGAAATAAAAGGCGTTAGAACCCTGGAGAATATTTCTGAGTCTTTAGAAGATTATCCGACTTATCATATTACACTCGTAGGGGGTGAGGTAATTTGGCCAGATGGCACTAATGCAACGAGAGAAGTCGATAAAGTAAGAGTTTGGGTAAATGCCAACAATCCTCTGAACGATGAGCATCATGTAACTGGAACAGCCAATGGTAAAACCAGAAGAGACGTGAATTACGATATGGTAATCACTGATACATTAGTCTACAAAAGAGCCTGTCGAGTAAGTAGAAGAGGTAGGTTGCCAGTTGCAGGCACTAAAGTGATCACAACAGACAATAAAATAATAACGATAGACTTTGGTGATGGCGAGTGTGATAAGCGAGTGGAAATTACAGTTGATGGTAATAGAGAAGAGGTTACTGTAGATTAAGGTTCGGTAAATGTTCTCTGGAGGCCGTAGGTAACTACGGCCTTTTTTATTTATACCATTTGGCTATGATATCTTGTGCGGGTTTATTTTGAGGAGTATACCTCTTACAATCAGAACCACCGTATTTTTCATGCCAGGCATGCCATTTCCATAAAAATCCTCCGGCAAACCATTCCCTTTCTTTAAGTGCCTGGTAGGTGCCTTCATAGGCGTATGCCTGAGCGTCAAGGTTAATATTCAATGTGTCCTGATTGTACTTCCAATGACCTGCGGTCGCATAGTCAATACTTTGAAATCCAAACTCTGTAAAAAGTACGGGTCTTTGGTAAGTTGCCTGGAATGTTTCTATTTCATGCAAAGGAGCTTGCCATCCTGCTTTGATTTCTTCAACAGTTGGAGTTTTGGCTTCTGATAAAGGAAAGTAGGCATCAATGCCTATATAATCTAACTCACCCCAAAAAGAAATATTTTGATAATTATCCCAATTGGCTGCGTATGTAATTTTTCCGCTATAAAAGCTTCTGATTTCTTTAATTAAACCTTTCCAAAATGCAGGTCTTTCTTTGGCAGGTTTTCTGAATTCGGTGCCTATACAAAGCATTTCCACATTCATGGAATCGGCAATTTTAGCAAATGAAACTATATAGTTACGGTAATTGCCTTCCCAGGCCAACCAATCCACTTCAGATTCAAGGTCAAAATCTCCTGCCCAACCTTGCCCTCTCACCCAGACATGTGGTTTTAACATGACGTTTAAATTGAGCGCTTTAGCCATTTGTATGGTCTTAACGGTTCCCTCTGGTTTCTCACCCCACCATTGTCTCTCATAGTCAAAATTAACTTCGGGCTCACCAGGCCTGCTAAAAGCGTAGGGAATTACAGCGACCCAGCCAGCATTGATCTTATTTACAGAATACAGTTCAAAACTGTCAATGGGGTTTGGAGGAGCCACCAGACTCACACCATCAATTTTCACAGCTGGCTTATTTGCCGCATTAAACGCTATTATTAATAGCCCAACAGTGGTAACTGTTAATATTAGAATGGGTCGCTTATAACGCATGATCTGATAAACGAAATCCTATTTTTTTAGTTTGTAAAAATAGACAATCAATACTGGCAATAGTGTTAAGTCAATGATTAGGGCAAACATGAGCGTAAGTCCGATTAGTAATCCAGTATAAAATGTTCCTCCAAATGAAGAGAGTAACAGCGTAAGAAAACCAGCTGACAGAATCATGCTCGTAACTATAATGGCCTTTCCTGTTGATAAAAATGTTCTTTTCAATGCGTACAATACAGGTTTTCCCTTATTTAACTCAATTTTAAGTTTGCTAATAAAGTGAATAGTATCATCTACAGCTATACCAAAGGCAATAGTGAATATTATTGAGGTACTCAGCTTAAGAGTAATTCCAAATATCCCCATGATGCCGGCAACCAATACTAAAGGTATTACATTCGGAATTAAGGTAATCAATACCATTCGAAGAGATTTAAACATAAGGCCGGCTATTATAGCTACCACACCAAAAGCAATTCCTAAGCCTTGAAACATATTTTTGGATAAGTATTCATTGTTCTTGTCAATAAGATTGGAAGTGCCGGTAATCTGAAAGTCTACTAGAGAAGTATCGGTATGTGTTGCAATGTATGCTTTTAGCTCTTCGATTCTTGCTAATGATACTTTACTTCCCACATCTCCAACCCGTGCAGAGATTCTACCTACCGTTTCTTGTTTTGCGGTGATTTTATATGTTGATGAAGCCCTTGGAGAACTTCTTTTAATGTACTTATTTATACGGCTCCATTCATTCTTACTTTCAGGCATTCGATAAGCATCAGTCACTCCTCCATTTATGGCCTGTGTTATCCCTTTAACCAAGGTTACTGGTGAAACTATATTACCAGCCTGGAAATCAGTTTTTAAGTAAGCTTCTACTTTTTGTATTTCATGTAAAACATCAGGATCATAAACACTGCTGTTTGAATCAACAGTTGCGGTGACTTCAAAAGGCCGGCTACCACCAAAATTTTCATCGAAAAAAGTAAATGATTGTTTCAGAGGCGCATCATCCGGGAGGTCTTCAATAAGGTAAGTATTGATCACAATCATCGACACGCCATAAACAGCTATGGCTGTAAGTATACTATTGATTAAGATTACTCTTTTGCCATTTTTCAATACATATAGATAACTTTGACTTAGCATTCCAAACCATGCCGATCGGTTCAAAACCTTTTTAGAAACCTTAGGAGGATCTAAAAAGACCAGGCAGGAGGGAAGCAATGCAAAGGCAACAATAAAGGCCAGGAAAACACCTATTGCAGTATATAGGCCAAACTCTTGAATGGGAGCTATACTAGCGGTGAAAAGTGTTAAAAACCCGATAGATGTAGTAAGTGAAGTAAGGAATGTAGCGATACCTACTTCCTTAAAAGTGGTTTTAATTGATTCTATCTTAGTAAAACCTAATCGAAGCTGCTCAATGTATTTGGTCATGATATGTACCACATCTGACATTCCAACTACAAACATGATAGTGGGGAGTAATACCATCAAAATATCGAGGGTTTTACCAGTTAAGCCCATTAGGCCAAGAATCCACACTGTTGCAAGGAGCACTACCAAAAGAGGCACTAAAACACCCCACCAACTTCGATAAGCAAATGCCAGAAAAATAATGACTAATACAATGCTTGCTGAGAGAAAAACGGCTAGCTCCGTTTTCATTTTGTTTATAAAAACTCCTTGAGCATAGGTTTTGCCAGCTATATAATATTTTTCAAAATTATACTCAGATAAAACCCTCTCAACTCTATTTACTAAGGAATCAGCACCTTCTTTGGTACTTAGAAAGTCATGTCTTAAAAGGATAGCTGTGGCAGCCCCATCTTCTGAAACTATTGATTCAACCAACAACTCATTTTTGTAAATACGTATACTGTCACTTTTGTACCGATCAGGGCTTGAGGGGTGTATAACAGGTATTTCAAACAATCCTGCAGGGCTTATGACAGGTTTTTCTATGGTTGTTAAAGCATTAATATCCGATACATTCTCGATAGTTTTTAGTGATTTAACGAGGCTGACTAGGTCAGTAAGAAACTTCTTTTCAAAAATTGTTGGATGATTGACAAGGCCTATGAGTAGGTAGTCGTTGTCATTACTAAACATTTCTTTAAATTCCTGATAGTAGGTAAGGTCCGGGTCATCAACAGGGAAGAAGTCTTCAAATACATAATTGAATTTGAGATCCTTAATAAAGTAGCCTAGAAATAGGCTTATAAGAATTACGAGGACAACTGCCCAGCGGGCTATTGTTTTATTCATGGAGTATTACGTTTCGTAACGTTAACACCCCGAAGATAGGAGAGTTTTATAAAACCAGAGCTTTTGCGCTTATCTTTTCAGGTCGAGCAATTTGCTTAGCCATATTTAACTTTTCAGCGAGCAATTTATTCTCATCACTACCTGATTGTTGAAGCCAATCTATTGTTTTTTGAATTTGATTAGCATTATAAGGAATCGATGTTGATTCTTGATTATAATAAGCCCTTACAGATTTGATCAGCTGCTTATGTTTTTTGGTTTCAAGGAAGTTTAAAATTCTCATAGTACCTCATTTTGTCCAAATACATTACCATTTATTTGAGTGAGAGTACAGGTTGCTTAACTAATTGAAAATCAATATAATAAATTATTTCTTTAAAATCTTACATTTAATACTAATTTATTTTTGTGGTGTCGGTGCCCCATTTTGAAGATTAAACGAATCCATTGTTAACAGTTGAATGCTTTGAGTATTTTCATAACTTTAAAGTCATAATAAAAACACTATGAAGCAGTATTTAGATTTGATGCAAGACATTCTCGATAATGGGAATGAAAAAGGAGATAGAACAGGCACCGGTACTATTTCGGTATTTGGAAGGCAATTGCGGTTTGCCTTGAGTGAAGGCTTCCCTGTACTGACTACAAAAAAGTTGCATTTAAGGTCTATAATACACGAGTTACTGTGGTTTTTAAGTGGTGATACCAACATTAAGTATCTCAAAGAAAATGGTGTATCTATTTGGGATGAGTGGGCAGACGAAAATGGAGATTTAGGACCGGTATATGGTCACCAATGGAGAAGCTGGCCAACACCAAACGGAGGTACAGTTGATCAGATTACCAATGTGCTAAACCAAATAAAAAACAACCCCAATTCTAGAAGGCATATAGTAAGTGCCTGGAATCCAAGCGAAGTAGATAAAATGGCATTGCCACCATGCCATGCATTATTTCAATTTTATGTGGCTGATGGCAAGTTGTCTTGTCAGTTATATCAGCGTAGTGCTGACTACTTCTTAGGTGTACCTTTTAATATTGCCTCTTATGCTTTGTTAGTCCATATGTTTGCACAACAGTGTGATTTAGAACCAGGTGATTTCGTTTGGACCGGTGGCGATGTGCATTTGTATGCCAACCATATTGATCAGGCTCAATTGCAACTTTCAAGAGAGCCTATGGCCCTGCCTCAATTAGAAATTAAGAGAAAACCCGCATCAATCTTTGACTATAAATTTGAAGACTTCGAGCTATTAAATTACGAAGCACACCCAAGCATAAAGGCACCTATTGCTGTTTAAATAATTTCTGAATACTTGTTTATTCTCTTGGCAAGACCTCTTTATTCAAAGGTTTTTTTGACTTAAACAAATTCGCAGTTCCTGTACCCATCCCAATAACTGTTCTCATGGCATCTTGAGGTGTAACATCCAGAAAGGTTATTGCCTCTTTTTTTACATGAAAAATATTACCATTAGTAGGGTTGGGAGCTGTTGGTACAAATACACAGTACATGTCCTCATTGATGTTATCCGTTACAAACCCAGTCATTAATGTACCGCTGTTAAATGGATCGATCAGTACCGCTTGGTTAAAAGGTAAATCCTTTACACCAGTAAAGTGGTTGACCGTTTGGTGCAACATATTGTAAAGTGGTATTGAAAATAAATACTTACGTTCAAATTTCTTAAAGTATATTCTTCCAGACCTATTACGTATTACGAGTCCAATTAAGAATAGCAAAAAGGCCAATATAAATAATGATAATAAAGTAAAGGACCAGTGAGGGTCCTGTTGCCCTGGTTGCAAAAGATGACTAAGAGGGGTTAATATTTCAAAGATGAAATCAAAGAGTATTGATAAAATGAAACCAATAATTAGTAAAGGTAAAAGTACTAATACGCCTTTAATTACCGTATCTATCACATACCGCTTAGTAGAGTATTGTTTTTGCTCGAGATCTTCAGGTCTTTCTATCATAGTTATCGGTTTATTTATTGATTATACCCAAAAAGGCTTTTTAGGCTTTCGTTGGGTACTAAAAAGAGAGAAAATTTTAAGTAGGGAGCAGTGCCTAGTTGCCCATCGATGATGGTTTCATTATTATAGAGTTTATCGTTATCAGCTACTTCGAATCTAATGTTGTAGTTAAGCCCTCCCTCCGTAGCTATCCAAATGAAATCATATAGCCTTCTTTCTATGTTCAGGGTAAATTTCAAATCAGACTTGCGTATTTCAAATTCTTCTAAGATGTTGGTTTCATCAGAAGGCGCAACAAGTCTATAACTCAGTCCATCTACACCATATCCTGCATACACCCTTAAGTTTTTTGTTGGGGTGTAACGTACCTTGAACTGGGCTGGTAATTTCGATTCAAACCCCCACGTGTTATTCCACGTCTTATTCCATTCAAATACTGGATATATTGTGGATCGGCCAAGAGCATAATTCATATACAAACCAACAGCATAGGCATTTTTGGCTGATTTTTGCCAACCATATGCAGCTGTGAGCGAGTATTTGGCAAATTCAGTGAATGACTGCTCTGTATCAGCCACATCTCCATTTAACTCAATTGAAGTTCTAAACTTTAAGAAGTTCTCTCTATTGAGGCTATGCGTTACGTAAAATTTTAATTTTCTCGATCTTAGTTCCTTTTTGTTTAGGATCTCAAAAAGTTCGTAGTTGTTTGTTGCATTATTTCTGAATTGAATACGATCATAGGTGTATTCACCACTTCCTATTACTTGTGTGCGTTCACCAACGTAAATAGGAAATTTTAAATCAAATTCTAAATTGTCAAAATTCTCTGTCTGTACTTCATTGTTTGTTAACCTACTTACCTTAGATTCCGCCACAAGATTCGATTTAAATATTCTGGAGTAATTTATATCAAGTCCTCTACCCAGTGGCATGTTTTCAATTACATGGTTTGCCCATTTAATTGAATCTTGTGCTGCAAGAGTTATTGAAATAAAGAAAAGACAGGCAGTAAGTTTATATTTCATATAGGTTGGTTATTAGGCCCAATGTTTTAGGCTTATAATAACTATATGAAAATTCGTGCCGTGCGGGAGAAAGGTCTTATTGAGGTGTTATTACTTTGTTTAGGGAAATTTATGCTACAGGTGTGTGGCGTATTTTACCCTGCGTCAGAATCGATTTTTTCCTCAGCGGCCTTTACACCAGTACTTGATCTAAATCCGCTAAGTACTGATTTCCACCAAAAGTTAAACATTGATTTCTCAAAATTACGCTCTGCATGAATTTCACCTACACTAAATTTGCCATTAGGCCTGGGGTTATCTGAGTTCACAACCAGTGTATTGGCAACAAAACCTTTTAACTCATTGAAAAACCCACCTGTTTCGGCATCTTGCTTGTTCAAAAAGTCAATTTTTAAATCTGTGTAGCCAAAATTCATGTTACCTTTAGATGTGGAATCACCGTAGGTAAATGCAAAAGATAGACTGTCTAATTGACCATCCTCTAATTCTGTAAATGCTACATACTTTAGCATTTGATTGAACTCAACCAATTGCATGGGCATCATATAACCTTTAACGATTGTTTGTTGGCCTCTATCTAATGGGAAAGATACATCAGCATACAGAGTAGACTGGCCATAGAGTGCGGTTTTAGCCTTTAATCGTGGCTTTACATTGTGCTTTTTATCGTAAGTATATAAATTTTCAAAAGTAGCATTTAATCGATCAAAAATAACTTCTCCTGGGCCATCACCTGATTTTACATATTCCTGATAAGTAATCTTGCCATTATTTACTTCAATTGCATCTATCCCTATAGAAAACTTACTTTCATGAAGCAAATCTTTCAATAGTTTACCTTTCTTTCCTTCTGGAAATGGCAATCGCTTATCTCTAAAAACAAGCAACTCTGGGTTGTAGATTGTGATGGAAGAAGCTTCATGGTGTTTGAAGAGCTTTTCCATGTTAGTCAGAGCAAAAGCAACCGAATCAATATGCAAATTATACCAGTCAATTTCGTGTCTAACATATCGTCCCAGTTCATATTTTTCAAAATTGCACATCAAATAGATTGAGTCTGCTTTTAACGACCTGTTTTGGAGTTGTAGCGTTTTAACGCCAGAGTTATACAGACCATCTTTTGTTATGTAAATCAGGTTAATTGCTTTTAATTGAGTTACCTTACTGGCAATTCGATAAGGGTCTTTGACATCATCCTGATTTATATTGTTAAGCGTCAAACCAAAATTAAAGGCAAGGCGCTTTTTATCTTTCGAGCTATGCCATGCTGCTTCACTGTTAACAATTTTAAGGCTTTTAATAAGTACCTTGGGTAGGCTACTTAAACTTGATTTATCAGAAGCTTCTTGTGACTTACGGTACGAGTAATAGTTAAAATCAACACCTGTAAAATCAATATCTTCAATTATAATTTTGTCGTTAGCAATGAGTTGAAATATACTGATACCCTCTGCAGACACTTTACCGATAGTTGTTGATAGGGTAGGTAATGCAATGTTGGCGTTATAAAGTGATAGCTTACCATCAGCCAAATTCAACTGTAGTGAGTCATACGATAAAAAAGAAACCTCTGAGATTTTACTTGAAAGAATTTTTTCTGCCCATTTATCTGAAAATAAAAAAAGTATCAAAGCCCCTGAAAACAAAATAGCAGCAATTATTATAAGGTACTTTTTTAATTTCATAAATCAATTACTTAGTTATAATTCCTTATCTTCAGACGGCATAAATTTTAAATATAGATAAAATTATTACACAGTTGGGTACCACTTCGATAATCTATTGGTTAGGTTTAATTTTTATATTCTGCAGCCTGGTCAAATTTTTAAAAGTAGATCATTGGATTGTGAGGTTCTTTGACTTTCCGCAACTTCAGTTTTTAACATTAGGTCTTGGATTAGTGGTTAGTTCAATCATATGGCTCGACTTAGCCCTTTATTTTAATATTATCTTTTTAGCACTTCTAATAACGGTTTGCATTTATCAGGCCAAATTAATTTTGCCATATACTTTTATGGCTAAAAAAGAGATTAAAAATGCCAACAACAACCAAAAGTGTGATTTAAAAGTACTTGTATCAAATGTTTATCAGCCTAATACTGATAGCAGCAAACTATTAGAATTAATTCAAAAAGAAAATCCAGATGTATTGTTCCTTGTTGAAACCAATACCAGGTGGCAGGAAGAGTTAAAATCGCTGGAAAGTACATTCGCCTATAGCTTAAAGAAGCCATTGGACAATATGTATGGCCTCTTATTCTACTCAAAACTAGCCCTTAGAGATGCCGAAATACGATATGTAGTTAAAAATGATATCCCGTCAGTAAAAACTAAAATAATATTAAAATCGGGAAGAGAGATACAGTTTTATGGCCTGCACCCCGAACCTCCAAGCCCTACTGAAAATTACAGATCTACCGAAAGAGACGCAGAGCTTTATTTGTTGGCAAGAGAAATAAATAGTGACCCCAGTGTCCCTACAGTGGTAGCTGGAGATTTAAACGATGTGGCATGGTCTAAAAGCACCAGAATTTTTCAAAAGTTGAGCGGCCTGCTTGACCCAAGAAAAGGTCGAGGTTTTTATAATACCTTTCATGCCAGGTATCCTATTAAATGGCCTTTAGATCATTTCTTTGTAAGTGATCATTTTCATTTGGTAAGCATGAAGGTACATGAAAATATGGGCTCTGATCATTTTCCTATTTCAATTGCCTTAAACCATGTTGATGTAAGTCTAAATGAAGATATCGAATCAACAGACGCAGAGGAGCGTGAGGAAGTTCAAAGACAAATAGATAAATCAAAAACCTAGATGGGCAAGTTTGGATTTTACAATAGCAACATCAAAACTATTATTTTCCAGCTTTTCAATAAATCGAATGCCGTTACTGTTAGTTGTGAAAATAGCTTCGGCAGATAATAGCTCCTCTTGTGTAGACAGAGACTCCTGAATTGTCAGCCCAGCTTTTACCATTCTCTCGATAAGTACTCGCCTCATTACGCCATCAAGACAGCCGGAGGTCAAAGGAGGAGTATGGCAGACATTATCCTTAAGCCAAAAAATGTTTGACGATACACATTCACAAATATATCCTTCGGCATTGAGCACAATAAGCTCATCTAACTTTCTGTGCTTCCTTTCATTTGCAGCTAATATATAGGGTAGCGCATTCATAGTTTTAATACCTGAGAGTATGGAGTAACTGAAGGTGACATTTTTGGCAAATCCTGCTGACTCTATGATTTCGTCTGTTTGATATTGGTATTTAGGAATAAGCATATAGTGGCTTTCAGAACTATCGAAATTATACCCTTTAGAGCCAGTATGCTTTCTCCAGACCATTAGTTTCAAACTACCATCAATGAGTTGGTTCTCATTTAGTACTAATTCAATTAGGTTTTCGAAATCCTCTGTTTCCAGGGATAAATTCAATAAATTTGCGCCCTTGGATAGCCGCTCAAAGTGATACTTTAGATATTTCGCTTCTCCATGGCGAATGGCTATAGTTTCGAAGAGCCCATCACCAAACTGAAGGCCTCGATCTAATACTGACAATTCAATTTTATCTTCAATCCACCTACCATCAAAAAGTACTTTCATAGTTTAGTATTTCAGCCTAAATCTCTCAATTTTGAACAATAATGACGATTTGTTTTAGCTTAATCACCCAATTTGGGGCTTCAAGTACAAAAACAACCATTTATAATGATTAGTAATTAGCGATGGTAAATTTATCATTAATATTGAAACTGATAACATTCTATAATTATGGCAGAGAAGAGCAGTGTATTTGATATGATCGGCCCGGTGATGATCGGCCCGTCTAGCTCACATACCGCTGGAGTAGTAAGAATCGCAAGGGCCGCAATTCGTGTACTTGGAGGAACGCCAGAAAAGGCTGTTATTACCTTTTATAACTCTTTTGCAAGAACCTATGAAGGGCATGGTAGCGATAAGGCAATTATTGCTGGCCTACTTGACTTTAAAACGGATGACGACAGGATTCGAAAATCTTTTGATTTTGCTGAAGAAGCTGGTATGGGATATACATTCAAGTCAGTGGGAAATGCGTCAACCTTACATCCTAATTCGATTAAATTAAACCTTGAGAAAGATGGGAGAAAAATTGAAGTCATGGGTGAAAGTAAAGGTGGGGGTGTGATAAATATTGCTGAGCTTGATGGCTTTAATGCTAACTTCTCGGCAAACCTGCACACACTCATACTTAAGGCCGATGACAAGCGTGGCAGTATAGCTTATATCGCAAATATTCTAAATCATGATGATTGCAATATTGCAACAATGTCTGTCTCCAGAAAAGGTAAAAATGACATAGCTTGTCAGGTTATAGAAATGGACAGCGGACTCAAACCTGTAACACTTGAGTACATGAAGAGTCTAAGTTGGATAAAGGAAGTAATTTATATACCGGATATCGATTTATAATAACAAGGTCAATTATATGAACAAACTAAAGTTACTGATTGCATTTTTACTCATTACGGGTTTAGCAACAGCCCAGGATGGTGATAAGTGGACATTGCAGGAGTGCATTGATTATGCGCTTAAAAATAATATCAATGTAAAAAGATCAAATTTAAACATTATACAAAATGAGGCTGCCTTAACTCAAAGTAAGGGGCAGTTGGCTCCGTCAATTAATGGTAGAGCCTCTCATGCCTATAATTTTGGGCAGAATGTGAACCCTGTAACCAATTTAATTACAGACCTTGACTCCAGAACAAATACCTTTGGCTTGAGTGCGAATGTGACGTTATTCGATGGTTTCGCGAATTATAATACGATCAAGCAGAATAGTTTTTTAGTCGAAGCTTCAATTGCTGATCTTATTCAAGCTAAAAATGATGTGGGGCTCAATGTGGCGCAGGCATACTTACAGGTAATCTTTACTAAAGAACTTATGGAGGCAGCAAGACTACTGCTTTCGACATCAAAAGAACAAGCAAGAAGAACCAATATATTGGTTGAGAATGGAGCATTGGCAATAGCTGATAAGTTACAGGCGGAAGCACAGCTTGCAACTAATGAAACTAATCTAGTTAATCGACAAAACGATTATAACCTGGCAAAGCTACAACTGATGCAGCTCATACAATTGCCGTACAACCCTAACTTCGATATTGTAGTGCCTGAGCTTGAACCTGAGAATTTCACAATCCCTGCGTTGAATTCAGAAGCAATTTATAATGAAGCATTGACCACTCAACCTATAATTAAGGCTGCAGAATTAAGAATTGATGCGAGTGAATTAGGCTTGTCGGCTGCTAAAGGAGGTAGGTTACCTAGTATTACAGCATTTGTCGGAGTTGATACACGTTACAACAATCAAAATGAAGCTTTTAGCTTTAGTGATCAATTAGATAATAATCTAGGACAAAATGTTGGGTTTAACTTGAATGTACCAATATTTAATAACTTCAGAATACGACAGTCCATTCAAGTTGCCAAAATAAACAATGAGCGTGCGGAACTTAACGAACTCGAAACAAAAAACAATTTACGTCAGCAAGTTGAACAGGCTTATTTAAATGCTCAGGCTGCACTTCAAACTTATAGGAGTAGTGAAAGACAAGTAAAGTCTACCAAACAACTCTTTGACAATTTAACGAAGCAGCGAGAGGCTGGAGCAGCCAATATTACTGATTATACAGTGGCTGAAAATAATTATAATCAAGCTCTATCTGATTTCATTAGAGCTAAATACGACTACATATTCAAACTCAAAATTTTAGATTTTTATCAAGGAAAACCTTTAGATTTTTAAACAATGGCTAAAAAACAAAAATCAAATAAGTGGTTATACTATCTGATCGGAGGAGTTATTCTTCTTATCGTATTCGTTGTTGTCGGCAAATCAGCTGGCTGGATAGGTAAAACCAAATCAATAGAAGTTGAGCTTACGGAGGTAAAGCGTGTTTCTATCACGGAAAAAGTAAGTGCCTCAGGCATGGTTCAACCCGTTATCGAAGTAAATTTAAGTCCGGAAGTGTCTGGCGAGTTAATCGAACTCAATGTAGAGGAAGGTGATGCCGTAAATGAGGGAGACATACTTGCAAAAGTGAGACCTGATAATTTTGTTGCCGCTGTTGAACAATCAAGAGCATCATTAAATCAGCAAAAGGCCAACTTGGCCTCATCTAAAGCGTCTTTAGCGAGATCTAAAGCAACTTTTACAAGAGCAGAACAAGATTATGAAAGACAAAAGAAGCTTTATGATGAGAAAGTAATTTCAGAAGCTGATTGGCAGTTAGCACAACAGAACTATGAAGTGGCTAAAAATGATCTTACTTCAGCAAAAGAGTCAGTAGAGGCTGCTAAATACATTGTTAAGAGTAGTGAGGCTTCACTTTCTCAGCAACAAGAAAATTTAAGAAGAACAACTGTTACGGCTCCTATGAGCGGGACGGTCTCTAAACTCAATGTAGAACAGGGTGAAACAGTATTGGGAACACAACAGTTTCAGGGTACTGAGATTATGCGTATTGCAGACCTTAACAAAATGGAAGTTAGGGTAGATGTAAACGAAAATGATATCATCCGTGTAACATTAGGCGACACGGCCATTATTGATGTTGATTCTTACTCACATTTGGAGAAAGAGTTCAAAGGTATAGTCACAGCAATAGCAAATACAGCCAATGATAAAGTTTCTGCAGATGCTGTTACAGAGTTTGAGGTGAGAATAAGAATACTCAACTCATCCTATGCTGATTTAGTTAAAGAGGGTAACAAATACCCATTTAGACCCGGGATGACGGCTAGTGTTGATATTATTACCAACAGTAAGAGCAACGTACTATCTGTACCACTTTCAGCAGTAACTACACGCGACCCAAATAAAAAGAAATTTGGAAGAGATGGTAATGAGGATGTCGAAGTAGCCGAAACAAAAACGCCTGTTAACCAGGAGACTAAAGAAGTAGTGTTTGTGTTTGAAGAGGGGGCAGCCAAAATGAAAGAGGTAGAAACAGGCATTAGTGATTATGAAAACATAGAAATCACAAGCGGCCTGGAAGATGGAGATAGAGTGGTGTCGGGTCCTTTCCTTGTTGTTTCGAAAAGATTGGAAGACGGAGACTTAGTAGAATCTAAAGGAGACAAGCAAAAGAAATCAAATAAAAAAGAGGAGACTGAAGAAGAGGAATCCTCGGAAGAATAGAAATCTTATAGCAATCAATGTAAAAATGCCCTTATATTTGTAAGGGCATTTTTTATTTGAATCCACTTGTCTGATCTTCTAACGTTTTAAAATCGAAAACGAAATATTGTCGCATTCTAAAGTACTTATCTCCGGGGTGATCATCACTTTCAATGAAGAGAGGCATATAGAGGCCTGTATTAAGTCTTTGGAGGGCATTACAGATGAAGTATTGGTAGTAGACTCCTATAGTACTGATAAAACGCAGGAAATCTGCAGGAATTTAGGAGTCAAATTTATTCAACATTCGTTTGAAGGCCATATTCAGCAAAAAAACTTTGCTATGCAGCAGGCAACACACGATATAGTACTTTCATTAGATGCTGATGAGCGAGTTTCTGATGAGATGAAAGCTGCAATTTTAGAATTAAGGGCAAATTGGCAATGTGATGCTCATGTGTTTAATAGATATAATAACTATTGTGGAAAGTGGTTAAAATATGCCTGGTATCCTGACAGAAAGTTGAGACTTTGGGATAGAAATAAAGGCAAGTGGGGAGGTGTAAACCCACATGACAGCGTGGTAATTGAAAAAGGTGCTACAACCCAAAGACATTCTGCTAATATTCTGCATTATGCCTATGAAAACGAAAAAGAACACCTTTCACAAATAGAAAAGTTTGCCCGAATAGCAGCAAGAGAAAAGCACCAGCGAGGGAAGTCTGTCTTCTATATTTGGCACCTTATGCTCAATCCTGTATATAGGTTTTTCTCAACTTATATACTAAAGCTAGGTTTTATAGATGGTTACTATGGTTTTCTGTACAGTAAAAATGCTGCCTATCTCAATTTTTTGAAATATAAGTACCTTTGGAGGCTTCGAAAGAATAAATAAATTTTGACAAACAAGGACCTTAATATATCAGTCATTATTTCAACCTATAACATGCCCAGATGGCTTGAAAAAGTCCTCTATGGTTATGAGTGTCAGAGTTATCGTAATTTCGAAATAGTAATTGCTGATGATGGATCAGGTGATGAAACCAGACAGTTGATTGATAAATTCAATATGAATTCTGACCTTGATATCCAACATGTGTGGCATGAAGATGATGGTTTTCAAAAATGCAGAATACTCAATAAGGCCATTGTGGCTTCTAAATATGACTATTTACTTTTCTCGGATGGTGACTGTATACCAAAAAATGATTTTTTAGAGATACATGCTCAGCATGCTGAGCGAGGTTTTTTTCTAAGCGGTGGTTATTTTAAACTGCCAATGTCCATTAGTGAGAAGATCGAAAAAGCCCATATACAATCAGGTAAAGCGTTTGACCTTTCCTGGCTAAAACAACAAGGCCTAAACTCTTCCATTAAGAACTGGAAACTTTCATCGAGTGGTGTATTGGAGTCACTTCTCAACAGCCTTACACCTACCAATGCTTCCTGGAATGGCCACAATGCGTCTGGGTGGAAAGCTGATATGATTGAAATTAATGGTTTTAATGAAGAGATGGCATATGGAGGGGAAGACCGTGAGTTTGGCGAACGGCTCTTTAACCTTGGGGTAAAATCAAAACAGTTACGCTATAGCGCGATATGTTTGCACCTTGACCATGAAAGAGGTTATGTGAATGAAGCAGTGCTCAAAAAGAATTTGAAAATAAGGAATCACACCAAAAAACATATGGTGATAAAAACACCAAATGGTATTAACAAAATTAGATAATGGACAAAAGCAGCAAGGGTAATTTCGGTATATTTTTATCACAAATTAGTCGCGATATGTGGAGGAAGCTTCAGCATATTTTTGGCTATGACAAGTCGATACCGATGATGTATTTCAAGGATATTGATTTGATCAATGAAATTATCGATAAAGTACAGCCAAAACGTTGTTTGGAGTGGGGCTCTGGTTTGAGTACCATCTATTTTCCTAAAAGGCTTAGTGAACCATACGAATGGGTAGCTGTGGAGCATTTTGAGCCTTGGTACAAAAAGGTAAATGAGAGAAATAATGACCCTAATGTAAAGCTACATTTTGTGCCACCAAATAATGAAAAGTATACTGATGAGCACAATGATGGTTCCTATGAAGATTTTAAAGACTATGTAGAGAAACCCGAGGGTAAATTTGATTACATATTTGTAGATGGACGAGCGCGATGTGCATGTATCAACAAGGCACATGATCTCCTTAACGAAGATGGCGTTTTGCTACTTCATGATGCAAACCGCGAGTATTATCATGACTGCTTCGGTAAGTACACGCACAATTTCTTTCTGGAAGATAAAAGGAAGAAAGGTGTGGCAGGAATCTGGATAGCAACAAAGGGAAGAGGTATCGACAAACTAATAGATACAGAAAAACATCGTGGCATCTGGGAGCTTCATGAAAAACTACACTATTTAATAAAAGGTAAAAGGAAGTAATGCATATCTGCATCCAATTTGAAAAAGCCATCCCCGTAACGGCATATGGAGGCATCCAAAGAAGAATTTGGTGGCTAGGGAAAGAGCTTGTAAAGAGAGGGCATAAAGTAACTTACCTTGTAGGGAAAGGCTCATCATGTCCATTTGCAGATGTTGTTGAATATGACCCATCAATACCTTATGGGCCGCAGGTACCTGAAGATGTTGATTTGGTTCACCTCAATAACCCACCTGATGGTTCCATAGAAAAGCCGTACCTCTTGCAGATGGGCTCCAATACAAAGCAACCTGAATATGATATTAATACTGTATTCCTGTCTGCTAATCATGCCAAAAGACACCATGCTACTTGCTTTGTGCACAATGGTCTGGATCCGGATGATTACGGTGATCCGAATTTAAAAAATAAGCAGCGATACATTCATTTTCTCGCAAAGGCTGCCTGGAAAGTAAAAAACGTAACAGGTTCGATAAAAATGGCTCGAAAGGCAGGTATTCCTCTAAAAGTATTAGGCGGTACCCGGCTCAACTTTAAAATGGGCTTTAGATTAACCTTAGATACCAACGTAAGTTTTTGCGGCATGGTTGGAGGTGAAGATAAACTTGAGTACCTGAGAAGTTCCTCAGGCCTTTTGTTTCCGGTGCGATGGAATGAGCCTTTCGGCAATGCTATCATTGAAAGTATGTATTATGGGTGTCCAGTGTTTGCAACAACATATGGATCACTGCCAGAAATTGTTGATGAGCAATCTGGTTTTTTATCTAATAAGAGCAATGAGTTAGTAGAAGCATTAAAAAATTTGGGTGACTATAATCCTGAATACATACATCAAAGAGTAATGGATTGTTTTACTTCAAAACAAATGGCAGATGGATTTTTGGCACTCTATGAAAAAGTGCTCAATGGAGAGACCCTTAATCAAGAAAAGCCTTACTATGAGAAAGGAAGTGAGGCGAAGCTGTTGCCATTCAAGTAATCAGTGTTCAAAAATGGCTTATTGAATGCATATTTAAAACTGCCTTAAAGCCTCATATACTTTCTGCACAGGCAATCCCACTACATTAAAATATGACCCTTCAATTTTAGTGATTCCTATCATGCCAATCCACTCCTGAATGCCATAGGCACCGGCTTTGTCGAAAGGTTGGCAATAATCAACATAGTGCTCAATTTCAGATTGGGTAAGTTCTTTAAAATACACTTTTGTGGTGTCATCAAATACTACCCTTTTGTCCTTATTTGCAATACATACAGCAGAGATTACTAAATGTGAATCTCCAGACATTAAGGTTAACATTTCAATGGCTTCATCTCTATCTGCAGGCTTACCCAGTACCTTATCACCATAAATGACTACTGTATCAGAGGTAATTACAATATTCTTATCTATTTCATTAGCAAACGCCTCTGCTTTCTTCTCTGCAATGTATTTTGCCACTTCGGTAGTCTCCAAAGAATCTGGAAAAGACTCATCAATGTCTTTTGTCAATACTTCAAAATCAAACCCTGCATCACGTAAAAGCTGTTGCCTTCTTGGTGACTTAGAAGCAAGAATAAGGGGGCATGGCAAATTCATCATCTTTTATTGAGCTAAATAAGAAACCACAGATCACTTTTGGATAAAAATAGGTTGATTTTTGAGGCATTGTATAGCCGCTCATACAAACATTTTTTACATCCTGCATGGAAATATCTTTAGTGATTACAGCCATCTGAGCTTCTTCTCTAATCACTTTCGCTAGGCAATCACTAAAGCTTCTGTCAAAAGTAATAAGTTCAGAATCCCTCTGTTCCTTTCCTGGTATACCTAGAATCTTTTCAAAAATGAAATAATGCATGACTGTGAGGTCAAGTTGTTTTACTTCTTGAGGAAAGTTCCATGCAAGTTTCTCAAACGATTCCGGCTTAAGTCTGATTTTAACTGCGCTGTCTTTGAATAAAATACCGTATGCCCATTGCTTACCAAGAATTATTTCATTGATTGTATGTGCTTCTTCGACAGGTTTAATGATGAAGTCTTCATCAAATCTGCGCAGCATTTCTTCTTTGCTAAAGTTTTTGAAGCCCTTGAGCAGTCTATGTGTTGGTAATATTCTTAAGTCATCAGCTTCGGTGTTTGTGAGAAACATGAGATGATAATTATAACCTTCATTGCCCGTGTGATTAGGGTTGCTGGCCTCTCGACTTTTTTTATACATCAATGAGCCTTCATAGCGGTGATGGCCATCTGCCAGGATAATGCGTTTATCCTTGATTATTTCTATAAACCGCTGAATGATTTTGGCATCATGAATGACGCTCAACACATCTCTGACCCCTTGATAGTCCTCTGTTTCGTAGATAGGATTTTCCATGCTTTCGTCCATGTACTGCTCTAACTCAAACGTAGGATCCGTATAAAGCCCATGTGTAGGACTTACGTTAAGCTGTGTCTTGTCTAACACATCTACACGATCATTAACTGATTTTGGCATGGTGTTCTCATGCCTTAAAATCATGCTGTCTTTTTCATTCCAGTCGTAGGCTCTAATGTTGCAGATGAAACCTTTACGACAATAAGCTTTATCGCTCCCGGCCAATGAAAAATATTGATAATAGACATATATACCAGGCAGATCATCTTGTAGAATGGCGCCATTCTCTTTCCAGCTTTTTAAGAGGTCCTTTGCGTTTTCAAATGCATTATCACCTTTTGGTACTGAAAGGTGGATGCTATTATAAGGGTTTTGATAAAGCTTTTCTCTTTGCTTTTCAGATACAACATCAAAAAGGGGAGAGGTGAGTTCATCAATATTCTGAGCCAGTTCATCGTTGTATCTCCAGGCTCTCAGGGGTTTAATTTCAGCCATAAATTATTGGTTTCTCCAGGCTCTTCTTTTCCATTTGTTTTGTGATCCTGTATTGCTTTGTGTCGACTGTTCCACACCTTGCTTGGTTTCTTTGACAAGCATTGCAGCCAGTACACCAGCTATTTCCTGCTCTTCTTTAGCATTTTTGCCCTTGAGTTTTTCGGGTGTGAAGTAGTTCTCTACAAACTTGGTGTCAAACTTTCCAGAGACAAATGACTCATGGTTTAGTACGAATTCACCAAAAGCCAAAGTCGTTTCAATTCCGGAAATATCATACTCAGCAATAGCTCTTAACATACGCTTGATGGCCAACTCTCTGGTGTCGGCAAATGTGACCAATTTAGCAATCATAGGGTCATAATGAATCGGAATGTCCATGCCTTGCTCAAACCCATCATCCACTCGTACGCCAGGTCCTTGTGGCCTGTTATATGTCTCGAGCTTGCCAATATCGGGTAAGAAGTTATTAGAAGGATCTTCTGCATAAACTCTTAACTCAATGGCATGACCTTTAAATTTAAGATCCTCCTGAGCAAATGGTAAGGCTTCACCTTCGGCAATTCGTATTTGTTCTTTGACCAGGTCAATGCCTGTGATTTCTTCAGTTACAGGGTGTTCAACTTGAAGGCGGGTATTCATTTCAAGGAAGTAGAAGTTAAGCTTGTCATCAACGATAAATTCTACTGTACCAGCTCCATAATAATTACAGGCTTTAGCTACACCAATGGCGGCTTCACCCATAGCTTTTCTTTTCTCTTCAGTCAAAACGGCTGAAGGAGCTTCTTCGATTACTTTTTGGTGTCTTCTTTGCACCGAACATTCGCGCTCAAATAAATGAACAATATTGCCATGTGTATCTCCTAGAATTTGAAACTCTATATGTTTAGGTGATGTCACAAACTTTTCTATAAATACCGCACCATCTCCAAAGGCAGATTTAGCCTCACTTACTGCACGATCCATTTGGCTTTCAAAATCTGCTTCCTCTTCTACAATACGCATTCCTTTACCTCCGCCACCAGCACTGGCCTTAATAAGTATAGGATAGCCTATTTCTTTAGCAATTTTCTTAGCCTCCGATACATCTGTGATGGCTTCTTCTGTTCCAGGAACTAATGGTACATCGTATTTAGCAACAGCCGCTTTTGCAGCAAGCTTACTTCCCATTACACTGATGGCATCGGGAGAAGGGCCAATGAAAATGATGTTATTATTTGTGACTTCTTTTGCAAAGCCTGCGTTCTCAGACAAGAAGCCATAACCAGGGTGTATAGCATCGACATTTAGATCTTTACATACCTTTATTAGTTTATCTGTACGCAGGTAAGATTCAGCTGAAGCAGCTGGTCCGATGCACACTGCTTCATCAGCATATCTAACGTGTAAAGCATTTCTATCAGCCTCACTAAATACAGCCACAGTTGCTATACCCATTTCTTTTGCCGATCTTATTATTCTTAAAGCGATTTCGCCACGGTTGGCGATAAGTATTTTCTTAATTTTAGCCATAATTTTAACGCTGGTGTTAATAGCACAATGCTAACCAAATAATTAAAATTATCTAAATCGGCATGCGTAATTAAAATGATAAGGCACTTTTGACAAGAACGAGATTAGTGTTAGATTTGTGTGTTTTTTGAACTGAAGCAACATTTACATAATAAAAACCAATAGTAGTGGACATTTTTGATAAGTTAAAAGTAGAGCAAGGTGATTTGGGACAGCATTCGCATCTTCCCAAGGATTATTTTATGTTCCCAAAACTAGAGGGCGATATCGCTCCTAGAATGAAATTTAATGGAAAAGAAGTATTAACATGGAGTTTAAATAACTACCTCGGTCTGGCCAATCATCCGGAAGTGAGAAAGGCTGATGCAGATGCTGCTGCCAGATGGGGACTTGCATACCCAATGGGTGCAAGAATGATGTCTGGTAACTCAGTACATCATATAGAGCTTGAAGATAAACTAGCTGAGTTTATAGACAAAGAAGCTGTAATGCTCCTCAACTACGGTTACCAGGGAGTATTGTCAATCATTGATGCCTGTGTTGACCGTAAGGATGTTATCGTATATGATGGAGAATCTCACGCTTGTATATTAGACGGTGTTAGACTACATATGGGTAAACGTTTCGTTTTCCCACATAACAACATAGAGAATTGTGAGAAACAGCTTCAGAGAGCTAAAAAAATCACCGATGAAACAGGTGGTGGTATATTGCTTATTACTGAAGGTGTATTTGGTATGTCTGGAAACCAGGGTAACCTGAAAGACATCATCGAGTTGAAGAAAAAATATCAATTCAGACTTTTTGTAGATGACGCACATGGTTTTGGTACATTAGGTAAAACCGGAGCAGGTACTGGCGAAGCCCAGGGCGTACAAGATGGAATTGATATTTACTTTTCAACATTTGCAAAATCAATGGCAAGTATTGGTGCTTTTGTTGGCGGTAATAAATCTATCATTGAGTATTTAAGGTATACAGTAAGATCTCAAATCTTTGCAAAATCGTTACCTATGCCATTGGTAATAGGTGCACTTAAGCGTCTTGAATTACTTAAAAATGACCCTTCTTTAAAAGATGACCTTTGGAAGGTAGTAAATGCACTACAGTCAGGGCTTAAAGAACAAGGGTTTAATATAGGTACCACAACATCATGTGTAACGCCTGTATTATTCCATGGTGGTCTTGGTGAGGCTGCTAACATGGCTATGGATCTTAGAGAGAATTACAACATCTTCTGCTCTATGGTAATATATCCTGTGGTGCCGAAGGATGTGATCATGTTAAGACTCATTCCAACTGCGGTACATACGTTAGATGACGTTAAAGAAACAATAGACGCATTTGCTTCTGTTAAGAAAAAATTGGATGACGGGATTTACCGTAGGGAAGAAATTATTGCAATTACCAAGTAAAAATTTAAAAAAAGATCGGTTTTTGGTTGAATTATAAACATTTTGACTATATTGCCCATCGAATTAAAACAGGAATTATTCAACAACTTAAAAATTAATCAAGTATGAAAAGATTTGAACAAATTAGAGATTTAGTAGCTTCTTTAGAATCAGACTTTGAGAAATTCTACGATAAAAGCAACAACGCTGCTGGTACTAGAGTAAGAAAAGGAATGCAGGAAATTAAGAACCTTGCTCAAGAAATCAGAATAGAAGTACAAGACAAAAAAAATAAAGGATAATCTGTTCAGATTCTCAAAAAAGGGGAAGGGCTTAAGTCTTTCCCTTTTTTTGAATCCTAATTTTTCTAGCCGTTATATATATTAACGGTCATCACTTATCATGAAAGGTGGAGGGACTTGGCCCTGTGAAACCTTAGCAACCGTCACGTCATTGGCGTGAAAGGTGCTAAATCCAATTCCGTTTTAAGCGGGAAAAGATAAGCAGGTATTAAAAGAAGCTAAATACATTTAAAAGCTCCCCTGACTTGTCAGGGGAGCTTTTTTTGTTTTGAATGAGAAGTATTAATGCTAAAACAACATAAGTCGATATTAAGGTTAAGTGGTCTGGAGCCACTTATTGCTACTGCTGAAACTAATTTTATCAACATTGGCGAGCGCACCAATGTCACAGGTTCGCGTAAGTTTCTACGGCTGATCAAAGAGGAGAATTATGAGGAAGCCTTGGAGGTGGCCAGGGAACAAGTAGAAGGGGGTGCGCAGATTATTGACATCAACATGGATGAAGGCATGTTAGATGGTGAAAATGCCATGGTTACCTTTCTCAATCTTATTGCTGCCGAACCAGATATTGCTCGTGTACCCATCATGATTGATTCCTCAAAATGGCATATTATAGAAGCAGGACTTAAATGTCTGCAAGGAAAGGGTATAGTTAACTCTATTAGTCTAAAAGAAGGAGAAGAAGCATTCTTGAAACAGGCTAAAATCATCAGAAATTATGGAGCAGCTGTGGTGATTATGGCCTTTGATGAAAAGGGGCAGGCAGACAATTACCAAAGGAGAATCGAAATTTGTAAAAGATCCTACGATTTGCTTACCACAAAGGTCCGATTCCCAAAAGAAGATATCATTTTTGATCCAAATATCTTTCCTGTGGCTACAGGGATGGACGAACATGTAAATAATGCACTTGACTTCTTCAGAGCCACCCAATGGATAAAGGAAAATTTACCTGGAGTACATGTAAACGGTGGCGTAAGTAATGTCTCTTTTTCATTTAGAGGGAATAATGCTGTGCGAGAAGCTATGCACGCTTCTTTTCTATACCACGCTATCAACCACGGCATGGACATGGGCATTGTAAATCCTACAATGCTTGAAGTCTATGATGAAGTGCCTAAGGAGTTAATGACTTATGTTGAAGATGTATTACTAAATAGAAGTGAAGACGCCACAGAGAGACTGCTTGAATACGCTGAAACGGTTAAAAGTGCGGGTAAAAAGAAACAAAAAGATGATTCGTGGAGAAAGGGTACTGTAGAAGAAAGGCTTTCGCATTCTCTGGTTAAAGGAATTTTGGAATATATCGAGGAAGACACTGCTGAAGCTTTACAGAAATATTCCAAACCGATAGATGTAATAGAAGGCCCCTTAATGGATGGTATGAACGTAGTAGGGGATTTGTTTGGCTCAGGCAAGATGTTTTTACCACAGGTAGTAAAAAGTGCACGCGTGATGAAAAAGTCTGTGGCCTGGTTACAGCCTTATTTGGAAGAAGAAAAACTTAGAAACAAATCGACTGAAACAGCTGCTAAAATTCTATTGGCCACCGTAAAGGGCGATGTGCATGATATCGGTAAAAACATCGTAGGAGTAGTGTTGGCCTGCAACAACTATGAAATTATTGATATGGGCGTCATGGTGCCAGCTGATAAAATACTTGCTAAGGCCAGGGAAGAAAACGTGTCGGCTATAGGGTTAAGTGGTCTTATCACTCCTTCTTTAGATGAAATGGTACTTGTTGCGAGTGAGATGCAAAAGCAGAGCTTCGATATTCCATTGTTAATTGGTGGAGCCACAACATCTAGGATTCATACGGCAGTAAAAATTGATCCTGAATATAATGGGACGGTCGTACATGTTCTGGATGCTTCAAGAAGTGTGCCTGTGGCCGGTGAATTGATTAATACAAGGACGAAGAACCAATTTAAAGCAAAAACTAAGGATGAGTATCAGGTACTGAGAGAAAGCCACGCAAATCGAAAAAGTAATAAGACTTATATAAGTATTGATGAAGCCAGAAATAACTGTGTTAAGATCAACTGGGATGATTTCCAGCCATATAAACCAAAATTAATTGGTAATAAGGCTTATGAGAACTACCCTTTAGACCAAATAAGAAAATACATAGATTGGACTCCATTCTTTCAGACCTGGATGTTAAAGGGAAAATACCCAGCTATATTTGACAACCAGACCATCGGAAAAGAAGCGAAAAAACTGTTTGATGAGGCCCAAGAAATGCTTGATGAAATTATTGATAATAATTTATTACAGGCCAATGCAGTAGTTGGGATTTATCCAGCAAATGCATTAGGAGACGATGTGGTTTTTAATACAGATCATGGAGATATAACATTTCACTTTTTAAGACAGCAAGGGAAGAAAGGGAAGAATTTGCCAAACATTTCGTTGTCAGATTATGTAGCACCTCAAAGCACCGGTAAAACGGATTATGTAGGAGGATTTGCAGTGACGGCTGGTATCGGGATAGAAAAGTTAATAGAAAAGTATTCGGCAGACCACGATGATTATAAGATCATCATGGTAAAGGCTCTGGCCGACCGATTGGCTGAAGCCTTTGCTGAGCTCATGCACGAAAAGGTAAGAAAAGAGCTATGGGGCTATGCACCTGAAGAAGGGCTGGCTAATGACGAGTTGATTAAAGAAAAGTATCAGGGAATAAGACCTGCGCCTGGTTATCCTGCTTGTCCCGATCATACTGAAAAGAGAATCTTATTTGATGTATTGGAAGTTGAGAAGAATACAGGGATTGAATTAACCGACTCCTATGCCATGTATCCAGCAGCAGCAGTCAGTGGGTTTTATTTTTCACACCCTGAATCGAAATATTTTGGTTTAGGTGACATTTCAAAAGATCAGGTGGCAGATTATGCGGCAAGGAAAGAAATGACTTTAGAAGACATGGAAAAATGGTTAGCACCGAACCTTAATTATAAATAGAACGGAGAATTAAGAATTTAGAATATTGAATCATACCTATGAAAGTAACAGAACATTTAAATAAGGCAGAAAATACACTATTTAGTTTTGAAATACTGCCCCCACTTAAGGGTGAAAATATTCAGAACTTATTTAACCATATTGATCCTTTAATGGAGTTTAAACCTCCATTTATAGATGTTACTTACCATAGGGAAGAATATGTCTATAAGAAGCGTGAGAATGGGCTGCTTGAGCGCAAGTCAATAAGAAAAAGGCCTGGGACAGTGGGCATATGTGCCGCAATAAAAAACCGCTATGAAGTAGATGCCGTGCCACATATAATCTGCGGTGGTTTTAACAAAGAAGAAACGGAAAACGCACTCATCGATCTGGACTTTTTGGGTATTGAGAATGTCTTGTTATTACAGGGTGATGCCATTAAAACTGAAGCAATGTTTGTTGCTGAGCCCGATGGGCATAGGTATGCATCAGATCTGTTAGATCAGGTGGTAAATATGAATTGTGGTAAATACTTGGATGACGAACTTCAAAATGCAACGGCAACCAACTTTTGCATTGGTGTAGCCGGCTATCCAGAAAAACATTACACAGCGCCAAACCTTATGTCCGATCTGAAATATCTTAAAATGAAGGTGGAGAATGGGGCTGACTATATTGTCACACAAATGTTTTATGATAATCATAAGTACTTTGAGTTTGTGGAAAAGTGTCGTGAAGCAGGTATTAATGTGCCGATTATTCCGGGATTAAAACCTATAACTACCAAGAAACACATTACTGTACTACCCCGCTTTTTTCATATTGACATACCGGAAGATTTGGCGGATGCAGTAGAAAAATGTAAGGATAATAAAGAAGCTAAAGCAGTAGGTATCGAGTGGTGTATTCAGCAGTCTAAAGAGTTAATGAAATACGGTGTTCCAGTATTGCATTATTACTCTATGGGTAAGTCAGATCCGGTATATAATGTAGCAAAAGAGTTATTCTAAAGCATCTCGCCTTAGAAATATAAAGTCACCACCCTCATCACCGGCAAGGGTAATGGCGCCATATTGAGGCACCTGACCGGTTTCGCTATTATTGATCACTGCTACTTTAAAGTCACCGAAAATTTGCTCGGCCGATATAAGTGGGGAGGGGCTGTTTGTCAGATTTTTAACCAGATACTTGATGAAGACACTTTCATCAGGGACTGTGGTGAGCGCGCCACTGGTCATGGCTTTTCGGCTTGGGCGTTTATACATTTCAAGCATAGCTTTGCCATTAAAGAATACCGCACGCTCTTTTAAAATGCTTCCACCAAAGCAGGCATCAGTAATCAATAAGGTGTGTTTAGAGTCGATAGCACGAATATAATCTCTGATGGTGCCGTTAGATAGCCATTGAGCTTTAGAGGCTTTGGAAGCATCTGTTGGCAACCAAAAGCCTTGTTTTAACCTTTCATCCCAAATACCATGGCCGGCATAAAAGATGAGTAGGTTGTCCCGATCTGTTATTTCTTTGGATAGCTTATCAAATGCCTCAATTAATTGGGAGCGTGTAGGGTTTTGTAAAAATGTGGTGTGTTGATCTTTAAAGGTATATTGTGTTTGCAGCGTTTGTATAAGTTGTGAAGCATCGCTTATAGGCTTGCTAAGTGTTGGTATATCATCATCTGGGTAATCATTTATCGCTACTACCAACGCGTAATAGTTTCTCGTTTTCAGTTCATTGATGAGCGAAGTGCCTTCAAAATCATCGATTTTTACGACCTGTTGGGTGGTATATGTTGTAGGTTCATCTGGCTGTTCATCAGCAATGCGATCAACATTAATATTTCCACTTACAAGACAACCACCCCATACGGCATTTGGGCCATATTTGCCCTCTAGTTTGTTGCCGTTGAGTTTAAGATTGAGCTTTGGTAAGCAATGCAGCATGCTATTTTTGTAAATGAATGAGCTTGCTGAAAGATTTATAGTATTACCCTCTACTGTGCCCGCTAGATAGTAGCTGGAAGAGTCCTTCTTGTTATGTATTGTACCTGAGCCTGTTATTACTTTTCCTTGTTGGTGAAGATTAAGCTTAAAAGTATATTGCTTTTTGCCATAAGTCGAGTAACCTTCCCAAAGACCAGCTGCATCTTGTGCGAAACCTGAAATGGATAAACAGACAGTAAATACAAAGGAGGAGAGTACTTTCATACTTTGAATATACAGATTATAGCCTCATTTACAGAGATTTATTACTTTAAATGATCTCCGTTAGCTCCTCTTTAGAGAGTTTATTTAAGAAAACTCTGGCAAACCTTCCTGCCACATAAACTGTACCTGTAATGGCCAAACCGCCATCTGCTGTTTGAGTAAAGCCAGAGATCTCATAGGGGGTTGAGAAGCCAATATATTTGCTGCCAAGCAAATCACCGTTATTGTTGTAAGCAAGCAGTACTATTTGACCGCCTTTAGTATTGCTGGCATACAAAGTCACTTGATCACCATTGATTTCTACAGACTTTATTACTACAGGTGCATTAGGTATTAACTCAGGAAATGGATTGCCCTCCATGTCGGTTGAAGAAGTTGTGCCAAACACTTCAACGTTACTCGCAGGAAGTAAGTAATTATCACCAAAGTTAAATCTTGAAAATGCAAATCTGGAACCATCGAGATGCAGGGCTGCACTTATACCACCATCATCTCTTTGGCCCTGTAAAACGCCATCCTCACCATCTCCATTGAGGTCAGTAAAAACTAGTGAGAGCGTGTAATTAAAAAATCCGTTAAAGAAATAAATGCCCTCTGTTTTGCCTACAAAGAAAGGTAGTTGACGACCACTTCTGGTAAAGTGTTCTATGATTGGGGCTTCCACATCAGCTCCGGCACCAATGGTAAGTGCTTGCGAATTTATGACTGCGCCAGTTTGATCGATCACTGATATAACGGAGTTTTTATCATCATTGTCATAAGACAGTAGAATAAGCTCATTACCTTCTTGTTTTAGGTGTAGTGGGTAGCTGAGGCCACCGATAGGACTGGAGTTAATAGTTAAACTATCTGTAGACACTTCAATAATGTTAGCCTGCCAACTGATATTATTCATTGCAGCGAAATAAAACTTATTATCTATTTCGATGAGGTCACCAATCGGGTGAATTAAATCGCTGGATAAATCGAGTTGGGTAATGAACTGCCCATCTGAATCGGTTTTAATAAGAAAAATTCCAGTAAAATCAGACTCCTCTAAACGCGTAGCGCCTAAAACAATAAAATCACCTTTTGAGGTTTCCTTTACATCAATTGGAATAAATGATGCTTCGAAGCTATCATCATCGTAAATTTTTAAAAATGACTCTTTAGGTAGTGCATCATTGTCTGAAATGTCGCACGCATTTATAAGTAGTATGGCAGGGGCAAGTAGTAGTAAAAGATATCTTTTCATTGCTTTCTTTAATTAGTAGATTGATAACCTTCACTAATAAATCTTAGTGGGAATACACATCCTATTGAGACCGAAATATTTTTAAGCATTATGTCGTCCATAGCGTCACCAATGCTGGCGAGTTCATTGATGGCATATCTATTTTTAACATCCACCACATTGTTTAACCCATAGCGATAGGTGGCATCAAAGACGAGCCTTACATTCCAAAAGTCATAGCTGAAACCAATACCTCCGGCCAATCCGGTGGATGATTTTAAAAACAAGTCATTGGCACCTATAATTAACTCCTGCGTCTCGAAGGGTCCTGCATTGCCTGATGCAAAATCAGTTCCTGATATTTTAACAGATTTTTGAGCATTTACAAGTGTGGCGTAATAGGCACCAATTTGTATAAATGGCCTGAATGATGTCTGTGTGATGTCATATTTAATGAAAAAAGGCAGCTCGATGTAATCAAGTAAGTGATTTTGACTATAATCCAATACCAGACTATTGTCAGGGTTGTTTGTCTCTTCCCATGTATAATCATTGCCGTAAGTAAATTGTTGTCTACGGTAATTGGGCTGCAAACTAAAAGACCAGCCATGATGGTAAAAAGTGATTTCTAAACCTGCATGTCCAGTCACCCCTTCGTAATCTTCATAACTTTTTTCATTTTCAGTCGCATTGTAGTTAATCGGACTAAAGCCAGAAAACCTGGTTTCAGGAGAAGCAGCTGTCGAATTAGCTCCGGCTTTAAAGCCTAACCACCATTGTGTTTTTAAAAATGATTCGTTGGCTGATGGCCTCTTAGGCACATCGTAGACAGGGTAAGTTTTACTTTTCTTTTTACGTTGCGCTTCACTTGCCATAGGCAGCAGAAAGATGAGGCACAACAATGTCAAAGTTGGTTTTATCATGGTTAAGGGATAATAATGAGTTTTTTGGTTTTTTTGAGTATGCCAGATTCTATCTGATAAAAGTACATTCCCGGTTTAACACCAGTTAGATCAATCCTTACTTCGTGTTCACCCTGGGGTTTAGATTCATTGACAAATGTCTTTATAGTTTGTCCTTTGTTATCGACAAGCTTCAATAATACGTGCCCAGTGGTGTTGATTTTATACCTGATATTAGAAAAATCTTTGGCAGGATTTGGAAAGGCCTGACTGAGCTCAAAACGTGTACTGAAAAAGCTACCCGTACCAGTGATTTGTTGTTGAGCCAGTGGGAGAGGAGTATAGTTTCCAGTACCATCTTCTTTAGGGCCATTTATAAAGTTGCCGAAGAAGATATCATTATTTATGGTCTCTTCATCCACGAGCATCCAGTCCTTTAATAAATTAGCAAACACCTGTCTGTAGTCATGTTGCATGGCAACGTTATTTCCAGACAGATCATCATTGGTACCCACCACTCCCGGTTGCACTCCTTTGCCGAAAATAAACATTGGACCACTTGTACCGTGGTCCGTGCCATAACTTCCGTTACTGGCTATTCTCCTTCCAAATTCAGAAGTAGTTACGGATAGCACTCTTTCTTCTAACCCACGTGTTCGCAAGTCTGCCTGGAAGGCATTCATTGCTGATGTCAAGTGATACATCAAGGCGGCATGCGCTCCCATTGTCGGGTCATAACTCTCTACCTGGTCTGCATGTGTGTCAAAGCCGCCAATCCTAACGAGATATGCTTTGGTTTTTGCTCCACCTGCAATTAATCGCGCAACTAATTGCAGTTGGGGAGTTAATCTATTGGTCAAGCTGCCCGAAGGTGCATTGAAAGGGTATTTATCAGGATAAGTTACTGTGGTTTCTGATGAGTTATTATAGACTTCCAACATGCGCTGAGCATAATCTTCTGACTTATCTTCCAAGCCAAGTATCCAGTTTAACTCCTTTCCATAAGGTGAGTTGTCTAAAAATGTTGGTGGTTTACCTCTTGGGTCTACCAGCTTATCATCAAAACCTTCTAAGCTATCAACTAAATTGGCAAAGCCTTGAGGGTTGCCCGGCAATGATATTGAAGTTGGTATATTACCCTGCTGGTGAAAAATTAAAGACACGTCACTACCAATTTCTATAGCCAGAGGGTCTTTCATCGTTGGGTTTGGAAAATCATCCGGATACGTTTTAGGAGCAAATTGCTGTTGCAGATATCTGCCAATCCAACCTGATGAGTAATAATCATCAAAGCCGCCTCCCATAAACCAAATATCTCTACCTCTAAAATGTGAGCCGTTATTGTTTGGGTAAGAAACGCCCTGAACTACCGACATTCGGCCTTTGTCATATAAATCCTTAGCCCCAATCATATCTGGGTGTAGGCCTACCTGATCGGCCAGTGGCAATGTACTATCCAGGGGTATATATTTTCTAATGCTATTCTTTGCCGGAATTGCAATATTGGCTCGTCTACTATAATACTGATCATAATTATCCACTGGAATAACAGTGTTAAGGCCGTCATTACCACCATGGAGTTGTATGATTACCATCACCCGATCATTATCACTTTGCTCTGCAAGCCGCAAAAATGGGCTCTGCTTCGACATGGCCCTCACAGATAAATTGTTAAGGGTAAATGATCCTCCGGCTGCCAACGCGGGTATAGACTTGAGGAAATTTCTTCTTTTCATAGTTAAAAAAGTTGATACTCAGGTGATTGCAACATTGAATTAAATAAGCGTCTGAGGTATTCCCCGGCTTCCAGGTAATTTGCATCATCAGTATATAAACTTACCCAGTCGTCATTAGCTTGTGTAACCATGGCTGTATCTGAGTAATCAGTAAACTGCAAGAATGTTTGTAGGAAATACCTTACCCTTTCTTTGGTGAGGTCACCACCATCTGCCTCAAAATCTAGATTTTCTGCAAATGGATAGAGGTAGGAAGATAGGGTAACGATTAACTGCTTGCCATCCATTGCTTCAGCATTGAAATTATCTTTCACATAGTCATAGGGCAATTGTGGGTTTTGATTGAATATTTCTCTAATAAAATTATATCTCAAAGTAAGATAGTTTGTTGATATCCAATTTCTATTATAAATAGGATATTGATGATACGCTACATAACCAGCGACTTCAAATGGTTCGTAAAAGTTCATACCCATGCTACTCATCTGATCAAGCAAACTCCCAGTAACATCGTAAAAATTAGCCAGGTCAGTGTCGTATGTGGGTAGTTGAAAGTCGAAGAATGTCAGTGAATTGAGAATTAGATCTAGCGGTGATTTAATGATTCCTCCAAACTTGTCATCCTGATTTCCTGCAACGGCTTCGTAGAAGTGCTCGCTTTGAAAGAGCTCTTCCAGCAGTGGCTGTATTTTATAATCATTAGCGATAAGTGTAGCTGCCATATTGGCGATAATATCATCATCTAAGGGTTCATCAATTTCATAGTAAACATAAAATCGATATAGCTTTCTGCATATATGCCGAGCTGTTTCTTCCCGGTCAAAGATCATATCAATCAATTGACTGATCTCGTCAAGCATACTTTCTTCGGTAGGATTGCCTCCTGCATCCAGGAGTGTTGGATCCTGGTCAATCGTGACACTATCAAAGTATGTACTAAAAGTTTTGGCTGATGAATCTGTTGTGTGTTGGCCGGGTTCGGCAGTGCCTCGTGGCAGGCCGGTGTATTGATCTATATTGCCAAACGTGTCATCAAACTTAAAGCCTGTAAGTACTCGAGCCGCAGCCTGTACATCCTGCTCTGTAAATGTAAAGTAATCGCCATCACCCGAAGGAGGCATGCCATTTACCCTGGCTTCAAGCCCTCTGCCAATGGTATAAAGTTCAAACATTTCACGGGCATAGTTTTCGTTGGGACTACCCTGAACATTTTGATTGCCATCAAGAAACCTTAGCATGGCATTGTCGACACAAATCTTTTTGGTAAGCTCTTTAAAATTGGTTGGCGCTACCTCCGTAGTAACATCACCGGTGTCTTCATCAGTAATATCTACCATGCGATCATCTTGATCAAAGGAAAACAAACGAAACAGTACATTTTGAAAATACAGTGCTCTACTGTTTCTAACTTTCTCATCCATAGTTGTAAAATGGATGTGCAAAAAAAGCGTAAGTTTTTCTCTGGTTGTATACGCCAGCTTTTGACTGTCAATTGTGTTGCCAACACCCATCATTAGGCCGACAAACCATCTTTTAAAATAGTCTCTGAGCTCATCATCTCCCGAGGTAACATCTTCAATGGCTCCAGTGGAAATCCACTCTTGCCCGGTCTCAGTATCCAAAGGCAAGGGAACATCTTCAATCGTTGTATCAAAAAGCCTTGAAACGGCTTCTGCGGCAGTAAGCCCGGCAAATGTATCGATGTCTGCCTTAGTACCTCCAAAAGTGGCCCTTCTAAGAAGATGCGCTGCTCTTTTTATTCCTAATGTTCCTGTCAAAGGTGTTATTGGCATAGCATTTCCAATTTAATTAAAAATTAAATCTAAGCGATTCATATTAATTAAATTAGATTGAATAGGTCAATTGTGCATATGTTCGGTGAACGGTTGGTTTTGACCGTAGTTGTCGATGAAATATCTTTGAGCTATGAAGATAATAGAATGTCCGCGAGATGCCATGCAAGGCATCCATGATTTTATACCTACAGCAATTAAAGCCAATTACATCAATGAGCTACTACAAGTCGGTTTTGATACCATAGATTTCGGAAGTTTTGTTTCTCCTAAAGCTATCCCTCAAATGAAGGATACTGGTGATGTGCTCAAAGCGCTTAAGTTAGACGACACGCCCACAAAGCTGCTTGCTATTATTGCCAACACAAGAGGTGCTGAAGATGCGGTGCAGTTTGAGGAGATTAGTTATTTGGGTTTTCCCTTTTCTATTTCAGAAACTTTTCAATTAAGAAATACGAATAAATCGATCGTAGAAGCACTTAACACACTTGATAAAGTGCAGAGTTTATGTGTAAAGCATGATAAAAAACTAGTCTCATACATTTCTATGGGATTTGGCAATCCTTATGACGACCCTTATAGTGTCGATGTTGTTGCAAAGTTTACCGATATACTAGCTTCAATGGGAATAGAGATTATTTCATTAGCAGATACTATTGGTGTGTCAAATGAAGAAAACATCACCTATTTATATGAAAATCTGATCAAACAATATCCTAAGGTAGAATTTGGAGCGCATTTACATTCTAATCCGGCCACTGCTATTGAAAAAATTAGTGCAGCATATGCGGCAGGCTGCAGACGATTTGATGGGGCTATTAATGGATATGGCGGCTGTCCAATGGCTAAAGATGAACTTGTTGGTAACATTGCTACCGAAACAATGATTTCCTATTTTGAGAATAAAAATCTCGAATTGGGAATAGATTCAGAGGAGTTGGCACAGTCGATGAAGACTGCATCTGCCATTTTCACGAGATATAGCTGATTTTAAGTCCCTTGATATTTTAGGCATCCTTTTGGTAATCGTGTGATTGTTTAAAAAGAATCACATGAAGAAATTAACCATTATCGTATTCGCCATTTTATTCGCTACAGCTGGGGCAACCGCCCAGTCTGCTGAGGAGTTAACAACTACAGGCAAAAGTCTCTATGAAAAACGTCAGTACATGGAGGCTATTATAAATTTCAACAAGGCTATTGAGGTTGAAAAAGATTATTACCAGGCTTATTTTATGCGTGGTAAAATCAAAGAAGCCTTTGATGATTTACATGGTGCCATGCGCGATTATAATATGTCAGTAGAGCTAAATAAAGATTTTGCTGATGGATATTTTGCCAGAGGTATCTTGAAATTTGAACTACAGGATTACTACGGAGCTATTGCTGATTTTACCACATCAATAGAGCTAGACAGCGATAATATAGATGCCTATTATAAAAGAGGCCAGGCCAAACATAAACTGGAAGCTTACCAGGATGCCATTACAGATTGTTCGAAAATAATTGAACTTAATCCCAAAAACATTGATGCATACT
This sequence comes from Fulvivirga sp., assembly GCA_039970995.1. Lineage (GTDB taxonomy): Bacteria > Bacteroidota > Bacteroidia > Cytophagales > Cyclobacteriaceae > Fulvivirga. The sequence continues at coordinate 136,239 of JBDVKW010000006.1, forward strand.
TCTTAAGAGGTACGCTAAGACTAGACTTTGGTCAGGTGCAACAAGGATGCCTTGACTTGAGTAAAGCAGGTGAGTTAGGCGACCTTAATGCCTACGATGTGATTCGTGAAAAGTGCAATCACAGATTATACGAAACTACTGGTGAATAACTAAGTGGTAATCGGGGTTTTTTCGTGGTTAGGCTCGGGGTGGTTCCCGAGCCTTTTTTTATGCTTTTTATATAGAATATCACAAGTGTCTAAGAAAATATTTTTCTTGAGGCAACCTCTATCCATCGGCTTCCGTGCTCTCACCAAAGGATCAGTCAATTTAAAACCTTATTAGTATGGATAGAAAAGAATTTATCAAGCGAACTATGGCAGCAACAGCAATTCTGCCAATTGCAGGCTCATTGGTGGCATGCGGAGATGATAGTGAACCAGCACCAACTAATACTGGAGGAGGAAGCGGATCCGGGGGTAGTGGTGGTGGCTCTGGAGGTGGTGGTTCAAGCGCCAACTGTCTGGAAAATGGCACCAATATAAGTATAGGCTCAAACCATGGTCATAGCTTGACCGTATCAAAAGAGGATGTTGAAGCAGGTACTGCCAAGACTTACTCCATTATGGGAAGCTCTGGACATAACCACACCGTAACGATTTCTGAATCTGATTTTGCTTCACTGCAGTCTAACAGCTCTATTACGGTTGAGTCAAGTGCAGCAGGTGATTCACATACACACAGTGTTACAGTATCATGTGCTTAATGCTTAATTGATAGCTGATACGCTATCGCTTTGACAATAAAAGTTATAGTACGAATGGGCTCTTGAGTAGCCTAGCTGCATGGCTTTTTCAAAGTCAGCGCAGGCCTGTGCTGAGTCTTTTATTGTTAGTAAATTTTGGCCTCTGTAGAAAAAGGCCAAAGAGTGATTGTTATTTGTTGCAATAACATTTGTATAGCTATCAATGGCACTTTTGTAATGATTTAACTCTTGTTGGCACCATGCTTTGCCAAACCAGGCAGTTTCGGTTTTAACTTGTCTATCAATCAGGTAGTTAAAGTTTTTTTCTCCGTCATAAAATTTATTTAGACCAAAAGTATTTAACAATCCTAGTTTTAACTGAATGCTGTCCTGGTGATAGTTGAGTGAATCTGCTCTTTGGTAATCAGCAAGGGCTTGTACAGTGTTGTTTTCTCCATAGTGAGCTATTCCTCGTAAAAAAAAGAGGTAAGCATAGTTTTGATCAGATTCAGCAAATTCAAGGCCCTTATTTACAAATATTCTTCCTTTCGTATAGTCGCCCAATTCATAAATATATATTTCACTAGATCTTATACCGGCCTGTAACGATCTGCCACCAAATCTGGTCATGGCATTGTTGAAATTGGCTAAGGCGTTGGACAGATCTCCTTTGTCATAGGCTTCCAGACCGTTTTCATAATAACGTACAGATGACTGATACAATAGTGTTAGAGGTATCAATACAACCGCCATTATGAGGCCAATTATGAAGATTTTTCCATACATCCAGGCCATCGGAGTGTATTGCCGTCTCTTTTTAGCATAGTATGACTCTTTTGGTGCATACCTTGGATACGTTTTGGGTGCTTTAGCCTTGTGATTACGCTGTTTGTTGTAAATTAACTTGCCATCATAATCTGCTTTTTTGTCCAGGTCTGAAAGCACCTGATAAGCGACACTTATTCTCTTAAATTTTTCTTCAAAATCCGGCTTGTCAGGATTACGATCCGGATGATATTTTTTAGCCATCTCCCTATAAGCAAGTTTTACATCAGCTATAGAGGCAAACTCGTTGAGTCCTAGTATGTGGTAATAGTTATCAATCATTTGACAGATGCAAGCTTGAAACGCTTACCGGGTAAAGAATTTACGAATCCTTTAAACTCCAGGTTCAGTAATATTGAAGCTAATTGATTGACTGGCATTTCAGTTTGCCAACTAAGGTTGTCAAGCAATATACCATTTTTATGCTCTGTCAGGTGCTTTACAACTGTGAGCTCCGATTGGGCTAAACCAGATAAGTCTAGCGCTTTACTTGGAGTATTTTCAGAGGCTTCCCAATTCATGATATACTCAAGGTCTTTGATACCTGTCAGTAAGTGGGCTTTGTTAGATTTAATAAGGTTGTTACATCCTTCTGAATATGCTTCTCCAATATTACCAGGCACTGCAAATACATCTCTATTGTAGCCGTTGGCAACTTCAGCAGTAATCAGGGCACCCCCTTTTTTAGCGGCTTCAACAATCACTATTGCATCAGCCATGCCAGCAATGATTCTATTTCTGGCAGGAAACTTATGTGGATCAGGCTTTACATCATAGCTGTGCTCGGTGAGCAAGCCTCCTTGAGTAAGCATTTTTTGTGAAACTTCTCGATGTACTGAAGGGTAAACGATGTTGATACCGCTAGCCATTACACCAACGGTATCCATTTCGTTAGAAAGAGCTGCTTTATGCGCACAAATATCTATACCATAAGCCAGACCACTTATTACAAGTGCGTCATGTGCTTTGAGTTCCTTGACCAGATGTTCTGTAAACTCTTTCCCGTAAGGCGTTGCTTTACGCGTACCTACAATAGACACTATTTTAGTTTTGTTAAGGTCAGTAGTACCTTTGTAATATAAGAGCGTTGGTGCATCATTAATATGTTTTAAACGCTGCGGATATGCTTTATCTGTATAAAGTAATACTTCAACACCTTCTTTGTCGGCCCTTGTTAATTCTGTCTCTGCTTTTTCAAATGGTTTTTGATTTATGATAAGGTCCGCAGCTGCGGGGCCAATGCCTGGGATTTTTAAAAGCTTACTCTTATTTGTCTTAAACACTGCTTCTGCAGACCCACAATAACTAATGAGCTGCTTGATGCTATAACTACCAATTCCGGGAATAAAATTCAGTGCCAGTTGAGATAACCGGTTTTGATCCATAGTTGAAAACTAGTGTAGTTGCTGCTTGATCTCTTTTAAAAATGCTTTCACTTTGGTAAGCGATTCAATCATATCCATTTTGTCTTTAATGGCATCAGAATCATTCCTAAGCATGTCCTTAGCACCTTGAAGGGTAAAGCCTTTCTCTTTTACCAGGTGGTAAATGAGCTTTACGTTTTCAATATCTTCCTTTGTGAATTGTCGATTGCCTTTTCTGTTTTTCTTTGGTTTGATAATATCAAACTCACTTTCCCAAAAGCGAATAAGAGAGGTAGCAACATTAAACTTGGTGGCGACTTCACCAATGGCATAATATTTCTTCTCTATGGCTTTTTCTTTGTAAGGCATGCTCAAATTTAATCGATTAATTCAATTTTGACTTATTGTCGAAAATACTTTTGTAAGTATTTTATCACAGTTAACCCTGACAATTCGTCTCATAGTGTCAGTTTCGTCCGAGGTTAATCTTGAATATAAGTAATTAAACCGCTATCGTCAATTTTTATTTTCACTTCGGGGAAATCTTTTGATGTAAGGTATTGCAACCGCTCGATTACACGTGCCTTGTGATCAATCCTGGGCCCACCAGAAGCATATTGGATCACTGGAGTCACTTGCGCATGCAAAAACTCACCGTAACTATTTGTAAAAACATTAACAATAGGAGCGAGCCCATTATCACCTCGAAGGTTAAAACGTGCATAAGTGCAAAAATTACCTAAACTGTAGGCTATAAATCTGTTTTTGTACACTTCGACAGCGCGGGTTACATGAGGTCCGTGACCAAAAATGACATCCGCACCGCTATCAATGAGTTCGTGTGCAAACTGATAAACATTGCCACGGTTCTCTCCATAAAAATATTCGGTCTTTCTTTCTACACGCTGGTATTTGCTGCCTTCTGCACCTCCATGGAATGATACAATGACAATATCAGATATGGAATCAAGGTGGACTACTATGGCTTTGGCTCCCGGTATATCGTTGATACTCATGGTGCCCGTATTAGGAGCAAAGGCTGCGAAGCCATATTTCATACCTTCTTTCTCAAAAGTAACAAACGGCCGAGACTGCAACCCTGCATGATAGATTTCTAAAGAATCTAAGACCCTCATCGTATTTTCTCTCCCTGGCGTACCAAAATCACCTGCATGGTTATTGGCAGTGCTCATTACATCAAAACCAGCATCTTTTAGGTTTTGCACCATGTACTCGGGCGATCTAAAGATGTAGCAAACCTTAGGGTCGCGACAGTATTTCGGATCACCACCTTCATTGAGTATTACACCTTCTAAGTTTCCGAAAGTGATGTCAGCAGATTGTAATATCGAGTCAACATCACTTAATAAGTCCTTGCCTTGATTAGGTGGCAAATAATGGTCTTCAGGGAAGTTGGTACCCATCATAATATCACCCACACCAATAATGGAAACTGTGTCTTTCAATACCCGTGAAATGGCTATTTCTACAGAGTCTTGTTGATAGATTTGTAACACAACCGAATCTTGCAGTACTGTATCTTTAGTAACTGCTCCCTGGTCGGATGTGCCAGTTTGTTGGCTTATTTTACATGAGCTAATCAACCCAATGAGAAGTACTGCCAGAAATGACTTATTAAGTATCGATGATAGGTTTGAAAACATAAGTCGCAAAAATAGAAGAAAACCATAAAGCTACTAGCACAACCTACAAGTCATTTCGCAGCTTTAGCGGAGAAGTTTTTAAAGATTACTACTAGTCTCCCTTAACTTGATTCAGGGTCTCCATTAAAAAGGCTTCGAGAGCCTCAGCCTGACAATACGAGTAAATTGCCTAACCATTGATCTCTCTTTGTTGGTGTTGTCACCAACAAACTATAGAATGAATGTTGGTCTTTTGACCAACATTGGTAAAGACGTCAAACGATTTACGGATAGGAGGGGTGGCCTGTCAGAATACCGGGCCTGCGTAGGAATGTGGGCTGAAGGATTATTCTGACTTGATTTTTCTTTGCTTCGTTTCTTTTCATCTCAGGAAAAGAAATGAAGAGGCATTGTTTTAACATGCTTAGTTTGCCCCGTCTGGCTTAAGTTTAGCGGTAGCGTAACTAAGTTTATGAATATGTAGCAAGTTTTCAACTTGCAAGTGAGTAAGACTTGTTTAGAGGAAATATTGTCAGTTACAAACTGATGGTTATTTAGGCTTAAGTTGCAAACTTAAGCCAGAGTGAGGCTAACGAGTTCTTCGTAGTTTGTAACTACGAAGTATTCTCTCCACTTGTTTGGTGTTGTCACCAACAAGGCACATCATACATGTTGGTCAAAAGACCACATGGGTAAAGAGGCAATAATCCACCAGCCAACTACCTCAAATGTTCATTAAAAAACTCAATCGTTCTTTTCCAGGCTAAATCCGCAGCTTCTTTATCATACCTACCTGTGGTATCATTGTGAAAGCCATGATTCACATCAGGATACATGTGTGCTGTGTATACCTTATTATTAGCTTTAAGTACTTGTTCATATTCCGGCCAGCCGGCATTCACGCGTTCATCTAAACCGGCATACTGCAACAACAGTGGAGCGTTGATCTGATTTACATCTTCAGTAGCAGGTTGCCCACCATAAAAAGGGACTGCAGCTGAAAGTGTTGGTACTTTTACCGCCATCATGTTTGATATCCAGCCTCCAAAACAAAAGCCAACCACACCGACTTTACCAGTGCATTCCGGGTGGTTTTTGAGGTAGTCAAAGGCAGCTATAAAGTCTTCCAACATTTCATTTCTATCTCGCTTTCGTTGTAAAGTCCTGCCATCATCATCATTACCGGGGTAGCCTCCTAATGGAGTGAGTGCATCTGGAGCAATGGATATAAAATCTGCGAGCGCTGCCCTACGTCCTACATCTGCAATGTGTGGGTTTAAACCTCTATTCTCATGTACGACTACAATACCCGGTAGTTTACCGGTGGTGTTTTTAGGCCTGGAAAGCTGTGCCTTTATTTCACCACCACCTTTTGGAGAGTTGTAATGGACAAACTCAGTGTTTAATCGAGGGTCATTTGCTGCTACCTGAATTTTATCCTGATAGTTGGGCATTACGAAACTGAGCAAAGTAGGTAGGGTAAGTCCACCAACGGCATAAGCCGACAGTTTCTCCATAAACTTTCTGCGGTCTATCTGATTATGTGCATAAGCATCATATAGATCAAAAACTTCTTGTTTGATGTGGGTTTTGTCAATTTTGGTCATGTCGGAGTACGTCTAGGTTTGTTCAAACAAGGTATTGACAATTTCACATTATCCCTAAGTGTTTTGTTTGAGTGGCTGTTGAGCGTTTTCTTCTAATCTAAATCGATCTCCTGCAATTTGTAATTCCACACCCCACTTTTGTAGTAATGGCTGCTCTAATTCCATCTGACGATATTCATCAGGTGTCATGATAGCAATACCATATACGATCGGGTAATAACGCTTGCAGGCAGGGCATGTGAGTAGTCCTTCGTGTATTTCACCGTCTTCTAATTCATTGAAAATTTTGATGTGCAAATCACCTTTATCAAAAGGGCAGCATAATTTATCGAGTAGTGTGCGTTGCATGTTCAGTTATTGAGTTTATGTTTTTTTAATTTCGTTAAGTTTTTCGATGTAGTCTTTTACGGCTTGTTTTGGGCTTTCTGCATTCAGTATGCCAGAAATCACAGCTATTCCGTCAAAGGGAAGATCACGAAGCTGATCTAGGTTGTTATCAGTTAAACCACCAGACAAGAAAATAGGACATTTAATGATTTTACGAGCCTGTTTTATTTTATTCTGGTCTACAATGTCGCAAGCAGCCACTGATGGCGAAGGAAAAATGGCACAGAAACTAATATATGATACTTCATTTGCTGCGGCCCATTGTATTCTTTCAAGGTCATTGCCCACGGTAATGCCAATGTAAAGCAGGTCTATCATTGATAACTGCTCAGGTGGATCATCAAAATGTACTCCATCCATATTGGCTCTCTGGGCCAATTGCCAGTCATCATGCATAATTACAGGTACCTCGTATGCATCAGTAAGCGATTTCACACGTTTAATAAATTCGAGCTTTTGATCCTCACTTACCTTTTCAGGCCAATGATTCCAGACCTGTAGGATATTAATACCTCCCTCAAGCGCCATCTGCAGTTTTTGAAGTAAACTTTCCCATGGCTGCTTGGGGTCAATTACAAGATAAATACCTGCTAGTTGCTTCATTTTAGACCTGCATTTAATGCTGTAAAAAACGCTTCCCAATAGGGATCAATACCGTCATAATTGATAGCTTTTGAGCTTTCATCGGCCTCTACTAAGAAGTTCTGTTCTTCGGTGAAAGTACCCACATGAGCAGCAGGTATATCTGCTGCAGCCAAGGCATCCAGTAGTATTTTTTCAGTCCCTTTTTTTACGGACATTATCATCGATCCCGCTCCAATTGAAAGCAATGGGTCAATTTTAAATAGACCTGCTACTTGTTGCACTTCAGCGCTAACCGATATTTTATCAGTGTGCACTTCGATCCCACAACCAGAGGCCGTGGCCATTTCGTAAATGGCTCCTAATACACCACCTTCGGTTACATCGTGCATAGCGTGTAATTCTTGTTGTGGTTTCAAAACTTGAGAGGCTAACAAGGCTTCCGGTAACACAGAAATTTGCCAAAAATTATTAGCCACCTGCACTTGAGTATGTTCACCACATTGTTGCTTTACATGTTCAGGAAAGGCCATTGCCAATAGAGCCGAGGAAGATATGGCGGCTTGTTTAGTCACGATGATGCTATCGCCAGGCTGCGCGCTATTACTTGTGATTACTTTGTCTTTTGGTCCGTGTAAAAACATAGTACCTCCACCTGCTATGGTAGATTCCTGACCAGGAATCTGACCAGTATGCCCGCCAGTGATGGCGATATTGGTCTCTGTGCAAAGCTGATGTATGTGCAGCCAGTATTCTTCAAACTGTTCTCGAGGCAGGCTAGGAGGTAAATTCAACACAAATTGGGCATACTGTGGAGCAAGTCCCGTTGTGCTCATATCATTAGCCAACAGGTGGACCGAAAGCCATGCTGAAACTTTCATACCCAAAGATGGGATCAATGAAAGCGGGTCGCTCGATACCGCCAACACCTGATCATTTCCAAGATCAATGATAGATGTATCTACACCAAACGAAGGGCCGCAGATCACTTCTTTGCGCTCAGCACCACATTGTCCGAAGATGTTTTCTTTAAATATTGAGGCACTGATTTTACCAAATTGATTTTCAAACGCGCCCATTACACATCATTAAGTTGTACATGTAAACCAAAGAAATCTCCATAAGGTACATGCCATTGCTTTTTAGGGAACCAGTTAGGCAAGCCAGTGGCATTCCATCGAATGGTATAATCTCGGTCAGGTAGTGCCTCAGCAATCAATGCCTTGAGTGTTTTCGGGGTATAGAAATTGGCCGTTACATAGTAGTTATTTTTTCCGAACACCTGTTGCACTTTTCTACGTATCAACTTGGGCGTATTTCTGTTCATCATACCGAAGATAATGCCGTATTTGCCTACACGTACAGCTTCTTGAATAACCTTCACAGGATCTTTGTAATACTCAAAGGTGGTGACAAAAGCTAGCGCATCGAAGGTGTGGTCCTTAAAGGGCATATGATGAGAATCAGCCAAAACAAGATCCCCATCGAAAAGCTGTACGCCCTGGGCCAACATAAAAGGGGAGATGTCACCTCCTGTGGCTTCAATGCCTATTTCATGCCACCAACGGGTAAAACGTGTAGTACCACAACCAAACTCAAGCAGACTTTTTACGCGGGTATCCTGCTTTATTAATCCTTCGAGGGTTTTCTTTTGCCAGACTTCCTGCTTTTTGTACGGCCCTTCATAGTAGTCTTCATAGTGGTCGGTGTCGTCACGGTTAAAGAACCATTCTTTGCGCCCTTGCCAGTTGCGCAACTCACCTGTAGCTACGTCAAATTTTTCTTTTTTTATCAAGTCACTCATATGCTGTCGGTTACATCTGGGAGAGTCAGCTATGAATGGCGGGCCAGGTTGAAAGGAGGTACGCACAATTCCTACGCTGGCATTACCCAGATCAGGTTTTCGGGTATTTTCTCAGCTTCCGGTTAGGAGGCACCCCGTTGTGTTTTCAATGTTCGAAATTAAGGAGAAAAGGGTAGGTGTCAAAGGGGTAAAAGAGAATATAATGAATTCCATACTAAGTGTGGCTATTAAGCCCTTTTTTTACCAAGACTTCTACAGTATGTAAGGGCAAGTGCTCCATAACCTATTTGTTAAAGATTAGTTAAACCTCACGGCTGGTTACTAAATATTGGGCACACATGACCATCTTGATGTTAAAACTAACCAAAACCAACGATGAGTAAACTATCATTCTTTTTGTTATTAGCTTTATCCATAAACGCTTTTTCACAAACTACTTTTACCGATAAGAAAGGCAAAGTTCACCTGGCAGGGCCTTTTCAGCTCAACACACTTGAATCTGATACCAGTTACAGTTCATGGTATCATGAAAATTACACATCCTTTCAGCCAAAGCTCAGCGGTACCAACTGGATCAAGCACTTAAAAGATGTACATGTTGATATTTACATGGGTACCTGGTGTGGTGATACGAAATATTGGGTACCCCGATTTGTCAAACTTTGGGATACATTAAACTTAAAACGTTCGCAGCTTACTTTTACGGCTCTTTATAATTCAAGTATCGAAGGCAAGTACAAACAAGGGCCCCATGAAGAAGAGAAAGGGTTAAAGATTCATAGGGTACCGGTTTTTATTTTTAGAAGAGCAGGCAAAGAAATTGGACGGATTGTTGAGTACCCTGTCACCGATTTGGAAACAGATGTAGCACAAATTGCACTGGGCTTTCCTACTGCACCAAACTATAAAGCTGCTGCTTATTTGATGAACCAACTAGCTGATCAGCCGTTGGATTCAATTAGGTCAAATATTAATAGGCATTTTTACGAAGTATACGAGCGTGTGGGTAAGTCAAATGAGCTTAATACACTTGGTTATGTATATAAAGCAGCAGGAAAACTCGACAATGCTGAATTGGTGTTTTTCTTAAACACCTATTTATACAGATATAACCCTAATGTTTACGATAGCTATGCTGAGATATTAGCGGCACAAGGCAGAAATGATGAAGCCATTGAAAATTACAAGAAAGTGCTGGCTATAAATTCCAAAGATGAACATGCACTGGCTGAAATAGAGAGGTTGGAAGAGTTGCAAAATCAGGATTTTTAATTGAAAAGATCATTTGTATGACCGAAATTAAACCTCTCAATATCAAAGCCAATGAATGAGCCATTCGACTTACTGATACAAAACATCAGAGAACTGGTACCACTGAATGAAGAAGAAGGGGGGCTCATTCGTGCAGCTTTTAAACCAGTTTATCTTAAAAAGAAAGATTTCTATATACGTAAGGGAGACCTTTCAAATCATATGAATTTTGTGGCTGATGGTTGTCTGAAAGTTTATTCGATTGGTGAAAAAGACATGGAGCACATCTTGCAGTTTGGTATTGCAGGCTGGTGGGTGAGTGATCTTTATGCCTACCTTACCGAAACTCCTTCTACACTTTTTATTCAGGCAATTACCGATAGTGTGGTAATGCAAATACATCGTGACAGGCTTAATAAGTTATATGATGAAGTACCTATGATGGATCGATTTTTTCGAATTAAAACTCAAAATGGGTATGTCGCTTTGCAAGACCGAACCATTCGCAGTATGAGTGAGCCTGCCGAGCAGCGTTATAGTGAGTTTGTAAACCGATACCGCGATATGGAGCAGCAGATCCCTCAATACATGATTGCTTCCTATTTAGGCATTACACCTGAGCATTTAAGTGCCATACGAAAAAAAATAGCAGATAATATGCGTTCTTAAGATACCTTAAGGAAAATGGCTTTCGTGATGTGAAACTTTGTCATCAAAAGTTTTAATATCATGAATACAAGAACATTAATTATCGTATGGCTACTTACCATCAACGCTGTCAAGGCACAGCAAATAGAAGTAGTAGGAAAAAGTCCGTGGGGTCCTGAAGATGAAATAGGCACTCTCAACATGATGTCTGAAGCCTCTCAACTTCAGGTGTTATCACAAATTAGCTCAGGTAAAACTTATGACCTGAGTGTCGATTATTTCGTAGGCATGCCAAGCTTCCATGCACTGGGAGACCCTGGCTACCAGTATTGGCTCACGCACACGCCTCACGGCACTGTTGTTGACAACCCTAACGGTCTGGGTGAGAAGATGAACGAGAAAGTGAGCTATACAGGTGATGCTATCTCTATGTATACGCACATGGGTACACACATTGATGCGCTCAATCATTTTGGCCTCAATGGTAAAATATGGAATGGCTATACTCCTGAAAAATACCTGGGAGATAAAGGTTGGAAGAAAACTGGTGCTGAATCCATACCTCCTATAATTGCGCGAGGTGTACTCCTTGATGTTAGCGCAGCTATTGGGCCTTTACCAAAAAACTATCGTATTACCGCAAATGATCTGCGACTCACATTGCAAAAGCAGCAGGTAATGTTGCGGCAAGGTGATGTCGTGTTAATTCGGACAGGTCAGGCCAGGTTTTATGAAGATGCCAATCATTATCTCGATAACTATCCCGGTATTAGCCTGGATGCGGTAAAATGGCTCGTAGAAGAGCAACAAATCATGTTGCTGGGAGCTGATAACCTGAGTTTAGAGGCTTTTCCGCCAGAGCGGGAAGATAACTGGGTACCGGTGCATACCTATTTATTGGCAGAAAAAGGTATGATGTTTATTGAGCAGATGTTTCTTGAAAACATAGCTGAAGACAATGTTTATGAGTTTGCCTTCATTGCTGCTTCACTGAAACTTAAAGGTGCAAGTGGCTCTCCCATGCGACCTATAGCTATTCCTATTAATACTAAGTAATATAATCATGAATAGCCCTACGTTACTGCTACTGTCTTTTTCAGTAGGTATAATGGTGGTCATACAAGGCGGGATCAATGCTCGTTTAGGCCTAATGCTGAGCAACACATTATTAGCAACCTCTATAGCACTATTAACAAGTGCTGCTATCACACTTATTGCTTTTTTCATCACAGTGAAAGAGTACCCATCCCTTGATCACTTAAGGTCAATTCCAGTCTATTGGTTTCTGGGCGGTGTATTTAGCTTTCTGGCTTTATCGCTGTTTTACTATGTGATTCCCAGACTAGGCATTTCCACAGTAGTCACTTTTGGGCTTACCGGACAAATCATTTTCGCCTCCATTGCGGCCCATTATGGTTGGTTTGGTATGCCTGTAGAACTCATCTCTATCAAGAAAGTAATGGGTATGCTCATCATGATCGCGGGCCTCATCCTAATAAAATATTAAACATAAAAGAATGAATCTAATAGAAGAAAATATTCAAAATCTCGTCAACCTGTGGCGATTAGCCGGCCAGATAGCAGGAGATCATATTGTTACAGCTCATTATGAGATGAGTGCAGTTACACTATCCGACTGGCCCAACAGAATCTGGTTTGAGGGAGATGTCAGTGTGGCCGTGTTGGAGGAACTTGCCTGTCGATTCAGGCTACCAAACTTTACATTGCCTGTATGGGGCCCGACTTTAGAAAGCAATGAGCTGGTTCTTCAGCTTCAAGGCTATGAACTCAAGTTTGAACAATACGCCATGTCGATACCCTTGAATAATATTGAAATTCCACATAAGAGGCTGAAACTGATAAAAGTAATTGATCAATCCATGGCCTACTTATGGTCTACCTTATTCACTAAAGCATTTGGCTACCTCATTCACCCTGAAACTGTGGTAAAAACCATGGAAGTAGTAGACTACTATGTCGCCATGTATGGTGCGCAGCCTGTTGGTACCGGGGTCATATTTTTTAGTCAAAAACACATAGCAGGGATTCACTCGATGGGAATTGTACCCGAGATGAGAAGAAAAGGTTTTGCCCGCAATGTATTACTGCAACTACTTGCCATTTCAAAACAAAAAGGAGCTCATTATGCCTTTTTGCAAGCCTCAGACAGCGGCAAACCACTGTATCAGCAGGTGGGATTTAAAGAAGATTTTATCATTAAAAATTATATTAAAAGTTAACAATCATGCAATTATTAGAAAATTTAAAATGGCGCTATGCCACTAAAATGTTTGATCCTAACAGAAAGGTAGTAGATCAGGACTTGGAGAGACTTAAAGAAGCCGTAAGGTTGTCAGTATCATCTTATGGACTACAGCTGTATAGGGTGTTGGTTATTGAAAATGAAGAGTTAAAAGAGGGGTTGAGAAAAGCTGCATATGATCAATCACAACTTACGGATGCTTCGCATGTATTCGTTTTCTGTAACTACACGAATAATTTCAATTATCGGGTAGATGAGTACATAGCCTTAGCGGCTAAGAATGCAACAGATATTGAAGGACTTAGAAATTATGGTGAATCCATTAAAACTGCTATAAGTGGTATGGATCATCATCAGCGACAAAGCTGGTCAGAAAAACAAACTTATCTGGCATTAAATAACCTATTAGTGGCCTGTGCTGAGTTGAAAATTGATGCTTGTCCCATGGAAGGCTTTAGCAAACAGGCATTTAATGAGATTCTTGGCCTGGGTGAGGTGGGTTTAAATGCCTCTGTGATCGCCCCTGTGGGGTATAGATCAAAGTACGATCAAACCCAACATAGGCCTAAAGTAAGGCGTCCTGCTAAGCAACTTTTCCAAACAATCTGATCATGAAAAAGGAGATATTGGTTTGGATTGCAGCGGCTTGTGCTGTCATATCAATAGTGGCAGTACAGGCGCTTTCTTATCAAAATACATTTAGCTACATAAAGTTCGAGGATGAAAGCATCAGGTCAGTACACGGAATTGAGATCGAACTGAAAATTCCTCATGGATTTAAAAAGACTTCTATCCTTAATCATCAACCCAAATTTCACGAGCACCTTTTTAATGTATCTACTGCAGCGATTTACACTGATGATATCATCATCATGATGCACGCTGAATCAGTCACAGATCATTCGGGCTTCCTCAACTATAGCTACTTAGATTCTATACAATTGGCGGGTATAGGATTTACTACACAAGAGAGGTGTGTGGTGATTTCTGATGAACTCTTGAAAGAGGCGCGTGATCTTGGTTTTTTTCAGGGTGAGGGTTTTGATTTTTATCCTGCCATTTATATGAAGCAATTCTTTAAAACCACACAGGATGGTAATCAGGAAGTTGTACTTACATATGGTGAGCGAGTATGTAATTGTGAAATCACGAATTTTGATGATAAATTCAAAACAGAATTTAACCAAAGGTTGCTTCAAAAAGTAAACATAAAATACACTTATACAGGTGATTACGTTGATTAATTAAACAAAAAACTATGGTGTTAAATAATGAATTTTCGAAGAACTCAATCCAGCATTATGCACGGGTAACAGGCTTCTTATATCTAATTATTATTCTCTGTGGCATGTTTACAGAGATGTTTGTGCGTGTTCCACTGATCGTTGCGGAAGATGTATCAGCTACGGTCGCTAATATTGTTTCTAATGAAATGCTTTTTAGAGTAGGGTTTATTACTGATTTAGTCATGGTGATGGCCGATGTAGCCATTGCACTTACCTTTTACATTTTACTCAAACCTGTGAATAATGCCCTGGCTTTAATGGCGGCTTTGTTTAGGCTTGCGCAATCTTCCATTTTAGGTATTAACCTACTTAATCACTTTAAAGTGATCGTCCTTATCTCTGATGATTCCTTTAAAAGGAGTCTCGGGGAAGATGCTTTTAATGCACAAGTGATGCTTAATCTGCAGGCGCAAAGTTACGGCTATCTCATTGCACTGGTTTTCTTCGCGATCAGTTGTGTGATTTTAGGCTACTTATTTTATCAATCAAAGTTAGTGCCCAGGTCGCTGGCCATTCTGCTGTTCATAGCTGCTGCGGCCTACCTAATAGACAGTTTTACCAACTTTCTATTGCCTGCATATGCTGCAATCACCGAAATATGGGTAATTATTTCGGCATTGACGGCAGAGGTGGGACTGTGTTTATATCTCTTGATTTATGGTGTTAGGGCAGAAAAAGTTTAATTATTGCAGTGAGAGATTTGATATACTATACGAGAAATGGTTGTGCAAAATTAGATCAGTTATGAATGAAAAGTTGAGTTTTGAAACTATTGAAAATGATGCTTATCCGCTGCTCATCGAAATCTGGGAAGCTTCCGTAAGAGCTACGCATCATTTTTTAAAGGAAGAGGACATCAATACGCTGAAACCACTCATTTTAGAGCACTATTTGGATGCTGTTGCGCTGCGTGTATCCAAAAATGAAAACGATGAAATACTTGGTTTTATGGGTGTGGCAGCTGATAATTTAGAAATGTTATTTCTACACCCGCACAATCTTAGAAAAGGAATTGGAAAGCAAATGCTTCGATATGCTATTCAGGAAATGGGGGTAAAAAAAGTAGATGTAAATGAACAGAATAAGGGAGCAATAGCGTTTTACCTGCAATCAGGTTTTAAGGTAACTGGCCGATCTGAAAAAGACCCTCTTGGCAAGCCGTACCCCATTTTGCATATGAGTTTAGAGGCTTGCTAGATTAGTTTTTCCTTTAAGTTTTTAAAACTTATCATTGCCTCAAAATTTATCAGGGATGTACGACAATGCAGCATTTCCAGCTCCTTTGGAAGAAGAGATTTTCTCTCAATGGTTGGAACAAGGAAGGAAAGAAAATATTGGCTATCGGTTTATGGTGGTAGTATGGGATACCTATGACTTAGCTTATAGGCCAGTATTTGTTGAAGATTTTGATGCGATGAATGAGTTTGGTCGCTATGGAGACACGCCTAATCGTGAAGCAATGGTAGCCGCATACGACATCTATTCTGAAAGTAAGGTGGCATAACAACATGTTGCTTGCTCATGCTGCCAAAAATTGCTGCCTCGTCCTCAGAGTCACTCGAAGAGGACTCTGAAGGGTGGCGGCTTTAAACGACTTGTCGATACCATCAAAAAAAGTAAGCTTTGCGATTAGATGTTGGAAATTGAAGATGTGATACAAAAGACCACAGGCGCCAATGAGATTGTGGATGCCATTTCTGTGCAAACCCTGTGGAGTGGGTATGGAGAAATCAAACGCTATCATTTAAAAGAAGGAGAGTACCCCAGTGTCATTGTCAAACATATACAGTTACCAGAACAGAGCGATCATCCGAGAGGTTGGAATACTAACATCTCACACCAGCGCAAATTAAGATCATATCAAGTTGAGAAGGCATGGTATGAGCAATATGCCCATAAAACAGGTAAAAGTTGTAGAGTACCCAGCTGCTACCACGCCATTGAAAAGGGCTCTGAATTACTATTAATCATGGAAGATCTCGATGCCAGCGGTTTTCCGAAACGACTAACACCCGAAAGTATTGACTTGGTGCATGCAAAAATCTGCCTCACCTGGCTGGCACATTTTCATGCCAAATTCATGGGTGCAGATCCCAAAGGACTTTGGCCAATCGGTACTTATTGGCACCTGGATACCCGCCCTGATGAATGGGAGCGCATGGAGAATAAATCACTAAAAGCCGCTGCTAAACAAGTAGACCAAAAGCTGAATAATGCAAAATACCAAACTATTGTACATGGCGATGCCAAGCTGGCCAACTTTTGCTTTGGCGAAGCTGGTGACGTGGCAGCTGTGGATTTTCAGTATGTAGGCAAGGGCTGTGGCATCAAAGATGTCGCCTACTTTATTAGTAGTTGCTTCGATGAAATGCAGTGTGCGCGCTATGAAAATGAGCTGCTAGATCACTATTTTAATAAACTTGAAGTGAATATGTATAATAGTTGTGATAGTCAGTGTGTTATAAATGAGTGGAGAGAGCTTTATGATTACGCATGGGCAGACTTCTACAGGTTTCTTGACGGTTGGAGTCCGGGACATTGGAAGATGCATGACTACAGTAAGCGACTTACGAAACAGGTTGTTGATGATCTGAATCAATAGTTTGGTTTATTAAAATTTAAAGTGTAGTCAGGTCTTCCGACCTGACTCACTTGCCAAAGATGGGGTCGGAAGCAAAGTAAATAACAAGCCCTTGCCTACCTGCGTTTTTATAATTTACGGAACACCTGCCAGGTTGGCCATTCCTACTACATTGATTTCGGGTTGACATTCAAGTGATTTAGCAAAAAATTCGTTTCATTAGTTTTTAAATATTATTAACTTATCATTCTCAACCCGTTCTTCTACGCGGTATTTACCTACAAATGCTAAGAAAATGCCTGAATGGTTAATTGTTCTTCTTGTATTGGCTGGCGTTGCGACTGTTGCTGGGCTCCTCATCAAAAGGAATCTTGTGGCCGATGCAAAGCGAGCTGCGCATCTGAAATCCATCGCTGAGAAGAAGGGACTCAGTTATTCCGAGGCAGTTGAATACACAACTGTACACAACAAGTTTAAATCACTTCCCATTTTTCGAAAAGGTACGGACTTCCTGGTTGAAAATTATATGCACGGCAACCTGAATGGCGCTGACATTGCCATTTTTGATTATATGTATTGGCACGCCTATGAGACGCATAGAAGAGGTGGGAAGGCTCATCGCAGTGAGGGTAATAAAATAAGGCAAACACCCATTTGCCTTCACATAGCGAATGCGAACATTCCGGCATTTGACATCACCATTAAGTCTAATCATTTTACCTACACCTCCTACCCTAATGGTGGGCTGGTCAAATTTGATAAGGAGAATGCCTTTACAAAAAACTACATCGTGAGGACCGCATCGAAAGAGGATGTGGATAAGGTCAAGAAAATGATTTCGAAAGAGGTGCAGGATTTCCTGGTTCCTTTAAAAAACTTGAAAGTAGAGGCAGCAGGTGACGATCTACTGGTCACACAAACCAATATGCCAATCAAACACCCCGCACTTGACGGGTATATTATGGCTGCCGTTGCCATGCAAACTATCCTTAAAGGTAATTCTTAGGTTTAATTTTAAACACCATACAATGGCCTGAAGAATGTAACACCATTCTTAAGATAGTAGGCTTAGGAATGAATTATCTCACAAGCACTTTAAGGTATTCAATGACATATAATTGATGCGGATTCGTCTGAAGTAATTCATCTAAAACTAGTGGCACTCAATAAGAAGTTTGAAAAGGGGGAGGGTTGGTCGTAGTCCTCACTTTTTCAACAGCCGCTCTAAGGCCGCTTCCCGATAAGTTCTACTGATGGGTAGCGTCCCTGACCCAACGACTACCTGGTTGCCCTCAATGGCGCTCACATGGCTGTTGTTGATCACATATTGCTTGTGAATCTGTGTAAAGTGATGGTTAGGTAATTCTTCAATGAGCGCCTTGAGTGTATTATGCGTGATTACTTTTTCATCAGGAAGATGTAGTATCACATAATTCTGCATAGATTCCAGGTACAAAATCTCATCGAATTTCACTTTTTTCAGAGATTTATCCGTCTTCACAAAAAACGACTCTCTTGGCGTCTGTAGCTGTGATTTAGCCTTCTCCACAGCTTTCAGAAAACGCTCAAACGAAATGGGCTTCATGAGGTAATCGAGAACATCTAACTCAAAACCAGCCAGTGCATATTGATCATATGCTGTTGTGAAAATTACTTTTGGAGGGTTTGACAGGCTTTTTACAAATTCAAGACCCGTGAGATGTGGCATTTCAATGTCTAAAAAAAGCAGATCTGGTTTCAGTTCATCCAGTTGTTGCAATAAATCAAGTGCAGAACTAAACGAACCGACCAATTTGAGATAAGAGAGCTTTTCAACATATCCTGCAATACCATCTCGGGCAAGTGGTTCATCGTCTACAATGCAACATCTTATGCTCATAGTATCGGTAAATTAAGTTTGGCAATATAAATATTGTCTGTCTCAGATATTTCAAAACTATGCTGTTGAGGATAGAGCAATTCCAACCTTCGCTTGAGGTTTTTCAATCCAATGCCTGAATGTGTACTATTGGAAGCTGTCTTTCTAAAGGTATTTTGAATTTCAAATTGGAGTTCACCATTTTGTTTTGTCAGTGACATTTTGATCCACGGACTGTCACCTTCCACATATTTAAAGGCATTTTCAACAAGCGTGATAAGTAAGTGAGGATATACCTGGCCATCAATGTTCTTTAGGTTTAAACCTAAAGTCAATTTCTCTCTTCTTGTTTTATGTACCTCGACATACAAATTGATAAAATCAACCTCTTTTGTAATCTCTACAAGCTTATTTTGATCTTGGTACAAGCTATATCGCAACAACTCCGATAGTTTTTCAACACTTTTCTTAGCCTCAGGTACACTTTGATCCATTTGGAAGTAAATGTTATTAAGTCCATTAAACAGAAAGTGCGGACTAAATTGCTCTCTTAGAAAATTTAGCTCGGTATGCAGTCTGTCGTTTTCAATCTGTTGTAGTTTCATCTTACTCTGTACGAAAGCCTGTACATAAAAATTACCTCTGCGAATAGTAAAATACAAGACAATATAAAGTGTGGGTATAATATTAATTTGAACAAAATCACTTAAAGAAAGGCCATCATCGGTAACTGCTGCCATAGGAATGATCGTACAATTGACAACCAGCAATGCGACACCGATAACCTTGAGTAACTCTTTGCTGAAGCGTTTGAAAGTAATTTCTGAGGCATCACTGATGAAGTATTTCTTTTCTTGTACACCAATAATGTAGGTAAATAGATACCCCACGAGAATGACACATGCAAATTCAATTACATTGATGTAAAGGGGTCTTTCCCAAAATTTAAAGCCCTTGCCCATCGTATCGTTTACCACGCGCAAGGTGCCATAAATCATGAAACCGTATAAAGCTGGAAATATCTTATCCCACGCTGTTTTCATTGAAATTACATTATGCCGCTTTGTACTCGGCTCGTTCCTCCAAATTACTAAAGTCTTTTTGCTTTTCACGCTTGGGTAGTTCTTTTACACCAAACAGAAATCGCATGACTCGATATGGCCTGATAAGATATTCATAAATGACCACAGAAAGAATAAAACTGGCTGAACTTATAAATATGTATTTAGCCAAAATTCCTTCATCTACGAGCGTTACAACATAATAGCCTATGATAATAATAATCGTTTGATGTAAAATGTAAAAGGGATAAATGGCCCGGTTAGCGTATGCCAACACCGGATGCGATTTATTTAAAAAGCGCTTGCCAAAAGAGAGCATCGCCAATAGCCACAGCCAACCTGAGAGGGGTAGCAAAAACAAATAGGCAAATTCAAACACTCCATCCAACTCTAGCCTGTTCCATCGTACAATATTGATGAGTATGGTGCTAAGTACCGCTAAACCTGCTAAAGTCCGTGTATCCTTTGCTATTCTTACCCACATTGATGGGGCAGTACCAGCCAAATAGCCCGCCAGGAAAAAGGTACCCCAATACGTAAGCCACCCGCCATCATGTATTAGGTCGTTGGTTCGGTTGGTGTTAATGGTATAAGTCAGGTAAATGATAATGGTGGGTGCTACCAATATGATATAAGCCAACCAGCCATGTTTTTTGATTACATTATTCACTCGTTGTTGTACGTTTTCTTTTCTCAAGTAAAGAAAAACAGGCAACAATATGGCCGAATAAATAAACAGGTACAGTACAAACCACATGTGGTGCCAGGAGAGGTTTCCTTCAGGGTAAGGTACAAAATTGAAAACAGTAGGGTAGAAAGTGAGGTAGTTGAAAGTAGCCCCGTTAAATATACGTTCGAAATATATCTGCGGGGGTACAATTATCATCATCGCGAAAACCAAAGGCGCCAGTAACCTGAGGGAGCGTTCCTTGAGATACCGGCCAGAGGTTCTTTTTCTTAATGCGAGATAGCTGCCATAGCCAGAGATGAAAAACAGTAGGGGCATTCTAAACCTACTCAACCAGTCATTAAACTCAAGCCAGAGGTAGCTGAGCTCGTTGTTTTTAATGTGCCAGCCCCATTCGGCAGCAAATATCATGGCCGTATGAAAATAAAGCACCAATATAATCGCTATTACCCTGAGCCAGTCGATGTCGTGTCTTCGTTCCATAATTGTTGTTGTTTGCATAATGACTTCGAAGATGCTGGCAATTGTATTGACAGTGAAATTTTATTGACAACACGCAGAAAAGTGTTGATGAAATGCGGGTTTTACTGAAAAATAGTTTCTTATTAACTATGGAAGACGCTCGAAAATGAGTTTTAGAAAAGGGGCGTAGTCAAAAATGAATTCTTTAAGTCACAACATCACCACTCCTGTAATTTCATCTCATTTTCTTGAATTGTTGCACAAACCTTTAAACTTTGCAATCGTTAGGGTAATTGTTTAACCACTTGAAAACACTATGAAGAAAATCTACAGCATTCTATTCAGTTTGTTCTTAGTTTCATCACCTCTTTTTGCTCAACAACCTTCACAGCCAGATGCAGCTGACATCTTACTTAAACTTAAAAAACTCAACTTTTTGGGTACTGTACTATATGTGGCTGCTCATCCTGATGATGAGAATACGCGTCTCATTGCATACATGGCCAACGAAAGATTGGCTAATACTGCCTATTTATCAATGACGCGTGGTGATGGCGGACAAAACCTTGTGGGGCCTGAAATCAGGGAAGCATTAGGGGTTATACGTACGCAAGAACTCTTGGCAGCGAGAAGCATAGATGGCGGTCAGCAGTTTTTTACACGTGCTAATGACTTTGGTTACTCCAAATCTCCTGAAGAAACGCAGGAAATTTGGGATAGGGAAAAAGCACTTTCTGATGTTGTATGGACATTTAGAAAGTTCCGACCTGATGTAATAATTACGAGATTTCCAACCAATGGAGGCGGGGGACATGGTCACCATACTACTTCTGCCATATTTGCTCATGAAGCTTTCGATTTAGCGGCAGATAAATCAAAATATACCGATCAGTTAAAACATGTAGAGCCATGGCAACCTAAGAGGCTATACCTTAACACTGGCCGATGGTGGAATCCAGACATTAGTGCCGATGATAAAGGTGTGATCACTGTTGATGTTGGTGCTTACAACAACTTGTTGGGTGAATCATATACTGAAATGGCAGCCAGGAGCAGGAGTCAGCACAAAAGTCAGGGATTTGGTGCTACTGGAAGCAGAGGTGAGCAGCTGGAATACTTAGAATATCGTAAGGGAGAGCAGGCACAAAATGATGTCTTTGAAGGAATTGAAACGTCATGGAGTAGGGTTGAAGGAGGCGAAATGATAGGAAGAATGATTGATAAGATAATACAAGGGTATAATCCACAGAATCCTGTAGCTATTGTTAAGCCTCTTTTAACAGTCAGAGAATCAGTAAGTCAATTGAAAAATGAACACTGGAAAGCCATTAAGCTCAATGAAATAGATGAGTTAATCAAGGCGGCACTAGGTTTATATATTGAAACTCGGGCAAGCGATTTTTCAATCGCACCTGGAGGTGAAGTAGAACTTAATGTTGAAGTGGTTAATAGGTCCAGTGCATCAATTAATCTCATGAGTGTAGGTTATGGTGCTATCAAGGACACAACTGTAAATACACAACTCTTACCTAACAAGGAATTAACCTGGGAAACACAGATGACTATTCCACAAGGTGCGCAATACAGTCAACCTTACTGGTTGAGGGAAGAGGGCACTCTGGGTATGTACCAGGTAAATGATCAGCAACTTATTGGTACACCTGAAAACGAACCTGCTGTTGTTGTCACATATACTTTGGATGTATTTGGGACGCCTTTAGAGTATAGCAGTCCGGTTGTTTACAAGTGGAACGATCCGGTAAAGGGTGAACAATACCGACCATTTGTAATTACACCGCCTGTTTTCGTCAACATTCCAGAATCGGTCTATATATTTTCTAATGAATCTGAAAGAAGTATTGATGTGACTGTAAAAGCTGGTGTAAATAATGCTGATGGAAAAGTAATGTTAAAATTACCAGAAGGATGGAGTGCCACACCGGCTTTTTATGACTATCAATTGGAGTCTAAAGGTGAAGAAGCAATATTTTCTTTTAAAGTAAAGCCACCAAAAGCACAAAGTGAAGGCCAATTATCAGCTGTAGCTATTCAAAATGGTAATGAGTATCATAAAAGTATTGCTACACTCGATTATGATCACATAAAAACGCAGGTTTTATTGCCAGATGCCTCAGCGAAAATAGTAAAAATTGATATTCAAAAATATGGACAAACTATAGGTTACATTACAGGCGCAGGAGATGTTATTCCCTCAGCGCTACGTGAAATCGGGTATGAGGTATGGGAAATGAAAGACGATGATGTAACACCGGAAAATCTCGCCTCTTTAGATGCGGTAGTTCTAGGTATTAGAGCTTTAAACACAAACGAGCGTTTACCTTTCTTCATGGATGATCTTCTAAAATACGTACATGATGGGGGCACATTGGTTATACAATACAACACCAGTCACCGTTTGAAAACAGCGGAATTTGCTCCTTTTCCATTAGAGCTTTCCAGAGATCGCGTGACGGACGAATTTGCTGAAGTAAAAATTCTGGAACCACAGCATCCGGTTATGAACGAACCAAATAAAATTACACCATCAGATTTCTCTGGTTGGGTGCAGGAGCGTGGACTTTATTTTCCTGATACATGGGATAAACAATACAAAGCCATATTATCAAGTAATGATAAAGGAGAAAGTGCCAAAAAAGGAGGGTTGCTAGTGGCAGAATATGGTAAAGGCCACTACGTCTATACAGGCTACTCCTGGTTTAGAGAACTGCCAGCGGGTGTTCCTGGTGCATTTAGAATTTTTGTTAATCTTGTTTCATTGGGAAACAAGCCAGATAACACTAATAACTAACCTATGAG
Source organism: Fulvivirga sp. (assembly GCA_039970995.1). GTDB lineage: Bacteria > Bacteroidota > Bacteroidia > Cytophagales > Cyclobacteriaceae > Fulvivirga. The sequence continues at coordinate 160,090 of JBDVKW010000006.1, forward strand.
TGAAATAAAAAAAGAGAAAGAGGTACCCGTTGATCCACCACCTTTTTTAGGTAGTTGGAAAAATATTTACTGGTTGCTTATGGGTAACCTGATCGTGTTAATCTTATTGTTCTATCTCTTTACCATTCACTTTTCATGAGCAGTATTGACTGGATTGTACTTTTCGGTACACTTATTTTTATTGTTGCCTATGGTGTTTGGAAGACACGTGGTACCAATAGTATGGATAGCTACCTACGAGGTGACACGTCAAAATGGTGGACAATTGGCCTCTCCATAATGGCTACACAAGCCAGCGCAATTACCTTTCTTTCCACCCCGGGTCAGGCGTATACTGATGGCATGCGGTTTATCCAGTTTTATTTTGGGTTGCCACTTGCTATGATTCTTATTTCGGTATTTTTTCTACCGATTTATTATAAACTAAAAGTATATACAGCCTACGAGTATTTAGAGAGCAGATTTGATGTAAAAACCCGGATGCTGGCGGCTTTGATTTTCCTCATCCAAAGAGGTTTAGCAGCAGGTATTACTATTTATGCACCAGCTATCATATTGTCTTCACTCCTTGACTGGAGACTTGGATATACTACATTAATCATAGGTGTTTTGGTGATCATATATACCGTATCTGGTGGTACTAAAGCAGTTACTCAGACTCAAAAACAACAAATGGCGGTGATGATGGGTGGGATGATTGCTGCGGGTGTTTTAGTTATTGTTTCGCTACCAGATAATGTTGGTTTTTTCGATGCCATGCATGTAGCAGGAAAAATGGGCAAGCTCAATGTTGTGAATTTTGACTTTGACTTAAGTGATCGTTACAATTTCTGGTCTGGTATGACTGGGGCAGTTTTTCTTTTTATGTCCTATTTCGGCACTGACCAGTCACAGGTTCAGCGTTACTTATCAGGAAAATCGCTTTCAGAGAGCCGCCTGGGCCTAATGATGAACGGCCTGTTGAAAGTACCTATGCAGTTTATCATTCTCTTTATAGGTGCCATGGTTTTTGTTTTCTATCAATTCAATGCACCACCTGTATTTTTCAACGATACCGTTGCCCAGCAAGTTCGTGTTTCTGAACAAGGTGAAGCATTTACAGCGTTAGAAGACGAGTACAATAGTATTTTTGAAGAAAAAAGAAGGGCTGTAGACAACCTTGTTACCACAGTCGAATCTGGAGACGAGAAGTCGATCGATCTGGCCGCCAATACACTTAACTCTCTACAAGAATCTTCGGAAGAAGTAAGGACACAGGCAAAAGCTGTAATCCAACAAGCGCTTCCAGATGCAGAAACTAATGATAAGGACTACATATTTATGAACTTTGTCATGAATAATCTACCGGTAGGTATTGTAGGCCTTTTATTTGCAGTGATTTTCTCAGCGGCCATGTCTTCTACATCATCGGAGCTAAATGCGTTGGGTTCTACGTCTGTAATAGATTTCTACAAGCGTAAGATCAATCAAAAAGCTTCGGATAAGCATTATTTACAATCGTCTAAGTTGTTTACGCTTGCATGGGGTATTCTGGCTATAATTTTCGCTTCATATTTATCACTATTTGAAAATCTTATTCAGGCTGTTAACCTGATAGGTTCACTTTTTTACCCCATTGTGTTGGGGATATTTGTCGTGGCATTTTTCTTCAAATACATCAAAGCAAATGCAGTATTTATTGCGGCAATTCTGAGTCAGGCTGTTATAATACTATTGCACTATTTAAATGTAAATGGGCAGGCAGGTTTCTTTACAATGGGTTTTCTGTGGTATAATGCCTTTGGGTGTGTGCTGGTAGTTTTAATAGGATTTATTATTCAAACAGGTATAAATCAGAAAAGGAATAGCTAAAATTAGAAACAAAAAAAGCCTGAACACGCTCATGTGCCCAGGCCTTTTTTGCTTTTGGATTTTTCTTACTTCAATGAAGCAATCAAATCTTCATTTCTTTTTATATAACCAAAATCTCCACCTTCGTTGGCTTTAGCAATTTCGATAGATTTATTAGCCGTCTCAATAGCTTCTTTTTTCTTACCAAGCTTAGCTAAAATCTGCGCTTTCAAGTGTATGTTCCAAAACTGACCCTTAGTGTTGTCATTAGCAAGATACATATTCATCCACTCTAAGGCTTTATTCAAGTCTTTACCAGTAGAGTAGTAGTAGTTGGCAGCCTGAACGTAGTTCGCAGGATTTACCTTGGTTTTTGCAGCTATTTCATTCATCACTTGTGCATCAAAATCCACAGTCATAGGCACTTTTATGGATACATCTGACCACATCATTTCAATATTAGCTGACGTATTGTCTTCGCTGATGTCTGAGATCATGAAAGTAAGTGTTTCAATCTTTCTGCCCAGTTTAGAAGCTTTTACTGCAGTTCTTAATACTTCCTTTTCTGTGTCATACGCACTCACATTGCCTCCAATGCTAAGGTCAGAATAAAGCATGAATGACCACTCGCTTTCACCAGGAATAGTAAAAATGAGGTATTCACCTGCTTTCACATCTGTACCTGCGATTTTAGCATCTGTACTAAGCGTAAGTTTTGAACCTGAGTTAGCTCCTGTTCTCCATATTGAGCCATATTGCTCAAGGTATTGATCACCACTACCGAATATTTGACGGCCCTTCATTTTAGGTCGGTAGTAGTCAATGGTTACATCAGTAAGACCTACAGTAGAGCTTACTGAACCTTCCGGACTTGGTATTGGTGTTGAAATTTGAGCTTCTGCACCAAAGAAAATAAAAGCTGATGCAATTGCTGTAAGTAATGTTTTTTTCATGTTAAGAATAGTTTTAGGTTTAATCATGGATTGATAACGAAATTTAACACTTTTAGTTGGGAAGAGCTTAAACAAACATGAAACTATCTCAAGCGTTTTATTTAAATGATAATGTTACAGAGGTTGCTAAGCATCTGCTTGGCAAAGTCTTATGTGTAAATATTAATGGGTCGATATTATCTGGAAAAATTGTAGAAACAGAAGCATATTCATATAAAGAAAAAGCATGTCATGCTTATAATGCTCGCAATACAAAGCGCACGCAAGTGCTTTTCATGAAAGGTGGCACGGCTTATGTTTATCTATGCTATGGTATCCACAAATTGTTTAATGTTGTAACAAATGTTGAGGGTGCCGCTGAAGCTGTACTCATTAGAGCTTTAGAGCCAATAGATAATATGAATATTATGCAACGGAACAGAAAAATGCTTAAGAAAACTGCACTTACATCTGGGCCTGGTAAATTATCCCAGGCAATGGGTATCAATTTAGATCATAATAGACAGTCATTGACAGATAGCAATGTCTGGATTGAAGATAGAAAGTTAAATGTTGGCCAGGTTGAAAAAGCACCAAGAATTGGAGTTGCTTATGCTATGGAAGATGCGCTGTTGCCATGGAGGTTTATTGAAAAGGGAAACCCCTTTGTTAGTAAGGGCAATTACACTTACGAACTATAACACATCATATATAATATTGTATATTTGTCTAAAGCAAGATAGGCTATACTATGAATAAAATTATTTGCCCGGTAGATTTTTCAACTCCGTCTCTCAATGCCATTGAGTATGCTGTAGAAATTGGTAAAAAATTTCACTCTCAAATTACTTTATTTCATGTATTTACAGAGCGTGACTTTAATAAGATAGTAGGAAAAGAGACGGTAGGTAAAACGTTTAAGGAATTAATGGCAATGGCCAAAAATCGCTTGCAACGCTTGGCTGATAATATTAATGAAGAATGTGCTGGTCAACTAACCTGTAATGCACAGCTTGAGTTAGGAGAACTTAATGATAAGCTCGTGGACGCCATTGATATTGATGGACATGATGTCTTAGTAATGGGCACTACAGGAGTAAGTAGAACAGACGGTGTGTTTTTTGGAAGTAATACAGAAGAGGTGATCAGTGAGGTAAAAATACCAACGCTCTGTATCCCGCAGGAAGCTTCATTCAATGGCTTTAAAAACATTGTATACGCTTCTGACTTTATGAAGGAAGACAAACAAGCAATACAAGAGGTCATTTCATTTGCAACTGTATTCAATGCTCGAATTAGTGTACTTCATATCAATTTAGGAGATAGCGATAAGGAGTATAATGATTTTGTAGATGACCTAAAGAGTTTCATACAATACAATAAAATTAGCTTCGTTAACAAAAAGTTTAAAGACAACATTGGCATGGGTATCGAAGAGTATATGCATGAAGAGAATAGCGATCTTCTGGTTGTATTTAGAAAGCAACGAAATTTTGTAGAAAGCATATTCCATAAAAGTTTGACAAAAATATTGTCATACTCTACGGATAAGCCGTTATTTGTGCTGAAACTGGAAGCCCATTAACAAAACATACTTTATGTCCCTGAAATATTTGCTGAGTGTCTTATTGTTGGTTGCAAATATTATTTCACAAGCTCAATCCAATCCGTTCGGTAAGGTTAATTCGGAGTATGATGAGCAAAATCCCATTTTAGATCCTGATAACCAGATCCTATATTTTACCAGAAGCAATCACCCAAAAAACCTTGGAGGAGAAAGTGATGCTGGAGACATATGGTATAGCATTTTAGGTCCAATGGGTTGGTCTTCACCAGTTAGAGCTGCTAATATTAATAGCTATGATTATAATGGTATAATTGATATTGCCACAGAGCGTCTGATATTACATAATCACTATGCAACGGGCAGTTTTTTAAAGACACAAGGCATCTCTGTAGCTAATAAATCTCAAACCGGTTGGAGCGAGCCTCAAAACATTCGTATTCCATACTTTAAGAACCTTGGTAAATACTTTGGAGGAAGTTTGAGTCAAGATGGCAAAGTATTGATTCTTTCCATTGAGAGTTACGGAACCCTTGGAGCCGAAGATTTATATGTATGTTTTAAAAGTGATGATAAATGGAGCGAGCCTAAAAATATTGGGAAGTTGCTTAATACACCCTACCAGGAGTTTACCCCACATATTTATAAAGACAGCCTGTTATATTTTTCCAGCAATGGGCATGGTGGCAAAGGAAGTGCAGATGTTTTCGTTTCTAAACGTCTGGACGAAACATGGCTTAACTGGTCAACTCCTGAAAATGTAGAGCAAATTAATACGGAAGGAAGAGAGTTAGGATACAGGCAATATGATGGTTTTGCTATTTATACTTCGACAATTAATAGCGATGGCTATGGGGATATTAAATTTTACTCACCTTCAAATGATCAGGATACAATTTTTAATCAAACGATAGACACAACAGCAGTTGTGGATATCAATGAGGTAGATGTTGCAGAACTAGATGAAAATGAAATTTTATTGTATGGTGAGGTTACGGCATCCAACGAAAATGAAGCGTTTGCCCCAGTAGTAGCTGTTAAAACAGATGAGGGTAAAAAGATAAAAACTAAGTTAGATGCCAATATGTATCTGGTAAATTTGAAATCACCAGAAAATTATGTGGTAACAGTAAGTGCTCCCGGATATATCACTCAACAAGAAAGCATTGATTTACAAAGTGCTACTGCTAAAAAATTACAGGTTGATTTCAACTTGCAACCCATTGCATTAGGTACAAGGGTAAATCTCAAAAATGTACTTTTTAGACAATCAAAGGCTGAAATACTTTCTTCGTCATTTGATGAACTCAACCTTGTGGTAGAGATGATGCAACAAAATCCCTCAATGAAAATTAAGCTTGAAGGCCATACCGATAACAGGGGAGTAGCAAAGCATAACCTAAGGTTATCAAAACACCGGGTGGAAGCGGTTGAAGACTACCTTGTATCTAAAGGTATATCTTCAAATAGAATTAAAGGCAAAGGCTATGGAGGCTCAAAACCAATCGCAGATAACGAAGATCCTGAAAAGCGAAAGCTAAATAGGAGAGTTGAGTTTACGATTATAAAAGAGTAATCTTTAGTAACCCATAGCTGTGTCATCACCACGAGGATCGGCACCACCTTCCAGTTGACCATTGTCTAAGACAAGTATGGCATCTACTCGCCCCATTTGGCCTCTTTCTTTCACAATATGCCCTAGTTTAGTAAGGGTTTCAACAGTTATGCTATCTAAAGCAGCGTCTTCTGTAAATACTATCTCGGGCCTCCATTGATGATGTACTCTGGACGCACTCACCGCCTCCTGCATACCCATACCATGATCGATAACATTTACTATATTTTGAAAAACAGAAGTAATAATGGTTGAACCACCTGGGGTTCCTACAACCATAAGCAGTTTACCATCTTTTTCTACAATGGTAGGTGTCATAGAGCTTAACATACGTTTTCCAGGTTCTATGGCATTGGCTTCTCCACCAATTAATCCATACATGTTCGGCACACCGGGCTTAATGCTAAAATCATCCATTTCATTATTTAAAAAGAATCCTGCACTGTCAACTACTACATGGGATCCATAGCCGCCATTAAGTGTCGTAGTTACTGCTACCGCATTTCCCATTGGGTCGACAATAGAGTAATGTGTGGTTTGTTCGCTTTCCTTTGATTGGAATATACCAGCTTTTATCTCATCGCTTAAAGAGGCTTTTGTTTCGTCATAAGAACTCATTTGTTTTTTAGCATAAGATTTCTCAATCAATTGGTTAACAGGCACATCATAATAGTCAGGATCTCCGAGATGTGTAGCTCTATCAGCGTAGACACGTCTTTCTGCCTCAGTCATGAGGTGAATTGATTGAGCTGTATTATGTCCATATGCTTCTAATGGATAATTCTCCACCTGATTAAGCAATTGAATGAGCGCCACTCCACCACTCGAAGGTGGTGGCATTGAAATTATTTTGTGCCCTTTGTACGTACCAACTATAGGGTCACGCCATACTGAGTGATAGTTCTTTAGGTCTTCCAAAGTCATTATTCCACCGCCACGCTCCATCTCAGCAACAATATATTTAGCAGTTTCCCCTTCATAAAAACCAGCTTTTTTCATATCTCTGATTCTCTTGAGGGTTTCTCCAAGAGCCTCCCAGTATATGGTATCACCTTCCTGCCATTCGTTCATCAAGAATTCTGGTGTTACGGTGTTGTAGTCTTTAAATTCACTTAAATTATTCCTTAATGCGGAGGCCTCTTTTTCTGTAAGTGTGAACCCTTCAATCGCCAAATCGATAGAGGGCTGTACCAAATCAGCCCAGGGTAAGGATCCAAACTTAGTGTGTGCCTCAACCATGCCATCTACACTTCCTGGTACACCAGCCGCAAGGTGTCCGTAGCGACTTAATTTGTCTATGACCTGAAGGCTATCATCCAGATACATATTTCGGCCTGCTGCTGCCGGTGCCTTTTCTCTAAAGTCAAGTGTAGAAACCTTACCATCAGACTCCCTCAGCACCATGAATCCACCACCTCCAATATTACCTGCCCAAGGCAGTGTCACTGCCAATGCAAAGTGTGTGGCTACCATGGCGTCAACTGCATTCCCACCATTTCTCAATACTTCGAGTCCAATTTCAGTGGCTAATGGATGTGCCGAAACCACCATAGCACTATCGGCTACTACACCTACTATTGGCTGCTCGGAAGGTTTACAGGAAATAACAAAACAGAACAGCAGAAATGCTGCGAATGCAAATAATTGTTTCATATAGAATAGGTTAAAATGTAATCTATACTTTTTCTTGTAAGATTTAAAGTAAAGTACCTGGGATATTCAATAGAATTCTATATATATTATAAAGAAATGATTGTAACTATGGAATCGGGGGTTAGGGCAAGAAAGTCGGCTAAAATCAAACTGGATATATTAATTGCTTCCACACAACTCCTTGGTAAAAAGTCATTTAGGGAACTATATGTTGATGACATATGCGAAAAATCTGGTGTATCAAAAGTTACCTTTTTTAAGTATTTTCCTCAAAAAGATGACGTTTTACTTTATTACTTACGTATTTGGTGTCTCGATAGAGCCATTGAATTTTATCATAACCCTCAGGAGGGATTAAATGGTATTTTTCATTTGATTGAAAAGTTGTCTGAAAGCTATGATAAAAATCCTGGATTAATTTTAAGCCTGATAAGTTACCTGACAAGCCTTCAAAGACCTCCTTCACCATTTCCGTTAAAAAGTATTGAGCGCGAGATGCTTTATCCTAATGATGAAGCTGTAAAGAAGATTGAATTGATGTCCATAGATCAGATGGTAGAAAAATTTTTGCTGGAGGCCATATTCCAAAAGCAAATTATAGGGGTCAGCGACACCAAAGACATCTCAGGCCTTTTCTTATCGGTAATTTATGGTACAATTATTACTGCACATTTAAGGCAGATTAAGCCAATCAAAGTATTATTTAAGAGAAATATTGAGAGTTTACTCAAAAAGTTAGGCCCGCAGCAATACTAGCACATCAAGAAATAGCTCCTTCCTAAGGTATAACCAAGTGCTTCAAGGTAAGATTTGATCTTAACTTTACCCTCACGGTCACCCACATATGACAATACAAGTTCCTGATCTGTATATTTCGGTAGATTAGTATAATGTGTAACCTCTTTTGAAGCATAGGGCCCGGCTTTAACCTCCAGATAATTATTGATATTTATTCCCATTGAAAGGAGGGGAGCTATTTTCTTATCAACAGTCTTACCCGTACCAAAAACAAAAATGTCTTTTGCCTTAAGGTCTATTTGTTTGTCTAAATAGTGTGCTTTTACCTTTTGAAATGATGTTACACTATAGTTGTCAGAGTTACGCGTAATACGTTTAGCAAGGTCATACCATTTCAATACTGGTTGCTGTATTTTGTGAAACATAACTTTGCGATGGAATAGCCTCATCCAAAATTCATAATCTTCCGGAATTGGCTCTTCAGTATAGTTGCCGTATTTATCAATTAGATTTTTTCTGAACATGCTTGATGGATTTACAACAGGGGAGTCTTCAAAACGATTTAGATACATTTCCTCATGACTTTGAAGTCTGTTTACCCAATCTACGTGTCTTGCATACCCTTCATTTTTATCTCGATTCCCGGCATACTCTACCGAACCACATACAACTTCGACCCTTGGGTCATTGTCTAATACATCAGCCTGTAAAGCGAACCTATCGGGGTAACTCCAGTCATCTGCATCCATGCGTGCGATGTACTGGCCTTTGCACTGCTTTAAACCTGCATTAAGGGCCTTCGGAAGGCCAACATGCGGCATGTCTATAATATGTAACCTTTCGTCTTTAAAAGCTTTTACAATTGGCATTGTACGGTCTGATGAGCCATCATTGACTAAGATGACCTCGAAGTCGGGATAAGTTTGTTGTAAAATGCTATCGAGACACCTTTTAATAGTTTCTTCTGCATTAAATGCACTTATCAATACCGAAACCTTTGGCACATTCAACGTTTAGAAAGTAATGATCTTATAAATGATTTGAAATCTCTTCTTTCTTTTTTAGAGGTAAGCAGGTTTCCAACCAGTCGTAGATAACCTTTAATAGTTACTTTACTTTCTTTGGTGTCTAATGATAGCTCTTTAGTAGGTTGCTTTTCATTTGCCGATTGAATAAACTCAGATTCGGATGGTTTCTTAGCTGGATCTAAAGCATCTGCATTTTTAAAGCTCGCTTTTGACCTTTCCTTATAGCCCAACTTTTCTTCCACAAGGCCTTTGTTATTGTAGGCAATGGCATCCTCAGGATCCAAAGCTATAGTTTGCTCGTAATCCTGAATAGCACCTTCCAGGTCTCCCATACGCTCTTTAATAAAGGCTCTGCTGCTATATCTAAAAGGTTTTTTAGGTTCTAATTCTACCGCCCGATCCAAATCCTTCAACGCAGACTGGTTGTCACCCAATAGGTGAAAGGCCACTCCTCGTTCACTTAGAACAAAGGCATTCCCTGGTTGAAGCTTTACGAGCATATTAAAATCAGCTATCGCATTTTTAAAGTCTTGTAATTTAAAATGTGCCTTAGCTCGATTATAAATGGCTTCAAAATGGTGTGGTTGTAGCACTATTGCTTTATCAAAATAGTTGATAGCCTCTGTATATTGATTTTGATTACATAAGCTTATGCCTTTACTAAAATGATCCTGTGCTGTCTGGCTCATTAGTAGGGGGTTTTAATTCTTCAACTGATACACTATCCTGAACTACTTCCTTATTTTTAGGTTTCCTTTGTTTTGGTACTTTAACGGCTTTTGATCTTTTCAGTATCTTCTTTTTTACATACTTCACACGCTTTTTACGTTTATCCTTGGCAGGATTATAAGCTCGATTGTAATTGTTTGGCTTTACATGACGTACCGTAGTGTAATTGGCACTATTACATGCAAAGAGCCCAACAATAAAGACAAAGACAATAATGTAAATTTTCCTTCTCACGAATTACAAAACTAAGATAATTTAGGGGATATAAATAAATATTAATTTATCGTTGTTTTATGTTATCAATACAATTTTATTTGCATCTTATTATATTTTAAATTTTTAATATTTTATCTAATGAGAAAACTTTTACTATTCATTTTGATAGCTACAGTGGGTTTTACTACTGCATGTAAAGATGAAGACCTGACGGTCACTTTAGTTGAAAACGGGAATTTGCAGCTAACATTGGTGGACAACAATGACAACCTTATCGCGGATGCAAAAGTCACACTTTATGATGAATCATCTGAACTTGAAGAATTGACAACAACCGAAAATGGTTTAGCAGACTTTGGCAAACTCAATGTAGGGTCTTACAACGCTGTAGTTGAAGCTACAGTCAATGGAAAAGAGTACGAATTTAGCAAGGGCATGCAAGTAGTAGCCGGAGCTACAAAGCAGTATGAGGCGAATATTGAAAGCTATATAGGAAACATAAGCTTACAGTTTAGAAATACCAGTAGTGGAAATATTGCAGAAGTAGAAGGCCTACAAGTGGCACTTTTAAGAAGAAATGATGCTTATTATGATGCAGTTAATTTAAGTGATTACTTAACTATTTCCATCGAAGATCAGACTTCAAATGCTAACGGTAAAGTAATTTTCGAAGACATTCCAGAAGGAACTTATGTTTTAATTTACCATGATGGTGAAGAATTAATAAATTCATCTACAGTAAATGTAGATAAAGATGACACCGAGTTCTTAAGTTTTTACATTAATGTTGTTACAGCTGTATTAAAAACAAAGTCTAGCTGGAGCATTAGTTCAGTAATTTCTCAAAATGACGGATCTGCAGTGACAAACGATTATGTGTCTGTTACTTTCGATTACGAAAATAGTGATATTACACTAGCAAGATCTGGTGGTTTATCTGATGTTACTGGGTCTTTCTCAGCTTATTCATCATCAATATATTTCTACTGGGATACACTATCAAGCTGGAGTGCAAGTGTTGAAGAGGTATCTTCTGGTCAGCTAATAATTGAATATTATGATTACAATTTAGGAGAACCAGTTGTGATGACATTAAACTAAAAAGACTGTTTATAAAAATTAAAAGCCGATTCTTTCCGAATCGGCTTTTTTTATGTCAAATGTTGGGTATTAGAAACTTACCGCTGGAGCATTTTCTGCACCCTGATCAGCTTCAAATAAAGGCTTTCTTTCAAAACCATACATTCCTGCTAACATATTTTTAGGAAAAGTCCTAATCACTTTATTGTAATCAGTAGTAGCTTCATTATACCTTGTCCTGGCTACTGTAATTCGATTTTCGGTACCTTCTAGCTGTGCTTGTAAGTCTAAGAAATTTTGATTTGACTTCAAGTCAGGGTAACGCTCGACTGTCACCAATAATCTAGACAGCGCACCGCTTAATTGACCCTGAGCTTGTTGAAATTGCTGAATTTTCGATGCATCTAAATTAGACGGATCAATCTGAATACTACTGGCCTTACTTCTCGCTTCTACTACACCTGTAAGCACTTCTTTTTCCTGTGCTGCAAAACCTTTAACCGTATTGACAAGGTTAGGAATTAGATCTGCACGTCTTTGATACTGCGCCTCTACATTTGCCCATGCATTCGATACATTTTCCTCTTTATTTACCATTGTGTTGTACGAACCAGCAAATATTTGATAGATAATAAACCCTACAACGGCTATAATTCCAAGAGTAATTAAAAGTCCTTTTTTCATAATTTTATTTAATATTTATTGATTCAAATTTAAACGATTATATTGCAATATATAAGATAATCACACTATTTACATACTACAACGTGCGACAAATCAATCTTCTCTTTACGATAATTATATTCATAGGTTACACTAGTTCATTTGCGCAAGAATTACAGCAAATACCCGAGCTAAAATCGCCAGTCACTGATTTAACTAATACGTTATCAGCCAACCAGATCAAGAACATTGAATCTGATATTCTTGGCTTTCAAAAAGAAACGGGCAGTCAGGTAGGTGTCTTGATCGTGGCCACCACAGAGCCTGAAGCTATTGAGCAATACAGTATAAGAGTAGTTGAGCAGTGGGAACTTGGGCGAGAGGGAATTGATGACGGTGTACTTCTAATTGTGGCTAAAAATGATCGAAAGATGCGTATAGAAGTAGGTTTTGGACTTGAGGGCGCAATACCAGATGCTTATGCTAAAAGGGTGATTGAGCAAATAATTAAGCCAGAGTTTAGATCAGGAGACTTTTATCACGGCATAGCTAAAGGTGTAGCTGCTTTAGAAGATTTGATAAGAGGAGAGGAGCTGCCAGAACCTACTCATGCCACACAAAGTAGTGAACAAAATAGCATTGGTAAATATTTAAATGGCCTTTTCCCTATTCTCATTATAGTAGTAGCTATCGGAAATTTCGCTTTAAAGAAAGTTCTTGGTAAAAAAGCGGGTTCAATTGTATTTGCAATTATTATTCTCATTGCAGGCTGGTTATTATTTAATTTAATTATTGGATTTGTAATGTCCATAATTCTTACTGCTATAATGGGGAGTAGTGGTCGAGGGGGCCGCGGTGGTAGTGGCGGTAGCAGTTTTGGAGGTGGTTTTAGTGGCGGTGGCGGTAGCTTTGGGGGCGGTGGAGCCTCTGGAGGATGGTAATATGAATTAATATAACTATGAGAAATAGATTTAAATTTTCTGAAGAGCAAAAACAACAAATAAAAGAAGCAATTAAAGACCTGGAATCTCATTCTTCAGGTGAAATTGTTCCTTATTTTACACACAACAGTGATGACTATTTTGAAGCTCGTTGGAAGAGTGCCGTTTTATTAAGTGTATTTGGTGCCTTGTTGTTGGCCATTGCTTCATACACATGGATGTTACCCTTTGCGGTAACTCCTCTGGAAGATGCCATTTTTATTGGAGTATTAATGCTTATAGGTTTTTTCATACCGGTTGTAATTCCGACTGCTGTCCGTTTTTTACTTTCAGAAGATACACTTCACCTGCGGGTAATGAATCGAGCGATGTCAATATTCTTACAAGAAGAAGTGTTTAAAACTCGTGATAGAACAGGTGTACTAATCTACATAAGTGAGCTGGAACACGAAGTTGTAGTACTGGCTGATTCAGGCATAAATGCTAAAGTAGCTTCCGAGGATTGGCAAAATATTACGCAATTAGTGATTGATGGTATTAAAGACAGACAAGTTGATAAAGGACTTATTAACGCTATAAATGCTTGCAAAAAACTTTTATTGGAGAATGGATTCACTGTCCGCTCAGATGACACTAACGAATTAAGTGATGAACTAAGGATAGACTAATTATGAGAATACTGATTACATCCGTGCTACTGTGCTTCACACTATCTAGCATGGCACAAAAGGCACATGTATATTACCCGAGTGGTGATTTATATCAGGGCAATTCTCATATACTGGAACAAATCAATAAGGAATTCGACACTCACGAACGCGTATATCACTTTACGCCATTTGCTGGTCGTGGTGATGATCTAACCACGGTAGGGTTCTTATTATTTACTGATTCTGCGTTATGGATTCAGACATCTCGTAAAGCTGTGATTGACTCTGCAGTTGCTGCTTTTGATTTGGATAAGTTTTATCAATCAAATGAGTTTCGCATTGAATTGGATGCGTTTATTGCAAAAGGCGTTTTAGATCGAAGGTTTGTCGAAAGCACATTGGGTAGCCCTGTAAAGCAAAGGGTAATTAAAACCAAGGATGATGAATTTGATAGATGGTTTTACCCTCACTTAGGCATTGATCTTATCTTAGAGAAAGATGTTGTCACTCATTATATTCCTGTCGAAACTAAAAACTAATCTATCATAGAAAGCACCCATGCATCTGGAAACTGAAATTGATCCAGTGTTCTGACTTCATCTCTAATCTGCCTTACTTCTTGAAGATTATCTGAAGTCTTCACATGGATGTAATAGGCATTTCTTTTTGAAACGTATCCAAAATCATTATCAAATCCAGCTTGTTTTAAACGTTCACTATACGTTCTGGCATTATCAATCTGGCTAAAAACACCAACGATTACATAGTGACCAACAGCAAGTTCATTTGGATCGGAGCCACGCTGAATAATGGTTCTTTCATTGATGTCATCATATACTTCCGTAAGTTCTTCTTCAACTGCTTCAACCAATTCATCTTCCTCAACAGGTACAGGTATTTCAGACTGTACAGTATCTAAAGGCTGCTCTTGTTCTTCAATCACAGGAGGTGTTGTTGCGATCGTATCAGTAGTAACAGTATCTGTTGCTACTTCTTCATCGTCATCTAAAGACTCGATAAACTCTTCCTCAGTCATTACATCCTCCGGTTCATCTTCCTCAACTTCTTCTTTTTCTTCTTCAATTTCGGGCTTCTTGACCCTTCCAAAAACGAAATTAACACCTGTGTGTACCTCAGCAACACTAGCTCTTGACGGGTAGATTGCCGACATTACATGGTCTGTAGAGGTATAGACTTGCATTCCGGTTAATTTGAGCGTAAAGCCAGCACCGAAGCCAGTAAACTCGCCATTTACATAGGCAGTATTTACAACCATATTTAATATGCGACCCAGTTTGAGATTATACGACAACGCAACACTTGGATTGATATGGCCTTTAAAAAAATCAAAATAAACAAGGGCCCCAACATTATGTCTTTTACCAAGTAAATAATTAGCTCCTAAATAAGTTTTG
Source organism: Fulvivirga sp. (assembly GCA_039970995.1). Taxonomy (GTDB): domain Bacteria; phylum Bacteroidota; class Bacteroidia; order Cytophagales; family Cyclobacteriaceae; genus Fulvivirga. The sequence goes on from JBDVKW010000006.1 coordinate 175,144, forward strand.
GGACGTAATGCTGATGAAAAAGAGACATCATCGGTCTCACTCATGTTATAAAGACTCTCTACCGAGTCAATCTCAGCTTGTAGAAATTGGTCGTTGGGGTTTTTATTAATCAGGTCTAATAAGTCAAAACCGCGATAAGTGTATGTAATCGGATCCAACTCGTAAGATCTTGTATAATCAGACCAGTTAATAAAGCCTAAATCTTTAACAGATGCCGAAAGGGTCAGTTTATCATTTAACGCAAACGTTGCACCCAAATCAAGCGCTGCTCCTCGGTTACCGTTATTTGTAAAATAATTTATATAGTCTGGGTCATTTTCATCTTCTAATGCGATTCCAGCAGTATTTACAAGTATATTACCTGAGGCAACAGTAACAGAATCCGATCCCACATGGATAAGTCCACTGATTTCTTTTGTTTCTACAATGCCGTGCCCTTGTAAATATTTTAATCTAGCCCCCAAAGTCAATTTATCATTGAATTGTCTGCTATAGCCAATGCCAATTTCATGGTATGAAGAACTTTTCAGTCCAAAATTTTCTATCTCAAGGTCATTCCCTGCAATCCTTGGGTCGGCAGGTCCAAGAATACCCCACCTTACAAGGTCACCAGAGTAGTTAAATCTAAAGTCGGTTACATGATTGATAGTAAACGTAAAATAGCTACGCTTACCTCTCAGTCCAAAATAAAAGAGGCCAAGCTCCGTACTAGCTCCAAAACGTTGAATATCCTTTACTTTGCCTGGAAGACCTAGTGTGTCTAAAATGAGATTGTCATTTATATCATAGGCAAAGTAATCGTTGAATGAAAGTCCATCATTATCTACAAAAACTTTTGTTGAAGATATGACTGGAAAGCCTATAACCACTTTATGTTCTGGCATAAATGCCGGGTTAAGGTTATTTGACTGTGGTAAGCTTTTATTGAGCTGGTATAATCCCAGGTCACCTTGCGCGTAACTAAAAAATATCAGGCAATTAAGCGAAAAAATTAAAGCAACTACTTTAGCCATGAATTAAAAGTTGAGTTCAAGTTCAGATTCTATCCCCATGTTTACCTGCAAGTTGTTTGAAGGTGATATTTTAATGGGTACTGACCCACCATTTGCAGTTTGTAACTGTACCCGCATAACAAGTTGTGTAGCCTGATCGATACGATCTATTTTACCTGCATCGACAAAAACACGATCATTCAACTCCCCAGGTGTGCTGGCAAAGCCTTGCCCATCGATCTCTGCAGCAACCATTAGGCGGCCATTATTATCATCATACAATGAGTCCAGGATATTAGAGGCATCATCCAGGAAATATACTTGTAGTCGAGCGTCTAAAGGGAAAGTATTGACAGTATTAACAATGAGTGTAGCTTCGTTTAATTCACTGATGCCATTACCATCGAAATCAAATGTCTTTACCATTTGTAAAGCAGAAATGGTTCCACTCAATGGGATTTCGATATCCAAAAAGATATCAATCACGCTCTCAGCTAAAACAAAGTTATTAGCAATGTCATTTGGATCTATCTGCCCGGGAAAACGATATAAAAACTGAGAAGGGAAAGAGTTGAATACATCATTGAGGTTAGAATTGGTATTGTTAAAGGCTATTGAGGAAGTTTTGCTTTCACCTATTTCATTGATATTAGGCGCATCAAGTAGGAAGGGGCTTTGGTTTGTTACAACATCACCAGTTAGGGCGATTACTGAGCCATCTTTGGCTTCAGCCCGTATTCTATCTATACCAAGTGCTACAGGCAAGCCAAAGCTATTGATAAATGATAATTCCAATCGAGGATCATCTAATTGGAAGGCTCCTTCGTTAATATTGTTGAATATATCAATATCAACAGATTTACGTGGGGTAGTAATGCTCCTGGTAGTAATATCGCCAAATATTCCGGCAAATTCGAGGTTAGCAAGACTGAAATTTACCCTCACTTCATCCGTATTTGAAACTGGAGTGCCTTCATTCGTGATTGTAATAGATGCTTCAAAACTCACCTCATTAGTACCACCTCCCATTGTTAACACCAGGCTTGCACCAGTAAGATCATCGGTGGCATTTACTGTTTGGTTGCTATTTGTCCCATCAAATGTCCACGACAAAGTTTGTGCTATAGACTGACCGTTCTGCTGTATCGAGTTAAATGTAATTGTAACATTCCCACTAACTGGGGCATCTACTTCCACTGCAGACATTAAATCACCGGCAGAGAGCCAAATGGAATCGAGCTGGTCGCCTCCTGAATTATTGATGTTAAAAGTGGCAGACCTGGTAAAGGTTTGACTTCCATTAGTTGGAATAGCACTCATAGCTGCACCAGATACCACCAAATCAGGACTGGCTTGGTCCTCGACTACTAATAGTGAATCTGCTCCCTGAGAAATGATAGTGTCACTATAGGTAAGTAGGATCACACCGTTTTCTTCAGTAATACTAGCTACTGAATTACCTTCTTTCAGAAACTCTTCCATGGTAAAATTTGTGGACACTAAAGGTATGGCTACATCAGGGTTAAGTGTACCAACCTCAACCTTGTCAATATCTTCCAATTCCTCAAGACAAGCGGTAAATAAGGTTGATACTAATATTAATGTGAAAAGTCTTTTCATATAGTTACATTATCTGATGCAGGTGTATACCCTAAAGTTGACAAATGTAAGTGGCCTTTATAATCAATTTATTAAAACTTATGAGTTCACGAAAAACTGAGTAAATAAAAAACCCTGATGGTTAGATCAGGGTTTTAAGTGTAAAATTCTAATTATCAGTCTAATGGAATGGTCTCTTGTTCCGAAATCTTAATTAACTTCTCGTATTCTTCGTTATTAAGATCTCTCTGAAAGAAATTAATAGGATTAACTGGTTTATAGTTAAACAACACCTCATAATGTAAGTGAGCCGCTTGTGATCTACCGGTATTTCCTACATAACCAATTATATCACCTCTTTTTACAGACTGACCTCTTTTTACAATATACTTATGCATATGAGCATATCGCGTCTGATAACCATAACCATGATTGATGAAAACCACATTGCCATAAGTAGTGGAAGGGTAAGCAGTAGTTACAATACCATCACCTGTTGCATAAATTGGCGTTCCTGTAGGTGCTGTAAAGTCGAGCCCTTCATGGGGATTCATTCTTTTTAAGATAGGGTGCCATCTGGGACCAAATGTAGTATGAAGTCTTGTTAGCTCTTTGTTATTAATGGGTTGAATGGCCGGGCGTGCCGCCCACATTTTTTCTTTTTCGGTAATCAGATTAGAAATTTGATCGTAAGATTTACTCTGAATATACAGCTTCTTTTTAATGTCATCAATGCTTTTATACGCATCTATAACCAGTTGATTTTCTTCGAGTGACATTAGTCCTTCATATTTATCATGACCACCAACACCACCTTCTCTTACTGTTGAAGGAATCGGATCGGTGTCTAGAATAACACGATAAATTTTATCATCCTTAAACTGCAACTCATTAACACTAGAATATGCATTTTCAAGATTGTCCTTCAGAATATTCCATTCTACCTTTAAATCATGATTCTCTGCCAATAGCCTTGACTCTTTAATAGGAGTGAAGTTTGCTCGATATAAATAAATAAGGCCTAATGCAATAATCAATGATACAGATAGGAAGCCTAAAATATTCAGGAACACGGCTTTACCTGTAGCCTTTATGGGCTCATACTTGCAGGTCTCCGTGTTATAGTAATATCTTATTTTTGCCATGGGTTTTTCGTAGTTGTTTCAGGTTAAAAAATGAAATCAATCCAAGGACTGATTTTCCCTGTTAGCCAATGTCACAAGTTGGTTATACTCCTGATCATTGAGCTTTTGTATTAAAAAGTTAATCGGGTCTATTTTCTTATTGTCTTTAATTACTTCATAATGCACATGGGGAGCAACCGAGCCCCCGGTAGAACCAACATAGCCTATTACCTGGCCACGCTTCACCTGATCCCCAATTGATACATTCAACCCATCAAGATGGGCGTATTTTGTTACATAACCAAAGCCATGGTCAATTTCTATATAATTACCATAGCCAGTTTCTAATGTACTGTTATCTTTTGTGAAAGTTACTTCTCCATTTCCTGTGGCATACACAGGAGTGCCTCTGGGCGCTGCAAAGTCAATGCCTTCATGCTTTACACGACCCTTGTGAAATGGATTAATTCTCATTCCATATCCAGAAGACAGTCTGGTAAGTTCAGGATTCGGAATCGGTTGAATGGCTGGCAATGAGCTTAGTAATCCTTCTTTTTCTTTAGCCAAATGCATAATTTCATCAAATGACTGATTTTGAATTCTTGCCTTTTTCTTGAGTTTATCGATCTTCTTAAAAGTGCTGACCACTAGTTTTTCATCAGCCAGACCTTTATCCATTATGCGTTTATATAACTCTGCGCCACCACTACCAGCTTGTCTTATCTCATCAGCCAGTGGCTCTGCTTCATATATTTTTCTATAAATATTATTATCACGATCCTCTAAAGCGGCAATTACTTCAGAAACCTCGTCCATCTCGTCTTGCAACGTGTTGTAGTGTGATTTGAGTTCTTTGTTTTCCTTTTTGAGCTGAATTTCAGAAGGAGATTCAAAATAGGCATTATATACCAGAAGTATGGCTACAGCGAATACCAATGCAACCGATAAAAAACCCATTAAATTCAGAAATACATCTGATAAAGTGACTTTTGCTCGCTCGTACTGGCAGGTATCTGTATTGTAGTAATATTTTATTCGCGCCATTAAATTACTAAGCTAAAAACTTATATTTTTGTGCTCTTTAAGTTGAAAAAATAAAAATATTGCGAATGCCAACTATTTCAGACATCGCAATATATTAAAATTTCATTAAAAAACACGATAAGCCGCAAATTTACCAAAATTTTTAAGATTAAATGGATTCGAGGTCGATAAGGAGAAAGTTTCTAGAGTTTTTTGAAGACAAACAACATAAAATAGTACCATCCGCACCTTTAGTAAACAAAGATGACCCCACACTGATGTTTACAAATGCGGGAATGAATCAGTTTAAAGACTATTTTTTAGGTAACAAAACCATTACCAATTCAAGGGTAGCGGATACACAAAAATGCTTACGGGTTTCAGGTAAACACAATGACCTGGAAGAAGTAGGGCTGGATACTTACCATCACACACTATTTGAGATGTTGGGCAACTGGTCTTTTGGAGATTATTTTAAGAAAGAAGCCATTGCCTGGGCTTGGGAACTGCTTACTGATGTCTATAAATTGCCTAAAGATAGGTTATATGTTTCCGTTTTTGGTGGTGACAAAGAGGATAAACTAGACGTAGACCAGGAAGCATTTGATTACTGGAAAGAGATTATTTCAGAAGATAGGATACTCTATGGCTCTAAAAAAGACAACTTCTGGGAAATGGGAGATACTGGTCCATGCGGTCCATGTTCTGAAATCCATATTGATTTAAGACCTGATATAGACCGTAAGAAAGTAGATGGAAAAACACTGGTAAATGAAGATCATCCACTGGTGGTAGAGGTCTGGAACCTCGTATTTATGGAATACAACAGGCAAGCCAGTGGTGAATTAAAAAACCTGCCAGCCAAGCATGTGGATACCGGTATGGGCTTTGAAAGGCTTTGCATGGCCATTCAAAACAAGCAATCCAACTACGAGACAGACGTATTTACACCATTAATCGATCATATTTCTGACATTTCAGGAAAAAGCTATGGCAAAGATGAGTCTACCGACATCGCAATGCGCGTGATTTCTGACCATGTAAGAGCTATTGCTTTTGCCATAACAGATGGGCAGCTGCCTTCAAATACGGGGGCAGGCTATGTGATTAGGCGCATTTTAAGGAGAGCCGTACGTTATGGGTTTACTTTCCTAAATCAAAAAGAGCCATTTATGTATAATATGGTGCCTCTGTTAGTAGACCAGTTTCATGATGTATTTTCTGAAATTAAAACACAAAGAGACTTTATCATGAAAGTTATAGAGCAAGAAGAGACATCCTTTTTAAGGACGCTAGAAAACGGGCTTAAAAAGCTAGATAAGGTTAAAGCAGATCTTGGTCAAAGCAATGAAAAAGTAATTGATGGCAAAATAGCTTTTGAATTGTATGACACCTATGGCTTTCCATTTGACCTTACATCGCTTATTGCACGAGAAAATGGCCTAAGTGTGGATGCAGAGGGGTTTGACAAAGAGATGTTACAGCAAAAATCTCGTTCGAAAGCTGATGCCGCAAAGGAAACTGGCGATTGGGAAGTTGTAAAACCTGGAGAAAACGTGGAATTTGTAGGTTACGACAATATTGAAACTGAAAGCAATATATTGCGCTATCGTAAACTCAAACAGAAAGGCAAAGAGATATTTCAGATGGTACTCGACAAAACACCATTTTATGCTGAAAGTGGCGGCCAGGTAGGTGATACTGGTTATCTGGATAACGGTGAAGAAAAAATATCTGTGCTGGATACAAAAAAAGAAAACGAACTCATCGTTCATTTTGTAAATAAGCTACCGGCCAACCTTGAAAAGGCTTCTAAAGCGGTTGTGAATTACAAGAAGCGGAAGCTTACAATGAATAACCATAGTGCGACACATTTGCTTCATGCAGCGCTTAGAGAAGTGTTAGGGACACATGTTGAGCAAAAAGGATCGTTGGTAAATGAGAAATTGTTACGATTCGACTTTTCTCACTTTCAGGCGATGACTGATGACGAGGTTACAAAGGTTGAACAACTTGTGAATGAGAAAATCAGAAAAAATATCGAGCTGGATGAAAAGCGAAGCGTACCCTTAGCAGAAGCTAAGAAAATGGGTGCTATGGCATTGTTTGGTGAGAAATATGGCGATAGCGTTCGCGTTATTACTTTCGATCCTGCGTATTCTGTAGAGCTTTGTGGCGGTACACATGTAAAAGCTACCGGAAACATTGGCTTATTTAAGATTACCTCAGAAGGTTCAGTGGCTGCGGGCGTAAGACGAATTGAAGCGATCACTGCAGAAGCAGCTGAAAAATTGGTTTACGAACAGCAATCATTAATACAGGAGCTTAAAGAAATGCTTAAAGCCCCAAAAGATGTAAAAAGTGCTGTCAAAACACTGATTGATCAAAAATCAGCATTAGAAAAAGAACTCAACAAAGCCAAAGCAGCTCAGGCCAAAGACATAAAAGGTGACCTGATAAAAGCTGCTGTTACTCAAAATGGAGTGAATAAGATCATTAGTAAAGTGACATTGCCAGATGCAGACGTACTTAAACAACTAGCTTTTGATTTAAGAAAAGAGGTAGACGGTTTATTTATGGTGTTGGCTGCTGATATTGCAGGGAAACCACAAATAGCAGTAGCTATATCTGACGCACTTGTAAAAGATAAGAACCTCAATGCCGGAAATATTATTAGAGCGCTGGCCAAAAACATCAAAGGTGGGGGCGGTGGTCAGCCATTTTTCGCCACAGCAGGTGGTAAAGACATATCGGGCTTAGACAAAGTCGTAAGTGACGCTGAAAAACTAATCTGAATAACATTTCAGAATGGATAGGTCGATAAGAGAAAAATATACGGCAGTAATTGGTTTGGAAGTACATGCGCAACTTCAGACTTACACTAAAATATATAACTCTGACGCCACCGATTTTGGTGATTTACCAAACACCAATGTTGGTATAATCACTTTGGGCCACCCTGGTACTTTACCTAAGCTAAATAAAAAGGTAATTGAATACGCCATCAAAATGGGGTTAGCCTGTAAATCCGAGATCTCCAGAGATATGATCTTTGACAGAAAGAATTATTTCTATCCGGACTTGCCCAAAGGTTATCAAATTACTCAGGACAGGACGCCCATTTGTGTTGGTGGCCAGGTGCTTGTCTCACCTAAAAACGCTCCTGAAAGAGAAATTAGCTTAAATCGTATTCATATTGAAGAGGATGCTGGTAAGTCTATCCACTTGGCTTCTGAAGAAGATACGCTTGTCGATTTTAATAGGGCAGGGGTACCACTCATTGAAATTGTAACAGAGCCAGATATCCACACATCTAGGGAAGCCCATGCTTTCCTCTCTGAAGTAAGAAGATTGGTAAGGTATCTCGAAATTTGTGATGGAGATATGGAAAAAGGGTCATTAAGATGTGATGCCAACATTTCAGTAATGCCTAAAGACTCCAAAACCTTAGGCAAAAAGGTTGAGGTGAAAAACATGAACTCAATGAGGAACGTACAACGGGCTATAGACCATGAAATCGAACGACAAATAAAATACATTGAAGAAGGCGGACAGGTGATATCAGAAACCAGAACTTTCGATGCAAATACTGGCACTACCGCGGGCATGCGTACCAAAGAAGAGCTAAATGATTATAGATATTTCCCTGATCCAGACTTAAGCCCGGTTAAAGTATCTGAGGAATGGCTACGTGAAATTAAAGCGTCAATGCCAACCTTGCCTCGTGAATTATCTTCAAAATTTGTATCTAAATATCAGATTCCTGCATATGATGCGGAAGTCTTGACGGAATCCAAAGAAGTGGCGCAATATTTTGAGCAGATCTGTGCTAATACGACAAATTATAAAGCAGCTTCCAATTGGGTGATGGGGCCTGTTAAGTCTTATTTAAATGAGAGTGGCTTAGATATTTCGGCATTTCCATTAAACCCTGAACTTATTACACAACTAATAAGTATGGTGGATAATAATCAGCTAAGTTTTTCAGTGGCTTCAAACAGAGTGTTTCCTGCTTTACTTAAAACTAATGGAGAGTCTGCATTACAAGTAGCTACTCGCTTAAATCTGTTGTTGGAAAATGATTCACAGGCACTTAATGATGCTATTGATAAAGTGTTAAACGCAAACCCTGAAAAAGTTAAAGCGTACAAACATGGAAAAAAGGCACTTTTGGGTATGTTTATGGGCGAAATAATGAAAGAAAGTAAAGGAAAAGCTGATCCTAAGATGGCTAAGCAGTTATTACAGCAAAAATTAAACTAACATGAAACAATTACTATTATTGGTTTTGGTCACTGGTTTTTGTGTTGGGTGCACAAATGACAGTGTAGTGATTACAGGAAAAGTTAAAAATTACGATGGTAACGCGATCATTCTGGAAAAAAAGGTAGGACTTATTTACAGAGAACTAGATACGCTTTTCATTAAAAAAGACAGCACTTTCAGAATTACAATCAAGAATGACGAACCTGATTACTATCGACTCAACTTTACTTATAGAAACAGGGTGCCAGTACTCGTTGGTTATGACGATTTCTATGTAGAAGTCGATGCTTCAAACATTAGAGGCAAGTATACGATTTCAGGCTCCTCAGATCATGAACTGATAGATGAGGTGAAATCGCTACATGCAAACTTCGGGTCGCTTAAAGCAATTAAGACATTGAAAGGTCAATATGAGAAAGCGAGTACTGAAGGAGACCAAAACTCAATGAAAGATGCTGAACTAATGTATCAAAAAGCCATCGAGGAGAAAGATGAAATGATCAAGGAAGTCATATTAGAAGGCCTTGAAAATAAAGCTTATCTTGGAGCCGTTGAATTATTGTATAACAATGCATTACGACCAGATAAGCATATAGATATATTTGAAAAAGTAAGTGATACACTTAATGAAAAAATACCTGATGCTTCAATTACAAAAAGATTTACAACTTATGTACAAACCATTCAGCAAACGGTTAAACTTCAACAAAATGAATAAAATCATGTATCTCCTTTTAGCCATTATTATGATTAGTTGCTCAAATGCTAATCAAAGTAAGCAAACTTCAGAAGATACAATTACGCTTTCAGGTACTGTTGGCTACCCTCAGCAAAACGGGCTGATTATATTGGAGCGTTTTGAAGGAAATCAACCTACGCCTATAGATACTTTAAAGCTAAATCCGGAAGATTATACATTTTCAAAAGAAGTAAAAATTGAAACTCCTGGATATTACAGATTGAACTTTTACAATCTCCAACAAGTGCCACTGATATTGGATAGTGATGATGTTCAGGTAAATGTCGATGGTAACGCCAGAAACGGCTTTTCCAGAGTGAGTGGATCTCGAGATCATGATTTTATCGCACTTGCACAGCAACTAATGCAAGAGCTACAATCTTCAGAGCAGGTACAGGCTATCAATCAGCAATTTGGTCAGGCAAGTGCGGCACAAGACCAACAAGCCATGGATTCTCTCAGAAAGGCTTATCTGAAGTTAGATGCTAATATGAAACAAGACTTGATTGCATCTATCGACACTATGGGTGCTTCACTAGGTGTTATCGAGATTCTTAGAAATGGAAGAATGCTTGACAAAGACAAGCACTATGAAGTGTATAAAAATTATGCTGCATTGCTAAAAGAGGAAATGCCTGAAGTGCCTTTGGCGCAAGATTTTGTGAAAGAGGTGGATCAAATGGGTAAGTTGGCAGTAGGTCAGGTGGCTCCTGACATTGCACTACCCAATCCAGATGGAGATATAGTTAGCTTATCTTCACTAAGAGGGAACTATGTACTGGTTGATTTTTGGGCCAAATGGTGCAAACCTTGTAGAATGGAGAACCCAAATGTTGTACGTATGTATAACAAGTATAACGACCAGGGCTTCGAAGTTTATGGTGTTTCTTTAGACAGAAAAAGAGAAGACTGGCTGCAGGCGATTGAAGAAGATGGGTTGCACTGGACTCAGGTTTCTGACTTGAAGTTTTGGAATAGCAAGGCAGCCGAAATCTATAATATCAAAGCCATACCATTTGCATTGTTACTAGATCCCGAAGGAGTGATTATTGCAAAAAACCTCCGTGGGGCAGCACTGGAAGAGAAATTGGCAGAAATCTTTGCTGGTAAGTAACCATGAAACGGTTTTATAAGGAATTCAAAGAGTTTGCTGTTAAAGGCAGTGTTGTTGACCTCGCTATTGGTGTAGTGATAGGTACTGCCTTTAATAAAATAGTGAGTAGCCTTGTGAATGACGTGATCATGCCACCATTTGGCTTGCTTTGGGGTTCTAAAGATTTTGCTAATTATAAATGGGTACTAAAAGCCGCGGAACATGATGCAAATGGTAGCCTCATATCCAATGAAGTAGCACTGAACTATGGGGCCTTTGGGGCACATGTTTTAGATTTTATAATCATTGCCTTTTCGATATTTATCGTTTTAAAATTCATCAACTCGCTAAGGAGAAAAGCAGAAGATGAGGAAGAAACCTCAGTTCCAACACCGAAAGACATTCAGCTTCTGGTTGAGATACGCGACCTTTTAAAGAAGGATAAGCATTAAATAGGCCATCCTGGATAATTGCAAATAGCAAGTAGTGGGCTGGTTTTCCACGAACAGTGCGGCTCATTTGAGGGTTGTGGGAAGCGGCCCAGGATGGGGCTGGTTGTGCGTTTAGCGGGGAAAATGAGCTTTGTTCGTGGCGCACTTTTCTTTTGTTTCCGTTTTCTTTTGTGCGAGCAAAAGAAAATGAAAACCAGAGTTAATTCCTCAAAAGTAGCCAAATCACGGTTTTGACTTGCTGCCAATACAAATAAATCGTTCTTTAAAAGCTTTTAACTTTCAAGGACGCCCTAAATAGGATTTGGATTGACCCATAGCCTTCCGATGGCCCGCTTTAAGTTTAGAATTTTACTGCTAATAGTGCACTTAAACAGTTTGACCCACGTACAACTGCTCTCTTTCTTCCATAAACTTCTCATTGCTGATGTAGTCATCATACGTGCAAAGCTTATCCATATAGCCGTTTGGTCCGATTTCGATAATTCTATTGGCTATGGTATGAGTGAAGGTATGGTCATGTGAGGTAAACAATACGGTTCCAGGAAATTCTTTCAGCCCGTTGTTGAATGCTTCGATAGATTCTAGGTCTAAGTGGTTAGTCGGCTCGTCTAGCATTAATAAGTTAGCCTGCTGCAACATCATGCGCGATACCATGCATCTTACTTTCTCACCACCTGATAATACATTACACTTCTTAAAAGTCTCTTCTCCAGTAAAAAGCATTTTGCCTAAGAAACCTCTGATGTATACTTCGTCTTTCTCGCCTTCAGTGTATTGTCTCAACCAATCGATCAGGTTTAGATCTGATTTGAAGAATTCCTCATTCTCATTTGGGAGATAAGCAGTAGTTATGGTCTGACCAAACTTAAAAGTACCATTATCAGCGCGCTCCTCGTTATTCAAAATTTCAAATAATGCGGTAAGGGCAAGGCTATCTTTACTTAAGAAAGCTATTTTATCTCCTTTATTTACCATGAAATCTAACCCATTAAACAATGGCTTTCCGTCTATTGATTTCGAAAGATCTTTTACTTCTAAAATCTGATCCCCGGCTTGTCTGGCTTGCTGGAATATGATGGCCGGATACCTTCTGGATGAAGGCTGTATATCATCTACATTGATCTTGTCTAATAATTTTCTTCTGCTGGTTGCCTGCTTCGATTTAGAGGCATTAGCACTAAATCGAGCAATAAATTCCTGTAATTCCTTTTTCTTTTCTTCAGCTTTTTTGTTTGCACTACTTCGCTGAGATAGAGCCAATTGAGAAGACTCATACCAGAAAGAATAGTTACCGGTGAAGAGTTTTACCTGCTTAAAATCAATGTCAACAATGTGAGTACAAACCGTGTCTAAGAAGTGACGGTCGTGAGATACAACGATTACCGTATTCTTAAACTCAAGTAAAAAGTCTTCCAACCATGCCACTGTATTGATATCCAGGTCGTTTGTTGGCTCATCAAGAATTAAAATATCAGGGTTACCAAATAATGCCTGAGCGAGTAGTACTCTTACCTTTTTGCTACCGGGCATGTCCTGCATGAGCTTGTAATGGTCTTCTTCAGCAATGCCCAATCCACTCAATAGGGCCGCAGCATCTGATTCAGCATTCCAACCATCCATTTCGGCAAACTCAGCCTCCAGTTCAGAAGCTTTCACGCCATCCGCTTCAGAAAAGTCTGGTTTTGAGTAAATGGCATCCTTTTCTTTCATGATCTTCCATAGTTGGCTATGGCCCATCATTACAGTATCCAGCACAGTATTTTCATCAAACTCAAAGTGATTTTGCTTCAATACGGCCATACGTTTACCTGGCTCTATGGCTACTTGTCCACCATTGGGGTCTATTTCGCCAGAAAGGATTTTCAGGAAGGTAGATTTTCCGGCTCCATTGGCACCAATTACGCCATAGCAATTGCCCTGAACGAATTTGATGTTTACTTCATCGAAAAGTATACGCTTACCGTACTGTAGAGAAAGATTTTGTGCTGCTATCATGATACTGCTTCTTTTGAAGCCGCAAAGTTACACAGTTATTGGCACAATAGTGTTATTCCATCAAAAGATGAGAGTAAGGTTGTAACACTTCTTCAGTAAACAGCGTCAAACAGTATATGAAGTCATTGATAAAAAAAGTAAGTCTACTCATCGGGGTTGCCGTTTCAGTATTATTCCTACTGTTTGCAGTCAATCAGATAGTTGGTCTCTACGCAAACCTGGTGGCAATAGACCAAGTGCTGGCCATTGTGGTCACAAGTATTGTTGCCTCGGTTGTAATTATATGCTTATGTATTCCATTCTACATTATTGTTCGCCTTCCCAGATCAATCAACTACGAAGAGGACCCAGACACTTACCGAAACAAGCTTCAAAAACGACTAAGGCAAAATAAAATAATTAAGGCTGAAGGCCTTAAGGTTGAATCGAATGAAGAACTTGAACAAGCAGTTGATCTGTTGAATGGTCACTCACAAAAGATCATAAAACAAACAGCCACGGCCGTATTTCTTTCTACAGCGATTTCTCAAAACGGCAAACTTGATGCGCTTACGGTTTTGATTACACAATCAAGAATGATCTGGAAGGTGGCACATATCTATTGGCAGCGTCCAACCATTAAAGATATGTTTATGCTTTATGCTAATGTGGCTACTGCCGGATTGATTGCTTCAGAAATTGAAGATATTGACATCAGTCGGCAAGTTGAACCTGTCATTAATGCTTTACTCAAGAGCCCAGGAAGGTCCATACCCGTTGTAGGGCATGCAGCACATATCATTACAGACTCTATTTTAGAAGGTTCTACCAATGCATTTCTGACATTGCGTGTAGGTATTATTGCTCAAAATTATTGTGGCGCAACACACCCCAATTTGGACAAACGGACATTGAGAAAGAATGCATTTAGTCAAGCTTCTGTTATGTTGCGAGGTCTGGTGGTCGAGTCTTCAGGAAAAGTTGTAAAAAGTGTAATGAAAGCCATGAAGGATGCAGGGAAGAGTACAATTAAAAACAGTGTAGACTCTTTGGGTAAAGCTGCAGGAAATGTGAAAACAACCGTAGGAGGGTGGCTTTCTAAAAAAGAAAAGGAAAACCTTGACTAATTACCTATAGCCATGTCGTCTACTTCATACCCTTGTTGGTGTTATCACCAACAAGCAAAAGACCATATTGGGTATCTTTTATTATGTTGGTCAAAAGACCAACATAGGGGCATGGTATTGTCACCAACAAGGCAAAAGACGTCACCAACAAGCAAACGACCATATCGGGTGTCTTTTATCATGTTGGTAAAAAGACCAACATGGGAGTGGTCATACCCTATTGGTATTGTCACCAACAAGACTCAATGATTTACACAAAGTCCATATAATGAGTTAACATCTCATTGGGTTCATTGAATTCATAAAATCTAATGGAAGAATATCTATATTGTGTCGGATCATCTGCTATCATCCATTTGCCCTGACAAGGGTTATTGTGAAGGTAGTCTAACTTTTGCTCGAGCATCAATCTTCCCAGCAACTCTTTTGCTTGAGGATTTCGTTGCCAAACTTGATATGTCCTATCAGTTTTATTTACCAATAGCAATTCTAATAAATCAGGCTCTTGATCTTTTAAATGAAATTTCAACATTTGGGCTGTGAATTTCATAAATCTTAATTGAAGGCCTGGTTTTAGTGGTAACCAAATTAAGTGAATGTGATTTGGCATAATCACGTATCCGAATAATTTTACAGCACCATCATTCACTAAAAACTCTAATGAATTTAAAATTATTTTTTTCGATGGTTCACTTTTCAAAATAGGCTTCCAATCTACAATGCTTGCAGTATAGAAATATATACGATTTACCTCCATTAATTAGACCGTATGAAAACATTAATTGTGTTGGTCAAAAGACCAACACAGCGGTTTTGGTTTTTTCAATCTAAAGAAAGGAAATGGTGGGAGAATTCAAAAATAAGACCCCCGTTGTTAACTTGCGTTATCAACAACTATCAAAATAAACGCGCCTCAGTGATGTTGGTCAAAAGACCAACATTGGGGCACACTCTTGTTGGTGTTGTCACCAACAAGCAAAAGACCATAATGTGTACCTTTATATTATGTTGGTCAAAAGACCAACATAAGGGTTGGAAATGTGAAAACAACAGTAGGAGGGTGGCTTTCTAAAAAAGAAAAGGAAAACCTTGACTAATTACCAATAGCCATGTCGTCTACTTCTAAAGTCTCCAATATGTCGGCAAGCTCATCATAGTCTTTATAACCAGGTCTAATTTCATCTCCACCTTGTAATGCGACACCATGGGCATTGGTTTCAGATAAGATCGACTCGACATTTTCTTTAGTGATACCTGCACCAATAAACACCTTACGCGTTGCACTTAGGTTTTTTATTATATTCAATTCTTCTTTGGTCAACTTCTCGTGTGAGGATTCTACAACTAAATAATTCGGTCTGATTCCTTCCAGAGAAACCCAATCATTGATATCGATAGTTAAGAAAACGGTGAAACCATCTAACTGCAGCTGTTCGACCTGTGTTTTATCTTTAATTTGTACATATTTGGTTCCATAATCTTGCAGCGTCATACGTACATCTTGCGTTTCATAATGAGAAAACTCACCAACAAAATCGACACCTGAAAGCCATTCTGTAAGTTCTTTAAATGTTTCTCGAGGGATATAATTATTGTCCGTTTTTTCAAATCCAAAACCAATATAATTAACATGCATTCCTGCACAGTAGCGTGCATCACTTAGGTTATTTACAGAACTTATAAGTACGTGTGTCTTTAATGCCATATTTGAACGATCTATCTAATTACAAAGCTATAGCAAAAGCCTTATAATGAGAAATTAGATCAACAAAAATGAATTTTTTATACTACGAAAGCCTTATAATTGGTTAATGACAATTCCTTATCTTTGATTGGTATGTTGTGGAATTATATGAATAGAGTATTTACGGTTTGTTTGCTGCTATTATTAGCTTGCAGCGAGTCAACCATTGAACCTGATTTTCAACGAACAGGAGAGGAGTATTTCCCACTGGAAGTTGGTAACTACGGTATATATAATGTAGAATCGATAGAGTTTGATATCCTCGGTACCATCGATACAGCTGTTTTTCAATTGAAAAGTGAGGTAGTGGATTCCTTCATAAGTCAAAACGATGAAATTACTTACATTATCCACAGGCATACAAGAAATACCGAGAACGAGCCCTGGGAGTTTCAAAGTGCCTGGTCAGCATACTTAAACTCAAACCAGGCAGTACTTATTGAAGAGAATATACCTTTTCTTAAAATCACATTCCCTATTGAGAATGACCGTCAATGGGATGGTAACAGGCTCAATACTTTGGAGCAGGATGATTATGTTTTAGACAGTCTTGGATCAGCTTATATAACGCCCAATGATACTATTGAGAATACACTCACCATAATTCAAAGCGACAATCAGGATTTTATCATTCAACAAGACAAGCGAGTGGAAATCTATGGGTTGGATGTCGGCTTGGTCTATAAGCATTCATTATTACTTAATTATTGCGCTGAGCAAAATTGTATCGGTCTAGAAGAGATCGAAAGCGGATTTTCTTATACACAGGAATTAGTGGAGTATGGTAAAATGTAAACTCCTCTTATTATTAATATTAGTTCCGTTAATTTTATCGGCACAGACCAATCGCTATATGGTTTTTTTTAGCGATAAAAATGGCTCGTCTTACTCTGTAGATAATCCTGAACAATTTCTTTCTTCTAAAGCCATTACAAGACGTACCAACCAAGGCATTGCTATCACCGAACTAGACTTACCTGTAAATGATAGTTATATTCAAGGCGTTAAAGATTTGGATGTAGATGTGTTCTTTTTGTCTAAATGGTTTAATGCAGCACTCATTCAAACCGAAGCTAATAAAATTGCTTCTGTCACTGACCTGAGTTATGTAGATTCTGTTCTTTATATAGCACCTGATGCTAAGCTTTCATTTGGCGCAAGAAAGTCTAACAAAGAAGAGAAGGAGCTGGGCCGAACATCAGCGGAAAATAACTTGCAATCTAAAATGCTAGGTGTGAATACACTTCAAAGTGAAGGCTTTGATGGGGCAGGTGTGAGTATTGCAGTTTTAGATGCCGGCTTCACTGGGGTGGATACCGAAAATGGCTTTAGTGATGTTTTTAATGGAAACAAACTAAAATTTGTATTCAATTTTGTTGAAAACAACGAAGAAGTATACAAAATAAGTACCCATGGTACGCGTGTATTTTCTACCATGGCCGCATCAATTGATAATGAATATAGGGGCATCGCTGTTCAAGCGGATTATATGCTGTTCGTTACTGAAGATGCACCGACTGAATATCGCATTGAAGAGTATAATTGGCTGATAGCAGCCGAGAAAGCTGATAGTGCAGGCGTTGATATTATTACGAGCTCATTAGGCTATAATACATTTGATGACCCGGCCATGGATTATGTATATGAAGATCTTGATGGTGAGACTACCATCATTACGCAAGCTGCAAATATTGCTACATCAAAAGGCATTTTGGTTGTGGTAAGCGCAGGAAATATGGGCAACGATCCCTGGCAGTTTATCACAGCACCTGCTGACGCTCGAGACATACTGGCAGTAGGTTCGGTTAACATTAATGGAAGTATTAGTAGTTTTAGTTCACTAGGACCTGCAGCTGATGGTAGAATAAAGCCTGACATTGCAGCTTTGGGAAGTGGTGCCGTACTGGTTTCAAACGGTGGCGTTACTACAGGAAACGGTACCTCATTTGCATCACCGCAAGTCGCTGGACTGGCAGCATTACTTTGGCAAGCCAACCCAACACTTTCTAATTTGGAATTAAGAGAGCTCATTTTAAGTATCGGAAGCCAGAGTGAAAATCCAGACAATAACCTCGGCTATGGCATACCTAATTACAACCAAACACTTGCTTTACCTACTGAATCCACTCAACAATTAGTAGTTTATCCAAACCCAGTGGTAGGAAATAGTATTAATATTGGACACAAAGGCCTTTCTTTTAGCAACGCAATTGTAACAGTAATGTCAGCCACCGGCCAAATAATTATAAAGCAGACTTGGGGATCAGGACAGGAATTGAACCAACTTTCAATCGCAGGTTTAAAAAAGGGTGTATATCAACTGGTCATTCACAATAGCGACCAGATTTATAAGACCCGATTCGTTAAATACTAATAGCTGAATTTTCTATCTTTGAACACATGAGTAAACCAATAATAGCCCCATCAATATTGGCAGCAGATTTTGCCAACTTACAGCAAGAAGTAGAAATGTTAAACTCCAGCGAAGCTGACTGGATACATGTAGACATCATGGATGGTATTTTTGTTCCTAATATTTCTTTTGGCATACCTGTTACAGAGGCTATTAATAAACATGCGAAGAAGCCTTTGGATGTACATCTGATGATAGAAAAGCCAGAAAACTATGTTGAGGCTTTTAAAAATGCAGGAGCAGAAATAATCTCTGTGCATTATGAAGCTTGTCCGCACTTGCACAGAAATATACAACAGATTAAAAACCTCGGGTGTAAAGCCGGTGTGGCTATAAACCCACATACGAATATTGCCTTGCTGGAAGATACGATCATGGATATAGACCTTGTATGTCTGATGTCAGTAAATCCTGGGTTTGGTGGTCAGTCGTTTATTGAAAATACATTTGATAAAGTGATTGCTCTTAAAGATATGATTGAAGAGGTTGGTGCCAGTACTTTGATAGAAATTGATGGTGGTGTGAACCAGGATAATGCTGAAGCATTGCTTGAAGCGGGGGCAGATGTTTTAGTTGCAGGTAGTTTTGTATTCAAATCATCTAACCCGACTGATACTATTTCTAAACTAAAAAACGTTAGATAGCAGTACCCATTTCTGCATGAAATTATTCCTTGGCTTTATATTTACAATCGTTGCTTCATCTGTTTGGGCTCAGGAGTATACCATATCAGGATTTGTAACTACCACAAATGATTCACCTATACCTGGTGCTAATATTCTAATTTCGGATACTCAAACCGGCACACAATCAAACACTGAAGGTTCTTTTCAATTAGTTTATAAAGGCCAGCCTAAAGATTCTATTACCCTCGTAGTTACTCACGTAGGCTACATTCCTTATAAACGGTTATTAACACTTACAGATGACATTGAACTTACCATCAGGCTCGAAGAGGACGTTTCTTTTCTTGATGCTATCGATATAGAAGGAGAGCGTCAAAGAGAAGAAGTAAGTGTTATCAAACTAAAGCCAAAAACAATTGAGGCCTTTCCCTCACCATTTCAGGATTTTAATAAAATTCTCAGCACGCTACCGGGAGTTGTAAGTAACAATGAGCTTTCGTCTTCCTACTCAGTTAGAGGTGGTAATTTTGATGAAAACCTGGTGTATGTTAATGATATACCTATCTATAGGCCTTTTTTAATCAGTAACGGGCAACAGGAAGGGTTGAGTTTTATTAATACCAATTTAGTTAACAATGTGAGCTTTTCAGCAGGTGGGTGGCAGCCAGTCTATGGAGACAAGTTGTCATCAGTGTTAAATGTAACCTATAAAAAACCAAAGAAATTTGGTGCGTCAGCTACGGCAAGTTTGTTGGGTGGATCTGCACATATCGAAGGAGCCAAAAACAGGCTATCATATATCGCTGGGATTAGGCACAAATCCTCTCAATATTTACTCAACACCCTTGAAACACAAGGTGAATACCTGCCTAAATTTACGGATGTTCAGGGTTATATCAACTATAAAGTTGGACCTGCAGCTAATCCTGAAAGAACTCAAATTGGCATTTTGGGTGCATATGCACGGAATCGTTACCTGGTGGAACCAACCAGCAGAGAGACGGAGTTCGGTACTTTCACGCAGACTTTAAAGCTATTTGTGGCATTTGAAGGTATTGAATCGCTGGAATATGATACATATCAGAGTGGTATAAAATTAACACATCAGTTTAGCGACAATTGGCTCACTAAAGTGATTACCTCAGGTGTATATGCCAGGGAGCGTGAGTTTACTGAAGTAGAAGGCGGTTATAGACTATGCGATGTAGATAAAAATATTGGGTCAGCAACCTTCAACGATTGCATCATCACACGTGGCATCGGAACCAACTACGATTATGGTAGAAACACCCTAAACGCACGTATTTTTAATACAGAAGTGAGAAACGAAATTCATTTAAATGATAAAAATGAATTTGGTTTTGGATTTGGTTATGCATATCAAAACATTGAAGATGAGCTCAGTGAATATAATTTTATTGATTCATCAGGGTTTGTATTAGAAAATAATATTGAAAGCCTACAGTCAAAAAATGAGATTAGCACCTCTAACATAACTGGCTATGTTCAAAATACCACACAATTTAACTCACGAACGTCAGCCACCTTTGGTGCCAGATTTAATTACTATGATCTCAATGAACAATTGCTGCTAAGCCCTCGTGCACAGGTTTCATACCAACCTAACTGGGTACGAGATATGATTTTTAAAGCTGCAGTTGGAGTTTATCAACAGCCACCATTCTATAGAGAAATACGTGATTTTTCCGGCCAGTTAAATAAACAACTCAAAGCGCAACGTTCTGTTCATGTGATTGGTGGGGTAGACTATAACTTCAGGTGGTGGAACAGGCCTTTTAAATTTATAGGGGAGGCCTATTATAAAAAGGCCTATAATGTCGTGCCTTATGACATAGACAATGTGAAAGTTCGCTATTACGCTAACAATAATGCTGAAGCTTATGCGGCAGGTATTGATTTACGTGTAAGTGGTGAATTCATTGAAGATACGCAGTCATGGTTTAGTTTGGGAATACTGAATGTGCGAGAAAATGTTGCAGGTGATGGGAGAGGGTATATCAGGCGTCCGACAGACCAAAGGGTGAATGTTGGTGTCTTTTTTCAGGACCATCTACCCAACAACCCTACATTTAGGGTGAATATGAGTCTACTTTTTGGTAGCGGATTACCATTTGGTCCACCAGATAGTTTTGAAAATAGAAACTCATTTAACGGAGATTCGTATAGAAGAGTCGATATAGGGTTTGCTAAACAATTCTATCTCAATAAAGAGAAGTACAACGAAGAAAGATGGATACTAATCACCGCTGAGATACTTAATTTATTGGGTACGAGTAATCCGATTTCCTACACCTGGATAACGGACGTAACAAATACACAAATTGCAGTCCCTAATTCATTATCGGCAAGATTTTTGAACATAAAGCTTTCAGTAAAGATTTAAATAACTACAAATGAAATCAATCATAAGAATGACAGGAATGGCTATAGTAGCCAGCCTTGTATTAAGTGCCTGTTCACAGCGAACTGTAACTCGAGTAGACCCTGATCAACAAATTGATTTGAGTGGTCGATGGAACGATGTTGACTCAAAAAAAGTAGCCAATAAAACCGTACAGCAGTTTTTGAATAGCACCCGGTATGAACAGTATACTGCCGACAACGGCAAAACTCCAGCCATTATCGTAGGGTATATTAACAATAAGACCAGCGAACACATCGATGCAGACAACTTCATAAAGAAGTTTGAAATTGAAATCTTCAACTCAGGCCTGGCAGATTTGGTGGAATCAAGAGAATTTCGAGAAAGACTCAGAGAAGAACGTGCCGATCAGCAGGAATTTTCATCACCAGAAACCACCGCTAAATGGGGTAAAGAGTATGGCGCTGACTTGATGCTTTTTGGTACCATGACCTCTGAAACGGATACCTACAACAACAAAAAGGTGGTAAACTATATAGTGACATTATACCTAACAGATATCGAAACCAATAAGCGTGTTTGGTATGGTCAGGAAGAGATTAAAAAGTTTATAGAAAACTAATGTTGATTTATATCCATCTAATAGCTCCAAGCTATCAGGTGGTTTAAGCTCTTGTTAGTCACTCTGCCTACTTTGATAAGTAAAATGCATAAACTTATTCATTTTAAGTATCTGTATATCATATACTTACTATTATTCACTTCGTGTACAACATACTATGAAGTTAATCGTGAGTTTAATGCTGCTTTTGAACGCGGAAACCTGGAAGAGGCAGCGGCAATTATGGCTAAAAATAAAAAAGCGGCTAAAGGCAAGGCGCGTTTTTTATACCTGGCCAATAGAGGAGTAGTGCTTTCGATGTTGGGCAACTATGAAGAAAGTAATCAATATTTAGAAGAGGCCTATATATTTACTGAAGATTATCAGGTAAACTATCTTAATGAAGCTGCTGCGCTACTTACTAACCCCAATGCGGTGGCATATAAAGGTGAAGACCATGAAAGACTCTTACTCTTGTATTATAAAGCCATCAATTACTTACAAATGGGTAAGTATGACGAAGCATTGGTCGAATGTAAACGTCTAAATATCCGGCTTCAACAACTTAGCGATAAATATAAATCTGATAAGAAATATGACGAAGATGCCTTCATACATGTGCTCATGGGTATTATCTATGAGGCCCAGCGTGATTATAACAATGCTTTTATAGCTTATAGAAATGCTTTAGATATCTATAGAAATGATTACCAAGCAATGTTTCAGGTTTCCGTTCCTGATCAACTCAAAGTTGATATACTTCGCACCGCTTACCTGACAGGCTTCATTGAGGAATATGATCAATACAAGCGTGAGTTTGGTATGGAAAACTACGCTTATAAAGCAAATGAAGGTACTTTGGTATTCTTTTGGAACAATGGGCTAGGGCCATACAAAAGTGAATGGAGCATTAACTTTGCGGTCGTAGAAGGGCAGGGTGGAGTATTCAATTTTACAAACGAAGAGTATGGCTTTACTTTTCCGTTTTCAGTACCAGTATCTGAAGAAGAAAATAGATCGTCATTAAGTGACCTGGAGGTCTTTCGTGTAGCTTTTCCAAAATATGTCGAGCGCGATAAGTTTTATAAAAGTGCTTCTTTATCTATTGGAGGTGATAATTACAATTTAGACCTGGCTGAAGATGTTAATGCACTCGCATTCATAACATTACGGCAACGTATGTTGTTAGAATTTGGAAGGAGTTTATTAAGAGTGGCTTTAAAGAAAGCCGCAGAAAAGCAGATTGAAAAAGAAAGTGAAGGCATTGCGGTGGCAGTAAGTTTCTTAAATGCACTTACAGAGAAGGCTGACACACGTAATTGGCAGACTTTGCCACATAGTATTCATTATACGCGTGTTCCGCTTAAGGAGGGACAAAATGAAGTAAAGCTTCAGTTGCAATCTCCCTATAATAATGGAACAGAAGAAAGAGTTTTCAATTATGACATTAATAGTGGAGAAACGGTATTTCAACCTTTTTATTCACTGGAATACAAGCATAAAATAAATTAACTCCCGCTAATTGGATGATATTGAGCAAGTTTTATTTGAATAGCTTGATTAATAGTCCCAAAACCCGTTTATTCGGGGTTTTTAAAATTGAAATTAATTATTAACTAATAAAAACGAGTAGAAAATGAGGAAGTTAAGTTTGTTATTTGTCGCCCTTTTCACAGTTGTATCGGCTAACGTAATGGCTCAGGATGAGGATTACATCACTGATGAGAATTTGAGAAGATATGCCATGATGATGGAGTCAGTTGATGCAATGAAAAGTGAAATTAATGCTGCTACAAATAGTATGATTTCAAATCAGGACGGTATTACAGGATCTAGGTTCTTAGAGATAAGTAAAGGAGAAGGGGAGCCCGCTACAGAATTTGAAACTAAATTTGTTGAAAAGGTAAATGAAATGAGAAATGAAAGAATTGAGGCACTTAAGAGTGTGAATCAGATTCTTGCTACAAAAATGCTTCCTGATGGTGGCAAGGCATACAAAGCGATAAAAACAGCTATCTCTTCAAATCCTGAAGTAAAGGCTCAGTACGAGGCTATTCTTGTACAGATCCAACTGGCTGATGAGGAAGTTTAACTCAAATTTAGACTAAAAAAAGACCTTACTAATTCATTGGTAAGGTCTTTTTTTATGATATAATAAAAAAAATATTATTAAATACATTTTATTTTATAGATATACTAGTCTAAATTAAAGTAATTATCAATAAAATATTATTACTATGAAAAAAACTAAATTAGCTATTCTATTTTTTACATTGCTTTTTGTCTCATGTCATCAAATTGAGTTTGAAAAAGAGAAAGAATTAACTTTTAATAAAGTAAGCTTATCGCAAGCCGAAAAGGAATCTATTTTAAATCAATTATCTACACAAAATATAATTGATGAGAGTTTTGATCGAGATGAAATTATAATTGATAGGATAGATATTTCTGGAGCAAATGCTACGAAAGAAGAGTTGAATTATGCCATTGAGCAAAATTATAACCTTAATAGTAAAAAGGTTAATTTGAAAAACGCAAATTGTGGTATAGATTGTTGGTGTGATAGAGAGTGGATTGATGTAGGTGACACTGGATGCGTTATGTCATTTTGCCAATGTATGAATTCATCTTGTAATTTAAGAATCACAACATACATTTATTGCCACTAATAATATTAGTAACCTTAAAAAAGCTTAAGAAATTAATTTACAAATGCCTTTCTAATTGAATTAGAAAGGCTTTTTTGTTTTGTTTAGTCACTAAGTTTTGTATCATTTCTCAATAAGATTATCTTTTTTATTTTTATCATTATCTTTAGCAAGACTTTAAACTCATAAACACTAGCTATGTTCTCAGAAAACGAAATCGCCATCATGATCG
Organism: Fulvivirga sp.; assembly: GCA_039970995.1. Taxonomy (GTDB): domain Bacteria; phylum Bacteroidota; class Bacteroidia; order Cytophagales; family Cyclobacteriaceae; genus Fulvivirga. Next base: position 200,180 of record JBDVKW010000006.1, read on the forward strand.
AGATTCCAGAAGTTCTCGATGCAGTTACAGAGTTAAGGAAAGATTTTATAACCAATGAAGCCAACTTTTTAGAAATCAGCGAGCATGACTTTTTATCGCTTGTAATGATGACACCAACAGTGGGGATCGCAAAATCCAATGGCAGTATAAGTTTATTTGAGGAATTGGCACTCAATAAAATGGCGCGTAAGATGTCTAAGGGAGGGTTTTTCATGAAGGTAGACCCCGTAGCACATGCCATGAAGTTTCTGATTAAGAATTTTGAACCCTGGGAAGAGAAGTTTATCGAAGTTATTAAAATTTGTATGCGATCGACCTTTAACCTTGAAGACCTGAAACGTGAAAAGGTGGACGGAGACAGTTTTGGGATAGCTGTTATGCACACACCTTATCTTTTTGTTCGTTGCTTATCCTCATTCTTTCTTCACGATGATTCTGACATCGTTGAAGAAAGGCAAATTTCCAGTGTAGAATTTGATAAAGTAAAAGACATTGGAAAAAAACTTGGGCTTAGTGACTACCCGATATTCAAGGCGTTTTGCAAGACCTTCGAGGTCAAGTAAGCGTTGATTAGTAAAGAATTGACATACTATTTTTTTAAATTGCATGTTTATTGATCAATGCGATTCAGGGCTGCTATATTATTTTTTGCAATTGTTGGCTTTCTCCTCACTTTGGGTGCTAATAAAGTACATGCCCAGGATGATGATGAAGTTACTATCCCCCTCGACCATTTTTATGCTAAACCAACCAACAACAGTGGCTTAAGAGCACTTTTAAGTAAGTTACATTTCGGATTCAGCCCCGGTTATGGCCGCACATTTTATAAACAAGACCTATCTGATTTTGCCATTTTACAGCGACAGGATAGTGTGCCTATCATATTTAGTAAAGACTTAAATACAACAGGAGGCAACATTTCTTCTGGCTACAGCTATTGGTTTAATGATGTAATAGCGTCAGACTCCAGTATTAGTTTCAACCCAGCTACTGACTTTCTGGTAAATGGAGACACGTCTGACCTGGTATATAAGGCTCCAGGGTTTAGTATACCACTTACTGCTACAGTTCATGTTGAGTTTGATAGATATAAAATAGGCGCAGGATTTACCTTTGAGTATCATCGACCGGGTCGCTTTGAGCCAAATTCATTTCAAAATGAGTTAAGTGGTTTCGACCCTAATTTTGGTAGTACTTTTTATAAAAAATACTTTGCTGTAGTAGGCGCAAAAGTCTACAGGTATTATGACTATGTACTAGCCGTTGACGCACAGATTGGTGCTTTTAACTTATCAAAGAAATTTAATAAAGAAGTAATTCAGAAAGGTGTTTACTTCAACCTGGGAGCCACTATTGAGCGGCAAATGTCTGAGTATTTCAGTCTGTTTGTTAGACCTTCTTACGACATTAAGAATTTTTCGGTGGAGCTACCTGAGACAGACCTGGTGGTAAACCATTCTATGAATGCCTTTTATATTTCATTTGGATTCATCTACCGGATACCTGATTTAAAGAAGTGTTTCATCAAAAACTGTACAACACAAATCAATCATCAGCATGGTAATAAAGTGTATAGAAGCCGGATGCACCCGTTCTATAAATGGCAGAATCCACACCATGGCCAGAATTACCCCAACCTGATAAAATACAAGGGTAAGAATAAGAAAAAAATGAATGCTTATTAGGCCTACGTGCTGAAGTCTCACAAATAGGTAAAAACACTCATAATCAGCCCGTTAAATAGGGAATATTCCAAGATTTAATATGGTCATCAAAGCTCAGCATTTGGGTTAACCAAAAAAGCCTGTAAATGTTTAATGTTAGTTGTTAATTGACCGTTGAATTCCGTAAATTCGCCTTAATTTTTAGATAACATAGGAATTTACAAAATACATGGCAGAAGGAGCAAATGAAAATATCATCCCGATTAATATAGAGGATGAAATGCGTGGTGCTTACATAGATTATTCTATGTCGGTAATTATCTCCAGGGCTTTACCAGATGTAAGAGATGGCCTTAAACCTGTGCACAGAAGAATCCTTTTTGGGATGCTCGAGCTGGGTGTTAATTATAATAAGTCTTATAAAAAATCAGCAAGAATTGTCGGTGAGGTATTAGGTAAGTATCACCCACATGGTGATACCGCTGTCTACGATACGATGGTGCGTATGGCACAAGATTGGTCATTGAGATACCCACTGGTTGATGGGCAAGGTAACTTCGGTTCCATTGATGGTGACTCTCCGGCAGCTATGCGTTATACTGAGGCAAGGCTGAAGCGTATCGCTGATGAGTTGCTGACGGATATCAATAAAAACACCGTTGATTTTGCTCCCAACTTTGACGACTCCTTAAAAGAGCCTACTGTACTCCCTGGCAAACTGCCTAACCTTTTGCTTAATGGAGCATCGGGTATTGCGGTGGGTATGGCCACGAACATGGCTCCTCACAACCTTACGGAGGTTGCCAATGGTATTGCGGCTTATATCGACAACAACGATATCACAATACCTGAGCTCATGGAACACGTTACGGCACCTGATTTCCCTACAGGTGCGACAATTTATGGTTACTCAGGCGTAAAAGATGCTTTTGAAACAGGCCGTGGACGTGTGTTGATGCGTGCAAAAGCGGAATTTGAAACCACCAAAACAGGTAGAGAGCAAATTATCGTTACCGAAATTCCATATATGGTAAACAAAGCCAGCATGATCGAGAAGACTGCGGCTTTGGTCAATGAAAAGAAAATTGATGGCATTTCAGATATCAGAGACGAATCTGATAGAAATGGTCTAAGGATCGTTTACGACCTTAAAAAAGATGCTATTCCAAACATTGTATTAAATCATTTATATAAATATACTCAGCTTCAATCATCATTTGGGGTTAACAACATTGCGTTGGTAAAAGGGCGTCCTATACAGCTCAACCTCAAAGACATGATCAAATACTACGTGGAGCACAGACACGAAGTAGTAATCAGAAGAACCGAGTATGAATTGGACGAAGCGCAGAAAAGAGCGCACATCCTGGAAGGTTACCTCATCGCTCTTGATAATCTTGATGAAGTAATTGACCTCATAAGAAAAGCAAAAGACCCTGATACAGCCAAAGAAGGCTTAATCAAGAAATTCAAGCTTTCTGAAATACAGGCAAAGGCTATTCTTGAAATGAGATTGCAACGTCTTACAGGTCTTGAAAGAGACAAGATCCAGACTGAGTATGATGAGGTGATGAAGTTTATTGAGGAGCTTAAGTATATCTTAGAAAATGAAGATAGACGGATGGAGATCATCAAAGAAGAGCTGCTTGAAGTAAAAGAAAGATACGGTGATGAGCGAAGAACAGAGATTGTTCATAGTGCTGATGACATCACTTATGAAGACATGATCCCTAATGATGAAATGGTAATTACCATTTCTCACCAGGGATATATCAAGCGCTCACCACTTACCGAATACCGTACACAGGGTAGAGGTGGAGTTGGTTCCAGAGGTGTAAGCACAAAAGATGATGACTTTACTGAGCATTTATTTGTAGCTAAGGCGCACAATTACTTATTGATCTTCACAGAGTATGGTAAAGTATTCTGGAAAAAAGTTTACGGTATACCAGAAGGAAGCAAAACTTCTAAAGGCCGTGCCATCCAGAACCTGATCAATATTGAATCTGGTGATGTGGTAAGAGCGGTAATTAATGTGGAAAGTCTTACCGATGAAGCGTATGTAAGCAACAACTTCGTGATGATGTGTACTGAAAACGGTACGATCAAGAAAACCGCACTGGAAGCTTATAGTAGACCAAGACAAAATGGTATCAATGCGATTACGGTAAAGGATGGTGACAAATTACTGGAAGCAAAACTTACAAATGGTGAAAACCACGTTGTGATTGCTAAGCGCATGGGTAAGGCCATTCATTTCCATGAGTCTGACGTGCGTAGCATGGGCAGAACGGCTTCTGGAGTAAGAGGAGTGACCCTTGAAAGCAAAGAAGACAAGGTGGTAGGAATGGTAATTATTGACCGTGAAGAATCTAACTTATTGGTTGTTTCTGAAAACGGATATGGTAAAAGGTCACTTGTTGAAGACTATAGAATCACAAAAAGAGGTGGTAAAGGAGTGAAAACCATCAACGTGACTGACAAAACTGGCAAGCTTGTTGCAATCAAAGAGGTAATTGATTCTGATGACTTGATGATCATCAACAGATCAGGTATTACGATCAGACTTGCTGTAGAAGATCTACGCGTAATGGGTAGAGCAACACAAGGAGTGAAATTGATCAGGCTTGGTGATGATGACAAGATTTCATCTGTTGAGAAGATTGAAAAGATCGAGACTGTTGAAATTGAGGAAGAGGGTGAAAACTCAACATCAGAAGGCAAAGATGAATCAACTGAAGATTCAAAAGAATAATTTAGTATATTGAAACCAATTAATTAGACACACAGAATACGTTATGAAAAAAGTTATTTTATTAGTTGCTATATGTTTTATGGCTGGCGCTGGGTATTCTCAGAAGAAACCCAAAATAAACAACGCTGAAAAGGCCAGGAGCGAGGGTAATTTAGCTGAAGCTAAGGAAATTGTAGATGCTGCAATTGAACATGAAAAAACGAAGGACGATGGTAAAACATGGTATTACAGAGGTTTGGTGTATGCTTCTTTAGACACAACTCAAAACCCGGAATATCAAAATTTGGCTAATGATCCTTTAAAAATCGCAATGGAATCTTTCGCAAAGGCGGATGAGATAGATCCTGAAGGAAACAAGTACTATATCAACAATGCCAACGGTCTGCCTATTCTAAAAGATCAGCAAATCAATACGTTGTGGGGACACTATCTGAATGAAGGAGTCCAGGCATACCAAAATTCAAACACGGATGATGCGGTGAAGTATTTCACCAAAACACAGCTCATACAGCCTGAAGATACTACTGGTTATATCTATGCTGGACTAGCTGCTCAGTCTGGAAAAGATTATGAGACCGCGGCTAAGAACTACTATGTATTGATCGATGACCTAGGCTACCACAGTAAGGATATTTACAATTCATTGATTTACATAGAAGGAACCGTTAATAAAGATGACGACAAAGCGCTAGCTCTTATTAGAAAAGCTAAAAAACAATTTCCTGACAATCTTGATTTTGCTAAATCAGAAATCAATGCTTTAATAAGAATGGAAAAGATTGATGAAGCTCAGGCAGGGTTGGAAAAAGCTATTGAAAGTGAGCCGGAAAATACTGACTTATACTTTACTTTAGGTGTAATGCATGAGGAATTGGGTAATACTGAAAAGGCTGCTGAAGCTTATAAAAAAGCACTCGAAATTGACCCTAATTATTACAATGCGGTGTATAACATGGCCGTACTTAATTTTAATACAGCGGTTAATTTGATTCAGGAGAAAAATAACCTGGGTATTTCTTCTGCTGAGCAGAAAAAAGCTAAAGAGATTCAGAAGCAAATAGATGCTAAACTTAAAGCAGCGTTACCTCATTGGGAAAAAGCAAATGAGCTTCAGCCTAATGACAGAACTAACCTTGAGCAGCTACAGTACATCTATAACCAGTTAAAAATGAAAGAGAAATTGGTGAAAGTCTCTAAGCAATTAGAAGCAATGGGCGAACCTGAACAATAGGAAATAATAAAATCAAAACAGAAGGGATTGGTATTTTATCAATCCCTTTTTTTATTATATTCAACTTTTAAATATTGAAGTATGAAACACACCTTAATCATCTTATCACTCATGTTTTGTTTGGCTTGTAGCTCGTCATCACAAACCGAGGGTGAGTCTAAAACAACTCCAGAAGAAACTACTCAGGTAACGCTCAAAAAAGTCAATACCGCAGAAATGAAAGCCCTTATGGCCGATGAATCGATACAGGTTGTTGATGTGAGAACGCCAGCGGAAACATCTGCAGGTCATATTGAGGGTGCCATGATTGGTATGGACTTTATGACAGGAGAGTTTGAACAAAATCTTAGCAAACTTGATACAGCACGGCCTGTAGTGGTGTATTGCGCCAGGGGAGGTCGTAGCGCCAAAGCAGCCGCTATCTTAAAGGAGAAAGGCTTTAAAACGGTTTACGACTACACTGACGGCTATACTGGCTGGGCTAATCAGTAAATAGGCGCTTATTTTGTTGTCACCGACAAAAACCCAGCCCCATGTAGGTGTTGTCACCTACATGCTTATATACATGCTGTTGGTCACAAGACTATCAATGGTTAATTCTGCGCTAGGCGTAGTTTGCAACTATGCAAATATTTATGCTTCGTAGTTACAAACTACGAAGAACTGGCATACCCTTGTTGGCGTTGTCACCCACATGTTACTCTAAACTTCCCATGTTGGTGTTTTCACCAGCATGTTAAGTGAATTGTTGGTCACAAGACCAACAATGGGTAGAAAATCAATACCCTCTTGAAACATCAACAAACAGATCATTTGCAATACCTGCTTTGATGGCTTCCACAATGCGCTTAAAACTAGATGCTACATCATCAGCTGTAGTTTTACTGGCATGATGCGGGGTTACAACTACACCAGGGTGTGACCATAACGGGCTTGACGTAGGCAAAGGCTCTTCTTCAAATACATCAAGTACAGCTTTGGTTATATGACCCTCATCCAGCGCCTGTAGCAAGTCGTGCTGAACAACAGCTGTGCCTCTTCCCACATTGATAAAAAGACTGCCATTGCATAAAGCAAACAATTGCTCATCAAATAGACCATTAGTTTCCAGAGTATTAGGCAACGTATTGATGATTACATCATACTGACTATAATTTATGGGTTTAGTTAGCTGATATATTGCATGAAAGCCTTCAACATGGCTTCCTGAACGATTCACACCATCAACTGTATGGACCAATGGCTGCAGTACTTGTGCAATGGACGAGCCAATATTTCCAGTACCAAATATCAACACACTGGCCGTTTTTAAATCTTTGAGCAGGAGTGGAGCCCATTTTTGCTGCTGTTGGTTTTGATGTACCTCATCTATTGATTTGAATGCATACAGCATATAGGCTAAGCAATATTCTGCCATTCTTGAGCCCATATTACCAGTCGTGCGGGTAAGTAAAATATCCTGGGGTAATGGTAGTTGCATGAAAGCATCGACACCTGCACCAAAAGAATGTATCCATTTGATATGGGAGATGTCAATGTTGTCAGTGAGATCAAAACCTGCAAATGCATTGTAGTTGTGCATCTGATCTGCCAACGCTTCCTGAGTTTCAAAATATGTGCATTGTAAGACAGGGTAGTGGCTATCGATTAGCGACTTAAATGCTTGTCCGAGCCGACCTGTAGTAGCAAATCTGTATGGATTCATACATCGAAAATAAAGAATTTAACTGACTAAAAGGTAGCAATCGTGGGGCTTCAACTAATATGCCAAAATAAACACATAACTAACTGTATTATAGCTATATAGAAACCATTAAATGAACTCATATATTAAGTGATGTAATAAAATGAGGTAAATTCAATAATCGCCCTTTAAGTCATTATAGACCATTTTTTAATAAGTATTATAGATTAAACGGAATTTACTATCTTAATCTATCTTTTGGATAGTCACTTTTATTTATGGTTGGTAAGCTCATACGCGTTCTAGGTTTTCTTATTGCAATATTGCCTTCTCTGGCCTACAGCCAGCAACAAATCACATTAGAGCAGCTTATCGACCGATTATTAGTACAAGGTGATGGCGATTTGGAGCTCTCTCAAATGGAGATTTCCATTGTAAATAGCAAGCTCAAACGAAACAAGGGTGTATTTAACTATATTAATGATAAGCATAACCAACGCATTAATAAAGAGGGACTTATAACTATTAACAGACGTGTTATTTTAGATAATATCGGTTTCTCTGATCACTTGTACCTCAACCAATTTGATTTCCAGGAAGGTCTGGAAATACGCAACTGTCGGTTCAATGGGTTAACCATCGATCAGGCCGCTGGCTATGATTTTGTATTTTATGCCAATAGCTCCAGCAATATCGTTGAGGTGCTAAACTCAAATTTTGAAAGGGTAGAGGCGAGTCAAAATAATATCGACTTTGGAATTATACTAGATGGGCTCATCGCCTCACAGGTGAAGGTGGAGAATAACCAGGTAAACAAAGGCGAAATTGATGTATTGGATAGTAAAATTACCAATGGCAATATATTGATTGGGGACAATAATGTACAGGCTATCATTGTTGAAGGCTGCGATATACAGCTGGGATTATATGGCGAATTCAACCATTACAAACTACCAGGCATGCCCTCAGGCGACTTATACCTGACGGGAAACACATTCTCAGGTGACAGTACATCACGCTTTATACTTAATAAAGGCAGCTATCTCAACCTTGATATTCGAGAGAACAGCTTTACAACAAAGGTCTATTTTGCAGAAAACAACGTAACTGAGCGCTTTTTCCTGGTAAATAATGATTTTCAACAAACGGTATCATTTGAAAAATTTCTTTTTTCTGAAATATGGAATGAATTGTATTGGGACCAGCTAAGGGGCCATAAGTTGCGCTATATTGAATATGGCGCACAAAATGAGGGGGATTTTGACAACGATATTGCCTTCAAAAACCTCATTAACATATATAAAGACATGCATTCGATCTTTATTTCTCGAGGCGATCTGGAGTCGGCCAACGCATGCTATAGTGAGATGAAGGAGCTGCAAGGGCAGATGCTAAAGCATCGTTATGAGCAGGAGGGCACGTTTAACAGCCTTTTGAGGTGGCAACTGAACGTACTCCTCCGAATCTATACAAACCATGGTACAGATCCCGGGTTAGCGGTACTGATGTCTTTTTATGTGATTTTGATCTTCTCTGTGCTGTATGTGTTTTTTCCTTCAGAATGGGATGCAGACAGCAAAAACCGCCTTTTAGTAAGCTATGAACAGGCCTTAAAGACAAAAACAAAATCGTATTTAGGTCCGATCATTGTAGTTGGTGGTTCTTTACTGTTAACCGTCATAAACGCGGTTACATTAAGTATCAATAGTTTTGTAACACTTGGGTTTGGCTCGGTGCCAACTAGGGGATTTGCGCGCTATTTATGTATCGTAGAGGGATTTATTGGCTGGTTTTTACTCAGCATTTTCACTGTATCGTTGATTAATCAAGTACTTGCGTGAGGTGATTTAGATGTTAGAAGTTAGAAGTTAATCGTTGACTGTTAATTGAGTTTATAGACCGTGATTTCGGCATCGTTTGATTCATCAATAACCGTGAGTGATGTGCCTGGAATGTACTTAATCACGTAAGTATTACGTCTTTTAGTGGTTTTGAAGGTATTGATTGACTTTCCATCAAAGTCGCGTGTTACTATTTCATATACATCGCTGCCAATTGAAATATTACGTCCGTCAAAGACAATTTTTGTACTTTCTGCTGCACTGGCCAGCACTTCGTTTGATGCAGCATCTAAAGTAGACACTTCAGAAGCCGTAATTGTACCTTTAAAGCCCCTGCGGTCGTTGTTTTGTGCTTGTGTAGTGAAGCCTAATAAAATGACGAGTGTAGTAAATAGAATTCTTTTCATGACTTTGTATTTGCAATGTATGTACAATACCTATGCCAATATAGATAAGAATTGCCAATAGACCATACAGTCTTCTAGATAGCTATATTTCAATTATATAAGATTTTACTATCTTGTGTACATGAAAAAGGGATGTGGCTTTATCTTTCTATCGATCATCGGACTTACGGCCATCAGTATATTGTATTATACGCTGACACCGATTTTTAATGAAAGCACAGCGTCTGAGGAAAGTAGCAGTACGATGTATACTACAGGCTATGTAGCCGATGTATTGGAGTTTACTGATGAAAATGACCCAGGAAAGACTTATATCGTTCCTATTATGGAATTTACAGTGAGTAGTTCATTTATACTTGATACAGCGTATCATTTAAGAACTCAGGTAGATGCTAACGAAATATATAGCGCAGCATTTGTACAGGGTGACCTTATTACGTTAGCTGTGGATGCCAATGATTATGAAAATTATAAAGTTGCAGCAGAAATAGACATGGTCAGTAGCCAACTACTAAGTGCCATGAAAGAATACACCGTAGTGCTTCTCATCATCGGTGGAATACTGTTGCTAGTTTTTTTACGGGGCCTAAGCAAGACCTTTGCTTACAAGGAGCCACCCGCCAGTGAACGTATGTGATAAATAATATAAATAGAAGGGAGGTGTTGTAAATTCTTATTTAACATAATATAAATTATATAACATAACTAGGTATTTCCATAATACGAGCAGCGCGAGTATTTAGCATAAAATCAGTTATCGTCCACTTTAGTGCGATAACGTCAAAGATTTTATGTTAAGGAAATACCGGCTTCGCAAATGGCCAGCTTATATAATTCTATATTATATTAAATAGCGGTCAGTGCCCAGCGAGTTCAGTCTTTTTAGATTCTGTATTCAATTATAGATTCCTACTTAACTAGCTGTTATATAATTAGTCGTTATATTAAATAGCCGCGCAAGGCCTTGCCCTAATCCGACCAGGCACTCAATGCCCTTGCACAGCTATTAATAGTTTTACCCACCCGCTTTCACGCTTGGGCGTGATTAGCTGACCCGGAAGCAAGAGATTTCCAGCCAAAATATATCGTTCTATTTTTCGTTATTCGTATAAATGTTCAGGCTGTTTTCAAATACGTAATTCTCATCTGTTGGAATTTGTCTGTAAAACACTTGCTTGCCAACGCTTTGTTTGCCACTTGCACAGGCCTTTATGGCTCACGGGTTTGTTTGCCTTTCATTCGTGTTCGCAGTTGCCCTCATGCCGGGCAGGCAAATACTTTTGGCATTGGCCCAAAAGTATTCAAAAACCCTAGCCAAAATAATCACTTCCGCCCGCAAGGCCGGACGCTGGCCCGGTATTTTGGCAGACCACCGCACCCTTCTGATTGAAAATTCTACTTAACATAATATTTGAACCTCTATACTTCCTTAACCATATTCTCAAATGCATACTGGCTCACAAAATCTTTCATCGTATGCTTATTTAAACTGATCCCATATTCCGATTTCTGAACGGATGTATCAGTAAATAATTGATTGGGTTCTTTCCAAACTGTTGAAGGAAACAAATACTTGGTTGGTCTCTCACCATCTATGAACAGCACCAACCCAATCCAAAGATCATCTCTTAATCCTCTTTCAAGGTCAGATTTTGAGACAAAAGCATAGTTTGTTTTCTCAATATTGATCTGGCGGCAAAGGATTTCAGTCTCCTTCTCTCCCACTCTGTTTTGTACTTTAAAATGTGCTCCCTTATGATTCAAATAACTTTGGATAACGTGATGGTTTTCAGAAAGCAAGAAGGCCGTTTTCATGATGGTCTCTGCCAGTTGATCTAGCTTGGATAAGGGACGTAACTGTGACCATTGTCTATTCACTTTTAACTAGCTCAGGATATTCATTCCATTCTTTTCCCTCTAATTGACGGCCATTGGAACTCTTACTCCTTTTTACACCATCCGCTCCCCAAGTACCCCATTGTTTGAAGAAGAATGCCACATCCTGCTCTTCACATTGCCTTTTGACATTCAAAGCCCATTCCGGTTTCATAGGTCTTGCTTTCGCTCCGCTTTCACCACCAACTATTACCCAGTGAATACCTGTTAAGTCAATTTTACCAATATCTTCCAAAAGCGGTTCAACGGATAAAAATTTAATGGTCGCATTAATGTTTCTTAGCTTATCAATACGAGGGACGCCATTTTTTTTATTCTCTACTGAAACACCCAGCCAAATATTTTCAGGAATTCGTCTATTCTGAAAATACTCGAACATCGCATCCTCACGTTTTGTTAGAATTTGATAAATATGATGCGGAGTAAGGTCAATTACTCCCATAACTTTATCAAGAAATTCAATAGGCATTTTCTCATGAAACAGATCACTCATGGAATTCACGAAATACTTGGTTGGTTTCTTTTTTCTTAGCGGCTGTTCCAAACGATCTGGCATAATTGAAAACTCAAAGCCGTTTTCATATCCAGGAGTACCCATTGCCTTTAACCTGTTGGCCATAACCTCAGCATAGCAGTTTTTGCAGCCAGCAGAAACTTTGTTGCAGCCAGTTGTGGGATTCCAGGTTTCTTCAGTCCATTCTATTTTTGATTTCTTCATTTCTTTATCAATTTATAGAACACTTGTTTTCGCTTCTTGTAATTGTGTACACAGTCATAAGTTATTAAAGGAGAACGACCATCAAAATCTATTTCTTTGTTTCTTTTCATTTCCAAAAGACAGTCCGAGGCATGTTTGCCGATATGTCCCGCAGCATACGTATAAGCTAATAAATCAAAATTATTCGTCAGGCTTCCATTTAATACCAGTTCACGAACATCTCTTTTAAAACTCTCTTTTTTGGTTAATTTTTGCTCTGAAAACATACTCAACTGTGCTTTACCGGCATCTTCGTCAATATCAAAATTAGCATCTCCATTAGTACCATTCCTTTTCCAGCCAATCGTTAAAAATTTATCAACGGCTCTGGGATGTTTAGCTCCAAATATCACCCCATGAATGTTAGCTCCTTTCTTTAAGGAGAATGGATACAATTTCAACTCTGTATTGTTTGGCAGCTTGTTTCTAAGCTGTTCTGTTACGAACCGATGGATATGCTTATAACCATGCTTTTTTGCTTCAGCAACGTCAATATCAAAGTGCATTTTAAATTCCTTGCTGTCCCCGAACCTCCAGAAATAAGATGCCGATACGAAATAAAGGAAATCTGTCTGTTGAGTTTTTTCCAACTCCAGAAAATACTTGTCTGACAGATATTTAATGCCATTTTGATCCAGATAGACCAATGACGGATGCTTTTCAATGTCTTTAAAAAGTTTGGGGAATAGGGTTTCAAAATCTTCATTGAACAGTTTTATTTCCACCTTATTAGCAAGGCTTTTATCCGTATCCATAAAGTTTTTACAAGATTCCGTTAGCTGTTCAAATTTCTTTTGCTTTTTTTTGTTAGGTTCAAATTCATTTAGATATAAAACTACACTGACATTTTTCTGAAATAGATGCCCTTTTTGTTCCTGAATCTTCTTTAATACACGAATAGGACTCCCGGGAATTCCATTTTTGTCATAACCTGTTCCAGCAAAGAAATCGAAAATGCAGATGACAGGTTTGCCTTGCATAACAAACGTGGGTATCCATGCCTGGGCGTAATCTTCGAAAATTTCCAATTTCGCTATAGTGCTTTCATCAAACGGTTCGTCATGAAGGTCTTTATAAGGCATTACTATATTAATTATTCAAAATGTCCTTGATTAATAATTTTGATCCGTTGAAGGGTACTTTGATTATATCCTTAAAGTCTTTTTCGGCTTGTTCGGAAATCAATAATTTATGGCGAATCATTTTATACCCCCTATATAAAGTAGTCGATATATTAAGCTCCTCTATATCCCCTGAATTGCTATTTTTTCTTTTAAGAAACGAACACTTAGGATTTGAAACTTTCCATGTGCCATCCAAAAGTTTTATAGCTTTTAAGTTTTCAAGTAACTGAATCTTATAAATCCATTCCGTACCTGAACTGTCCATTTCTAACAAATAAATAAAAATAGGTTCATCTCCTTCAATTAATACTAATGATCTATACTCCAATTCTCGAAGCTTAATCATGATTTCCTTTAACGCAATTAGCTCCTGCTTATAGATCGGAGTATCAATATTGTCATGTGAAAGTGGATTTAGGATCAAGTCTTTATATTCTTTCAACTTTTTAAATTGAGTGAAATCACCACCAAAATCTGTGTAGTGCTTTTGAAAGTTATCCATCAACGTATCAAGTGGTAGTGGCTTTGTTCCTTCATCTTCAGTAGTGGTCAAAGTCTTATTTTTTGGCAGTAGCTTTTTCAAGAGTCTTTCACTTTCTTTTCGTAGGTAATTGGCTGATGCAGGATAGTCAAATTCGCGGATGTATTTTTCAGCTTTATCGAGATAGTCAGTGTTTTTTGGAATAAAGGGAACCGGTATACCACCCTTTTCATCCTGATACATTTCCCTTACTACCCAATCTTTTTGACACTTTTCGTGTTCAATTCGTTTTTTACATAAATTGAAGAAAGATCGGTCATGGGTCATTATAAAAATCTGATATTGTTTAAACGAATTAAGAATAAGTTCAAGGACAATATCCCTATTACTCATATCTAAACTGACTAATAAATCATCTAATACAAGAATTTTAGGTGCCTCGGCTATATATTTTTCATCGAGAATGGCAAAACGAATTGATAAGGCGATTGATGTCAATCTGGCTTCATTTAAAAATGAATGGGGTCGATGAATCGAGTTTTTTTCTTCTTGTATTTTGTCGTGCAGGAAAGTAATCGTCATAATAATTTTTGGTGGAACGGTTATGTGATCCCTTTTTGTGGTACTATTTGGAAGAAAGGCATCATAAGTAGTAGGAATGTATTTGAAGTTGATCTTTAGTTTCTCTTTGAACTTCTCTTGTAAGTATTCATTGGCTGTCTCCAAAATTTTGTTAAGATAATTTTCCAGTTCATGGTTGAATACGTCCACAAGCCTTTGAAATTCCTTATATTCCGGATGATGCATTACAGTTCTAGGTTGCATTCCAGGTTTCAGATAAGACCACCAATCTGCAGCGTTGGCATTCCCCGCCTTGAACTCTTGCGTGAATGTTACGAACATCAAAATGTGATCTTCGAACATGGAGAATAGGTCAATGTGATCCCTATTGCTAAAGTTGTATATCGATGCAAGTAACCGATAGTGAATGAAGTCACTTGTAACAGTGGCTTCCCTCACAAAATCGCCATCCTTCGTATTGATTTTAGAAAATGAAATTTTTCGGGTAGTAATTGATTCGTTATCATCTTCAAACTCAACTTCGATCGAACTATTCTTGCCATCCTTTGCAAAACGATTAACTAAATTTTGCTCGTCTGATACATCAAAATATTTCTTGAGTTCTTTATCATCAGTTTTAAAAACACTCTGAAGAAAGGTATACAACGCCCAATATATAGAGCTTTTACCACTGCCATTTTCACCATAGATCAATACATTCTTTCTTTCAAAATCCAGTTCATGTTTTCCATTGAAGAATTTAAAATCAGATAATCGAAGTTTTCTTATTTTATGCATCAGTGAGCAGTTTTGATGGGCATTATTAAGTCTCTGAGCCTTATATCCATAAGTTTGAGATTATTCCTAATTTCATTCTCCTTTTGACGGAGCTTTTGATAAACCTTGTGGATGACTTGCTTGGCCTGCTCTGAATTCAGTCCTTCAATGGTTTCAAAATCACGCTCTGCATATTTGATAAACTCAATACCTGCTTTCTTAAAGTCTGCTTCGAAATACAGTTCATAAACCATTGCATCAATAACCTCTTCGAATTGTTGGATCAGGTGGCTGTTTGGTACATACTCATTGATTTGATCTGAACCTAAATCTTTAAGCATAAACTGAATGTTAAATGTAATTTTTCTGAATGCTGACTGGACTTGCTTTGAGGAAACTTTAATTGGTAATTTGTCAATGAATCTCTTAGCGTAAGAGAAATAATTGTTTTGAAATCTACTGGTATGATTTTGAAGATAGAAATCAAGCAATCTACTATTTAACAAGCCCAACAAATACCAATAATCTAGTTCTGAATTATCTTTTAGTACTATTCCATATCCACCTGCATTTCCCCCACCCACAAAATGGTAACCGTCTTCTTTATCAAAGACCATTGATGCTTTGCTAGCTAAAACCTGTGTCATGATTTTGGGCTGTTCAAATTGATCTAAGTTTTTTGGATACACATAAGCATACCAGTTATCATGATCCATTTTTCCGCTCTCTCGACCTCTTAGCTTATCCTCACATTTTTTTAAATAATCCCAAGTTTGAGTGTGTTTCTTTTTAAATGAAGCTGGTGGGATTAGTTGGGACCTATCATTTATAACTTGATAGGGGAAAATCAAATAAAGGTTTTGAAAATCAACCTTGTAACGTCTGATTTCCGCGCCCTTTAAAAGTGGTTTAAGAATATTCTTTTCTAATTGAATTTCTTTATCAAGGTATTTTGAATAAAAACCATTTTTAGTCTTTTCAACAATAAAGACCGGATCGGCGCTTGTCACCAAACCCTGAAAAATCTTACTGGTAAATTCAGAAAGGGGCATCCCGATTTCCTCCATTTTTGCAAAAATCCTTAACTGGCTTGGAGTACCGAATGACCAGCTCTCATTAGTGTGCTTGGAATAGTTGTAATTACTTACTTCAACTCCCATCAATGCATGACTGCTGGCATACTGCATGAATGCTTGTGTTTTGTTTGTTCCTGTAAACGAAACGTACTGAAATTGTTGATTCTCATGTCTTACACAATGAAGAATACATGTGTAAGTAGTAGCCGAGGAAAACATTTGGGAAGCTTGAAAGTCCGTTATTTTATATATCCATTGATTTTCAGCAAGTATTGTCCGTAGGCCAATGCCGTAATCAGCATTGAAGAACTTATTTGGCTGTATATAAACTAAGTTTCCACCCTCCGAAAGCAGCTGAATTCCTCTCTCGTCAAACAAAACATAGATGTCGTAATTCTTTGTTGCTGATTTATAGAGTTCAGCATATTTCTGTTTTAAATCTTTATTTAGGTTTTGGATTCTTACATAAGGTGGATTCCCAATCACTACATCAAATTTCTGCACACCAAACATCCATTCAGGATCAAACCAGTCCACTTTATCATGTCCAAAAGGGTTCCAGGTACCTATCAAATACGCCCGGCTGTTCACGTCTACATTTTTACCCAGACTGATTTGCTGCTTGTAAATTCTGTCTTGTACTTTCTTGAATTCTGTTTTGATAGTCTCCTTTTGTTCGCCATAACTTTGAAGGTATTCGGTGCGGAGTTTCTTCAATGCTTCCAGATCATCATTGGAATTAAAAATTCCCCCAAAGTCCCGCTCTTCCGGCAGCTTTAAGAGCGTGTCAGCCGTCACAAACTTAAATTCAAGGTTTGGCAGTGGCTCTATGCCACGGTTATCCTTGCTTTCATCAATGTTTTCATCTACAATCAGTGTGAGAAAGCAACGGAGCTTGGATATTTCGGCTGCAATGGGCTGGATGTCCACCCCAAACAGGGAATTTTGAATGATGCCAATCTTACGGGCATATTCCACGCTGGCACCACTCAGCTTTTCTTTTATTTGCTTCTTTAAAAGGGCATTTTCAATCCGGTCGATTTGGCGTTTTATCCACCACTCAGATTCCGGATCCAGCTTTTGTAAAGCCATCACGATCTTTTGCAGAACGCCCATAGGGAATGCACCAGAACCACAAGCAGGATCAAGGATTTTCACTTTATCCAGTGCGTCAAGAATAGTTTCTTTCTCCTCGGGCTTGAAGTTTAGAGCTTCTTCCTCCGTCATTTTGAAGATTGGACGAAGCTGATCCTGTTCCAGTCCTGTTTTATTATGTATATATTGCACCAAGCTTTCGGTGGCCATGTAGTCCACAATCTCTCGTGGCGTGTAAAAACTACCAGTCGCTTTTCGTGCTGTTTCGCCACTCTCCGGGTCAATTTCAGCCAGGAGGTTTTCGAAAATCCTTCCGAGCATTTCCGGGTCTACGCTTACTTCCACATCCACCACAGAGTTTTCGTCAATGGTGAAGTTGTATTTCTCCAGTTCTGAAAAGAAGCTTAAAAACCATTCGTCCGGAATCACCAGTGTATTGAGGTTATCCGAAAGTCCTGTTTGTTTATTTGGTTTATAAAAGTCATCCGCCCCATACTCAAACAGTCCACCATTCAGAAAAGGAATGTTTTCACAACCTTTTGGCAGCCTTTTCAATCTCTTCTCCATAGGTGTATTTAATGTCTGGAAAAATAAGGGCTCAAGTATGGTGTGATAATAATTAGCATTGGCCTTCAGGGCTTCCGATGAAAGGAGGTTTTCTGGAAGCAATGGTTCACCATTGTCTGATTTCTTTACTTTCAAAAACCAGCAGAAAACCGTTCGCCCGATTAATCGCACGGCAAACTCCTGATAAATCTGTCTGTTTTCTTTGGGTGCACTGGGCAGTTTCAAAAACCCATCATACGTTTTGGCATTTTTGGATTTTCCGGTAGTGCCACCAATGAGTTGGTAGAATTGGTCAGCAATGATTTTATAAAATTCTTCATTGAGCACCTCTACGCTAAATACATCCCGAATATCTTCCAGTGTGAGCGTCTTCCCCGTAAGTTTACTTAACCTAATTGACGGTGTAAGGACCTTCTCTCCTTCCCCGAGTAAATATGTATATCGTTTTGGCTCGGTTGCTTGCTTTACTACCTCCCCTTCCTCATTGAGTACTTTGATTTCGGAAACGAAAGACAAACGCCACTTTTTGTGCTGCTCAAATACGATCAACGCTCCGTCCACATCGTATTTATAGACGTTTCTAAGCAGTTCCCTCAGACCCACTTTATTCCGCTCCAGCCAAACATCAGGATTGACTTCTACTTTATACAAACCGATTACACGGTCATCAGAAGTGGTGAAGCTTCCCAATTCAAAAGCGGCTTTGGCTTTATCTGTATTTGGTAAAATGATAGGTTTGGGCTGTGCCAACAGATGTTTTGCACCGAACACTGATTTTAATAATTCGATCCATCCCGAATGGTCAAAGGGCTTTGAGAATATTTTATGTAATTGATTTTTGTCCATTATGGCCTAAATGTTTCTGATATCACAATATCCGGTGAAATATTAATATCAATATCTATGGAGTCGCTTTGCTCCTCATTGTTATCAAAAGCATCATATTTTTCAGCTAAAGCAACAATTAGGTTGTCAGCCTGTCCGTAGGTGATTTTCTTTTTCTCTAATTGGTTTTTCAACTTTCTGATTTCATTAGGTAAAGGTGTAAAAGTCCCTTTATCCACCAAAGTCATTAATTCTTCGGCTGCTTTTTTTGTATTTGAATTTTTGGTAAACCCTTTAAAATCACGTAGGAATTTTTTTGCCTGCGCAGAAATTGCATCGGCCTTATCGGTTGTCGTAACTACCTCAGTCGTTGACCCAAGAAAATCCTTGTCAAATTCATCCAATGCAGACTGTACGTGTTCATAATGAACGTGCGGAATGTCAACACCAGATTCAGAGGGTTTAGCCTCAAAAATTTCAGCAGCTTCGAGAAAAGTAACAGGCATTACTTCCTTATCCTTAGTTACTTTATAAAATTCCATCTTATAAGGCGATTTAAGAAAAACCACAGTCGCATCTTTTGAAGATTCATCTTCAGTAAATTCATTCTTGCGTCCTGTTCTGGCTTTCAATGGAAATTTCTTGATCCTTTTGAATTCAATAGGATTGGCATCTTTAAATTCCCTAATAAACCGAAGATAGATCAAGCGTTTGTCTTCCTCATCAGGCATTCCTTCTTTGAATAACTCGAATTCCTCCACCAATTCTTCATGTGTGTACACCTGTGAGTCTTCCCCAAATGCCGTGTGAAAGCCCTGAAGCTTAATCAATGCATTCCTGTATAATCTGATTTCCTCGTCCCCTTGCTGAGAAGGGTAAAAATTGTAAACGTATATGACACCTGCTGTACTTCCGATTCGGTTAATCCTGCCAATACGCTGCATTAATCTGGTTGCATTCCAAGGCGTATCATAGTTGACCAGAACATTCGCTCGATGGAGGTTGATACCTTCTGCAAGAACATCTGTGGTGATGAGAATTTGGTAATCATTCTTTCTTTCTCCAAGATAGTTAGCATCAAAGTTTTGTTGAATTGTCTCAAAAATCTTCTTCCTGTTCTCAGAGGATATTTTTAAAACACCATTGCCTTTGTAATCGTGTAGCTTTTCAGCGAGGTAATTTGCAGTGTCATTACTTTCAGTGAAAACTACAAGTTGACCTGTGGGATTAATGTCTTTATTTAAAAGTTCATCCTCTAATGATCTGAGAAACTTATCAAGTTTAGGATCACTTTCAACCTTACTCCATTCTTCATAGAGTTCTTTCAATAAGTCCCTATCTTTTATCAGGCCTTGTAGAAAGTCGGGATCAAAATCGCTTGAAGAAAAGACATTGTTTTTCGGACTGTCTACGCTCAATTCTATAATCAGGTCTTCGATCTCTTCCATACTAAACCCCTTCTCTATGAGTTCATTGATGTTCAAATCAGGAGCTATAAGCACCTTATCATTTTCAAACATCTCAATCATACGCTCTGTAGAAACCAGCAGATTATGCAACGTCTTTTTAAAAGCATGAAAGCTGCTTTCCAGCCTTTTGATCATGAGGGTCTTCATGATACCTGCCAATGACTTGGAAATCAAGATGGCCTGATCGTAGTAATCTTCCCTTAGCTCTTCGTTCAGGAACCGAATGGCTTGATAGCGGTAATAATTGACCTTATCGTCATCAGTCAAATAAAATACCGTATGATAGAAAAGCTTGCTTAACTTTGCGTCAAAGTCGTATTCTAACGGACGCAATGGGGCAATTTCCGGAAACTTAATTCCTTGTTCATGGAGGTCTTCAAGGTACTTTGGATAATTGGCCAAGTCCCGCCTGGTTCTACGAACAGTAATTTGAGAAATGACCTTTTCACGAATGATATTATAAAGTTCCCTGATTCGCTCCATGTTAGGATCATCCGCTCGTATGATTTCCCTGTATTCTCTAATAATCGGACCGAAAAAGGATTGTAGGTTCGTAATAGGTAGCGTGCTTTTCCTTGCATCCTGAAAAAGCAGTAGTTGATAGTACAAATCTTGTGGACGGTTATTTAAAGGAGTAGCAGAAATAAGGATCACTTTTTTATTCTTACCTTTTATCAATCCGTCTCCATTTCTAGGAGCCTTGCAAATCCTTTGTAAATAACCAAAGCTTGTTGAAGTATGATTCCTGTATTTATGAGCCTCATCTACCAATATCAGGTCATAATCTTCTTTAGCCCAATAATTTAAGTCTTCACCTTTCAGAATCTTCTCTAATCGACCATTTGTGATAAACTTGGTATGGCGATCAATCCCAAACATCCTGAAAGTGCTCTTCCAGTTTTTTTCAAGTGCAGGAGGATATACAACTAATATTTTCGTGTTTAGAGAACCATTTGCAATTAAAAACCGCTTGGCGATCATAGATGCAACAATGGTTTTACCCAACCCAACCACATCAGCCAAAAAGAAGCCATTATGTTCCATGAGCATTTGAAAACCCTGATTGACCGCATCAACCTGATAACTCAATTTTTTATAAGTTTTAGGTAAATCGCCAACTGTATCGGGATCATAATCAATATTATTCCCGAAATACTCAATTAGTAATTTGAGATAGATTTCGAACGGACTAAAACGTTGGCCTATATGTGTTTTTTTCTTGAATTCCTGAATATCTGCTGACAGTATTGGTGTGGATTGTTTCCAAAGGTTTTCAAATTCAGTCTTGGTAAACTGAACATCATCATAGTCTTTCAAAGCAATATTCAACTCATAATTAGGAGATTTTTTGATCCCCAGGCCTGCTTCTGTCAGATTGGAAGATCCCATTATTACCCAACCATCAGAATGTTCTGAATGCTTCTCTGGTAGAAAGAGGTAAAATTTGGCATGGAGTGTTTTTGAGTTGTGAGCCCTTACCTGAATTCTCCCATCTACCAAATCTTGAACAAAATCAAGAATTCCTTTTTCAACTTGCTCGCTATATTTTGCCTCTTGCAAGTCTTGAATGAACCATTTCAGAAATTCTTCCTTCGTCTTACCTTCATCACCAAAATACAACAGACCTTTTCTTTGTGCATCGGCAAACATTTGATCTACATTGATGCCAACTAGAATTTTAATATCCTTTATCTCTTTCAAATATTCTTGTAGAGCGAAATAGCCTGAAGACCTGAAATAACCTACTACTGCATGGAAAGCATAAACATCTTTCATGTTTTCCAATATTCCGCTAAACTTTTTGAAGAGGGTTTTTTCCTCGTTATTGGTGAAGAACTTAGTACTCATTTGCCTCCCTCCTTTTCTATTAGCAAATCTTTGACACTCACTTCAAGTATTTTGGCTATTGAATATAAATCTTCAAGGCTCGGTTGTCGCCTATTTTGCACATAAGAATTCACCATATTATAACTCTTGCCCAGCTTCTCGGCCAGCCACGTCTGTTTAATTCCTTTAGATTCAAGGACTTCCTTGATTCTGTTCATTGCCTTTTAAATTAATGGAAGTCCAAGATAGTGAAATGAAATAGAATTATCTCACTAAATGAGATACAAATGAAATATTGTAGAATAAATATTTGGGCGTTCCCCTGCGGGTCGGGCTCTCCGCAGTACATGGTACTTTGCTCCGATCCCTAACGCAAAAGAGATTTGAATTTCTTAACCGCACACATTTGCCATTCCCACAGCCTTCCCACTTGCCA
Organism: Fulvivirga sp.; assembly: GCA_039970995.1. Classification (GTDB taxonomy): domain Bacteria; phylum Bacteroidota; class Bacteroidia; order Cytophagales; family Cyclobacteriaceae; genus Fulvivirga. The sequence goes on from JBDVKW010000006.1 coordinate 222,653, forward strand.
AAAATGTCAAAAGAGTGCTTATTTCACGATAAAGGTAAGACTTAGAGATATTTATAAAGAAAAGCCCTCTCTCAAACTATTAATCCAACGCTCAACCCCAAGCTAAGTAACATAACGCGAAAACATTATATAACATCCGTAGTAAATTCCGTAATACGAGCACCGCGAGTATTTAGCATAAATGCAGTTATTCGACACCCCGATGACTATCGGGGTTCAATAACGTTAGCATTTATGTTATCGCTTACGCTAAAGCTTCAGCGACAGCGACAGCGAAAGGAATTTGCGGTGTCGTTAATTACCGGTAATTGACTGCTCTGTGCGGTAGGTTTTTTATGGTTTGATTTAAAATACACGATCCAAAACGTGCATCCAGATTGTTATTTAGTATTCCTTAGTTTTTCAAAAAGCTTTTTAGGATCTTGACGATTATCCCAGAAGGCCGTAATAATTACATCTTTAGCATTGAATTTATAGAAAATGCTATAATGACCCATTGCGGCCATGCGTGTATCAGGAAAATCAGCTTGTCTGAATAATTTTGGGTTTTGAGCAATTACTTTTGTCTTTTCATTGCTTAGACGCAGTAATTTGATGGAATAGGTATTTGATTTGTTGCGATCAACCCAGTATTCTAAAATGCTTTTCCTTTGTCTGGCGGCTGTTTGAGTCCAAACTACTTTTCTTTTAGCCATTCAAGTTCTTGCTTATTGAGAGACGCTTCATCAATGACTCTACCGGTCTTAATATCCTCGTCACTCATGGTTAACATGAGCTTTTGTTCTTCCGTCAAGGCAATTGACTTTTCCTGGATATTTGAGGACTCAATCATTTTTTCGAGGGCTTTTAGATAATCTGAATTGCTAATCGCCATCAGTCTATCTATGAGTCTATTTCTAATTTCGCTTGTACTTGCCATATATCAAATATAACTCAAATCAATAAAGAATCATTCAATAACCGCACACATTTGCCATTTCTACAGCCCTCTCCCCTTTCCAAAATACCAGGCAGCGTGCTCCTATACTGCTAAGAAATAAAGAGTGGCGAGCGAGCATAACCCAATGAACATTATATAACTTATGAATTTACTCTAAAAGCCCTTCCAGCATGTGATGTAATATGGGGCGGCATTTATGCGTACAAGGTGTATAAAACGTACGATGCCTCCAGTCTGTCGCTTTTGTTGATTGACCCCACCAAAACTCTGCCATTGTCAATGGAGTTAATTGGTGTTTAAATGCATATTGCATCAGCCTGGGCGCGGCACAGTCTCCGGCACCGCCAGGAGGATTAGCATGGTGTGTATCTTCGAATATCACGCGCAGACTCTTAGATACCCCTGCCTGATTTAAGAAATGGGTATTGTCATAAATCTGATCATTCAGTGCATTACTATGCGCTTTTCTAGCCTGCATGAGCACTTTTCGTTGCGCTGAATTTTCAATGTTATCAGCCAGTCCTTTGATTTCATGATTAAAGTCTTCAATGACTTGCATGCCGGTATCTAAGAACGCTCCATTGAGTACCGATGGTACAAAGTCAAAGGAGAATTGTTCGTTGTTTAGCTTACCTGAGCAGCCAGCAAGATAGCCTAAGGCCCCATCCATGGCCTTTACTACCAGCACGCCCAACATTTTTTCAGCAACACGCGCTTTTGGGTTGGGTGCCGGGCTAAAATTATGATCCGAGGTTTGGGTATTAAGCTTTTCCTGCAATTCGTATGCAGCGCGTTGTGCTAACGGGTGTGGTGTTTTCTGATAAGGATTGGGAAAATGCTCTGGGGTATCATGGGGTGCTACGGCAGACTGAAAAGGAAGAACTAAAGGATTGAAGGCAGACATCTTGAGACGAAGCTACAACGAATGAATTGAATGAACCAACAAACTCAAACACTACTTTTTGCTGAGGTGTATTTGATGGATGCCTTTTTAAATACTTGGATAATTACTCATTTTTCATTTCTCTTGCATAGTTTTCTCAAAACACGCAATAGACAACGATGAGAACACCCATGATTACTCCGGAAGGGCTGGAAAAGCTGAAGGATGAATTAGATCATCTCTGGCGGGTAGAACGCCCTGAAACAACCAAAAAAGTTTCCTGGGCTGCCAGCCTGGGTGATCGATCTGAAAATGCTGATTACCATTATAACAAAAAACGACTGCGTGAAATTGACAGCCGTATTCTTTATCTACGCAAGTGCATCGATGATTTTAAAGTGGTGCGCTACCACCCCCATCAGGAAGGTAAAGTCATGTTTGGCGCGTGGGTAGAAATTGAAAATATTGAAAAAGGCCTTAAAAAACGCCTACGCATTGTGGGCTATGAAGAACTTATCGGTGCTAAAGACTATATTTCTATCGATTCACCGATAGCAAAGGCCCTGGTGAAGAAAGAGGTGGGCGATATGGCTGTTGTAAAAACCACTGCGGGTGAATTTAAATGGCGTATTAATAAAATTGAATATGAGAAATGACTCTTTATCAAGAAATAAAGTAGGAGGCCGTCCGCTTCAAGGACATAATTTGGGCCCTCAAATGAGCCGCGCTGTTCGTGGAAAACCAGCCCACTACTTGCTATTTTCAATGATCAAGGATGGTCTAACTTGTATAAAGAAGGACGCCCAACTATCTACACCATGGATCGATTACAATAATTAGCCTTCTCAAAGTCTCTGATATTCATTGAAATGATAGGTACATCAGGTAGCATGGTTTTGAGCGCTGATACGATGGCTCTGGAAAGATTGAGTTTTTGTTCATCTGTTCTGCCTTCCATGATATTGGTAAATACATGTGTGAAGCCATCTGCATCTCCGATATTGTAAAGTTTGAATGGGTTAATTCTAACCTTAATGTCCCCTTTTGCGAAGAGATTTGATGCATATGCAGTATCATATACCTTCTGCATAATGGTTTCCGGAGAAGCTTGGTTCAACACATTCTCAGAACAGTCAATTATAAAATGTGGCATGTTTTCTATTTTAATAATGTCATTTAACTAATACCCAGCGAGTTTCCAGATTTCTTCTGGTGAGTATTTACTTAATTCTAAAATACTATTTCCTGTATTATTAAGTGGCTTTTTCAATTACATATTTCCCGGTTTTAGAACTATGCAAAGCCGCCCATCTGATGCTGACCTGATTACTGCTATAAAATTCACCATTTAGATTACGGCTATTATTCAAACACACCTTTCCTGATCAGGTCGCTGTAGATCTTATTGATCTTATTTTGGCTGGCCTCCAAGTTAGCTTTGGAGGTATGAATTGCACCTCGGCCTAATACTAGCTCATGTTCAAACTTCTTTGCTGAACCCAATAAAAAGCTGGCACTATGATCAGATGAAAATTCAACAGGTTGGTTTCCTTCTTCAAACACAATCAACTCTCCTACTGACGCTATGCGTTCACCACTCAACTGTCCCTCATACGGCATGTAGGTCCATTTCTCACCAGGCTTAAGGCTTACATCCAGGTAGTTCATATCATTAGGAGGAATAATTTCACTTTTTAACTCTTCATATGCTCCTAAGAGCACTTTGAACCGATCATTACCACGTATTTTGTCTGACGTGACATACACACTCTTTGCATCAGCCGTTTCGAGTTCCGGGGGTAGTGATATCCACAATTGAAAACCGAGCGTAGGCTGATCCTTGAGCAGCATACCTTTGTGCCATGCTCCAGAGCCGGCCTGTAAATACTCAATATCCCCTGCCCTGAATGACACCTTATTTCCCGTGCTTTCCTCCAGATCACTCCCTCCTTCAATGTAATAGGTAAATGTGGCAATTCCTGCGTGTGGGTGCCAGCCAAAACCTGCTCCTTCAGGAGGAATTCCATGTATATAGTCCAGGAATACAAAAGGTTTAATAGCATTACCTATTCCTGATGGACTCACCAGGTTGGTGATCATGCCATGATGGCCGTGGCCTTTCGATCGATAGTTAATTGCTCTTTTCATTTTATTAAAATTTTGATGGGCTAAGTGCTTCTACCGCTTTAAAAGATAACTCAAAAAGGGCTATTTTTTCGTCCAGCTCTGATGCTAATTCCGGATTAGAAATCCCTTCATTTGAGAAATTGTCGTAAAATGAGGGCAGTGTAAAATCAGCAACAATATTTCCTTCCATAAATGGGAAGTAAGATTTGGCCGCTGCAAGAACACTCGCACCCCCTCGGCCTCCAGGGGAAGTGGCCATTAACAGCATGGTGGGGATTACTTATCCTTTTTTGGAGACCTGGGATTTTGGTTAATCGCAGTTGAATACATAAGTGTTGTAGCTGCATATTGGCAAATTCAAAGAGCCATTACAAAAACTAATCGACTAAGGAATTAAACTAATTTGCACACTATATAATTGATTTTTCATTAGATTTTATCTAAAATCCTAATCTCAGGTACTACTTTAGGTTGTGAGCAAGAGATTATTTATTCAAAGTATCTACTATAACACATAACGTTTCCGTCATCTAAGCACTTTTTCAGAAGATTGTTTTTGAATTAATCTAAGTCATGAGCATCTTTTCCCTTTAACGATCTATATCTCTCTGTATAATAAGGATCATCACTCAACTCAGTAGCTTTTTTGATGAATTTTAGTGCATTAGGAATATCATCCTGGCTTTCATAATATTCGGCCATAGAATCATAAGCATTGGTGCTTTCAGGATAATACTTGATAACTAGTTCAAAATACATTTTCGCCTTCTCTGTTTGCTCCATCTCTAAATTCATATAGGCTAACATATTCAATAATTCTTCCGGGTAGGCTGGTTCTGAGTAGCCAAAATGTTTTAGTAGCTTCTCTTCCCTGTACTTAACCATGGCAAGAAGCTCTTCTGTAGAGCTATCAAAGGAGTTTATTTTGTCCGTATTTTCCATTTGGTACCATTCAAAAAGAGAGATCAATCCATCCATTATAGAAGGAAAAGGAACCGTTCCGTGGATGTCATTAGGATAAAATTTCCAATCAAAAGCTAATCCATTAGCAGCATTTTCCTTTATCATATTTGAGAAGGCAATATTAGAGCGTGGAAATAAGGTGTAATCTGTACTGTCCTCCATTACATTGTCAATGGTGATCTCAGAATTCTGCATATGTAATTGGCCACTTAAAGAAATAAATAAGGCTTTGTTTTTATACTGCTGATTTTTAAATATTTCTTCCGATTCTTTTATTAGTCTTTGGTTGTCCCAATCAAGACTTGGATCGATTGCCAGGTAATTAGCAAATAAATTTGGTTGATGTGTCAATGTAGAAATCGTAAATAACCCTCCATAGGAATGACCAATGAGTGTTCTATACTTAGTGACAGGGTATTTGCTCTCAACAAAAGGAATCAGTTCCTCTTGGATAAACTTTCTAAAATTGTCGGCCCCTCCATTCTTTTCGGTGAAAGGCATCCCGTATTTTGTTGTTATTGTTGATGTGGTGAGGTCTCGAATCCTGTTTTTTTCATTAGCAATGCCCACCAGAACCATCTCAGGTGTAAAACCACCGCTATAATAATTTTGAACATCATTTACGGTAGGGAGAAAGATTTCTCCATCTAAAATGAATGCTACAGGGTATCTTTGATTTTTATCGGCATTATAGCTAGAAGGTACTTGCACATAAATCTTTCTTGACTCTTCCAGAATTTCTGAGTAAAGACTATCTACAATACCCACTTTTTGCAAAAACTGTTGATTTTGATTTACCTGAGCTTTTAAGAATTGTTGAAAGAAAATAATTAGCCCTATTGTCAATACTATTTTTAACCCTTTTGTCATTTTATTGCTTTTCACTGTTATTATGATTTTTATTGCTCAATCCAATGTGCATTGTCAATACTTGAGGGAATCCTGACTATTCAGACTATATTTTAAAAATTCCACCCTAAGTAAATTTGTGGCTCCAAAAGAAAGTAGTTTCTCCATTTATCGTCCAATTCCTTAAATCCAGCAGGAGCATTGTTATCAGATGTCCAGAGCATACAATTAATCTGTGGTTCTATGAAAAAATGTTTTTTCTTACCAAATGCGATATGGTAGCCCAAATGATACGAAGTATAAAGTTTAAAACCATTTTTAATTTTATTACCGTCCAGATCCAAATAGGTTTGAAATTGCGGCAGAACCTCAACAGTTCCAAATAACCCTTTCCATAGCATTCGTTGGTACGTTAAGCCTACACCAAATGTTCGCACATGACCCGGATAGTATTCACTTTCTGATTCTATCTTATCCAAAAGTCCATCCCACCATGTGATTCCCATTGGCTGAAACAATCTAAAGTGGGCAAGCTTCACTCCTATGATGTTCTTATTATCCAGGTTCCGTTTTACATGAAGTTCTAAGTGTTGTACACTTGTGCGATCATTCCATTTATCCACGATAAGTCCTTCAGGAACAAAATAAGGTAAACTTACCCTCCATTTATGGTTTATTACTGCAGTTTCTGTATTAATCTGCTTGATACTTTGAGCAAAAACACCAATTGAACATGATGTTAAAAGGATGATTAGTAAGTTTTTCATGGTTAGTTTGTTTTATATTAGAACTTTTTAAGTTTTGAACTGCCGTATTCATTCATTTGCGAAAGCAAATATTTCGTTTGGCTAACCAATTTCTAACAGATTGACATTACAATGATAAAGTGAAAAAGCAGGTTAATCGTCCTGAAATGAGATTGCGTACTTATCGGTGATTTTTAGGACGTTTTAAGGAATTGTTCTTATCAGCCTACAGCTACTGTTGTACTGTTGGCAGGAATGGGCTTCTTGCTTGTTATTTAATTTGGAAACTATTTATTTTAATTGATTATTTAAAAAAGTTGATAAGTCAAAAATCCATTGCTGTACTTCCACTTGAGAATCTTAGCTCAGATCCTGAAAATGAATATTTCTCTGATGGAATGACGGAAGAAATCATCAATGCGTTGAGCAAGATTGATGGTTTAAAAGTGACAGCGAGGACATCTTCCTTTGTTTTTAAGGATAAAAAAGAAGACGTCCGAATTATTGGAAATCGGTTAGGGGTTAGCACAGTACTTGAAGGTAGTATCAGGAAACTAGATGAACGTATACGAATCACTGTTCAGCTCATCAGAACCGACAATGGTTTTCATATATGGTCGGAGAATTTTGACAGACAGTTAGCGGATATTTTTGAATTGCAAGACGAGGTGAGTTTGTTGATTGCGGAGAAGATTAGGGAGAACTTCGGTCATCTCAACCTTGAAGATCATTTGGTGAAGGCCCCAACCTCCAACCTGCATGCCTACAATACATATTTAAAGGCTCGTTACAACCATTTAAAATGGGACGAGGAAGGCATAAAAAAAGCTACAGCCCTTTATTCAGAGTGTATTGGAATAGATCCCGGATATGCAGATCCTCATTTTGGATTAGCTTATTGTTTTACCATGGCCGGATCGTGGTGGCCAGATCCTGAATTATTAAAGCAGGCAGCAATTCATATACTAGAAGGATTCAAATTAGACGATCAGTCTGAGCTTGGCTATTATGCGCAAGCTACCTTAAGTTTCTGGGGGCATTGGGACTTTCAAAAGGCACAGGAAAATTATATTAAGGCCATACAACTCAATCCTACCTATACAGAAGCTGAAGAAGGCCTTGTTGAGTTATATACGGCAACCGGAGATTTTGAAAGTGCTTTAAAGCATGTAGATAAAATCCTCAATATCAATCCGCTTTCCCCAAATCACTACTTTACCAAAGCCAATATTTTTTACTTAAAACACGACTTTATTCAAGCGGAGAACTTCGCTGACCAGGCGCTATTTATTGATCCCAACTTTACCCATGCTATTGCGATGAAACAGCTGTGTTTAATTCATGGTGGGAAACGAGAAGCATTGACAAATTACCTCACCACAACACCTCTGGCAGAAAGACCTAAAGCTTGTGAAATGCTTTATGATTTAGTGAATAAAACTAAACCAATTGAAGAAGCTGATATAGATAATATGGTAAATGAAGAAGGAGCAATTACTTTATTTCCATGGAATCTATTTATCAACACACAGGCTAATCGAATTGGTAAAGCTGAAGCGGAACTGACTGATGCCGTACAGCGAAGATTGGGCCAATACGTCAATTTTAAACACACACCACTGCTCCAACCTTTACATACCCATATGGAGTTTCAAAAGTTAGCCGCGGATAATTTAATAGGGAGTGTTTCCAACTCAACGCTTGCAGGTATAGAAGAAAAAGTTTCGATTCTTTCCAGGGAAGAGGCTCAACCTTATATAGATAGCCTGACAGAACTGATGGAAAAACAAGCTGCTTATTTAGATGGCCAAATTACTTTGAGATCAACGGCAGCCATGATTAACCTTTCTCCTAATAAGCTATCTTTTTTACTCAATAAGTTTGTAGGTAAAAACTTCAACGAATTTGTCAACGGATATCGGCTTGAAACTTTTAAGGAAAAAGCACTTGATTATAGTAACAGTCATCTTACCCTTCTTGGTTTAGCCTTTGATAGTGGGTTTACCTCTAAGTCAGTATTCAATGACTTCTTCAAGAAAAAAATGGGCCTGACACCAAAGGCCTGGGTCAAGCGACAAAACAAGTAGTCATAAAATCTGCTCAAACTGCATCAGTTACAGCGCATCATCAAAGCTTATTTTGTTAGCCAGGGCATTCTTGATAATTAAAATCTCACTTGCGGGAAGATTATCCACGAACAGTTGAACAATAAAGTTAAAACCCCAAAAGTAGCTAAACCACGGAATTTTGAGGTTTGCGCCCGAAAACTCATTAATAAAAAGTAGCCCTATATTGATTTAAACTATTTTTTTTGCGAAAAACAATTATCAAGTACAACCTAGCTACAGTTTATTTTACATAATACATTTCCAATTCTCCCTTTCCCTTTGCAAATATTTTTCCACGAGAAAGACATGTAAAGTCGTTTTTTATCAGTTTATAGGTGGATGAAGATATATTTATTTTACCCGCTTCACCAGCGGACTCTATCCTGCTGGCTGTATTTATCGTGTCTCCAAAAAGATCGTATGCAAATTTCTTTTTGCCTACAACACCTGCTACTGCAGTTCCTGAATGTATCCCGACTCTCATTCTCCACATTATTTCATGGCTCTTATTTCTCTCTTCAAGGTAGGATAACATCATTTGCGCTGCTCTAATACATTTTGCAGCATGATATGTTCTATCTTTTTCAAGGCCGCATGCGGCCATATATGCATCGCCAATTGTTTCAATCTTCTCAACTTCTGTTTCTTCCATTATTTCATCGAATCGGCCAAATATGTCATTAAGTTCATTGACCAGAGTGATTGCCGAAATGGATGCAACGAGCTCTGTAAAACCTACAAAATCAGTAAAAAGTATAGTAACTTCCTTGTGCCTTTTAGGAATTGTCTTACCGCTTTCCTTTAAGTCCCTGACTATGTTTGCTGGTAAAATATTGTGCAAAAGATCATCTGATTTTTGCTGTTCAGCCATTAAAGATTTCTCTGAAAGATCTATTAGAACAGACATACTCGATATGAGTATGAGGCAGACAAAACCAGTAATGCTGATATTGACAATTTGTGATATGTAAGGATCTAATTCACCAAAATAAGCAGTAAGGTTGGATTGAAACACTACAGTAAAAATTAATGTTAGGTAAGCTAGAATACTAAAAACATGGGCTATTCCCCTTGCCTTTCGGGGAAATGTCATATACGGTAAGATAATAATAAGGAAACAAACGACTGCCACACCTGAGGAATATCCTAACAAATATAGAAACAAGAGAACGGACATATAAGACGCCAGAATAAGCCATATGGAAGCCAGGATACGCCACCCTTGTCTGTTAAATATTAAAACCATTAGAAACATTAATCCCAACAAAGCATTGCTCCCATAAATCACTGGTGCGCCTGTGAGAAAAAGTGCAATTAGCACCCAAATGGCATTATAAATTACTCCTAAGACGGATGCAATATTCGTTACACGCAAATATCTTATTTCAGTAACGGGGGAGTTATAATTAACACCAATGTCAACCATTCTTTGAAAGAATTTAGATTTGTTTTTATCATACGTTGACATTGATTCTTCTTAATTTCTTTGCATTAATACATTTTTTCAATTGTTGCTAATGTAAAACTATTAATCCGTGCCGTTCTAAGTGTGTCAGCTTGTGGGAGAGCATGATTGATAGCGGTTATTGAACTCAACCTTTGGTAGCTAAAGTGTGACCGGAAGTATATTGCTCAAAAATGTCTATAATTATGAGCAAAATACATAAAAATTATGGATGGCTCAACACCTGTCCGTATTCAGTCAAGATTGTGAGCTAAAAAAGTCCAAGGCTTATGATTTTTAGTCTATTTAATGCTTACTTAGTTCAGCAATTAGTACCATCTGCACTTATATTTTTACTTGATACGCCATTAACAGACAAGCTGATATAATTAAAATATTAATTGCCGCTCGTACTACCCATGAAAATTTTGAATAATCAATTTTAGCATAGTCACCTAAAATCACACTGAGACCCATAAATAAAAACCATGGAGTTAGTAGTAGTGTAAATTTCCATTTTAATATCATGATCACCAGATCATGGATAAACCCACAGACAACAAAAGTAATTATCAGAGATAATGCCGGGGGAAAGATGAACTTAAGTGGTTTGAAAATGTATTTCCCAAGAAAATATCCCCAGATGGGATTCCAATATTGCCAAAATATTGAAAATTTACCTGCTCCCAGAGAACGATTTAGCATATTCCGTAGGGAATCACTATGACCTAAGCGCACACCGTTTCTTCTTTTTATGTAATCAGATAAAGTCAACGGGAGAATATTATATAACAATCATAGTAAATTCCGCAATACGATCCGCCAGCTGGCGGAGATTTATTAGCATAAATCTGTTATATCTACTCAAGTAAAATAGCTTGTGAAGTTAGTCTAGGAGCCCTTTATGACGCAATATGGGGCGACATGTATGCGTACAGGGTGTATAAAACGAACGATGCCTCCAGTCTGTAGTTTGTTGATTGAACCCACCAGAACTCTGTCATAGTCAAAGGGGTTAATTGGTGTTTAAATGCATATTGCATAAACCTGGGTGCTGCACAGTCTCCAGCTCCCCCTGGAGGGTTAGCATGGTGTGTTGCTTCGAATATCGCGCGAAGACTCCTAAATTCCCCTGCCTGAATTTAAGAAATGGGTACTATATCCGTTGATAAGCTTTCCTGAGAAGCAGCGAGATAACCTATGGTCCCTTCCATGGCTTTAACTGCCCACACATCTAACATTTTTTCAGATACCTGCTCTTTGAGTTGGATTTTAGGTTAAATTATAACTCGATGTGTAGGCGTTAAGCTTTTCCTGCAATTCGTATGCAGCACGCTGTGCTAATGTATAGTTAAAGTTTATTATAGTCTTCCACCATTTTAGTAAGTGCCTCTAACGCATCCATCTGGAAGCTGGATTCGAAGACAGGGCCCTTCGTAAATAATGTTCTGAAGCCATACACATCTTTGGCATAATTCATTAGAACAGTTCTGTTATCACCTACCAGTTTTTTAATGTTTATGGTAGATAGATTTACTGGATTTTCTTCTCCTTTTTGGGCTAAAATTTCAAAGTTGTTTTCCTGCCATTCGGCATATTCAGCATCACTCACCTTCATACGGTCCGGCAAATTAGAACTTACAAAACCTTGTGTATGGTGATGTTTTTTAAGAACAGTAATTTTGCCTTCTGTAGCTACCTCGAGCAATAGTTGTTTTGGAATTTTGTCTTGCTTTCTTTTCGCAAACAGATTGACATACCTCGCCCTTTTAAATTTCTTACCATTTTCAAGCGTAAAGCCTTGCAGGTCTTTGGAGTCGTACTCTGTAGCCTTTTCATCTACATCTTCTCCCTCAGAATAAGCCGCATAAGCTTCCTCATCGATAAGATAAACTCTCTTTTGGAAATCCTGAGGATTCATCAGGTCTATATAAATATATCCAGAGACTTCGTCCCCATTTTCGAGGGTTATGGTTCCTTTTTCATAGGTACCTACCGAACTGGGTGTTCTTAATTGAGCTACCGCAGTGCTTACGGTGAAGCCGAGAAACAGCATTGCCACCACTCCTACTGTTATTTTTTTTACTAGACCTTTCATACGCATTTCATTTTACATTTAAGTTCATCATAAAAACCATGAGATGCAAACTTCTGATAATCAGGCTTTAATTTCATTTAGTATAGACTGACATGGATCATAAGCCCCATCTGTAAACAACTCAAGCTGTCAAATACAAATACCATACCGGCATCAATTGGCAATACTTGTCTTAATAGATACGGCATAAGGTATTTAACGACTTCGGTGAAAAAGGTTAATGATAAAGGAAGTCTCTCAGATAACTATACGTTAAAACCTTTGCATTTCAGCAAACAACAGCTCTAATTCGGCCTTCGTTTTATTGATGGTTTTGGCCAAATGGGACAACATACTTTCTTTCTGTCCTTCTTTATATTCAAAATCCTGATCCTTAAGCATAGGAAACCTCCATTTAAGCATTACTTTCTGCTCTCTCCAGCTTCTAACAATATTCATATTTGCTTTCTGAAAAAAGGTAGTATCTCGTCTTCACGAAGTGTCAGGTCTTTTTTTGTGGGATTGTAGGGGTAACTGCAGAAGTAGATTCGCTGATTAAAGTTACTTACTACCAGCTTTACAGTCGGGGCATTTTTCGAGCATACTTCCTGCCCTATTTTGTATTTATATTCCATTTATTTTTTAAAGTCGTTTTGTACGTTTTACGGTGCAGCTTTTTCGTATGTATTTATAGCAATGTCGAGAACGACTATTTAACCATTCTATTGACAATTACTTTTCTAGGGTTGAAATATATTTGCTATTCAATAGATCTTTTACCCTCACGCTTGGCCTTTTTAGCAGCTCTCTTCTCTTTTAGGGTTTTAGTGGGCTCTGTTTTATCTGTTTTGGCTTTCCCTTCTTTTTCTTTAGACATGTTGTGTGCAATTAATTTTGCTGCAAAGTTCAACACTAACGCCACCATATATATTACATATTAAAATATGTGTGTTACATAAATCACAGGTTTCCTGCTTGAATGTATGTATTCTATAGATGGTCTATAAATCTTCCAGATTTTGCTTACGCTTGTCTTTTAAGTTTTTATAAAAAGTAGGTGTAAGTCCAGTGATTTTTTTGAATTGATTGGACAGATGGGCTACGCTGCTATAGTGGAGTATATATGCTATCTCCTTAAGCGATAATTCATCATAAATCAATAATTCCTTTACACGTTCTATCTTATTGATAATTATATATTGCTGGATTGTAATCCCTTTTACTTCAGAAAAGGTATTAGCCAGGTAGGTATAATCATAGCCTAATTTTTCACTTATGTAATCAGAGTAATTCACTTTGGGCAGCTCATCACTGTGATGAATCATTTCTGTGATGACATTTTTAATTTTTTCAATAAGAATGCTCTTTTTGTCATCTAATAACTCCAAGCCTGATTTCGACAGGTTTTCTTTTAGCTGCCCACGCTGATGGCTAGAAATGTCTTCCATGACTTCTATCATGCCTAACTGGACATTAGCATACATAATTCCAAGTTGCTTTAACTCTTCTTGAACCATCAATTTGCATCGCAAACTGACCATGTATTTGATATATAATTTTGTGCTCATAGGCCGGCATTTAACTTACATGTATTAAACGTCATAACCTTGGGCAAGAGCTACTTTTCATTTTCAATATTTGCCAAGATCTGAATGATGTTGACCGTCTTACCTAACTCAAACTGCATGACCGCTAAGATGCTATGGACTGCGATTAACTCTCGTTGTATCAGCTTATCTTCTGCAATGCTGCTTTTCAATACTGATAGGGCGGCATCATAACCCGAAGATTCGTAAGCAATTAATACCTGAACTGCATTTTCCTCTGGAGTTTTGAGCCTTGGTTTAGGTGTATACCCCAACTGCGCTACCATAGCTTCTGCCAAAGGCCAGACTGACCATGGATTTTGCCCTGTGATCAGGTTTCCATCCTGAACCACATTTTCTAAATACATAAAGCCTTCGTTGAAAGTAGCTCCTTGTTCTATAAGCTTATCTTGAAGCATAAATGGAAAAACTTCAGGCGCATCAGGAATTAAAAACAACTCTTCAGCATTGGTGAAGCCACTGGTCGATTTCCCTTCGAGTAATGACTTTCCATTATTGAGCGTAACATTTACTAATGCTGCCGGTCCATGGCAGACCGCGCCAATTACTTTACCTGTTTCATAGTATTGTGCCACCAGACTTTGAATAGCAGTGTTCTCAGGGAAGTCAAACATTGTGCCCTTCCCTCCTACAAAATATACTGCCTCGTATTGTTCAGGGTCAACTTTATTTAAGGGTATCGTATGCTTGATTTTTCGTTGTGCTGTGGTATCGTTGATGAAGGCATAATCAAACTTCCACATATCGTCCTCGTCAATTACAACTGGTGCATTACCTCCTTTTGGGCTGGCAATCTCTACTTCAAAACCATTGGCAGCGAAAACGTAGTATGCTCTGGCTAATTCTGAAAGTTCGTATCCTGTGGGCTTATCTGTTTGCCCCAAGATTGAATGGCTGGTAACCACGGCCAGTATTTTGCCGCGGTGTGGCACAGAATCTTTAACTAAATAAGAGATTTCAGCGGGTAAGGTGTTTTCAACGCCTTTTGTAAATTCACGATCATGCTTAATAAGTCCGATAAACCAGTAACCAAAAAGTGTTACTGAAACAATAATTGCAAGTAGACTCGCAATAGAACCAAGGATGATTTTTCTTTTTTTCGACATATCTATTTGTTTTTTTTGACAAACAAAGCGCGAAAAGGCATCAGAATCTATCTAAATGATCATTTCAATAACCTAAATGATCATTTTATTGCTGCTTGAGATACGCAGCAGGCGTTTTTCCTAACTGACTTTTGAAATTGGTGTTAAAGCTTGAGATGCTGTTAAAACCTACTTCATAAGCAATCGATGAAATGGTGTAGCTTTTGAATCGCTCGTCAGTCAGGAGCTGTGCAGCTTCTTCAATTCGGTAATGATTTACAAATGCATTGAAGTTTTTCCCGGTTTTTTGATTGATAGTCATAGACAAAACCTGGGGAGTTACATTCAAGCTTTTACTCAAAGCCTTTAGGTTTATTTCTGGGTTTTTGAATAGCTTTTCCTTTACCATTAGCTCCAATAGCTCATCGAAAAGTTGGTTAGATTTTTCCTGTGAAACTGCCGTAGTACTGTATTTGGTCTTGTGGATTTCTTCCAGGTATCCTTTCCGGATCACAATAAAGCTTACTACATAAACAACCAAAGAGTAGAGTATCGGACCTAAGATATACGGTACGATTTCATCAATCAAGTTAAAGAAATACACGATCCAAATAGCAAACAGTGAGTACACCAGCAGTTTTAAAAAAGCACTGGTGTTAGACGCTAATCCGGCCTTTTGTTGTTTTCTTATATAAAGTAAACTGATAGTTAAATACGTCAGGAATTGCAGGTAGTAGCCAAGAAAGATTACCACAAACAATACTTTAGGGAGCGTTTGTAAAAGCTCTTTGTTAAGCCAAAAACCAAATAATACACCCAAAAGTGCAGGTAAAAAGTGAATGAGATGTTTTCGGTTTAAGAAGAAGTCGCGTAGGCTGCAGCTTTTAGTAAACAGATAAAACAAAGGTCCAATGGCAAGCATTGTAGCCAGACCTATAAAAATAAGCTCCACGGCTAAATCATCAGTAAACTCTAAGAAGACAGACTTACCGATGCGAAAGGCTAAAATGAGCAACAAAAGACTTAGCAACTGGTTTGATAGCCGACTTCCTTTTTGGTAGTTCCAAAGAAAAATGGCGAGGAATAGTCCATGCACTGTACCTAACCCGCTTATGATAACAAGGATTATATCTCCTGATGACATCCAACAAAAGTATTCAAAAACCTAATTGGAAATAAGAGTTAGGTATATAAAAGCTTGAATATGCCCGTATTGTTTTTGTTAAAGTATTGATAGTAAAGCAATTAAATCAATGCATTTTAATTAGACTTTAACTGCCTGCACCAACAGATGCGCTGCTCTTAAACCACAGAAATCCTGACCTTCTTACTTTTAAGCTTTACGTTATCTACTTTTTTGATTTTATCGATTTGTGAAGCGTCAATGGCAACAAAGGCACAATCATGTTTTAGCTCAATCGTACCTACCTCTTCCATACTTAGTCCAGCTTGCTTTATGAACAGACCGGCTATATCACCCTTGGAGATCTTATCTTTTCTACCACCGGAGATAAAAACCGTTTTCCACTGTGAGCCATCCTGTGACTCAATATTGCTGATCTGTTCAGCTTCAGCTTCTATAAAATGTGGCAGTCCCTCCTTCTCCCATTTGATTACAAAAGCGGTACCCTCACTGTGCATACGTGCGGTCCTACCATTTCTGTGAATAAATTCCTGGGGGCGTTGAGGAAGATGGTAGTGTATGATGTACTTGATCTCCGGAACATCGATGCCTCTTGCGGCAAGGTCTGTGGCTAGTAAAATCTTATAGGTACCATTTCTGAATTTTATAAGCGCCCTTTCTCTTTCCTTTTGTTCTATACCACCGTAAAAGGTACCGTGACTGATGTTATGTTCTGTTAAATGCTGGCTGACACGGTCAATACTTTCTTTATAGTTGCAAAATACGATCACTGGCTGGTCGCCTATTTGCTTTAATGTCTCCACCAGGGTGTCTATCTTATCTTTAGCTGGAGATGTAATGACTTTTACTTTGAGCTTATTTTCATTCTCATCAGTAAATGTGAGCGTTTTGGGTTGCTTCAAACCTACAAACCGAGGTACGTTAAGAGATTTTGTGGCTGACGTTAATATTTTCTTTTTAAGGTTAGGGAGAGCCGCGAGGATCTCTTTCATTTCTGATTCAAAACCCACTTCTAATGATTTGTCGAATTCGTCAAGTACAAGGTGATGAATATCAGTAGTGGAGAATGTCCTCCTTCTGAAGTGATCAGCCACTCTTCCGGGCGTACCGATTAATATTGACGGCCTGTGCTTTAGCTCTGTCTTATCTTTAGAAAACTGTGTTCCTCCATATACAGCATTGATTTTCAATCCTGAACCCATCGTTCTTGCCACCTGTTCAATCTGGATGACAAGTTCCCTTGAGGGAGCTATTATTAGTACTTGAATTTCGGTGTTTTCCGAATCCAGTAATTCTAAAAGAGGAAGTAGGAATGCCAGGGTTTTCCCTGTTCCTGTTGGTGAAAGTAAGACTACCTCCGATGCTTCATTGATAGCCTGCTCGGCTTCTTTTTGCATCTCATTGAGCTCGATACCCAACTTTTTTAAAATACGCTCCTGATCCTTTAATTCTGACATGCGACAAAGGTAGTGCTTATTATCTTTACAGTCTCTTGAAAGTCGTTCTTGTCTTTATAAATCGTAAAATTATTAGTAGGTGGTCTTGTTCTTACTGACGGGCAGTAGCCTTAAACAAAATAGACCTAAATGAAAGTTACAGGAAAATCACTCATCCGCTACATTTAAAATAGCACACATATGATTCTTTAAATAGTATAGATCATCCCAAACATTCATCCTATTTGATCCAAAAAGATAGATTACATTAAACTTTTCCTCATTCGCAGTTGTAATTGTTAAATTCCCTCGGAATTGCCATAGAGCATTTTCAAACTTATATCGCTTTTTGTCATCAATAATTATGCTTTTGATATCTTCTTCTTTAACAATATGTGTAGCACCATTTGCAGTGATAATTAAACGATCAGGCCTTATTTCTACTGAAGCTCTGTTAAGGCTAAACCTTTGATAGCTAAGAAATATCCCTAAAACAAATAAACCAACAGCTAAAAACAAATAATCAATAAATTGGTCTGGTCCTGTATTATTAAAATTAATTGCCCAGAAGTAGGTTAACAGTAAAACGGCCATGATAGCTAACATTGGAAGTACTAACCATACAAAAAGAAAACCATAACTTGGGCGGGCTGATCCTATCTTAATATATGTTCCATCCGTATTTGCATGAAATTTAAACCCATTTCGTTTGAGCTTTCTTTCTAACGTATACAAATTGGTCATACTATACTGTCATTTATAATACCAACATTTCTCCACATCTCATCCTGATTCTTTCTTTTCCTCCTTTTCTTTTGATGGTTCAGTTTCTGGCATTTTTGGCGGGTCGTTAGGTGGGTCTGGCACACTAATTCGTTGTGGAGATGGAGGTGGCGTGGGCTTATCGGGATCCCAACTCACAGTTTGTTGTTGTGACTTCATGTAGGGTTATATTTACGTTTTAAAAACTTTTGCCATACAGTATCTACCTCGAGCGCGAGCTCATTGTTTTGTATATTGATATCAACGAACTCTTTTGATTCTTCAAAAAATCGCTCTTCAAGCTCAAGGTATTTATCACACAATTCATCACTTGTTAGTCTTCCTAGACTTAAATCAAGCCATAGCAGATCATATTCGTGATATTTGGTATCTAGAAACGTCTGTAGCGCCTGAAGCTTTTCAAATGCATAAGGTGTTAGGATATATTTCTTTGACAATGTGAAAATTTGACCCACAACAACGATCAATGCCCAAAGTAAGGGAAGAACATCAAATATCCACCAGGCAGCAACACTCCCTGAGGAGGCGATAGCTAAAAACCACTCAATATTTCGTTCTTTAGACTTTTGTTTAGCAATATATCGAGCCATAAATAATGACTTGAATTTTGCATTCGTTAAAGCCTGCCATATTCTTTGCTTTATTTTATCCATTTTAATAAAAGGAGGATATATGGCTTAAGTAAGCTATAAAACCTATATTTTAAAATACCCAACCTTGGGCATTTTATATCAAGAGGCAAATAAGGTCAGACCAAATTAAAGGCTAAAGAGTACTGGAAGAGTTGATGTAATGAACGGGTGCCCAGCTTTCTAATAATGTTTTTTCGGTGTTGTTCAACGGTACATCGGCTAATAAAGAGTCTTTCACTAATCTTGGGGTTATTATAACCCTGGGCTATCAATGTGAGTATTTCGACTTCTCTGGGTGTGAGAGATTTGAATTTAGTTTGGTGCTGAGTTTTGAATAGTTCCTGACGCCTGATACGTATAAGTTTATGGCCTAATGAAGATAAACCGCTATTTCTGGATGGTGATCTATATTTTAACATAACTCAAACCGATAGACGCTTGTATCAATTTAAGAACTTTTCGGCTTCCTCAACTGTGCAAATTTCAGCTTAACCTACATATGTAATAGATTTCTTACTATTGGCAATGCCTGTTAGTTAAAAACACCTATAATTTTGAATAAAAACACCTAAATACACCTCCTTAACTCTCTCTTCAGCATACCCACAGTTTAGCGTGAAAATAATACTGGAAATCTGAACATTGGATTTTCTCATTAACTGCTTATCAAGACAACGTATTAAAACCTTAAATATCTAAACTCACCATTATCAAAAGATAAAAAGTAAAGGACAAGTATGGCCAATGAGACATACCAAATGATCATTACCATATTTGCCAGGGACTTATTCAGTTTATTACGGAGAAATTCGTACATAATTCAATTATAAACCTATTAACATTTTAAATGCCTTTATAGAAGCTAAAAATGAAGTTTCTTTAACCCAAATAAAGCTTATCACAACAAAATTGAATGTTATGAAAATACAAATTCCATTATATATGATTCCCCAAAATCCTTTTGGATTTAACGATATATATTTATCATAAAAATGCCAAATAACTATCCCTAAGCCATGGAAAAGTGCCCACAATATATAGCGCGATGAGAATTCATGCCAAAGCCCCAATACCAGCATTGATGAGATGATCGCCAACCATGCCATACGTGAATAAGACGCAATCGGCATGAATATATAGTCTTTACACCAATTAGAAAGGGATATATGCCATCGCTTCCAGAAATCATTGATATTTCCAGCCAAAAATGGAAAATGGAAATTCTCCATGACTCTAATGCCAAATAACATAGACAAACCAATGGCAATATCAGAATATCCGGCAAATTGCATATATGAGTTTCCTGTATATCTGATGGTATCTAAATAATTCGCCATCCATGGTTGGCTCAATTTAATATTTTCGATATATTCTGCCAGTTCATAAGAGAAGAGATAGTTACCTAAGATGACAATTTTCACCATCCCATAAAGTATACGTTCTAAGCCACCTGAAAACATCTGTGGGTCCCATCTTCTACGTTTAATTTCCTTTTTCCAATCATCAAATCGAATGATCGGACCAATTAAAATGACTGGAAAGTAGAACATATAGTTCAGAAATTCCCTGAGGGTGGCTTGCTTATAATTTCCCTTATAAACTTCTAAAACAAAATGAATTAGTCTGAAATAATAAAAGGAAAGGCCAAGTGGAAGCACAGCACTAAAAATTCCGTTAAGAAGTGTTGCTTTCAATTTGAAAAATATAAATACGGCAACAAGTATTGCTATAACTGCCAGGTGCAGTCGTGCCCAGCTTATATTAACCCTAAAGAGCGTAAAATAGGTGATCATACTGGACGCAACCAAAACAATAAGGGATATCCAATCTAATAAACCAACAAATACAAGACAGGCAAAACTTATAAATTCTAACTGATACTTTTTATTTATCAGCCTTGATATCAGAATAGCGAATAATGCAAATCCAATAAAAATAAACAGCTTATCCATTCTTTTTCTCTGTATTTGGCTTGTTATTCGGTTTTAGATTATTTTTCCTTTTCAACATCCTTCTTTTTTGCTTTTTAAGCTCTTGACGCTTTTTTAATAGCGTGTGGTATTCATACAGTTTTTCAATAAACCAATTGGAATATATTGCTTGACCTTCCAGATTCATATGTCGAACATCCAAATACATTCGGTATGGTAAATCATGTTCATCTATAAAAAATTTAAACTGTCCGAATGATCTGGTTTTCGCAATGAGTTTTTTAAATTTTTTAGCGTTTCGCTTTTTATTCATTTTCTGCTCCAATTCATTAGGCAGTGGAATGGAGGTGATGATCTTTTTGCCTTTAATGGATTTAGAAAACTTCTTCCATGCATAATTTTTAGCCTTTATTTTTTTATGATCAGTCACCCATTTTCTTATGAGTGTAGAGTCACCAATTCTTGAATCTTTGATGCTGTCAATATTTTGATCATAATCGTAATAATTTTCAAACCCAAAAGCCAACCCTTTCAAATAGGTAATTAGATGGATATCTTTTAAGCCGAATAAATGTAGTGTTCGGTTTTGCAGGTTTTTCTTTGGTTTTCGGAAAAAGATATGTCCCTCCTGCAGAATGACATAATCGGGTGCAAGATCATTGATTTGTTTAATTAAATATTCATTATTCGCAAAGTCTTCAAATTCTGCCCTTTGTTTAAAAACTTTTATAAAAGAAAATTTGGCGCCATACTTTTCGAACATCAGTTTTTCCAACCTCTCTGGATCACCTAATGCTCTATGACCATGAGAAGACAAAAGTAAAACTACTTTGATGTCACCCGGATCAATAGTGGCTTTTTGAAAAGCTACTTCAATAGGTTTTGTAAAGAAAAAATGATCAACCTCTTTGCGGTATTGGTATAAAGCCGTCATTACACCAGTTATAAAAATGAAGGTAATCAGCCAAACCTTCAGCGGTGGATATTTCATTTAGTCACGGTTAATTTCTCCTGTATTATTTTTTCCGCTTTGCTTAAGCTACTAATATTCATAATGTCTTTTGTGCTTAGTTTAATATTAAATGTCTCCTCAATCATCGTTGCAAGATGTAAATGTTCCAGAGAATTCCATCCTTGTACTTGCTGCGTTGGGAGATTTAAATCTTCGCTGGTTACTCTGAAATTGAAACATTTTGAAGCAATCGAAAGTAATCGTTCTTGTAATGAGTCATCACTTTGAGGGGCAGATTTTATAGCTTTTATATTATTCTCAACTTTAACTTTTACCTGAGCACCAATTATTTTTCCTGAAATGCCTTTAGGGAATTCATCCAAAAAGTAGATTTCATCCGGTATTTTATCTCCCTCTAAGTTTTTAGCGCAAAATGTTTGTAAATCATTGAGGTCGGCCACTGCCGATTGTTCCATTTTCACTACCGCGATAACTTTCTCACCCCAGGTTGGGTCTTTCTCACCATAGACAAATGACTCTACCACATTGGTATTCAAATTCAGTACTTCAATGATTTCCTCTGGATAGATATTGATTCCGCCCTTGATGATTACATTTTTTATTCTACCTTTTATAAAATAGAAACCATCTTCATCTTTTGTTGCCAAATCTCCGGTATAAAACCAACCCTGAGTATCAGGGTTATCAGTTGGAACCACGTACGACTTCATCACATGATTACCTCTGATTACAAGTTCTCCTAATTCATTAACATCTACTTCTTCTCCATTATCATTTAAAATTTTCACTTCTGAATCTACAGGCTTTCCAATAGATCCCAATTTCCAGCTACTCTCTTTAGGGCCGCAGAAAAATCCTCCAGTAACTGTTTCTGTAAGACCATATACATTTGATACTTTTACATTAAACCTTTCCATGAACTTGCTCCACAAGTTTTCTTCGAGATACCCTGCCACAGATATTACATGTTTGAATTCCGGTGTATCGAAACTATCTTCCAAACCATCACCAAACTGATCAATGAGCGACATCATGGTAGGTACAGTGAAAAAATGAGAAATCTTGTATTTATAGATTGAATGAAGCAAGTCTTCAATTTTTTGGACTTGAAAATCAAAAGGGCGGCTAAGTGTAATGGCATTAAATAACGTTAACAACGGTCCTTGAATAATTCCATCAACGTGATACAATGGCAAAATATTTAAAATTACAGAAGACTTAGTCAAGTCATATTGACTGGATAATGAAGCTAAATGAGCCAAAATATTGCCATGGGTAAGAATTACCCCTTTTGGATCTGAAGTGGTTCCTGAAGTATAAATAATAAGCGCACCTTCCTCTTTAGGGATAGAAGACATCTTTTCTAAAGGTTCATAAGGCTCAATAATTGTATCAAGAGTCTTTTGCTCAGTTTCTTCCTTTTTTACCAATAACTTTTTCAATAGTGCTCCTTTTTTTGCTTTCGAAGTTTCAAGGGCCAATTGAAATTTAACATCAGGTAATTCCCAATCGGATAAACGCGGTTTATCCACAATCCAACCATCTATTTTAGCTGATGAACAAATTATGCCAGCTCTTCTTCTTTTTGCGTCAGGTTCGATTAATACAGCTGAAACGCCCTCAATCATCAATGCCAGCGTGACGCAAAACATATCATATCCCTCAAGGATTGAAACAACAATTCTATCTCCCTGCTTTACATTTTTAGACTGAAGTAATGTGCGTATTTTATTTACGCGTTTTATAAAATCTCCGTAGTTGTATTGATTGGCCTCAGTGACATAAAAGGGCCTCTTAAGTAATTTCTTATCTGAAATTGCTGAAAGAACCTGCTTGAAACTTTCCATTTACTAGTTTATCTGTTTTAACAATGCTTTTTTATCAATTTTACCTCTGCTATTACTTATGAATCTGTGAGTAAAGAATATCTCAACGGGAACTTTACTGGCGCCTAGTTCATTACTTACAAACTGTTTTAATTCACTTTTCAATAATTCATTTGTCTCTTGCGCAAAATCATCATTGGGAATAACAAAAGCAGATAAATACTCTCCAGATTCATTTTGTTCACTACAAATGGCTGCATCCTTTACTTTACTATGTGTTGCAAGACATTGCTCCACTTCTGACAGGTATACAATATTTCCAGCTTGATTTTTAATAATATCTCTTTCTCTTCCCTTTAAGAAAAAATTTCCATCCTCGTCTTGTACCGCCCAATCACCAGTATATAACCAACCATTTTTAATGCTTAGATTTGAACAATCATCTGGTTTCAAATAGCCGCTCATTAAGCGATCGTTAAAAACCCTTAGCCTACCGACTTCTCCTGGTGCCAATAGTTTCAAGTCATTGTCTACTACCTGAGCAACCGAATCAATGGATTTTCCGATTGAACCTGTAACATTATTTAAATCATTTTCCAGCTCTCCAATACACAGTCCGGTAGTTTCTGTCAGGCCATAATAATTAATAACTTTTATTTCGAAAATATTTTTAAATTCATTAATAGTATCCTTGGTCAAATTGCCTCCTGTGCAAATGACTTGTCTCAATGTGCTTATATCGCTTTTTATTCTCTTGCCTAATTGAATGAATTGCTTAATTAACGCAGGTGTTGCAGTGAGTATGGTAATCTGTTGTTGTTTAATTGATTCAACAAGAGAGAATATATGAGGATCATCGGTGAAATTTGGAACCACCAAGGTTGTACCTTTAAACTGAGTGGCAATACACGTGTTTCTAAGGCCACTCATAGAGTCTAATTCAGCTACCATAAGCAGACGGTCACCTGCACACCATTGATATGTTTGAGAAAGTAATGCTCCACTTCGATACAATGCTCCATGACTCAGTCGAATACCTTTGGGTAACCCCGTAGTACCGGATGTAAAAAGAATAGCCGCAATCGATTCAGGCGTGGGACGCACAACTTCGTTTAAAATCGGTTGCTCACCTTCCTCTAACCAGCTTGAAAAAAGATCTTCTTCTGAATACGAAAAGGCTTCTTCGTCAAATGTAATTAGTCTATATTCACTCAATAAACCCTTTAACTCACCATAAATAACTTCATCGGTGAATACCATCTTGGGGTTTAACTCTTTAATAAGCTGATGTTTTACTTTGGCAGGCATTTCAGAGCTAAGTATGCATACCTCAATACCCATTTCAGAGGCTGCCCAAAATATCAATACCGCTTCAAAATGTGGTTTTGAAGTAATAATTATTTTATCACCATTAGAAGTACCCGACTTTAGAAATCGACTTTGTATTTTCTGAATTAGGTAATTGACATCCTCTTTCTGTAACTCACTAGAATCTAAAGTATTGATTAGTATTGGTTGATCTTTAAAATAACTATCGGACAATAACCTTAACTGACTTAAAGTGTGATTGGAGGTGTCTTCGACCGGACATTTTGCCGAATGAAATGCCTGTAAATTCATTGCACTGATACTTAAAGGAAGTATATGAACGATCTCCTTTTCAACCAAATCCTTTAACTCTGACATGAGCACTTCATTGTCAATAGATAGTAAATTAGCTATCTCGGCAAATGAATAGTTGTGTGTAGATAGATAAAGTGCCTTGGTTTGGTTCTCTGTTAATTGGAACCCATCGGCTGCACCCATTTTACGATCGTATATGGGGTGTCTATCCATCATTTTTCCAACAGCTCCATTTAAATAATTTCGATCAACACTCACTTTGGCTTGATTTAAATCAATTTTAAGGTATGGGTTGGCCATTATAAATAGACGTGATGGTTCTTCAACTTCAAATGCATATGGCATCAAAGTAAAATCTCTCAGAGTTTTAGGTAAAATCCCTATTAGCGCATTATAATCCTCTGTGTTAGGAGTACTTTTTAATTTTGTTTCTTTAGAAATTTTAAACATCTCTGGTTCGGAAACCACAAATCCCACTCGCTCTTTTGCCGATAGTATCTTGTCTAAATAATGTGCATAATCTAAACCATGAAGTTGTTTTTCTCCTCGTTCAAAAAATGGCACCGGATCATTGTTTGTTAAATGAACATGAGGCCAAAGAATTACGCCATCAGAAGAAGTAACTCTTAATAATTCATAAATGAGAGATACCTGATCATACCTATGCAAGGTATCAAGTCCATACACCAACTTAACAACATCATCTTTTAATGGGAGCTGATAATTCAAGTCAGTGAAGATAACTTCCAGATTATCAGGCCTTCTTTCAGGAGAAAGCCAATAATCAAAGCCCTGATAACCAAGTACGTCCTTATTTCCTTCCCAAACCGAAAGTATCTTTTGCTCTGGGAAGAGTGCTGATAAAAAATATGCTGTCCAGCCTGTACGACACCAGGTATCTAATATTATGTCTCCTGGCTTTAATATCTTCTCTTTTATTTCTACAATAAATGGATAAAATGACCTCGATGATTCATTAAAAGGTTGAAAGGCCGAGTAAGGATCAATTAATTCCTTAGCTATTTTCTGATTAATAAATTCTTTATAGCTTTCTTTTTTATCTTGTATTTTTACGCTTAACCTATGATAATTTGAAAAAGGATCTTGACTATAAATAATGTCAGCTTCAGTAAAATACTTAATGCCATTTACAATCGGAATACTTGTTTGACAAGAGCTGCATGACAAAATGCCATTTAAGTTTTCATTTTTAGTGTCATTAATATATTGAGTTTCAAATGGAGAGTTGCAGTTAGTGCACTGATACACTGTCATGGTTTAATTAGTTGTATAGTTATGAAATCCGAAAATATAAAATACCGCTATAAAGTCATTAACATATTTGTGAAAAGTGTTAATTACAATTAAGGACATCTTATTACCTATCTATGTTTTAAAGAAATTTTACCTACCTTGTACCTCTTTTAAAACACTAAACCTATAACTATGAAATTAGAATCAATAACCCCTAACCTAATGGTTGAAGATGTCCGTCAGACGATAAATTACTATCATGGAGTATTGGGGTTTGAAACAGTAAGCATGTCCCCCGAAGGTGCGGATGAATTAGTAAGAGCTGTAGTGAAAAAAGGTAATGTAAAAATCATGTTTCAAAGTGAAGACAGCCTTAAAAAAGAGTTGCCAGAATTGAGACATGACGAGCCAGCAGGTGGTTTCACTATAAACTTTGAAATGACCGGAGTGAATGAGTATTACGACTACCTTTATATCTCATCTGATGTGGTTGATCAAATTCGAGATACAAAATATGGTACTCGACAATTTACCATTAGAGATGTAAATGGCTACTATCTTACATTTGCCGAAAAATTATAAGCGCAGCATTTGACACTGAACATAAAAAAATCCCGAAGCACATGTCTCCGGGATTTCAGGTCAAAAATACTCAACAAACAAGTATTACCTCCATGCAACTACCTCGTAGTAGTGCAAATGACTGTGGCTATTTAAATGATCATGCATGGAAAAGTTTAATACTAATTCATTGCCATCTAAAAATCCGTTTCCTTCAATGTGATAACCATTGACTACCTGCTCAGGAATGTATAAGTCATACCCTTCTATTTCTGCCATTACCTCAAGGCCTACACCGTAAAAATTCCTGATAAAGATTGTATACGGGTAATTTGCAGACTTTACGATATTAAAGCTATATTCGGAATATGTTCCGTCAGTTTTATCGTACTCTTCAACATCATAGAAACCTATGTAATGGTTTCTCATATCATGAGTAGGTACTGGTTCTTCAACAACAATTACCTCACATGATGCCATCAGTACAAAAACCGGGAATACTAATAATAGTCGTTTCATAACCTTGTTTGTTTGTTGACAACAAGGGTAAAACAATTATGAGGCCAAATAATTTTAGGCAACCATAAGAGACTGTATATCTAATAGTTAAGTGTATATTTTTTATGTCTATGATCAGTATTAACCAGGGCTACTACTTTCCCCTGCCCTTTAGAATATTTGGAGGGGCGTTACCTGTTTTTAGCCTGGTATTTTTAACACAAAGCAACTATATATTGGCTGTGTTAGGAGTTGTAATGGCGTTCTTGTTGCTTACCACTAAATACCAAATTATACTTGATCTGAAAAACAAAAACTACTTTGAGCATTTGTGGATTCTCGGTTTTAAGCGAGGTGAAATGGTAAACTATAATAGTATAGAAAAACTTGTGATAGGCAATCGCAATAAATCTAAAACCTATAACTCAAGAGGCTCTACAAACACGGTTAGATATACTGCATACTACCTGTGTTTGTTAATAGATGGAAATCGTGTGGAGTTGTTGGAGTCTGAGAAAGAAGAAAATATTGATAAGTTGAAATCTAATCTGGTTAAAAGTATAGGCCAGGTTCCAGCTGAAGATTTAAGGGGCTAAACAAACTTTATAAGTTATTTAGTTTTAAGAATGGTTAGATTTTACCAAATGGTTCGTCATTTAGATAGAAATCCCCACTTTCTTCTACAAATATCTTGACCTTTGATAGCTGGTCTTTGGCTTTATTTTCAATATAGATATAATAGGCATGGGGCTCTACCCTATCTTTTATATCATCAGAATACCCCATATCGAACTCCAAAATATCTAAGTTTTTAACCTTTTTGGATTTAACAATACCCCCTCTAAGGTTCACCACTCTTACTCTAAAGGCTTCTTCTGGCAGGTTGGTAAACGTAAAATTTACTTTTACGTAAGGCAAAAGGTCTGAAGAATAGCGTTTTTCTTCAGTGAAGTTGACCTTATTTTTATCTGGTGGGGGTTTGCTCTTAAAGTCGTAATCGAGCTCAAATTCAAAATCAGCTAGTGGTAAAAACGGAACCTCCTGGCAGTATGCATTAGTTCCTACAAACACAAACAGCACTATTATCAACTTTCTCATAATGGAATCTACGAAATTTATCCGATGCTGGTTAAATATTACAGATAAATTAGTGGTCTACCTTGCAGTGCTTGAATGAATGCCAGCACGTTAAACAATGTGTAAAAAAGGCCTATCATGATAAGCACGGTTTTTTTAATAACTGTTGACCATGAAACATTTATAAGTAGCAAACCCAAAAGAGGGAAGATTTGAATAGCGTGTATGCTCATAAAATGTGCTACTCTTAGGTCCCCGGCCACCGTGCTCCAGTTTGTAAAAAACCATCCAGGACCACCATCTACACCCCCAATGGTATGTCTACCTATAGAGGCCATCATAAACCCTGTAACACCACTAAAGACAAAGATCACCAGACCTACCCTTACACTCCATAGCATGAGGGTACTCAACGCCTTGGAAGGATAAATAAAGTACCTTACACATAAAACGATATATATCACCAATATGATCGTAATAGCAGTGCCCATGAGCGGAAATAACATCATACCTAAAGGATCGGTATTGTTGAAATGTGATTTTTCGGCTCGTGCCGATTGTAATAAAATACATGCAATCTCAAAGAGCATACATGATAAGAGTACCCAACTTATAATCTTGATAGACTGCCATTTGTAATTAGCATATTTTAGAATGAATATACTGGATGCAAGAAATAAGACAATAGAAAGGCAGAACTTGATGGATTTTATCCATACGCTTTCGCCCATTAATTGCCTGCCATCATATGGCAATATGATTAACACAATTAAGAGTAAAGCCAAATGTATGAGTATACCTACAGAAAGTATTTTATTCGTTTGCCAGCACTTATACCATAGCTCATTCAAGGCTGCGCGTTTTGATATATTTGACTATGCTAAATAAAAGAAAACCAACCGGGCCAAGCATAAAGCACAAAACAAGACAAGGTACCACGAAGATGTGTTTAATTTCATGTTTGATAGACTGATTTACAACCCAATTGCCGATGAGCAAATCAAACACAAGATAATGCACCCACCCAGCCAAGACGGCTTCCTCCTGGGTAAACAGCGACATCACACCAGCCAGACTACCGAAAGAATCGAAGTCTAATGATCCGAAATCTGAAAATATATAGAAAGCATATATTGCAGCCAACAACATGCAAAAACCATAAATAATGGTATTTCTATAACGCCAACGAGGCGCCACAGCTAAAAATATCCATGCGGGTAAAACTGCAGTGTTTACAATTTGAAAAACATCTGACGGGTTCATTATATTAGCTTTTCAATCTTCATTCAATGATGTAGCTGGCACACCTTCCATCTCTGGAACAGCTAGTAGATCTTCGTATTTTTTTAACAAGTAGATTTCTTTATTTCTGAGATCTTGCATAGCGGGAATGACTCCTTCGTTACCGGTATATAACATGTCAAGAATCTTTTCCACTAACTTTGAGTATTGCTCCTGCTTCCTATAAATATCTGCAAACAGGTCAACCGTTTTATAGTCAAGCAGGACTAATGCATTTGTAGCTTGTGCTGTCTGCCAGGTTGTGTTATATATATCAGCCGGTTTTAATTGAATATTACCAAGACCGTAAAATTTAGCTACATCATTTTCGACCCTCATAGTCATTGTATAATTGTCTAACTGTACCAGGTACTGGTTTGTGGCTACTTTTGTGAAATTATATTTATCAGGTACTCCTGCCATTTGAATGAGCGTATTATACATTTGCGAGCTTATCACATCTTCCTTTGCGTTAAAGTCAACATTCAATTCGGCTACAGCTATTGAGTCTATTAAGTGATTATTTCGTAATAGATCATCTATTAACACTTTATGGTAGTCAAGGGCTTCTTTTATGGTTTCTTGGTTGTGGAGCACTTCGGAGACTATTGAAGCTTTTACCCGATCAACAACATCGTTTGTCTTTATGGACTGTCTCCATTCATTTAAAACCAACGCCAGCAATACACTGAATGCTAATAAAATGGACTGAATTAAATAGTCTTTAATCCTAACTGATAATTTGATTTTTTTCTTCATGAGCTATACATTCTATGGCAACATATTAGAATTAAATGTGAGAATCAAATATAATATTGTCAATGTGATATTTAAATGGAAGGTTGCATACAAAGAGCTAAAATCAATAGCTCTAAAACAATAACATTTTTTAGGCAAATATTTCTGGCACTTAATAGGCCTGGCATTCGCTACTTAAATTGAGGCTACACATACCATTGGGACAAGTTGGTATAAAACAGAAAAAACCTGCACTATGTACAGGCTTCTTTTTTTGGAGCCTCCAGTCGCATTGCTCATACCCTCAGGCATGCTGCAGCTCCCTTCGCGAACCTCGTACCCTGGTTTCAAACCAACATCGTTGATTCGAAATTCAAGTTGGTTTAAATGAAAAATGCCCCACACTTACGTGCGAGGCATTTACAATTTAGAGCCTCCAGTCGGATTCGAACCAACGACCCACGCATTACAAGTGCGTTGCTCTGGCCAACTGAGCTATGGAGGCAAAATGTGTGTTTTCTTCTCTTTTGAAGACGCTTATTTGTGTTAAGCGAGTGCAAATGTAATGCTTGAAATTTTATTTCCAAACATCTCGAAGAAAAATTTTATCAAGCTGTTCGAACAATTTTCAATTGTTGTTTTAAGCTCTTCAATTGGTGCTGCGCAGATTCTATTTTTTCGTGAAATTCATCTTTCATTTTATCTGCAGTTTTAGAGTCTGCGAAGAATTCTATATTGTTTTTCCAAAGCGCAATATCACTTTCTACCTTGCCAATCTGCTTCCTGAGCGATTGCTCTTTACGGTACAACTTCTGATCTGCATTAGGTCCTTGTGCAATTCGATTCAGCTGATTTTCCAGCCTGATACGCTGTCTATCCTCATTGCTAATGCCTTCCAGGCTATTGATATATTTATCAACTGCTTCCGCATACTTGCTTTTTATCTCAGAGATGTTTTTTCGAGGCACGAAGCCAAGATCAAGATACTTATC
Source organism: Fulvivirga sp. (assembly GCA_039970995.1). GTDB lineage: Bacteria > Bacteroidota > Bacteroidia > Cytophagales > Cyclobacteriaceae > Fulvivirga. The sequence continues at coordinate 254,231 of JBDVKW010000006.1, forward strand.
TCTTAGCTCCCTGAAGGTATCGAGGTCGTCTGACTTTTCTTTAGCCATTTTTTCGATTTCATCACATATCGCCACTTTAGCATCATAATTCTTTTCAAACTCTTTCTCAAGCTCTTTATTATTGGCCCGTTTATTTTCAAAGAATTTATCCGCAGCAGCTTTAAATTCATGGTATATGCCACGCTTTTTCTCAGGCACCGGACCAATATCTCTCCACTGATTTTGAAGACGTTTGAAGGCTTCTGCAGTCTTTTGCCAGTCTGTACTATCCTGCATAGCTACAGCCTGCTCAAGCAGCTCTTGTTTCTTCTCAAGGTTTTCTTCCCTGCCTGCATCCAGTTTCTTAAAGAAAGCATTTTTGTTATTAAAGAATCCTTTAAACGCAGACCAGAAATTCTTATTCACCTCTTTAGCCTTAGCTCTTGGCAAACCACCAGTAGCTTCCCACCTTTTTTGGATTGCTATGATTTCTTTCGTCTTATTATTCCATTCTTTGATGCGATCGGAGTCGAAATCTAAGAAGGACTTTACTTCCTCAACTAATTGCTCTTTAACTTTCAGGTTTTCATCAAGGTCTTTTTTGAGTTGCTCTACGAATCCCTTTCTTCTCTCATATACTGCATCAGAAGCTGCCTTAAATCTTTGCCACAAAGGCTCCTGGTCATCTTTAGGAACGGGGCCAATATGTTTAAATTCATGATGAAGCTCATTTAATTCTTTAATGGCCTCCTTCATATTCTCCTCATTGGCCAAATGCTCAGCACGCTCGCAAAGCTCAAGTTTACCCTCAAGGTTTTTCTTCCTGTCAAGCTCTTTCAGTTCGAAATAAATCGACCTGTTATCATAAAAGCGATCAATTAAGGCATTGTAATTGGCCCAAAGCGTGCGGTTGTAAGCTCCAGGTACGGGACCTATACCTTTCCATTCATTTTGAATGGCTTTGAATTCGTCAAAGCTAATATTTGTCTCCTCAGAATCAACAAAGTCTCTAAGCTGCTCAAGAAGTTCTTGCTTACGCTTGAGATTCTTTTCTTTTTGCTGCTCCCGGTTTTTAACAAATTCAGACTTTCTATCTTTAATAAGTTTCAGGTTGGCATCAAACCTGTTGATGAGTTCATCATTTTTAAACTCAAAATCTTCTTTGATACCCCCATCAGCTATAAACTTCTTTAAAGCTTCTTCTTTTTCAGCATTTCTAATTTCATCGAATAATGGCTTGATCTCCCTAACAATCTTGTCAGACCGCATGATACGATCATCTTTTGCCAGAGACTTTATAAGCTCAACAAGTTCCTCTTTAGATAAGCTGGTATAGTCAACTTCTTCATCTTCATGTTCGTCATCCTCATGATCTTTTTCTTCAAGATCCTCTTCAGAGTCGAGCTTCTTATCATCAGAGACTTTAGAGGCAGGTTCCTCTTCTTTAATTTCTGCACTTTCAGTCTGAACCGACTCATCCGGTGCTGCGTCCTCTTGTTTTGAAGTTGCTGCGGGTTCTTCTGACGTATCTTCGGCTATTGGGGCTTCGTCAATAGTAGTTTCGTTCTTTTGTTCTTCAGTCTCATTCTGAGCTGACTCCTGCTCTTGAGCAGTACTGTTCTCCGCGTCCTTAATATCCTTCTCTATATCCATTATTCAGTATTCGATTACAATCCTAATAACTGTAAAATTAGTAAAATCATTCAATTTAATCTCGGGTCGGTGGGGTAATTTGAGTAGATACTAAACCGACCTCCGAGTAATTTTAAAAGTGTTTTCCACAAGGCTTCATTGTCGAGGTCAAAAACCAGGTCTGGTGTTGCATTGGGGGCTACGATCCATGAATTAGCCTCAAGTTCTTCAGCAAGCTGCCCCGATGACCAACCCGAATAACCCACAAAAAACCTAAAGTCTTCTGGTTTTATCTGTTTGGTGTCAATTAAAACCAGCAACTGCTCAAAATTACCACCCCAATACAGGCCATTACCTATATCAACTCCTCCTTCCAGATAATCAGCCCTGTGAATAAAATGTAAGGTATCCTGTTGCACCGGTCCTCCGATGTATACTTTCTCTTCAAAATTTTTGATATCTTCTATGATATCTTCCAGAGCTACGCCTGATATTTTGTTTAATACAAAACCAAAAGACCCTTCCTCATTATGCTCGCACAGTAGTATCACCGTACGCTCAAAGTTAGGATCAGGAAGAAACGGTTCTGAAATCAGAAAGCTCCCTTTCGTAGGCTTGTGGCTGTTATTAAACTTGAAATAATCCATGTTAATGCAACGCAGCTTTGAGCGGTAGCTGTTGCAGCACTTCCGCTTCAGCGTTATTTAATTCTTCTAACCTCGTGTATACTTCATTCTTATCAAAATAATTAAGAGCCATTTTCACAAAAATATTTCCATGCTTAGCCTCTGATGCCCAAAGGTTATGATAGAATTTTTTGAGTTCTCCCTCCTCCAGATTTTCATAAATAAGGCGAAACCTTTCAGCTCCTCTACACTCAATAATTGAGGCCAGTAGCAGTCGATCCATAAAGCGTTCATCTACAGTCGACCGGCACCGATCTACCAATTGCTTCACATAAATATCCTGACCCATTTGTGCCGGTAGTTGCACCCCACGAGCCTTCATGATTTCATACACAGATCTAAAATGCTCCAATTCCTCAACGGCTGTATCTATGAGCTCAGGGATGATTTCAAGCCTGTCGGGGTACTTCGCCACAAAACTCATGGCCATGGCCGAGGCTTTACGCTCACAATTGGCATGATCTTGTAAGAAAGCATCAAAGTCTGCCATTACTGTATCAACCCAATCTTTACTGCTTTCGCATGCCAACTCTATACTAAGTTTCATTTATTTTTATCTTTTTAAATCAGACGTATATTGAGTGTTTATAAAAACTCAATCTTACAGATAAGTTAATAAATATTAAAGGGTGTAACTGCTTTATTGCTAATTTTGATGACATATGACAAATAAAATTTCTGACATTCGCAGCGATTATAAAAAACATAAACTTGACGAAAAGCATGTGTTGAATAATCCTATAAAGCAGTTTGAAAAATGGTTTGAAGAAGCCCTGGTCAGCGCTGTTATTGAACCAACAGCCATGAATTTAGCCACAGTAAGCAAAAACAATACGCCTGCTTCTCGAATTGTCCTTTTGAAAGACATTGCAAGTGATGGCTTTGTGTTTTATACAAATTACCAGAGCAATAAAGGCAAAGAACTAGAAGAAAACCCTCAGGCAGCACTCACTTTTTTCTGGCCTGAACTAGAACGCCAAGTACGCATACAAGGTGTAGTAGAAAAAGTATCAAAAGAGAAGTCTGAAGCTTACTTTAAAAGCAGGCCGCGGGAAAGTCAAATAGGCGCCTGGGCTTCACCACAAAGTGCTGTGATAGCAGATCGTAAAATCCTGGAAGACCGAGAAAAGCAACTAAGTGATAGATTTGCTGATAATGAAGACTTACCTAAACCCGAGCAATGGGGCGGCTATTTGCTAAAACCTTTGGCGATGGAGTTTTGGCAAGGTCGCCCAAGTAGACTCCACGATCGGTTGATTTACACACTCGAGGGTAATAATTGGAAAATAAGCAGACTTGCCCCTTGAGTATTTATCTGGAAAGATACGCCTGGCCAAAATCATATATTCAACAACCACCCAGGCCCGACACCAATATTATTGTAACAATTCCCTGTTACAATGAGCAATCTTTAATCCCTTGTTTTGAAAGCCTCTTACTTTGTGAACTTCCTACTGGTTCTTCAGTAGAGGTAATTACTATTGTTAACGAGTCAGAAGATGCGAAACAATCCATTGTTGACACTAATAAAGCATGCTATGAAGAAGCCAATGCATGGATCAAAAGCAATTCTTCTAACGAATTACGCTTTTTTCTACTATATGAACAGTTGCCAAAAAAGCATGCGGGCGTTGGGCTGGCTAGAAAAATAGCCATGGACGAGGCAGTCAAACGTTTTGAAGCGATCGGAAAAAGTAATGGAGTAATCGTATGCTACGATGTTGATTGTACATGTGATCCAAATTATCTAAAGAGCATAAATCAATTCTTTCGAGACAATTCTAAATGCCCCGGTGCATCCATATACTTTGAGCACCCTACCTCAGGAGATGCCCCTGATGAAAATTATAAGGCCATTATCGACTATGAGTTGTTCCTGCGGTATTATGTAAATGCATTGAGGTATGCAGGTCATATTTATGCTTACGAAACGATCGGTTCGAGTATGGCCGTAAGGGCCGATCCGTACCAAAAACAAGGCGGAATGAACAGGCGTAAAGCTGGGGAAGACTTCTATTTTCTTCAAAAAATAATACCTATGGGTCATTTCGGGGAAATCAACAATACACGGGTTATCCCTTCCCCTCGCCAGTCTGAACGCGTGCCTTTTGGTACTGGCAGAGCCGTAAATCAGTGGATAGAACAGCAATCTTTAGAGACGTATGCCTTACAGGGTTTTGATGACTTGAAAGACTTTTTGCAAGAGGTGGAATCGTTTTATCAAATAACTGAGGCAAGACTAAACAAATTGTTAAGCATTTTACCTCCCAGCATTTCTCAATTTTTAACTACTGTAGATTTTAAGAGTGAATTGCAGAGAATCAATAAAAACGCTAATTCTCTCAGTGTCTTTTACACGCAGTTCTATGCCTGGTTTGATGGGTTCAAAGCGCTTAAATATATTCACTTTGCCAGAGATCATTTTTATCCCAATCAGCCAGTATTTGAGGTGGCCAAAGAGTTAATTGAAAAAATCTACTCAACCATAGATGATGAAATTTCACCGCTACAATTGCTGCAAATATATCGGGAGTTAGATCGGGAATACTCCTACTTTAAACAATAGGCCTGATTATACCTGGAGATTATATTTTCTCCAATTTTAGCTTCGATGTTACTTACATGGGCTTCTACAGAATTGGCAAAAAGATAAACATCCGAGCCCCAAATATTATGTAGGATTCTGTCTTTGCTAATAACTTTTTTAGGGTTTTGCGCTAAAAAATACAATAACTCAAACTCATGACGTGGTAGCGATATCTTCTTATTCTTATAAAAGACAACATATTCCTTTCGATCGATATGTAAGTCACCCAAGTTTATTTGTTGCACACACTTTCTGATCACGAGGTTATTTCTTAGAACGGTCTCCACTTTATGTGTAAGTGCTCTCAGTCCGGTAATTTTCTCAATATAGTCATCGCCTCCCGATGCCAATGCTTCAACTTGTAAATATTGCTCTGATTTGGCAGTAAGAAAGAAAATGTAAGTACCGTCAAATTCTTCATGCTGTCTTAAAACATTACACAGCTCTATACCATTAAGTTTTGGCATCATTATATCAAGTATTATAAGGTCTGGGTTAAATACCCGGGCCCTTGAAAGGGCATTAACACTATTTAATTCTGCACCAACAAGGTAGCCTTCCATTTCAAGATTGTATTTGAGTAAATCGAGAATGTCATTATCATCGTCAATGATGAGTATTTTGTGTTGTGATTTAGTCATGCTTATACTCAGCAATTAACTTTTCAATGATATTTTCTGTCTGATCAGGAAAATCTATATGTAATGGCTTTGCTTTTCAACCCACCTTTTAATATCCATCACCGCACATGTATTAAGTTTAGTCAATACAGAAACACCCATTTGCTCTAATGCTATAGCATTACACGTTTGTTCATACTGATTCTTCATCGGTATTACCATCAATTTTTTACCCAGATATAAGGCTTCTGATGGTGTTTCAAACCCAGCACCACATAACACACCTTCACAACTTATCAGGCTCTCATCAAATGAACGTGATCCCACTGGCCTGACACTTACATTTTGGCGATCATAGGCTACTGAAGTGTGCTTAGAAAATACTTCCCACTTCACATCTCTGATATTATGTAGAATGCCAATTAAAGTTTCGTCTGCATAAGCCGGCAAGTAGACGGTATAGTGTCCAAAATTTTTAACATTGGCGTTTCTTAAACTTTGCTTGACTATTGGTGTGTATATATTATCGTCAAATGCCGAAAAGTGAAATCCATAGTGTTTATCTGCTGGGGCATATTTATAAATAATTGCCTTACCAATTGGGTCTTTAAATTTTGGTTCAGGGCAATTTTTAGAGAGTAGAGCCGATTGGTGACTCAAAGCTACGCACCTTCTTTTCTTTAGTCTGGCCGACCATGCCGTGATTGGCTCAAAGTCATTCACAACCAAATCATATTGTTCAATAGGAAAGTCTTTAATTTCCCTGTAGACCCGTTTAGATGAGTTCTTCTTAAAGGTTTTAGTTATATCAACACCTCCCTTTTTACCAAAGTAAAACCCAAATCCCTGAGACTTGTATTTTACTTCTTTGTTCAAGCCAATCTCTACCTGAGCACCACTGACCATATAATCAACTTTACCATATTTTTCCAAAACAGGGCCGATTTCAACTGCTCTACTCATATGACCGTTTCCCGTTCCTTGTATTGCATATAAAATGTTCATCGCTGGCTGTTTACTGTTAAAAATTCATTCACCATATCAGAAAATATTTCATCATTGTTAAGCATAATCTTGCTCTTCTTATTCACTTTAATGGCCTGGGCTGTGAGGTCTTCTGTGAAATTGTAAATCCTCCATTCTTTATTGTTGTATTCTAAAGCGGTAAGGTTTTCCACCCAATCGCCTGAGTTGAGATACATCACCTCTCCTTTTTCAGTTGCGATGTTTCGCATTTGTGGGTGATGAATATGGCCACAGACTACATAGTCGTAGTCATTACTTATAGCAATATCAGCCGCTGTTGTTTCAAAATCGTTGATGAATTTTATTGCTGATTTAACACTATCCTTTATTCGTTTGGAAAGTGAGATTTTACTCTTGCCAACAACTTTAAGCAGGAAATTTACTAGTGTATTTAAAAGTATAAGCGTATCATATCCAATGGCCCCAAGTTTAGCCAACCATTTAGAGTGTTGCATGGTAACATCAAAAACGTCTCCATGAAATATCCACACTTTTTTGCCATCCAGATTTAATACAGCCTTGTTTTCTATACTGAATGAACCCAGGTTAAAGCCAACAAATTTGCGAAGCATTTCATCATGATTGCCTGCGATATAGACTACTTCTGTACCTTTCGTCAATAGGCCCGTGATATGCTTCACTATCTGCATGTGAGATTTTGGCCAGTACCTTTTACTAAACTGCCACATATCTATGATGTCACCGTTTAGTATGAGTTTTTTGGGTTTAATTGATTTTAAATAGCGTAGTAAATCTTCTGCATGGCAGCCATAAGTACCCAGGTGTACATCTGAAATAATGACGAGCTCGACTGGTCTTTTTTCTTCTTCCATATCAGTAATTAAAGAGCGGGTAATAATAAAAGAAGGGCACGCTAAGCGTTATCAATTGAAACCCAAAGGGCCCTTCCTAATCCCTACATTACAAATGTATAATCGAGCTATTACCTGCACTTCATGTGGTATTTATCTAAACATTATGATTAGTTGTAGGTATATTACTTCAATATGATTAGTGTTAACTAATTTTGATGTACTCATCATATAGTAAGTCTTATTAGGCATGAAACAGTTTTTCTTTACACCAGGTCCATCTCAACTGTATTTCACAGTTGAGTCTCATTTAAAACAAGCGCTTAAAGAGCAAGTACCGTCTATCTCCCACAGAAGCGACACTTTTAAGGACATCTACAAACACACAGTTACTGGTTTAAAGCAATTACTAAACCTCAATGACAATCAACACATACTTTTTACAGCTTCTGCTACAGAAGTGTGGGAAAGAATCGGATTTAACCTTATTGAAAGAGAATCTTTTCACCTGGTAAATGGCGCCTTCTCAAAGAAGTTTAAAACAACAATAGACCAACTGGGCAAAAGTGCTTTAATGGCTGAGGCCGATGATGGAAAAGTAGTAGATATTAATAAATTATTGGTGCCCGAAAGTGCCGAACTTATTTCAATAACACAGAATGAAACGAGCACAGGAGCATCTCAACCGCTGGATGACATCTATAGTCTAAGAAAAGCTTTCCCAAATCAACTCATAGCAGTAGATATGGTCTCTGCTGCACCGTCAGTAGCATTAGATTATAGCCAGGTAGATACAGCATACTTTTCAGTACAAAAATGCTTTGGGCTTCCAGCAGGGCTTGGTATTTGGATTATTAATCAGCGATGCATCGATAAATGTGAGCAACTTCTCAACAATGGCCACACTATTGGTAGTTATCATAGTTTGCCAATAATGCTGGAGCAAGCGTTGAAATACCAAACTCCTGAGACACCAAATGTTTTGAATATATACTTGCTGGGAAAGGTTGTTGAAGACATGCTCAATAAAGGCCTTGATCAGATTAGAAGAGAAATTAATTATAAAGCAGCAGTGCTTTATCAGGCTTTTGAGCAGGCTGCCTACCTTCAACCTTTTATTAAATCAGAGAAACACAGATCAAAAACAACACCAGTTGCTAACTCAGACATACCCTCTTCCAGTATCATAAAGCACTTTACTAAAAAAGGTATTGTTTTAGGGGCCGGTTATGGAAAGTATAAGGACGATCATTTGCGTATTGCCAACTTCCCTACACACTCAAAAGAGCACATTGAAATGATTGCAGATGGCCTTTGTGAGCTAAAATAATAAACCTATAAAGATTTTAATTGTTGTAGTAACTGGTAACTTTGCAGCAAATTTTAGCTTATTAACATAATGGAACCTTTCAAGGAAATACTAGTCGGATTAGACACTTCAGCATTGGATGAAACGCTGCTTAAATATGCGGCATACATTACAGATAATAGTTCGGCTGAAAGAGTGACTTTTGTTAATATGGTACGCAACCTCAATGTACCTACTGAAGTAAAAAAGGAATTTCCACATTTGATAGAAAGCGCCTTAGAAGAACGCAAAAAACTCATAAAGGAATCTATTGACACGTTCTTTAAACCAACTAAAAAGGTAAAGACCAAAATTCTGGTTAAAAAAGGTCAGGCGCCCATGCTTCTTGAAGAAGCGAAAAAATCAAACGCAGACCTGATTATTATTGGACAGAAAAAAACGCTTGACGGCACAGGAGTAACAACACTTCGATTAGCCAGACGTGCGGACTGTAATTTACTCATCGTACCTGAAAATGTTTCGCCTAAAGCTGATAGAATTCTAGTACCGGTTGATTTCTCTAAACATGCCAAACTAGCCCTTGAGCAGACGATTGATTTCGTGGTAAAAACAGGTAGCAATAGTGAGATTATTTGCCAGAACGTATATGCGGTACCTGCCGGCTATCATTATACAGGCAAATCTTTTGATGAGTTTGCCGAAATCATGAAGAAAAATGCTCAGTCTAACTTTGAGAAATTCATGAAAAAGATCGATAAGCGTGACGCTAATCTCAAGGACGTCTACTCTCTGGATACGAATGACAACCTGGCAAGCGACATTTATGATCTTGCAGATGAAATCAACCCTGATTTCATTGTAATTGGCGCTAAAGGCAGAACGGCCGCAGCGGCATTATTTCTAGGTAGTCTGGCAGAAAAAATGGTGAACGAAAAAATGAGCCACCCACTACTTGTTGTCAGGTTTAAGGGTAAAAATGCCGGTGTATTCGAAACACTAAGAGAGTTTTAAAAGCAACTTCCCTCCTTTTCACTTTTTTATTTTCCTAAATTAAACCTTCGATGATTCGGGTGGTCTAAACCCCGAACCTTACTCGTAATACTCTTGGAAGATAAAGAACTCATTGAAAAATTAAGCAATGATGAAAGTCGTAATTTCGGCTTTAATCAGCTGGTGAGAAAATACCAGGAACGCATCTATTGGCATGTCCGTAAAATGGTAATAGACCATGAAGATGCCAATGATTTGGTGCAGGACATATTTGTAAAGGTTTATAAAAACCTGAGCAAATTTAGACAAGACGCACAATTGTATACCTGGATCTACCGGATTGCAACCAATGAGTGCCTTAACTTTTTAAGTAAAAAACGAAAAAGATTCTTTTTACCGATTGGAGATGTTGAGGGAGAGCTTAATAGAAAGTTGGACTCCTCTCCTCATATTGATGGTGAAGTGGTGCAAATAAAACTTCAAAAGGCATTATTGAAACTACCTGACAAACAAAGATTGGTGTTTAATATGAAGTATTTTGATGATATGAAGTATGATGAAATATCTACTATAACCGACACTAGTGTTGGTGCCCTTAAAGCCAGTTATCACCACGCTGTAAAAAAAATCGAGGAATATTTAAAAGATGATTAAACCTTTGCCAAGTACATAAGTCAAAGGAAAGAGAAAAAGTGTATTGCTATGAAACTCGAAGACATAAAAAAACAAAATATTCACAAAGTACCAGATAAGTACTTCGATGAATTGCCTTTGAAAATTCAGTCAAAGATTGCTGAGGAATCAAAGCCTAAGAATTGGGTGGTTACGTACGGATTACGGTATGCACTACCTGCCGTACTTTTAATAGTGATTACTGTGTATGTGATTATAAAGCCTTCGACAACAGCAAGTCCTGAGCAGTTATTAGCCCAGGTAAGCACAGAAGAATTAATATCATACCTGGAAGCATCTGATATTACCACTGAGGAAATAGTGGAAAGCCTCGAGCTCTCAGCTATTGACTTTGAGTTTTATGAAAATGAAACAGAGCTGGTAGATGAGTTGGACATGTCTGAAGATGAGCTGGACGCACTGATTAACGATTTTGAAACTGAAGATATTTTATAGATAAAGCCATGAAAAAATTAACACTAACATTTCTAATGATGGCGCTTTTCATCACGGGCTATGGCCAGGAAGTAAGTGCCCGTGAAAAAATAGAAAGTGCCCGCATAGCACTCATTACTGATCGCCTGGGCTTAACACCTGAGCAAGCTGAAAAATTTTGGCCACTGTATAATGAGTTCAAACTAAAAAACGAAAGCCTTAAAAAGGAGTATGAAGCAGCAAGGGCTGAAATCGACCCTAAAACAGCTACTGATCAGGAGAAACGCGAACTGCTTAATTTAGGGTTAAATCTAAAGGAACAGAAAGTAGCTCTCGAAAAAGACTACTCACAGAGAATGCTTAGAGTCATTTCAGCTCAGCAAATGATGTCCTTAAGAAAGGCCGAGGATGATTTTAGAAGAATGATTTTAGAGCAATTACAAAAGAGAAGATTGCAACAAGGTCGTAGAAATCAAATTCGTGATCGGGTAAAAGATCGTAGAGATGGCGATGGTGGTAATTAATTAACAGATGGTAAGAGTTGGCCTCATTACTTTAATCTTAAGCATTCCTTTTTGTGTATTCAGCCAAAGCGAAGATACATTTACTGCCGAAGAACAAGCTGAGTTAGATGCATTGGATCAATATCTGTTAGATATTGATTCAGCTTCTATTATAGGGCTGTTGGATAGTCTTATCCGGCTGGAAAATGAACTCAATCGATCACAAATTGCAATAAAAGTTGGCTACAACAACGAATCTCTTTCCGACAAAAGAGAGTCACTGGGCAATGAGAGTGGTATGTACAGTGGCCTTAGTTATTACCATAAAAGTGGTTTTTTTATAGATGCTACGGCTTTTCTAAACTCTCAATTTCAGCCTGCTTACTATCTCACCAACACCAGTGTAGGGTATCTCGGAACACTAGGTAAACACTGGACTTATAACGCCAGTTATGAGCACTATTTCTTCAACAGCAGTGCTGAAGATGAATTTATTGTTTTCCCTTATACTGATGGATTGAATGCCAGTATTTATTACATAACCTCCTATGTAGAAACGGGGTTTGATTACTCCGTCATTTTTGGTGATGTCCCAACAGCACATCGCTTGAGCTTTAATCTCATTGGAAATATAACAGTAAAAGGGTTCTCATTTATTGACAGGATTAGTTTCAGACCGACTATGAATGTTCTTTTTGGCAACCAGGTGATTACATCAATATTTGTGGATAGAAGATTTTTACTGCCCTCACTTAGATTTGTATTGATAGAGGAAAACACCTTCGGCCTCATGAATGTTGGGTTTTTATTACCTGCATATTTTACAATAGGCAACCTCAATGTAGGCGTGTCCTATCAATTTAATTTACCACAAGAGTTACCGGGAGAAGATCTACCCTACTCCAACTCCAATGTATTGAACTTAAGCCTCTCATATTTTATCAAACTGTAAATTCAATTTAGCTGATAATTGATAGCTTTGGGCCATGACCAGCCATCTCACGCTTTATCAGCTTAACAATCTTGTCAAGCAGACATTAGATAGTAATCTGGCGCCATCTTATTGGGTAGTGGCTGAAATTAGTGAGCTGCGTACCAATTATAAAGGCCACTGTTATTTAGAGCTTGTTGAAAAAGAAGATGAGCAGGTAATTGCCAAAACACGGGCGACTATCTGGGCCTATACTTACCGAAACCTATCTACCTGGTTTGAAGGTATGACAGGCAAGGCACTCCAGCCTGGTTTGAAAATTCTTTGCAATGTAGCGATACAATATCATGAGCTGTACGGATTCAGTGTCAACATTAAAGATATTGATGCCAACTTTACACTTGGGGAAAGAGCACGGAAACGCAAGGAAATCATAGACAAGCTCATTGCAGATGGTGTTTATGAAATGAATAAAATGCTCAGTCTGCCAACTGTGCCTCAGAGAATTGCGGTTATAAGTTCTCCCACTGCTGCTGGTTACGGAGATTTCATGAACCAGCTGGAAGCTAACGACAAAGGTTATCAATTTAACATAACACTGTTTAAGTCTACAGTACAGGGAGACCAGGCGGCTGATTCGATCATTCAGGCCCTTCATCGTATCCATGAAAAAGCCGACAACTTTGATTTGGTATGCCTGATCAGAGGTGGTGGTTCACAGATTGACCTGGATTGTTTTGATAATTATGAGTTAAGCGCACATGTAGCACAATTCCCCCTTCCAGTATTAACAGGCATCGGGCACGAACGAGATGAAACAATATGCGATTTGGTAGCTCATACTAAACTAAAAACACCAACTGCCGTTGCGGAATTTCTGGTTAATGGTATGCGCTCTGTTGATGAGTTACTTGATAGGTACTTTAGTCAGGTGTATCATTCTACACAGGCTCAGTTATCCGTTCATCAAAAAGATTTGGACAGCAAGACTCATCGTATTAAGAGTGCGTCCAGAGATTTGGTAAGGCAGCATACGATAAAATTAGGCTATTTAAGAGATAGACTTAAAACACACTCCAAAGTGCAGCTAAAAGCAAATGGGCTCTTAATAGAAGGACTTGAAAATCATTTAAATTTAATTAATCCATTAACCATTCTAGAACGGGGGTATACACTTACAATTCACGATGGCAAGCGGTTGTCAAAGGCTTCTAAAATAAAGCAGGGAGATGAAATTGTAACTGTGACAGCTCAACGACAACTAAAAAGTAAAGTCACTCAAATCAAAGATAATAATGAGTAAAAGAGTTAGTTATAAATCAGCATTGGCTGAGATAGAGACAATCATTGAAAAAATAGAAAGTGATGAGCCAGACATTGATGAACTTAGTGAGTTGGTTACAAAAGCAGCAAAGCTTATCAAGCAATGCAAGGCCAAACTAAAAGGCACCGAGAAAAACCTCAACGACACTTTAGAAGAATTGGAATAAAACCATTTTTTATAATAAGGGTAATTTGATAATTTGGACACCCTAATATTCAGGAACTAAAAAACCAAAACATGAAAAGATTATATTCACTGGCTGTAGTAGCCTTTTTATCAGTATCAACGCTCATAGCGCAACCTAAGTCTATGGAATACTGGCAACAACGTGTTGAGTATTCGATGGATATTGATATGGATGTCTCCACACACCGTTTTACAGGTAAGCAGACTATCACCTATTTCAACAACTCACCTGATACGCTTACTAAAGTATACTACCATTTGTACTTCAATGCCTTTCAACCAGGTAGTATGATGGATATGCGCTCTTTAAACATTGCAGATCCCGACAGAAGAGTGGGTGATAGAATTTCTAAGTTGAAAGATGATGAAATTGGCTACCAGCATGTGCAGTCTCTTAAGCAGGATGGCAAAGCCACAACCTATAAAGTTGATGGCACCATTCTAGAAGTACGACTTAACAAGCCCATTTTGCCAAACGCAAAAGCAAAACTGGAAATGGAATTTGAAGGCCAAGTGCCAATGCAAATCCGTAGATCTGGTAGAGATAACGCTGAAGGAATTTCTTACTCCATGTCTCAATGGTACCCCAAGTTAGCTGAGTACGACTACCTTGGCTGGCATACCAACCCATATATAGGAAGAGAGTTTCATGGTGTTTGGGGTGATTTTGATGTAAAAATCGCCATCGATCAAACCTATACTGTGGGTGGAACAGGATACCTTCAAAATGCTAAAGATATCGGTCACGGCTATGATGGAATAGCTGAAAAACAAACCGGCAAAAATGGTAAACTAACCTGGCACTTTAAGGCGCCTAATGTACATGATTTTATGTGGGCGGCAGATCCTGACTATAAGCACACAACGGCTAAAGTTCCAAACGGTCCTACACTACACTTCCTTTACCAGGAAACAGAAGAGAATAAAGAAAACTGGGAAAAGCTTCCAGGTATGATGGTTAAAGCCATGGAATTTTTAAGTAAAAACTTTGGTAAATACCCTTACGAACAGTATTCGTTTATTCAAGGTGGAGACGGTGGTATGGAATACCCAATGGCTACCTTAATTACTGGTAACAGAAGCTTCAATAGCCTATTGGGAGTATCAGTACATGAGTTATTACATAGCTGGTATCAAGGCGTTTTGGCTACAAATGAAAGCTTATACTCATGGATGGACGAGGGCTTTACTTCTTATGTTTCAGATATTACTATGAAGCATTTACAAGACCCTAACGGAACAGGTAATCCTCATGCAGGTTCTTACGGAGGCTACTTCTACCAGGCCAGCAGTGGAGATGAAGAGCCATTGACCACTCATGCTGATCATTATCAAACAAACCGATCGTATGGTATCAACTCTTACTCTAAAGGAGCTGTATTCTTACATCAGTTAAGCTATATCATTGGTCAAGATGCTTTTATGAAAGGCATGAGAAGATACTACAACACCTGGAAATTTAAGCACCCGACTTCTATCGACTTTATCAGAGTGATGGAAAAAGAATCAGGCATTCAACTGGATTGGTACCTTGAGCATTTCGTGTACACTACAAACCAAATCGATTATGGCGTCAAAACAGTGTTAGGAACAACTGAAGCTACCTATGTGACGCTTGAGCGGGTTAAAGAAATGATGATGCCTGTGGATTTGCATGTGGAATACACAGATGGAAGTAAGGAGATATTCTACATTCCTTTAAGAATTATGAGAGGTGCAAAAAATGTAGAAGATATGGATACACAGCGTATGCTATTAGAAGAGTGGCCGTGGACCAACCCCACATACACACTTAAAATCAACAAAAAAGCATCTGACATTAAGCGTATTGAAATTGACGCCACACAACGAATGGCTGATATCGACAGATCTAATAATATTCTAGATTTTGCTGAGAATATGTCACCATATTCTGACCCAACTAAATAAGATACACCCAAGCGTCAGGCCTTAAATGCCTGACGCTTTTTTTAATAATAAACATCAGATGACAAAGCAGGAGGCTCAAAAAAGAATTGAAGACTTATCTGAGCAAATTAATCATTACAATTATCAATATTATCAAAATCACACCTCTGAGATTTCTGACCTTGAATTTGATAAACTCTTAGAAGAGCTTATTGCCCTAGAAGAGAAGTACCCTGACTTAAAAAAAGAAGACTCCCCTACCCAACGTGTTGGCGGTACCATAACCAAAGAATTTGAAACGGTATACCATAAGTACCCGATGCTTTCGCTTAGCAATACCTACTCAAAAGAAGAGTTGGAAGATTTCGATAAGCGTGTAGCGAAAGGTCTGGGTACCGATGACTATGAGTACTTCTGCGAACTTAAATTCGATGGTGTAGCCCTTAGTTTGACTTACGAAAATGGTCTGTTAAGCCGCGGTGTTACCAGAGGAGATGGTACACGAGGCGATAATATCACTAATAATGTAAGGACCATTCGCTCATTGCCATTAAAAGTAAAAGGAGACAAATTCCCAACAATATTTGAAGCAAGAGGTGAGGCATATATGCCCAAAGATGTCTTTACAAGACTAAATGAGGAAAGGCTATCAAACGATGAAGAACCCTATGCAAATGCCAGAAATACGACCTCTGGAACACTTAAAATGCAGGATTCATCCATAGTGGCTAAACGGAGCCTGGATTGTTTTCTATACTCATTAAATGGTGATGATTTAGGTGTTGAAACGCACAGCGAAGCTATTAAATTGTTAGAAGATATGGGTTTCAATGTATCCCCTACTTATCGCAAATGCAAGACTATTGATCAGGTGTTTGACTATATAGAGGAGTGGGAAACAAAAAGACTTGAACTCCCGCTTGAAACGGATGGTATTGTAATAAAAATCAATAGTATAGCTCAACAGCAAGAGCTAGGTTTTACAGCTAAAAGCCCAAGATGGGCGATTGCGTACAAATACAAAGCAGAAAATGCCGCCACTCGATTAGAAGATATCACTTACCAGGTTGGTAGAACGGGTGCAATTACTCCGGTTGCGGAGTTACAACCTGTATTGCTGGCAGGTACTACAGTAAAACGTGCCTCCTTACATAATGCTAATGAAATAGACAGATTGGATCTACGCATTGGAGACATGGTTTTCGTAGAAAAAGGGGGTGAAATAATACCAAAGGTAACAGGTGTTGACCTCACAGCCCGAACTCCTAACCTAAAGCCACTAGAATATATAAGCAGGTGTCCTGAATGTGGAACTGAGCTCATAAGAGTTGAAGGAGAAGCAGTCCATTACTGTCCGAATAGCAAAGGGTGTCCGCCACAAATTAAAGGTCGTATTGAGCATTTTATACAGCGAAAGGCTATGGACATCGATAGTATTGGTGAGCGTACCATCCATATGTTATATGAAAAAGGCCTTGTGAATAGCCCTGCTGATCTATATGCCTTGAGTTATGATGATATTTTTCAGCTGGAAGGGTTTAAAGATCTTAGTACCAAAAATGTACTCAAAGGAATAGAAGCCTCAAAAGAAATCCCTTTTGAAAGTGTTTTATTTGGTATGGGAATAAGGTTTGTTGGTAAAACAGTGGCAGAAAAGCTCACCTCCCATTTTAAAAATATCGACAATTTATCTACTGCAACTTATGACGAGTTAATTGCGGTTCCCGAAATAGGTGAAAGAATAGCCAACAGCCTGTTAGCGTTTTTTAAAGAAGCTGCCAACCAGGAAGAAGTGAACAAGTTGAAACAAGCCGGAGTACAACTAGCTTATGTAGCGGAAGAGACTACACTTACCTCAAATGTACTGGAAGACAAATCTTTTGTCATCTCGGGGGTATTTGAAAACTATGGACGTGATGAGCTAAAAGAAGTTATAAAAAGTAATGGCGGTAAGGTAATTTCCGCTATTTCAGGTAAATTAGATTATCTGTTAGCGGGAGATAAAATGGGACCTGCTAAAAGAGAAAAAGCAGAAAAGCTGGGGGTTAAAATAATCTCAGAAAAAGAGTTTAACGATATGATAAACATTGCCTGATGGTAAACAAGACTTTACTTTCTTATAAAACAAAGTCATTTGTAAAGAAAAATACTGCGCAAAGAAGCAGTATGGCATATAATAGTGCAGAGACCATTGGTATTGTTTTTAGTATAGATGATGAGAAAAAACACGAAAGCATAAAACGCCTGATTCATTCTTTAGAAAATGACGGCAAGAAAGTAGAAGTACTTGCCTACCTTCCTAAAAAGAAAGATAATCATGAGTTTCTATTTGATTTTTTTACAGTAAAAGATCTAAACTTCTGGGGTAGTTTCACCTCCCATAAAGTTGAGCAATTTGCTGCAAAAACGTTTGATTACTTATTCTATATTGATTTGGAAAGCAATGCTTTTATCCGCAACATTCTGGCTATGAGCAAGGCTAAATGTCGCGTAGGTAAGTTCAATGAAGAAAATGAACCCTTTTGCGAGATGATGATTCAGACCGCAAACAACATCGACAATCTGGTCGATGAAATGTATAAATACACTAAAATACTCTCTTAATAATGGAAAAGCTACACGGAACTGGCGTGGCTTTGGTCACGCCTTTTGATGTTGATAAAAATGTAGATTATAATGGGCTAAACAGCCTTTTAAAATACACAGCAGACAAAGGTGTTGACTATTATGTCGTTCAAGGTACCACAGGAGAATCCGCAACTACAACCTCAGACGAAAAAGCTGAAATATTGCAGTTTGTGAAGGACAATAATGATAACAAACTACCTATTGTGTACGGTATAGGTGGCAACAATACGCATGCAGTCATTGACACAATAAAATCAACAAACCTAAATGGCGTTGATGCTATATTATCGGTAAGTCCTTATTACAACAAACCCTCACAAGAAGGCATATATCAGCACTATACAGCCATTGCTGATGTCAGTCCCGTTCCGGTAATTCTTTACAATGTACCCGGGCGTACGATGTCAAACATCAGTGCCCAAACTACGCTTAGGCTAGCGCAACACAAGAATATCATTGGTGTGAAAGAGGCTTCAGGGAATTTAGAACAGGCCATGGAGATTAGTAAAAATAAGCCTAATGACTTTATGCTTATATCAGGTGACGATCTGCTCACAGGACCCTTGTATTCGATTGGTGCCGTTGGAGTGATATCTGTATTGGCAAACCCTTTTGCAGATCTTTTCAAAGCCATAAAAGATGGAGCCTTTAGCAGTGATTACAAAAAAGTACAGCACGCGTTGTTCCAATTGCTTGAAATCAACCCATTGATGTACGCAGAAAGTAATCCTGTAGGTGTAAAAGAGGCCTTATCTGCACTTGGTGTATGTCAAAATAATGTAAGACTCCCTTTAGTTACGGCATCTGAGGCGTTGCGTAAAGATATCAAAGCCTGTTTATCGACCATGTCTTAATAATCAAAGCCCCCGATTGATTGTGTGCTAATCTGGAATGTTTCCTATATTCGCAGCGGTCGTTCTGACTGTTCCGCACGAGGATCCTTCATATATTTGTGCAATAAAAAATCAATCTTATGGCTCATTGGAAAAAATTATCCCCGGAGGATATACAGCAACGCATATTTGGTGCTTTAAAAGAAAATGTAAACTACTACGAACAAAATATCCTTGGCGTACCTGCCTCACATTTAGATGATAAGGTATTTTATCAGGATGCGCCATTTTTAAGCAATGCCCCCTACCTATCGACACTCATTCACAACCCTAACCATATTGGTTGTCATACATTAGGTACATCAGAAAGCTTTTTTAAGGGCACTCAGGAGGTTGAAAAAGAGGTTATTGCTATATGTGCTGAAAACATCCTCAATGCCGAGGAAGGTAGCATCGATGGATATGTGGCATCTGGTGGTACCGAGGCCAATATGCAGGCCGCTTGGGTCTATCGCAATTATTTTAAAGAAGAATGTGAGGCCACGAACAATGAAATTGTCATTCTTACTTCTGCTGACTGTCATTATTCTTCTACAAAAGCCGCAAATGTGCTCAATATTGACTGTGTAAAAATCCCTGTTACTAATTCAACACGACAAATTGATGCTAACGCATTGACCAAAATTATTGCAGAGCAGAAAGCCTCAGGTAAAAAGTATTTTATAGTCATAGCTAATATGATGACCACGATGTTTGGCTCCGTTGATGATGTAGATGTATATACAGAAGCATTAGAAGAAGCGGACGTTACTTACAAACTGCATGTTGATGGTGCCTATGGTGGCTTCTTCTACCCTTTCGCAGCTAGTAATACAAACCTTGATTTCAGCAACCTTAAAGTAAGTTCAGTAACACTTGACGCACATAAAATGCTACAAGCACCTTATGGTACAGGTATTTTTCTTGCAAGAAAAGGGCTTATCTCTTATGCCATGACTAAAGACGCGAGCTACGTGGAGGGCGAAGACTACACATTGATAGGCAGTCGTTCTGGAGCTAATGCTGTAGCCATATGGATGATATTAATGACCTACGGCCCACATGGATGGTTTGAAAAGATATTGGTATTGCTCAACCGGGCCAAATGGCTTTGTGATCATTTGGATGACCTTGGCATAGAATATTTCAGCCACCCTGAATCTAATATTGTTACGATGAAAAGTAAACACATTCCATCAGCGCTTGCTAAAAAATATGGATTAGTACCTGATAACCATCATCAACCTGAGTGGTACAAAGTAGTTATCATGGATCATGTTACTATAGAAAAAATGGAGCCATTCATCAAAGAGTTAAGTGGTAATTGATCTCTAAATATTCAATACAGATTGAAATATTGGCATCAATTATGTTATTTGCTATTGAAAACAGAAATACGATATGAAGAAATTATACCCATTCATTTTCATTTTTATGCTACCAGTACTGTTTTTAGATTGCAGCTCTGGTAAAAAAGCATATGAGCAAGGAGATTATTACGAAGCCGTTTTAAAAGCTGTGAACAGACTAAGGCAAAAACCTTCTCATAAAAAATCCAGAGAAACGCTAAAGAAAAGTTATCCTCTGGCAGTACAAACATTGCAAAGTGCAGCTAATAACAGTTCTAGCAGCAATGCTCCGTTTAAATACAGAGATGCACTATACGCCTATCAGAAAATCAATAATATGGCTGAGGAAATCAAGAGATCTCCCGGGGCATTGAGGGTGGTGCCAAGACCAGAAACATTTTATCCTAAAGTGGCAGCTTTGAAACAGCAGGCGGCTGAAGAAAGCTACAGTGCCGGACTTATTGCTATGGGCCGCAAAACACGAGAAGATGCTAAGGATGCGTATTACTTATTTCAGGATGCCAATAAGTTCATCCCAGGGTATAAAGATGTACGCCAGAAAATGGATGAAGCACTGTTTGAAGCAACGCTTAAAATCGTTTTTGAGCAGATTCCTGTACCAACGCGGTACGATTTAAGTGCAAGGTTTTTTCAGGACAAAATTGAGGAGTATCTCAATACACAATACAGAAGCAATATTTTTGTGAGATTCTATTCGCCTCGAGAGGCGGAGCGTGAGAACCTGCCATATGTAGACCATTTCTTACGACTACAGTTTGACGATTTTGTAGTTGGAGAAACGCATACCGAACGCAATACCGAGACTGTAAGCCGAGATAGCGTAAAAGTAGGAACCGTAACGCTCGAAGACGGAACAACTGTTGACGCTTACAACACGGTTTACGCCAAAATCACTACTTACAAGAAAGTGGTTAGCTCGAAAGGTCTTTTCAGTATGCGGATCGTAGACGCAGGAAATAAGGCCGTTCTTTCACATCAAAAATTCCCAGGCCAATTTGATTGGTATACTCAGTGGGGAAGCTTTAATGGAGATGAAAGGGCATTGACTGAAGAGGAGTTAAAGATTTGTCAACAAAATGAAGTGGCTCCACCCCCACCTCAAGATCTGTTTATTGAGTTTACACGACCCATTTATGATCAGTTGATTGCTGCGATAAATGATTTTTATCGCAGGTATTAGCAGCAGGCATTAGACATTCACCGGGTGACTAGGAGTCACCCGGTGAATTTGTAAAAGCCCAATTTTACCTTTTCCCTTTTCGCCTGAAATTACCTTGTCTACCAGATGACTTCTTTGGGTTGTATGCTGGCCCCTCACCGATACTGGAAGGTACTTTTGCCTTTGCAACAGGGTCACCAAGAAGTTCTTCTATCTGTAAAAACTTGCTCTGTTCCTTTTCATTGATAAAAGTAAATGCCACACCTTTAGCAGCTGCACGAGCTGTTCGACCAATTCTGTGAATGTAATCTTCACCATCATTAGGAACATCGTAGTTTATAACCAGGTCAATGTCTTCTACATCAATACCTCGAGAAAGAATATCAGTAGCCACTAATATGTTGAGTTCTCTGTTTTTAAAATCTCTCAACACTTTCTCACGCTCCTTTTGATCCAAATCGGAATGGATGTCCTGTGAGGAGAATTTCATCTTTTGAAGCTCCTTATTAAGCTCCTTAGCACTGGTTTTTGTTGAGCAGAAAACAATTACACTCTTCAGTTTCTTGGCAGATAAAATATGCTTTACCAATGGAATCTTTTGGTTGTTATAAACAACAAAAGCAGCCTGTACCACACGTTCTGCAGGTTTTGATATGGCTATATTTATTTCTTCCGGTTCGTTTAAAATTTTCTTGGCCAGCTCTCTCATTTTATTTGGCATAGTGGCTGAAAACAATAGATTCTGGCGCTTTTTAGGCATGAATGATATAATCTTCATTATATCATCATTGAAGCCCATGTCGAGCATCCGATCGGCCTCATCTAAAATGAGCGTTTCTAACTGATCAATTTTTACATAACCCATGTTTAAGTGGGCAATAAGTCTTCCAGGTGTTCCTATCACAACATCAGCCCCTTCAGAAAGGGCTTTCTTTTCTCTATTGAAAGAATTGCCATCACCGCCTCCATAAACTGCAATTGAGCTTACATCCGTATAATATGATAATCCTTCCAGTTGTTGATCTATTTGTACGGCAAGCTCTCTGGTAGGTACCACAACCAGTGCCTGGATATGACCGTCATGTTTTTTTGATTGTATTATCTTATGCATTACAGGTAATAGAAATGCTGCTGTTTTACCAGTTCCTGTTTGTGCAGATGCTATAATGTCTTTTCCTTGTAGGATCACCGGAATGGCTTGTTCCTGTACTGCGGTGGCTTCTTTAAATCCTATGGCGTCTATTCCTTCTATAAGCTTGCTATCAAGCCCGATTTCCTCAAATTTCAATAGTGTCTAATTTTAGTTTATCTCTCGCAATTTGGCATAAAATATTATCATTGCATTGCGATAATGCAAATGATTACAGCATTTAATTATTTACGATGTTCAAACAGGTGATTTTTGATTGTGATGGGGTATTGGTGGATACAGAAATAGTAGCCGCACAAGTAATGGTAAAGAAGCTAAGTGAGCAAGGTATCAATATCACCACAGACCATTATTTCAAAACTTATACAGGCTCTACCTTCTCAGGCATATTCAGAAAACTGTTACCCGATTTGTCGCCAGATAAACTTACAGAATTAGTAAATGAATGTGAAAATGATGTTTATGAGCGCTTAATACCTATAGAAGGCATGGTAGAAGTGGTAAATAGTATTGTATTACCTACAGCGGTCGTTTCTAATAGCTACTTATGGCAAGTCAATAAAGCGATCACGACCCTGGGTCTTGATGAAAGCATAAAACATAAGTTTTCGTCAGAAATGGTTGCCCGACCGAAGCCAGCACCGGATGTCTACATTCATGCCGCTAAAACATCTGGATATAAACCTGGAGAGTGCCTTGTAGTTGAAGATAGTAAAAGTGGAGTTAGTGCTGCTGTATCTGCGGGAATGACAGTTATTGGGTTTACTGGAGGGAGTCACATCCAGCCAGGGCATGCAGAGGCACTCATTAAAAAAGGAGCAGTTAAAACAGCTTCTTCTGCTGATGAACTACTCCTTGTAATTAATAGTTTGCTGTGATTAACTCTCTTCTTGCTTATACTCAGTAATATCAGAAGCAAATAACATAATTTTTGCTATTGACCCATCTCTGTTTTTGATTGGTGCATAGTTTTCTCTTACAAACAGTGTAGCACCTGTTTTAGACATTCTTCTGTACTCACCTTTCTTAACAATTCCAGAGGTTAAATCTCTCCAGAACAACTTGTAGTCCTCAGAGGTCTTCTCGTCTTTATGGACAAAGATGCGGTGATGCTCACCCATGATTTCATCTTTATAATAACCCATCATATCGAGAAAGTTTTGATTGACATTGGAAATTTTTCCTTCCGGATCAAACTCAGCCATCGCCACAGATTGGTTGATGGCATCCATTGTATTTTCAGCTTCAGACTGTCCACGTTGCATTTCTTCCTGAGTGGCCTGAAGTTCTTCCATGTTTTGACGCATTTCCTCTTCCTGGGATCTCATCTGCTCAGTCATCTCCTGAGACTCTTCTAACAATCGTTGTGTTTTAGCATTGATTTTAACGGAAGAAACTGTGGATGCGATACTTTCAGCTATCTTTTCGACAAACTCCTTTTCATTTTCGTCAAATGCTTTGAATGACGCTACTTCAACTACACCATAGATTTCTTCATTTACTTTCAAAGGCACTATAAGTATGCAAGACGGATTGGCATCCCCCAGGCCTGAAGTAATTCTAATGTAATTATCTGGCACGTCAGTAAGGTATACTGTATCCATTTCTTGCCAGACCTGACCTGCAAGTCCTTCTCCTTTGTAGACTTTTTGATCTACATATTTCTTTTTATCCCAGGCATAACACGCCATTAAGCTCATGAATTGCTCATCTTCAGTATCATCTATTATATATAGACCTCCTTGATTAGCCTCGAGATATTTAACTAAATTTCTTATGATATCATCAGCGAGTTTGGCCAGGTTGTCATTATTCTTTCTTAGAATATCTCCAAACTTAGCAAGTCCTTCAGTAGACCAATTACGCTTTTTGTCCTCTTCAGCTACACGTGACAGGTTTGTACGCATATCTAACAAGGCATTTCCTAATACATCTTCATCACTTAAAGGCTTAAAATCTGACTCATAATTACCCTTTCCTATATTTTCAGCAAACAAGGTCGTTTCCCTTAAGCCTTTGATCAGGTTATCCATGGCAATGGCCATTTCCCCAATTTCATCTCTATTAAACCTCTTGCCCTTATCCTCGACAAGTTCACCTCTACCTAGTTTCACCACAATGTCTTTGATATAATTAATCGGTTTTGTGATGGATCGAGTAATAAAATAAGCACTCAGCAAGCCAATAATTACAATAATTACCCCTAGTGTAATTGTAATACTAATTAGCTGATTAACAGAGCTTTGCAGGTCACTATTTGAAGCTTCAGTGATCTCTTGTTGTCTTACGGCCACATCTTCCAATAAGGTACTAATAGAGGCAGCCATAGGTATGACCTGGCTGTCTATGGCATCTTCACCCAGAAATCTGGTAATTGGATCTTCATAGTTTTCAAAAGTGACAAGTTGCCCCATCACTTCTTGTTCTATTTCCAACATTTTCTCAAACTCAACAATCGCTGAGTCGATTAATATTCGTTGACTATCAGACTGCCATTCTGGTTTGAGGTTTTCTAATCTTTCCTTAAGTGCTGGGTATTCAAAGTTGTGTAAGTCTTTTAAAGCCTCCTTATCGTCAGTATTGCTTTGAAGGTAGACCCAGTTGGTAATAAGCATTTTAGATCGGGTCACCATCAATATAAAATCGTTGATAGCTTCTTTTGACGGTTGAATGACGTTGGAGTCACGCTCTACAGCCTGGTCAATTTTATTACCGGTATCAAATACGATCGCTGCATTCACCACAAAAAGTATAATCAGGAGTAAAAATCCACCGAAAATTTTATTCCCAATCTTTAATCTTATTTTACGCATATGCTTAATGTAGAATTAATTTCTTCAAATTATATAACAATTGCCAATTTAGCCAACTCTGCTGATACTTTTAAATTTTCTCTTTTCATCGCGCTTTGATTTAACTCAAACACAAGTCGACCATTTCTAACAACAAAATTGATATTACTACCTTCCAGACCAAAACCTTCTTCCTCCGAAACTAGTAGTGTATTAGTATTTTTTGTGTGTTCTAAAACAGATGCCATGTCATTGGTTGCTCCTTTTCCTATAAACAACATATGAGTTTGCTCAACCTCTGATGGGCTACTAAACTTCTTTAAAACAATATTTCTTGCTCCGGCTTTCTTGGTATCTGCCATCTTTTGTAAATGTTCTGTAGCAGGAGATTCGCCAAGTACACCGATTACAAAATCACCTGAAGATGTATTATCAGGCCACTTTATGTATTTAATGAACTGATACATGTAAACGGCATGTAGTTGGTAGTTTTGCCCCACCGCCTGAAATGATATTATCAGCACACCTATAAAAATGAATAACCGCTTCATAAATTAAATTCCGACCTCACGAGTATAGTAATTGTCTATACTATTTTCAAAAAAGCAATATAAACCAATTAGATTAAAATAGCCTACTACGATTTGCTAAAATTTGTCTTGATTTTGACAATTGAATGCAAACCCCCTACATTATTGAACTTTACAATTACAATTCAGTTTAATATGGTAAATTATAAAACTATGAATAATCGAATTTCAATACTATTCACACTCATACTATTGGTAAGTGCAATATCATGCAGCCAAAGTCAACAGTCTGAAGAAAAATCAACCAGCATGTCATATAAAATTGAAAAGTCAGAAAATGAGTGGAAAGCTCAGCTGACTGCAGAAGAATATAATATACTGAGAGAAAAAGGTACTGAACGTGCATTTTCGGGTGAATTTTGGGATCATAAAGAAAAGGGCGTGTATGTATGTGGTGGTTGCCAATTAGAGTTATTTGATTCTAAAACAAAATTTAAGTCCGGTACGGGTTGGCCTAGCTATTACGAACCAGTAAATGACGACAACGTGGCGATTGTAAAAGATACAAGCCTTGGAATGGTAAGAGAAGAAGTAGTATGTGCCAGATGTGGTGGGCATTTGGGCCATGTATTTGCTGACGGACCGGAACCCACTGGCTTGAGGTATTGTATTAATAGCGCTTCACTTGATTTTGTGGGTAAAGAAAAGAAATGAGTCGTAAGCTATAAGCTACAAGTCGAAAGTAGTGCGCTGCAAGTTGTAAATGCATATACAAAACTAAATAGCGAAACTTGACCGTTTTGGTTACTAACTATTATTCATTCCATCGGATGCATTCAAGCCCCATCCGATGGTTTATGAGCTTTTTCTATCCCCTCACACCAAGTTGGTCTTTTGTCCAACTTTCTAACTCTTAACAGGTCCTATCTAGTGGCCACGATGCGTCCAATGGATGAGTTTGTTGATGGACTCCCAACTATCAGACAAATCACAAAACATCATTTCTCAAATCACCTATTTCTCTATCTTTACAGCTCCCAAAAAGCTAAATGGTTTGAAATACGACATCATCATTATAGGAGCAGGTATTGTTGGACTTGCTACTGCCCTTAAAATAAAAGAAAAAAGGCCTCATTCGAAGGTCCTTATCCTTGACAAAGAAGATAAACTAGCAGTACACCAAACCGGGCACAACAGCGGTGTGATCCACTCTGGATTGTATTATAAACCCGGTAGCTTAAAAGCTACTAACTGCATCAATGGCTACAACATGCTGGTTGACTTTTGCAAAACGCATGAAGTGCCTTTTGACCTGTGTGGGAAGATCGTGGTGGCTACTTCACAGGAAGAAATACCACTATTAGAAAACCTATATAAGAGAGGCACTGAAAACGGCCTGAAAGGTATCAAACACCTTAACGAGACTCAACTGAAAGAATATGAGCCTCATGTAAATGGTATTTCAGGTCTATTTGTACCTCAAACAGGCATTGTCGATTATAGCGTTGTTGCTGAAAAATACGCTGAGCTGATACAGCAGCAGGGTGGTGACATTCACCTTAACGAGCGGGTGATCAAAATCAGAACGGGTGAGTCCCAGACGGAGGTTATCACTCCAAAGAACAGTTACCGATGTGACCTGGTGGTAAACTGCTCAGGTTTATATTCAGATAAGGTAGCCAAGTTTACAGGTCAGCATTTGAATGTAAAAATCATTCCGTTTAGAGGTGAATATTTCAAGCTAACGCCTGAGAAAGAGCATCTGGTAAAAAACCTTATCTACCCGGTGCCTGATCCAAATTTTCCTTTCCTTGGTGTGCACTTCACCAGAATGATGAAAGGCGGTATAGAAGCAGGCCCTAATGCGGTATTGGCCTTCCAACGAGAAGGGTACAAAAAGTCAGACATCAATTTAGCCGAATTGGCCGAGTCGTTGGCATGGCCAGGATTCCAGAAGGTAGCTATGAAATATTGGAAAACCGGGATGGGCGAAATGTATCGTTCATTTTCTAAGTCGGCATTTACAAAGGCCTTGCAAAAACTTATGCCTGAGCTTACTGAAAATGATTTAGTACCCGGAGGTGCAGGCGTGAGAGCACAAGCCTGTGACCGCAATGGTGGACTAATTGATGACTTCTTAATTCTCGAGAATGAGCATGCGGTAAATGTATGCAATGCACCTTCACCAGCCGCGACTTCTTCACTATCAATTGGCGAAACAGTGGCTGATAAGGTGGTTAAGAGGTTCGATTGACTTCACCAATGTTGGTCTTTTGACCAACATTCATCATAGTTTGTTGGTGACAACACCAACAAAGGGAGAAGAGAATGATTTAGTACCCGGAGGTGCTGGCGTAAGAGCACAAGCCTGTGACCGCAATGGTGGTCTGATAGATGACTTCTTAATTCTCGAGAATGAGTTTGCGGTGAATGTATGTAATGCCCCTTCACCTTCCGCCACCTCTTCCCTATCTATTGGCGTAACAGTGGCTGATAAGGTGGTTAAAAGGTTCGATTGACTTCACCAATGTTGATCTTTTGACCAACATTCATTCTATAGTTTGTTGGTGACAACACCAACAAAAGGAGAGGTCTTTTGACCTATATTGTCATGTGGTCCATCTTGTTAGTGAAAACACCAACAAGTGAGGGAATTTGCCTATTAACTAAAAGTTTATCTACTTTTAAATAAACTAAAACAAAACTTATGAGTATTCTTCGAATCATATTTGCTGTAATTTTACCTCCTTTAGGTGTTTTTTTAACTGTGGGCATTGGAGGAGCATTTTGGCTAAACATACTACTTACCATTCTGGGCTATGTGCCAGGTATCATACATGCTGTGTGGATCATTGCTAAAAAAGACAAATGATATAAGCATTTCCAGGTACTCTTTACCAATGTTTACCAATGTTGGTCTTTTGACCAACATGACTTCTATAGTTTGTTGGTGAAAACACCAACAAAGGGAGAGGGTTGATGACTGTAAACCATTTTGTTGGTGACAACACCAACAAAGGGAATGTAGCTCTTGAACATGTCTATTCACCCACGACCTCAGCTAGAGTTGCTGTAATCTGCTTCTCGTGCGTTGTATCATAAAAAAGCCATGGCGCCATGAGCTTCTTTATTGTGGCTTCGAGGTTGGAGAAATTTGATTTGGGGATATGCAGTGGTATTTTATACAGTCTTTCATCTTTCTTGGTAAAAGGACACGCTACTTTTGATTGATGTAAGTAAGGTATAAGTGTCGCATTGCAGTTAATGGCAATTCTATCAAAATCGTATTGTTTAAAAAGTGCCGTTAGAGAAGTATTGATGTTTTCAAAGAATTCTACTGTCGCTGCCAGTCTTACACGTGAGCCAGCTCTTGATTTCCCTTTTTTATTGAGGTATTTGATTTGACTAAAACCCTGTTTTTTGCGAGACATATAGGCCGAAAAGGTGGTGTGGTAGCACATTTCTTTTCCTTCCATCACGCATAATGCCGCATTGCCAGATTCAATGCTTAGATACAGTATGGTTGGCTGCTGATCCAATACTTGTAATGGGTCATTTCCAATGGCAACATGTAGCGGAAGCCTGATAAAACCTAGTGATTGATGATCTTGATCTATTAACTGAATTATGTGTCGTGAAAAGTCATACACACTATTCTCCAGGTTCTTTTCAACCGTTTTCAGTATTTGATCAAACGGTATGTGGTATAAATTGAATGACTGCTGGCTCACCGCTTCTTTTTAAACTTATCGCCTCGAGTTTTTGGCTTCTTATATTTAGCGGCCATCTTTTTCTTATAATTCCCACCCAGATTCACCTTTTTATTTTTATCCTTCTTTTCTGCATCGGGCACTTTTGGCAATACCTTTTTAACACGTCCATAGCTACCTTGCTTTTCAGGTTTACGCTCTTCAGGTATCAACTCCCGATTGATCTCAATATGCTCAGGAAATGGAATGACTGGAATTTCTGTGTTCATCAGCAGCTCAATCTCCAATTTAGCCTCTTCCTCTGCTGGTGTGTAAAAAAGTAGTGCTTCACCTTTCTCCTCGGCACGTCCCGTTCGACCAATCCTATGCATATAATTTTCAGGGTATTTTGGTGTGTCAAAATTGATAACGTGAGTCACTTTATCGAAATCCAATCCACGCGCAATCACATCGGTGGCAATTAAAACCCTTAATTCTCCTGCTTCAAACCCTTCAACCACGCGCATACGGTGGTTTTGTGTTTTATTCGAATGAATAATGTCGCAAGCTGTGATGTCACCTTCTAACTTCTGAAACAATCTGTCAGCCATTCGTTTGCTTGAAGTAAACACCAGTACTTTTTTAAAGGTATTTTTATCTGACAACAAATGTATCAGCAGATTGACCTTGGTATTGAAGTTGTGAACCGGATAACTACATTGCCTGATGTTGTCAAGCGGAGTGCCACTTACCGCAATGGTGATTTTTGATGGACTGTCAAAAAAATCATGAATCAAAGTATTGACATCATCTGTCATGGTAGCTGAGAACATGATATTTTGCCTTTTTGCAGGTAGTAAATCAAAAATGTTATTGAGCTGCGCACGAAAACCCATATCCAACATCACATCAACTTCATCAATCACAAGTTTTTTGATGTCTTTCATCGATACAGCTCGTGATAGCATCAAATCATATAACCTACCAGGAGTAGCTACAATAATATCCTGACCCTCAGCCAGGGCTTCTTTTTGTAGCCGAATGTTCGATTCACCAAAAATGCCCAGCGTTCTTACTGTGACATAACTGGTAAGCTGTATTATTGATTGCTCTACTTGCGTCACAAGTTCACGTGTTGGCACTAAAATAAGGATGCGTGGATTAAGGCTGTTTGAAAACTTCAACTCCTGAAGCATAGGTAGCAAGTATGCCAGCGTCTTACCTGTACCGGTCTGAGAAATACCTACTACATCACTACCTGATGCAATTACAGGAAATGCCTGCTCTTGTATTGGTGTAGCAGTCGTGTAGCCCAGGTCAGCTATGGCCGACTTTAACTGGTTATTGATTTTAAAATCATCAAATGGCAACATAGGATTTGCTTTTGGCAAAGCTAGTTGTTTTAGACTAATCGAAATGGTTAATCATTCCGCATTTGAAATGATTTATTATAATTATTATAATATTTATTTTGAATATAAGATTTTTAATTGCTTATATTATGTAACTTATCTTGTGAATTAGTCATAAGGACCATATGATCTCAAAAATTGATGAGACCTGGTCTTCTGATTACTCTCTCCGCACATAAGCATTTAGAGCTTCTTTTAATTATAGAGCTATGATAAAGGTTAAATCACAATTTATATTTCTTGGTATACTATTTATACTTTTTAGCTGTGAAGATCCTCTCTACAAATACATGCGCAGTGGTCATGTATTAGATATCCAAATGACCAGTGATGGCGCCAAATTTATTGACCGAAGTAGCGGACAGATATTTGAACCAAGAGGTGTTAACTATCAGTATCCCGTTTTGACAAGTGGCGGATATTATCAGGACAGAGTTTTTGGCACATCGGATTTTGATGCCGCAAGGGTTGATAGAGATTTCGCCACTTTAGCCAGTTATGGTTTTAATACTGTGCGTATATTTCTCGATCTGTGTAATGATGACCCGTCTTGTATTGGCAATGAAAGTGGAGGGTTGAATACTTCCTACCTTCAAAATATTGTTACCACCATGGAATTGGCGAGCACACATGGTCTACTTTTATTGCTAACGTCTAATGATTTACCAAGCCAAGGTGGTTATTGGAACATTTCTGATTCTGATGCACCTTCAGATTTCGGACCATATAGAAACAGGCATTATTTAACGGCTAATGGTGTCGAAGCGGGGAGACAATATTGGCAAGATTTAATGAGTGGCCTTGAAGCACTTGGTGCTCCTTTTGAAACTGTATTGGGTTGGTCTTTACTAAACGAACAGTGGTACGATAGTAGTAATCCCCCGTTTTCTCTTAC
Source organism: Fulvivirga sp. (assembly GCA_039970995.1). Classification (GTDB taxonomy): domain Bacteria; phylum Bacteroidota; class Bacteroidia; order Cytophagales; family Cyclobacteriaceae; genus Fulvivirga. Next base: position 286,328 of record JBDVKW010000006.1, read on the forward strand.
TTCAGGTCTGGTTACATGTGCAAATGGTAATACCTATGACATGGCAATACCGGGAGATCATCTGGATATGGCTGCTGATGGTTTAGTATATTATATTCATGAATTAGGCGAAGTAATCAAAACCTATGTCCCGCAGGGTTTTATCACAATGGGATTCTTCGCGCCAAACTACCCCAACACTTTACGCACCTCAGATGATTTTAGATATGTAGAAACACAACCCATCTTGTATCGAGCAGAAGTTGATTTTTTTGATTTTCATCCTTACCCTGGCTCTCATCCTCTTGATGAACATGTGGTAAATTATGGCATGACCGGATATACCGACAAACCTATAATCATGGGTGAAGTGGGTGCTTTTCAAAATACCTATGCAACTATGGATGATGCAGTTGATGGATTAGTACCCTGGATTGCAGAAAGTTGCCAAAAAGGTTTTGATGGTTGGCTTTATTGGATGTACTACCCCTTTCCTGTGGCAGGAGATATTACATGGTCATTTTCTGATACTGAAGGTGATAAACTTATGGAAGCGATGTCTTTCTCCAGATATCCCGACTTTTGTGCTGATGACATAATTTTAGAAAATGTCGCTACGGATAGTGAAATTTACGCCTCATCATCCCTGCCTGAAGAACAACCCGAAATGGCCATTGACGGTGCCCGCGCAACACAATGGGGTGCCGGAGCACATCCCGTACAATGGATAGAGTTAGATTTTGGTAGAGAAATAAAATTTAAGAGACTGAAACTTGTCGTTGCGCAGCACCCACCAGGCGAAACTACTCATGAAATATGGACATATAACAATGCTGGTATTAAAAAGCGAATCTATCGGATTAATGATTCTACTTTCAACAATCAGGTAATAGATTGGAGACTTTCTTTTAGTATTCCTGATGTCAGGCGCCTACGCTTATTAACCAAGAAAAGTCCCTCCTGGGTCGCATGGAAAGAGATTGAAGTATATGAGTAAAGTATTTCTACATGTTATTGCTTATTACCGATAGACATTAACTTTTATAGAAGCTTGTAAATCTGTAAATGCAAGTTGTATTTGTAGCGATTTGCAGTAATTTTGCGAGCGAATTTTCCAGCTATGACAGACAAATCAAAATCATTGAATTTTATAGAGCAAATCGTTGCCGAGGACTTAAAGAATGGTGCGATTACTAAAGATAAACTACGCTTTCGTTTTCCTCCAGAGCCTAATGGGTATTTACACATTGGGCATGCGGCTTCTATTTGCCTTAATTTTGGATTAGGTAAAAGCTTCAACGCCCCTGTAAACCTGCGGTTTGACGATACTAACCCAACTAAAGAAGAACAGGAATTTGTAGATGCCATCAAGCGCGACATAGAGTGGCTTGGATTCGAATGGGCAGAAGAATGCTATACTTCTGACTATTTTCAGCAGTTGTACGACTGGGCTATCATTCTCATTAAAAAGGGGAAGGCTTATGTTGATCCACAGTCAGCGGAAGTGATGGCCGAGCAAAAAGGAACTCCTACAACCCCAGGAACAAACAGTCCATACAGAAATCAGAGCATAGAGGAAAATCTCGAAATATTTGAGAAGATGAAGAATGGTGAGTATGAGGCTGGCACGTATGTACTAAGAGCCAAAATCGACATGAGTTCTCCCAATATGCTCATGCGTGATCCCCTACTCTATAGAATCGTGAATAAGCCACACCATCGCACAGGTTCAGACTGGTGCATCTATCCGATGTACGACTGGGCACATGGTCAGTCAGATTACATAGAGCAGGTTTCTCACTCTATTTGTACGTTGGAGTTTAAATCGCATCGTGAGCTATACGACTGGTTGATAGACCAAATTTTTGATGACAATAAGCTGAGACCAAAGCAACGTGAGTTTGCCAGACGTAACCTGAGCTATACCGTAATGAGTAAGCGTAAATTGCTGCAGCTGGTGCAGTCCAGAACCGTAGCAGGCTGGGACGATCCTCGCATGCCTACAATCTCTGGTCTGAGACGAAGAGGGTACACACCTGCTTCTATCAGAAAGTTTAGCGAAGTATCTGGTATTACTAAACGAGATGGTGTTACAGACGTATCGTTGTTGGAGTATTGCATTAGAGAGGATCTTAACAATACTGCCACTCGTGTAATGGGTGTATTGGACCCTGTTAAACTGGTAATCACGAACTATCCTGAAGGAAAGGTGGAAATGCTCGAGGCTGAAAACAACCCTGAAGACCCGAATTCGGGATTTCACGAAGTTCCTTTCTCAAGAGAATTATACATCGAAAAGGAAGACTTCAAAGAAGAGGCGAGCAGCAAATTCTTCAGACTCACACTGGGTAAGGAAGTTCGGTTAAAAAATGCCTATATCATTAAAGGAGAGTCTGTTGTAAAAGACAATGATGGTAACATCACTGAAATACACTGCACATGTGATTTGGACTCTAAATCAGGTAGTGGTACCGAGGCCAGTATGCGCAAGGTAAAAGGCACGTTGCATTGGGTATCCATAGCGCATGCCGTAAAAGCAGAAGTACGTGAGTACGACAGGCTATTTTTAGACGAAGCTCCTGACAGTCATCCAGGTAAGGATTTTATGGAGTTTGTAAACCCCAACTCTCTAAACATCATCAAAGAAGCCTATGTTGAGCCTTTCTTGAAAGAAGCAAGCATGGACGACAAATTTCAATTCCAGCGGGTAGGCTATTTTACACTAGATAAGGATGCTACTGCCGACAAGTTGATATTTAATAAAACAGTGGGCTTGAGAGACTCATGGGCGAAACAAAAGCCAAATGATAATCAGCCTAAACAACAAGGCAACCAGCCAAAGGGCAATCCTCAGCAGCAGCAAGGGCGAAGTCCGTTAGGTGAAATACAAAAGATCAGTAAAAAATACGCAAACCTATCGGGTGATAAGCTGGCTAATGCAAGAGCAAATATTATAAAGCTTGCAGAAAAAGTAGATTACGAAGAGTTAGAGCCTTTATTTAACACTGCTGCTAAGAAAGTAGGCACACGTATTGGAGTTACTTTGGTGTTGGGTGTGATGTTGAAAAATGGCTTGAAACGTAATGAAAAGATTGATGCTTTCATACAAGCTGGTGTAGCAGACGGCAATGAATTGCTTTCTGAAGAGGCTAAGGCAATTAGCTGAATTTAGAGCGGCTTGTTATAGAGCCGCTCATTTTATCCATCAGACGTCTTGTAGGTTAGTAGCATTGAATAGCCCTTTTCTTAACCCAGAATAAACTAACTCTTTACTCGAGCAATTGCTTCCCTTAAGACTTGCGCTGATTTATTAAGGGCAGTTTTCTCTGATTCAGTTAATTCAAAATTAACCACCTCTTCAACGCCATTTTCTGAAATCACTGTGGGTAGTGACAGTGCCACATCATCTAAACCATAGGCCGTACTTTGAACAGAGGCAATATTGACCACTCTTCGCTCACCTCTCAAGAGCCACTTCAAGAGTGTGGCTGTCACCAATCCAATCGCATGATTGGTAGCACCTTTACGCTTGATAATCTCCTGAGCAGCCGTGCGTACTTCAACTGCTATTTCGTCTTCAAAGTCAGTGTTCCATCCAGGCCAGTCTTTTAGTGCTACACCGCTGATCATGGCTTTAGACCATAAAATTACTTCAGAATCACCATGTTCCCCTATAACATGCGCATGCACACTTTTAGGATCAATATTAACTTTTCGACCTATCACCTCTCGCAGACGTGCAGTATCCAACATCGTACCCGTACCAATTACTTGATTCACCGGCAAGCCTGTGAACTTTTGATAGTAATAAGTGAGTACATCTACGGGGTTAGAGACAATGATCAGCAAGCCTTTGTAACCTTTGAGCTGTTTACTTACTTGCTTTGCTATTTTTATATTTTCCTGAAGCAGGTCAAGTCTGGTCTCTCCAGGTTTGCCACCCCGCCCTGCTGTAACGACTATTGCCTGACATGCCATCATATCTACTATGTCACAGGCACTGGTTTGAGCAGATGGAAAAAATGATGACCCATGGTTTAAATCCATAGCCTCCCCTTCAGCAATATCACCATTTATATCATTGATTAGCAAATGATTACATAAACCTCTTTGAAGTATTGAAATGGCCACACTTGAGCCTACCCAGCCCATCCCGATAATCCCTATTGAAGTTCTTTTACCCATGATGATTAAGTAATAATTCGGCCATCTTCCATAGTAATGACTCTGTCAGTTTTTTCTGCAAAATCCTGGTCATGCGTGACAACCAATAACGACAATTGCTCTTTATGGCTCAAGTCTCTTAGGATATTAAATACGTTATCAGAATTCTTACTATCTAAATTACCTGTTGGTTCATCAGCCATGATAATATCCGGACTATTTATGAGAGCCCTGGCTATCGCCACTCTCTGTTTCTGTCCACCGGAAATTTTGGAGGCAATTTTATGTGCCTGGTCTGCAATATCCAACAACTCTAGCTTAGCCATGGCATCTTTCTTTATTTCAGATTTTGACTTCGCTCCCAACTTGAGTGCCGGTAACATTACGTTTTGTAAAATAGTAAATTCAGACAAGAGGTAATGAAATTGGAAAATGAAGCCAATGCTTTCACTTCTAATTCGAGCAAGTTGTGTCCCACTCTGGCCATTAAGCAGCTGCTCCTTCAAATAAAGATTGCCGGAATACTCGGTGTCCATAGTAGACAATATATACAGCAAGGTTGATTTACCACAGCCAGACTTGCCCATGATAGAAACAAACTCCCCTCTTTTGATTTCAAGTGATATATCTTTGAGCACATGAAACTCTACCGGATCTGTAAAGTACTTGTTGATTTGCTCAGCACGTAGCACACTATTTTCAGCTTCTTGTGTCATTGGCCCCGGATAATTTCTATCGGGTCAATATGCTCTGCTCTTCTGGCAGGCAAATACCCAGCTAAAAATGTAGATAGTAAGGCAAAGCCGATGCCTATAAAGTAATAAATCGGATTCCAATTGACCGGGAAGGTTTTGATGGTAGGCAGCGCTTCGGTAACAAAAGGCGTATTGTCAATGATCACTGAAATACCATAGCCAAATACCAAACCCAGAATGCCTCCAATCATGCCAATAATTAAAGCTTGAGAAATGAAAATGTACTTAACATCGGTACCAGAAAATCCAGTTGCTTTTAAAATAGCGATATCATTCATTTTCTCATAAATGAGCATATTTAGGATATTATATATACCGAAGCCTGCTACTACTAAAAGTGTGATAGAAACAGCATAGGTGATAATATTTCTAATCGAAGTGCCAGTTTCAAATTGTGCATTAGCCTCGTTGATATCGATAGCAGTTAAATCAAAGTTACTTTCAATCTCTGATGCCATGGCGACAGCCTCGTCTAACTCATGCAGCTTAATATTGATATCAGTTACGTAATTATCACCTTCACCCAATATTTGTTGTGCTGTTTTGAGGTTAACATAGCTCTGCACATTATCTATTTCTGCTAATCCACTCTGGTAAAACCCGACAATTTTTAACTGAAAATTATCGCCCCTGCTTGAAATAATCTGCACATTGTCACCAACATGCAAGGATAGTTTCTTGGCGATACCAATTCCGAGAAGAATACCATTTGCTGTCCTTTTCAAAGCATTGGCCTCACCTTCAAAAATATAATCGTCTATTTTAAACAGCCGAACTTCTTCGATAATATCGATTCCATTTAACAGGCCATTCATTTGCAATGATCCGGCTGCATAAAAAGCTTGTGCCCTTACCAATGGTGTGACTCCTTTAACTCTTTGATCTGCTTTAAAATGACTGATTAATGGCAAAGCATTATGAATGCGCTCCTGAGTGAATTTGGGTTTAATTGAATGAATAATGTTGAGTGATTCATTAAATCGAATATCAAAATCTAAAGGTTGCTTTTCGCTTGGCCTTACTTCGTTGTATACATGTACATGTGGTGTCCGGTTTAAAATAAGCCCATCTAGCAAATTATTGAGACCTGTCATGAAACTTACTAGTATGATGAATGTACCTATACCGAAAGTCACTCCTAATGCTGCAATAACAGATTGTTTTAGCCTTGACAACAGGTGGGTTTTAGATATCGATAAAATAACCGGCCAATTCATAAATCAAGGTAAATAAATCATTGTAGTAGAATCAATACCTGATAATACTTCTACGAACTCCATATTGGAAAGCCCTAACTCTACGGCTACCATTCCATTGCTCGTTTTCACTTCATTGTTTTCAGTTAATGCCTTTCGAGGAATGAGCAATACATTATGCTTAGTGCTTATTACAATATTAGCTTCACCGGATAATCCAGAATATAAGTTTTTAGGTGGAGTCTCAAAACTGGCTTCAACAGCAAATGTTTGTGTTCTAATATTTTTCTGAGGTAATATGCGTTGTATCCTTGCTTTAAATGAGCGGTCTTCATAAGCATCTAACTTAACTATCACCTCCTGACCTATTTTCACTTTGATTATATCCACTTCATCAACCAATAGCTTAATAATAAATGATGTCTCCTTACCAATAGTGGCTATAGGTTCTTGTGGGTTGACAAGTTCACCTGCTTCTTTATTCATGCTATAAACCCTACCAGACATTCTGCTGTAAATGGTAAAATCATTTTTGCCAATTTTGGCGTTTTTATAATTATTCTCTGCCTGCCTGGCATTGGTTTTTAATTGGGCTTCAGTGCGTTTATATTCTTTCAATAATGCCTCTAAGTTTTGCGCAGACACTTCATAGGCTAATTTTTTCAGTTCAAACTGTTTGGCGCTTCCTATGTTTTGCTCCCATAATCGTTTTTGGCGCATATAATCAATTGAGTCCTGCTTTCGGACGAGTCTCGCTGTTTTGATACTTTCGTGTAAGCTTTTAAGCACAGAACCATCGCCTTGTAAGTTAGATTCGGCCAACTCATAAGCCAGGCGGGCATTTTCAACATTGATTTCAGAAGTGCTGTTTGTGATCTGAACCAGAGGTTGGTTTTTTGTTACGATATCTCCCTCTTCTACATATACATCGGCTATAATTCCGCTCACAACGGAATGTAAATTATACATGCTATCAGGTTCAATCGTAACAGAGGCATAAACCGACTCGGTGATTTTGCCCATTTTTGGCACAAACGTTTCACTTCCTGAAGTGCACGAAGCTATCAGCAGAGTAAACGTGGTTAAACCTAAAAAAGCACTCCTTAAATTCATTGTACGAATATCAAGGATTAAACATACACCTAAAGTGTGTTAGGTCATTTTAGTAGCTGATATAAATCAACCGCCAAAAAGTATATCAAAGTATGGTCATCAAATTGTCTATTTTATCACTGAGCCTATTAATGGCCGCGCTGTAGCGTTCGTCCCATTCCTCTAACCTATCAGTTGATTGCAAAGCAATCTCATACTCCAAACCCGGCAGAATCCACGAAGCATAGCCACTAAATGGGTCTGAAGCCGAGTAAAGTGATTTATACCAAGACCCGAAGTACATACCTTTTTCCTCCAGGAAGCTTTTCTCCAATGCGATTAATTGTTGATTGATGGCTTTAATTTGTTTTTTGGATAGTGTTCCCTGGCTTAAAGCTGTATTTGAGCTTTCAGCCCATTGAGCTGCCTTATCTTCCAAAGTCTGTATAGCTGCTTTTGACTTCGTAAAGCCTTCGAAATCCTCTTTAAAGGCTTTGATCTTTTCTTCGGCATTAGCAAAGTGTAAAGTCAGGTCTTGTGCATAACGAGGCACATCATAAGGTATAATATCAGCATTGGCTAACCTCAAACTCATCACGCCTACTAGTCTTTCAATCGTTGGTCCCATTTTAAACTCAGGATCAACAAACTTCGAATAGTAATAAAAGTCATCGTAATTAGAATGGTAAACCGTAGTTCCGCCAGCACCCCCGCTGAGAGACGGCACCCCTGCATGCATATAAAAAGCGATATGATCAGAGCCACCACCAAGGTTTCCGATGCCCGGTTCTTCCTTTTCACCTGCCCATTCTTCATATATCGTTTTATCTGAATATGGATAATCAATAGTTTTTGCTGACTCCATAATCAATCGCTTCAAAGTTGGTGCTGATGAGGCTCTAAAACTTTGGCCTGATACGCCTCCATCAAAATTAAGATACGCAACGGCTTTAGCTTGTAGTTGATCGCGCATTTGTTCCACCCACTCAGACGAACCGATAACGCCATGCTCTTCAGCATCCCAATGGCCTATGAGTATAGATCTTTTTGGGCGTTTACCCTCTTTCGCCAATTTGCCCAATGTCTCACTTAAGCTAAGCAGCATAGATGTACCGCTATTTGGGTCTGTTGCTCCATGGCCCCAGGCATCGTAATGACAGCCTAATATAATCCACTCATCTGGGTATTCGCTACCTTTCAATGTACCAACTACATTATATACACGCTCAAAATCACGTTTTTGATCAACTTTAAGTCTTACTTTAAGTTCATCACCACCAGTTACTCGGTATGTAAAGGGTAATCCTCCCTGCCATCCGTTGGGTACAGGCTCGCCTTTCATTAGCTCTAGTATTTTTTGTGCCGCACCGTAAGAAATTGGTGTTACCGGTATGGTATGCAACTGGGCTTTTGCCGGATCTAAACGCTCAACTTTCTTTTTACCATCGAGTGGTAAGGCAGGTTCAAATGGCGTAAGTGGGTCACCAGTGAAATCTGTTGTAAGCACAGAACCTCTTTGAATTGTGCTTTCGCTATAATATGGCCCCTCAGGAAAAGTGAGTCCTCGGGCATAACCCGCATCTTTTGGATCAGTATAAATTATGAGACCTGCAGCTCCGCTGGCTTCAGCAAACTTGGCTTTAAACCCTCTGAAATTACCCCCATAACGAGCAATGATAATCTTACCTTTTGTATCGACACCCAATTCTTTGAGCTGCTCAAAATCTTCCTTTCTGCCAAAGTTGGCATAGACTACATTAGCAGTAACATCGCCACTCCCGGAGTAAGCATTCCAACCCTTCCATAAATTTGGGTCTTGACTAAATGGATCCTCTTCCAATATATATTCCTGCTGATTTAATGGCTGGCGTATGGGTGTTACCAATTCAACAATTGATTCTCCTGGTGCTTTAGACATGTAAATGTCATACGGATAAAGCTCTACCTCCAATCCAGCTTCACGCATTACTTTAGCCATGTAGTCTCTCACATCTTCATTGGCTTTGTTGCCCGCGACATGTGGTTTTGCAGTAAGTTTTTCTAAATGCTTCCTAAAGGCTTCAACATCGACCGAGGTCTTGAATGTATTTTCTATTTCTGTCTGCTGTTCTTTCGACTTTGGTGTAAAGCCCTCTTGCGCAAAAACGCCAGAGCTAAATAATAATGCTGAAACTGCTAGTAGGTACTTCATATAAGATGGTTAATTAAATGAAAGCTCAAATAAGGAAAATAAAAGGGCAATAAAGCCTGTGATTATACAAGGCATGGAAAAAACTTGATATGCGGTTATAAGGCTTTTTTTATGCATCGAGGAGGCCTGTAACTCATCACAACCCCTGAAACCTAAAATTATACGTTCAAGACTACTTTCCCGGTGGTTGCTCCTGATTGAAATAACTTAATTGCTTCATGCATTTCTTCAAAATCGTAAACATGACCTACATGAGGTGTAGGTAGCTCCAAGGCCTTCATGGCTGCTAGCATCTCATTCATCAATGCCTTTTGATGGTAAAGCCAAATCAGATTAAAGCCTAATATCGCCTTATTTGTTTCTATCATTTTCTGAGGATCAATCATAGGCCGAGTGAGATATAGCCATACCAACCTCAGCCAGTTTGGAGAGTTAGAGTTGTCACCATATCTAGCTGACCCATAATTAATTAGCCTACCTTGAGGAGCTAATGCTTCATAGCCAGCTTTAAAAACAGAGCCACCGATGCATTCCATTACTATATTGAGGTCACGGTCTTTCAAACAGACTTGTAAGTTGTTTTTAAAGTTGCTATCGCGCACGATATAATCGTCATACCCTTCTGCTTTTAATAATTCAATTTTCTTTGGACTGCCTACTGTGCCAATGGTATAGGCACCAACTTTTTTAGCCATACGGTTAGCCAGGAGCCCTACACCACCTGCTGCACTATGAATCAGCACTGTATCATTTGGTTGAATATTGCCCAATTGAAACAATCCGTAATAAGCTGTGAGACCTTGCACCAAAAAAGCAGCGCCTTGCTCAAAAGACCAGTTAGCAGGCAATGGAGTAATATAATCTTGCTCACTATTGATATGAGATGTATAACCGCCAAATCGAGTTACTCCCATAACTTTATCTCCCTTCTTATAGTTGGTGACAGCCGATCCCACTCGCTCAACTACTCCGCAGTACTCAAGACCTGGCACAAAGCTTCCTTTGGGAGTAGCACTATAGAGGCCAAGTATGGCAAAAATATCTGCAAAGTTGAGTCCAACCGTTTTTACAGCAATTTGTATTTCATTAGCAGCTGGTGCTTCGATAGATTCTTCAACTAGCTTCAATCGATTGATGTTGCCAGCCTTATTGATACGGTAAGCCTTTCTGATCATTAATTATTTCTTAAAATTTGATAAATGGAATAATTGCTGCAGTGCGTTGAATGTAGTTTTTATATTCCTCATTATTGGCATACTTTTCTTCCAGCATAGGCACTCCTGAGACTTTGAATAATAGAAATGTTAACAACACAGGGCATACAATAGTGTAAATTCCATACTCAGTTGGCAATACGATGAAAAATAAACTCCACCACATAATGAGTTCACCGAAATAATTGGGGTGGCGTGAATATCGCCATAAACCAGTTGTGAGTACTTTACCCGTATTTGATTTTTTAAATTGTGTGAGCTGATAATCGGCTATGGCTTCCCATAAGAAGCCTATACTCCAGGTGGCAATGAAAATGATGTGATATGCATATATTGATACGGGGGTGTCAGCTTTTGCCAAAGTAATGATTGGTGCAGCAAGTATGAGAAGAATAAACATTTGTAGACAATAGACCTGAAGAAACGATCTCCATAATATTGCCTTTCCCCATTCTTCCCGCCATTGCTTATATCTAAAATCTTCCGATTTTTTACTATTTCTAATACCAATATGGATGCTCAACCTCAGGCCCCACAAAATCACGCAGCAGCAGATAATAACGGCTAGTTGATTTTCAACACCTCTAAATAAAAGATAGCTGGACACAATAATGAATCCTATGCCCCAGGATACATCTGCAATGTCATTTCGTTTTACTATTATTGATATGAGAAAACTCAATATTGCAAAGCAAAATATAATGACAGAGAGGTCTTTATATGCCAGTATTATGCTATCCATTTTACAATATAATAGCCAGCACAACTTACAGATGCTGTAAGCACCATACCCCAGGCAATATCTACAAAAACCACTTTCAGTGGCCAATTGTCCAGGGTAGCCAGATTGGTCAAATCATAGGTAGCGTACGTAAAAAAGCCGAATAATGCTCCTAAAATGATCGCCCGTGATACTGAGTTTTTATCAACAGCAGGTAATATTGAAAATATAAATATGCCTACGATAAACAATAGGTAAAACACGATTGCTGCTATCCAGTTGACTTTTTCAGCCAGCAAATGTCCCAACCATTTGTTATACAAGCCCTTGGCTATAACGCCTAACCACAATAAGTCGATGGCAAAGAATACCACTGCAGTGAGTAAATAACTTAATAATAATTTATAAAAAGGCATATATTAAGTTAAGCATTTTGCTCGTCAATTTATATTAAAGGAGCTTTTGCCGATCATCTTTTTTGGCCCTGAAGCCATTATTCAGCGCTCTGAGGGCCATTTTTCATTGCGCCAAATCCAATTTCTTGATGGCCAATAGCGTCATTTCATTTTCTTTTCCACGTAAAGATTGTGGGCCCAGGTTTGATACCTCATACCCAGCATCAAGCGCTATATTATCAAGCAACTCTTGGGAAATCAGCAAATCTTGCTTGAGCACATTACACAAACCTTGAATTCGAGAGGTTGTATTTAGTACGTCTCCTGAAAAACTGATTTCTTTTTTAAGGGCACCCACCTCACCTACCGTGACATCACCAATGTGGATACCCGCCTTAAAATCCGGGATCACATCATAGCGATTCATAAAGGTTTGAGATTTCTTTTGAAGTGCATCCTTCATATCGAAATAGCACTTAATACAATTTGCATTGGTTTCAGGGCCGTTTACTTTCCAGGAAATAACCACTTCATCACCTATGTACTGATATATCTCGCCATGATTTTTAATTATGGCATCTGTCAAATTATTGTAATAATCTCGCAATAGATCAAAGTATGCTACATGCCCAAGGATTTCAGCTATAGGCGTGGAAGACTTCATGTCTAGGAACATGAAAATACGTTGCTCCTGCCTGGGTTTGTGATATTTGCCCGTAAAGAAATTATACATGATGTTAGAGCCAATATTTTCACTGATCTCGAAATAAAAGAGAGAGGCAAATAGAGAAATGCCCATTTGAAGTGCCGTACTTCTGCTTGTTGTACTGCTGAGGAAACTTAGGTACATATCCCATACATCTGCATCAGAAATGCTAGTGTTAAGTTGCATACTAGCCACTATCGGGTATGTTATGGTAATTATTACAAACATCAACAGTGCGTAGATAGTTAGTTTTGACAAAAGCTTGCCTTTAAAGCTTTTTCGGCTCAACAGCTTATTCATAACAAACACCTCTAAGGTGCCGATGATCATTCCGACTGTAAATACTGCAGGTACTGCAACAAGAAATATTTCCCATGTAGGGCTTATTGCTCCTTCGGGTTTGTAAGTAAACTTATCAGTAGCGGCATATTCGGAATATAGAAAAGCTAAACCAAATATTAACCAGATAAGGCCAAAGGGAAGTATTCGCTGGAAATTTCTTTTTGTTTTTGGGCTCATATCAAGCAAAACAACTCTGTCGCAAGGCGATTGCTAATATGGCAAATTAAATTGAAGAATTAACAGACAATTTAACCTACGTTAAATTATTGAGGGGCTACTTCAAGGCTTTCTTTACCTTTTATAGCTTTAATGATATCATCAAGAGTCATGTAAAGACACGGAACAATAATCAATATAATTGTTGTGGCAAATACAATCCCAAACCCAAGTGAAATGGCCATGGGTATAAGTTGAGTAGCTTGTCGTGATGACTCCAATATGATAGGTGTGAGACCACCAAATGTGGTGAGCGTAGTGAGCATAATTGGTCTAAATCGTCTAATACCAGCTTCGTGAATGGCCTCATAGGCTGGTTTATCTATTCTGTTTTTGTTAGCGAAATCAATCATAATGAGAGAATCATTTACAACCACTCCTGATAGTGCTATGACACCCATGAGACTTACCAGTGACAGGTCATAACCCAAAATAATATGACCGATAACAGCACCTACAATACCAAAAGGGATTGCGAGCATAACTATAATTGGCTGGGTGTAATTATTAAGCGCTACGGCCAATAGGGTAAATATAATAATCATGGCAATGATAAAGCCTGACCATAAAGCCTGGGTTGACTCACGCATGTCAGCCTGGCTTCCTTCAAAAGACCATGTGACACCAGGGAAATCGGCTCTAAGTTGGGGTAATACTTCGTTTTTCAATGCATTAAGCACTCTTGTTTGTGCATTGGCCGGTTCCACATCCATTCCAACACTTACTACCCTTTTTCCATCACGTCTATTGATGTTAGTAAATGTTTCACCCTCACTCATTTTTACCACATTGAGCAATGGCACTTCCGTACCATTTGGAGTTCTTATGATAAAATCTTCCAGGTTATTAAGATCCCTACGTTCATTACGAGGAAGCTTTACTCGTATTTCTGTTTCATTAATTCCTCTTAACTGTCTGATGGCCAATGCACCAAAGAACGCATCCCTCACTTGCTGTCCAACATAAGACGGGGTTAGACCCAGACTTCTACCTTCAGGTAATAAGTCAAAGCCAAGTTGTGATTTTCCTTTGTTATAATTGTCATTTACATCGCGAGTTTCTTCAAAGCTCTCCACTCTTTCGAAAAATGCCTGGCTGGCTTTTTCTAATACATTTATTTCGGGATGACTTAAATCTACACTAATGTCCTGCTGCCATCCACCAGGACCTCTTTCAGCCTCAAAAGTAATCTGATCTACACCTTCAATATCTCCGATATTATCTCTCCAAAGGGCTATCAATTCTTTTGCCGACATGTCACGTTGATCTGGAGCTTTCATTACTATTTCTACATCAATGAAATTTTTACCTCTGACATTGGTTTTTATTCCATCTGCTACTTCATAAAGGTTATGTTTCTCAAACATAGCCTGTGTAGAATTGGTGATTTCAATGGCCACTTTTGCCGCCTGCTCTGTGGTCGTACCCACGGGTAATGACACTCCAGACTCGATTTCATCAGCCGCATCTTCAGGCATCATGATCATACCCATATGATCGCTATATCCATAGCCACCGACCATCAGCAAAAGTGCCAATGCAGAGCTCAGCGTGATATACCGATATTTCAAACAGAAATCAAGAAACGGTCTGTAGTAGGTGTTTACTAGGTTGTTGAACCCACGAGCTATCATCTGTTGCCCTACCTCCAATTTTCTAACCAGCCGATTGCGCTTCTTCTTTGGTTTGTGGGCCACATGAGAAGGAAGAATAAATAACGCTTCGAACAGAGAAACTAACAAAACAACAATCACTACTACAGGCAAAGGCCACCAGTATTTACCCGTTTCACCAGGAATAAAAAGTAGAGGTACAAAGGCAATGATGGTAGTTAGAATACTAAATATTACGGGTTTCGATACATCTTTGGCCCCTAAAATAGCCGCATCCATAAAGTTGTAGCCCTGTTGTCTGTACTCATAGATATTTTCACCAACCACAATGGCATCATCCACCACAATTCCCAACACTATCAGAAAGCCAAACATGGATATCATATTCACACTCACATCTACAACTGGTAAGAAAATAATCGCTCCGATAAATGAAATTGACATACCCATCATTACCCAAAAGGCGAGCCTGTATTCTAAAAACAGGCCTAAGATTACTAAAACAATCACTATGGCCATAAGGCCATTTTCTGTGAGTAATGACAACCTCTCACGATAGTCTTCTGCTCTATTACTATCGATCCTTACATTAACACCTGGTGGTAGTGACGACTCGTAGTCTGACAATATCCCTTTTACTACCTCTTCTATTCTTAGTGGTGATTGGTCTCCAACTCTGAAAACCTCAAGTTCTACAGAGTTTTGCTGGTTAAATTGTCCGTGAAAGCCCGTTTCCTCAAAACCATCAGTGATCTCAGCAATGTCAGAAAGCTTCACTGTAGCACCAGATTCAGAGGAAGCGATATCTATGTCAGCGAATTCATCTGCCCATATTTTACGTTCTTCCATTCTGAGTAGCACTTCACCTGCTTTGGTTTCAATGGCTCCCGCTGGCACATCCATACTCGATTGTCTGATAAGATTAGCTACCTGGCCTAAAGTGATATTATATTCCCTAAGCTTATTTCTAGGTATTTCTACATGCGTGATGAAATCTGGCACGTTGCCAATTTCTACCTGAGTAATTTCATTATTACTTAAAAGTCTGTTGCGTAACCTTTCGGCAAGTTTTCTAAGTGTCCAAATATCAACATCGCCAAAGAGACCAATCTCCATGACATCGCGTTGTCTGTCTTGCAAACTCACTTGTGGCTGCTCAATGTCATCCGGAAAAGTTTGGATTCGGCTTACAGCCTGATTGATATCCTGAAAAGCCTTCATGCGATCTGTTCCGACAACAAGTTCGACAGCTATAGAACCTGAGCCTTCATCTGCATTTGAAGTAACTTCCTTAATACCTTGAATGCCTCTTATAGCTTCTTCTACAGGCAATAATATACCTTGCTCCACTTCTGTCGGGGCTGCTCCCGGGTATTGAACACTTACCGTTACTATATCAAGCTGAAACTGAGGAAACACCTCTTTTTGGATGGTATACATGGTGTAAAACCCACCACCCAACAATATAAACATGAGTAAATTCGCAATAATCGGGTTTCTAGCCATAAAGGCTATCGCCCCTTTAGAAGTATCGATATGTTCATCCTTTTTCATTGTTTGACTATGCGTCTGATTTTGTTCGCAGGTCTGATCCCTCCACAACTGTAGATAGATTGGTTGTTACAACTTTGTCTCCTTTGCTTAAGCCTGATGTAATGTAGGCGTAGTGAGCATCCTGAAAAAGAATAGCCACTTTCCTAATTTGTAACTTTCCTTCATTCATTACCCAAACCGTTTCATTTTTCCGTAAATAATCTCTGCTCAACCTCACTACATCTTTCAAGGGTCTGGCTTCAATATTTGTTTCGACAAAAGTGCCTATCATCAATTTGGGTATGGTATCATTCTTTGCTCGTGTAGCCAATGGATCATCTACCCTTACAAGAATTCTTGCTAATCTCGTTTGATCTTCAACAGCGCCAATGAGTTTGTACAAATGGCCCTCTCGGTATTGGCCTGAAGGCCAATTACTTTCACTTGTAATTTTAACTTTTGAACCTCGGATACTATCATCTGCACCAAATTTCAACCTGTTGATTTTAGCAATGGGAACATTAGCTACCACCCAGTACTCATCAACTCCTACTAACCTGCCAATAGTGGACCCTGCTTGCACTTGCGATCCTTGATTTGCATTGCGGCTTATTATGTGTGCGTCAAAAGGTGCTCTAATGGTTGTTCTTTGCAAATCTAATTTTGCTTGTTGAAGTGAGGCTTCTGCAGAGGCAACATTAGCTTTAGCAGATTGTAGCTGTGGTTTTCTCAAGACTAGTTCTTTATTTTCCATAGAGAGTTCACTTCCTACAAGCTCGTAGTCTTGCTGCGCCACATCCTGGCGCCCCATTTCTATGCTTAAATCTGCCTCAGCAAGAGAGAGATCACTTTGCCTTAATTGCACATTGTTTTTATAGTCAGCAGGATCAATTTGTAGCAATACAGTTCCTTTTTTTACAAATGAACCAGGCACAAATTCATCTGAAATGCTCAACACCTCACCAGCAACTCTTGGGCTCAACATAATATCTCTGGCCGGCTGAACCGTGCCCGTAGCAACGACTGTGGGAGTAAAATCTCCTTGTTCAACTTCAATAACGTCTACCAGCATAGCCGTACGTTTTGTGGCGCCTTCTCTTTGTGCTTCAGGCTCTGTTGAAAAGACGATGGCCGTAACACCGGCACTCACCAATAAAATACCTATGCTTATTAATATTGTATTCTTTGTAGACATCTAGCTAGTATTATGATTTTTCATTTTCAATTTCTTTCGGCAATTCAAAACCTCCGGCCAACGCTCTATACAGACTTATCCTAATCTCAAACAAAGCTAACTTGGCCTCAATAAGGTCTCTTTTAAGCTGCTGCTGCTGATTAAGGGCAACTAAAACATCTAAATAGGGCAATGATCCGTTGAGATATTCAATCCTTAATTGACCGTACACCTTTTCAGACATTTCTACCTGACTCTCCAATGCTGCAATTTGTTCTACTTGCTTTGTTTCTTGCAGTAATGCATTTTCAACTTCCTGAAAAGCATTCAAAACAATTTGTCCATATACATTTAACTGCTGACCTCTTACCGCCTCAGCCTGATCTACTTGTGCATTTAACCGGCCTCCATAAAAAAGCGGTGCTAAAATGCCCCCGGTAAGTGTGTATGCCTGAGACTCAAGTAAGCCTTCAAATGAATTTGACCTAAATGCAGCCGTTAATGACAAGTTTAACCTCGGATATTTGTTGCTTATGGCAGCGGCAAGGCTTCGATCTGAAGCTTGTAATCTGTAATAAGCACTTAAAACATCCGGCCTCCTGTTGATCAATTGCATTGGAATACCGGTATCAGGAAATGCCGGCAATTGAGGCAATGTCCCCTCTACACTTATTGAATCAGTTGGAGGTACACTAGTGAGTACTGCAATCTGGTTCTGAATTAAACCAATTTGTGTTTCTAAATTGATTTTTTGAGACCTGGTAGCTTCTATCAATTGACGCTGACGAAGAATATCTACACCTCTGATTTGTCCACTAGCAAATCGAGATCTAATAAGCGATAGTACTTTTTCGTTATTTTCAATTTGCTCGAGCACAAGTTGGTACTGCAACTTAGCGGCCTTTAGACGAAACCATGCCAGGGTTACTTCACCACTTAGTGAGAGCGCAGCGGTTTTATAATCGTACTTACTAGCCTCATAGTTATATTGATCAGCATGCAGGTTGTAACGAATCCTTCCCCAAAGATCGAGCTCGTAGTTAGCCGCTACTGAAAACTGTACATTTTCACCACCCACAAAGTCTGGCTCAGGTCTGCTGATACCACTCCTGGCTTGAAAATCTACAGCGGGAATTAAATTGGAACGACTTATTGCAACTGTAGCTCTGGCTTGTTGTAATTGATACCAAACCGTATTCAAGTCCAGGTTACTATTTAGGGCTGAGTCAACTAAAAGGTTTAGGCTGGAGTCATTAAACACTGTCCACCACTCTGCTGGAACATCTTTTTCTCCGCTAAGCGAAAAGTTTTCCAGAGAATCGTAAGGCAAATCTATCTTGGACACTTGTGGTGAGCAACTTAAGAATAGTGTGCCACCCGTCAAGATCAGTATTAAGGTATTTCTATATAGAGTTGTGCAGTCTATGCGAATAACTTATTATCGATTTGGTTATAAATAATTAACCTAGAGCCAGTTAATTTGTTTAAAATACTAAAACTACATTATTCGATAAAGGAAATACTCACTTTATCTCCAACCTTCCATTTCCCCACATTACTTACTGTTTGTATTACAAAGTTGTTATTTACTTTAACTTTCACCGAATCATTTTCACCCATAAACTTTATACTCTCAATATCACCTTGCAAACCACTGGTGTTTGATTGATTTAGCTTTATTTGAGCAGGCCTCACTAGATAATTTCCGTTAATGACATGATGGTGAACTTGGTGTTGATTTATGGCCTCCGGATTTATCAAGTTATAATCACCAAAAAGGCCTGCGATATATTCGTTTTTAGGTGAATTGAACAGTTCTCTCGGATCACCTGATTGTATGATTTTACCTTCTTTCATGACCAAAATATTATCTGCCCATGACAGGACATCCTGTGGGTCATGCGAAACGACAATTAGCGTAGTGTCAAAGGCCGTTTCGAGTTTGTTAAGTACCTCTTTTATTATTCGTTGGTGATTAAGGTCAAGATTTGAAAAGGGCTCGTCTAGCAATAACAACTCAGGCTGATCTCTTAAAATTCTTGCAAGTGCTACACGTTGTTTTTCACCTCCAGATAGTTGTTGTGTGTCCTTATGAATGAGGTGTTTGATATCACATGTAATATATAGCTGCTCTACGTCTTCCTCGGAAATCTTGTAACTATCAAATAGGTGGTCTTCAACTGTAATGAACTTAGGTAGCTCAAAATGCTGTGATAGATAGCCAATTTTAGGATGCCCTGGAATTAACAGTTCATCTGGGCCAAGCACTTTTTCATTCCTAAATAATACCTTACCTGCGGTAGGCTGAATAAGACCAGCAATGATTTTTAGCAGAGTTGTTTTCCCCGACCCTGTTTCTCCTACAATGCCGAGCTTCTCACCTTTTTTTATCTTAAAGGCAGTCTCATCTAATAGTATATGTTTTTGAAGCTTTTTGGCAACTCCTTTTACTTCCAATAAAAACATTAACTCAAACTTCCTCTTTTCTTTTTGATAAAGAAATAGCGTTTACACAATACCTTAGGCCACTGGGCTTTGGACCGTCTGGAAAGACATGGCCAAGATGTGCATCACATACATTGCATGTAACCTCGACACGCTGCATGCCAAAACTGCTATCGACATGGTAAGCAATTACATTTTCTTTCACTGGCTGAGAAAAAGACGGCCACCCGGTGCCACTATCAAATTTTTCAGCTGAATCAAAGAGTAAAGTATCACAACACAAACAAGCATACTTACCTGGTTCAAAAGCAGTACACATCTCCGAGCTAAAGGCTCGTTCAGTACCATGCTGTCTGGTTACTCTAAACTCCTCAGGAGAAAGCTGCGCTTTCCATTCTTGCTCGGTCTTTTCTATTCTGCGCTCAGGCTTGAGATTACCTTTTTGAGCCAATTCCTGGGCTTTATTCCAATCGATCATGATGTTTTCTTTTTGGTAAGTAACGTTTCAGTGGCACGGAAGTTCTCACTAAATATACAAAGATGGGTTATTAATTTATATTTGCTAAAAATCATATAAACATGTCTGAAACTCCTCCTTGTCCTGAATGCAAATCTGAATACACCTACCCTACCGGCACTTCATTAATGTGCCCCGAATGTGGTCATGAGTGGAACCCAGAATCACAATCTCCATTAGAAGAAGAAGTGATTGAGGATACGATCAAAGACGCCAATGGAAATGTATTACAGGATGGTGATAGTGTGATTGTAATCAAAGACTTGCCTGTAAAAGGTGCACCAAAACCTATTAAATCCGGTACTAAGGTAAAAAACATCAGACTCACCGATGGAGACCACAATATTGATTGTAAAATAGATGGCTTCGGTTCAATGGCTTTAAAGTCAGAGTTTGTGAGAAAGGCGTAATTAAAAATTAACTGTATAATTGCATTATGAAATCATTCTTTATCATAATTACTTTAAATCTAGTTTTTTGTCTTAACCTGTTTGGGCAGCAAAATAAGTCGCGAATTAATAATCAGAATAATGTCAAGTACAGTTTAATTGATATTTGGCATAATGATAATTGGGTAGAATCAGGCAAGTATGAGTATTCATACGATAACCAAAAAAATCTAACTTTAAAAAGCTTGTACTCTAAAAACACAGACGGAAGCTGGAAAGATAGTCATTGGAAAATGGAGTACATATACAATGATGCTGGTTTAATAGAAGCTCAAATTGAGCATAGATATGAGTATTCGATACAAGTATTTTATGAATATGATATGTACGAATATGAGTATAATCAAGATGGGTTAACCACTGTTATAACACATTTTCAATGGTTTCCTTTTTTGCAGCAATTAAAAGAGGCTTACTCGATTGAGAAAGTATACAATAACTCTAAAGTCGTCTCGACAACTCAATTCTATTATGACTGGGAAACTCTTCAGCATAGAAAAGTATTTAAACAATATGATACTCATGGGCGATTAGAGAACCACATTAGTTATATATTTTCTGATGATGACGGAGAGTGGGAAAACCAAACAAAATTTGAATTCAGCTTTGATGATTTAAATGGAAGCGGTTTAGGGTATTATTGGCAAAATGAAGTTTGGAACACCTCATCAAGATATACCATCATTTACAACTCAAATTATTTTAAACTTAATGAAATCGAGGAAAGTTATAATTCAAACTTAGATGAATGGACTAACTACAAAAAAATTGAAATTACCAGGGACAATAATGGCAACGCTATTAGTGAAATTCATTATCAAGTAAATAGCGACAATGAATGGGTTTATAATAAAAAATACGAAAATTCATATTTCGTAGATAATGAGTTGGAAATTAGTGAATGGTACGAATGGGATATTTCCTTAAATGAATGGTACGGTTTAAGTAAGGTTAGAAAAACTCAAAATAGTGATGGGTTAAAAACTTCAGATATATCTTACAATTGGGGTGACACAGGATGGGAAATTGATAATAAAAAAATATTCACTTATAATGAAGATAATTTAGCAACTGAAACTGTTTATCAAGAATATGTTGAAGGAAGCCTCATAAACAAGGAGCGAGAAAGGTTTTATTATACTGAATTGGTTACATCAATTAATCCAATCAACGACACTCAAACAATTCAAATTTACCCTTCTCCCTCGAGAGATCACATTTTTGTATCCTTAACTAGTGAATCTCGCGAAAATTACTCATGGTCAATATTATCAATGGATGGTACGGTTCAATTAAGTGGTACCCTCATGAGCAACAGGGAGAAAATTTCAACCGCCACCTTATCTAAAGGAGTGTATATACTTACTTTAAAAACAAATCAAGGCTCTCACAAAACGTACAAGATTTTGAAAGAATGATGTTATTGATTGTTTAGAGATGAATGCTGAGTATTTCCAAAGGTTTTTTCTACAACACATCCCTTATCTCCTCAACCTTGTCAAAGACGCTTTTAGCAAAAGGGCATAGAGGGATGATCTTTATATTTTTATCTCGAGCAAACTCTACGGCTTTCATCACGAGTTGTTTACCTGCACCTTTTCCTCTAAGTGCATCTCCTACCTCGGTATGATCAATGATAATACGATCGGTGCCTGCCCAGGTAAATGTCATTTGCGCCTGCTCCTGACCTTCTACTTCTATATAGAATTTACCATGCTTACCGTCATCTGAAATCTTGATTTCCATCTTGAGAATGTCTAAATATATTTTTCCACATCACCGTAATTCATGGCTTCCTGCTCACATATAATTTTAAGCCATGAAGCAGCATAATCCAAAAGTTCAGTTTCGCCTTTAGAACGAATATACTCAGTGAAGTATTTTACATGTGCTATAATCCACATCGACTTGGCCATATCCATGGTGATCTCATACTTAGCGGAGCCTTCTAAATTAATGTCCAGGCACATGCCTACCCTTGCCAGCTCTTTGTAAACCTCCTGTAGAGTAGCTCTTTCAACTTCTTTGGAACTATAATTCATTCCATCTAAAAATGTCTTGAGTTCTTCTATGGTCAGGTGCTCACCTTTTTTAGCCATAAACCTTTCAATCTTATCGCAAGATTGAGTGCACTCTACTTTTTGCTCGTCTGTTTGTAATGTGATGGGGTATTCGCTCATGCAACAAAACTAAATAAACTAATTATTACGCTTGTACTTCCTAAGGTTAAATCTTTTTTAGAAACCAATTTGGTTTCTTGCTGTTTCTATTAAGTGACCCAATTAAAATATTTTGTGATTCTTACAGCGGTAGCGTTTATGTACTACGGCCTTACCTGTCTTTTCTCATCACATTTAAAACTTGAATTTCAACGATTTGGAATGCCAAAACAACGCATTATCACTGGAGTCCTGCAGCTATTAGGAGCTTGTGGACTTGTTGTCGGTTTATGGTCTCCTGTTGTTGGAGCAATGGCCTCATCAGGCCTTGCGTTACTCATGTTAGCTGGGTTCATTGTAAGAATAAAAATAAGGGACAGCATTGTTCAAACTCTCCCCAGTTTTTTCTTCATGGCCTTAAACGCCTATTTAGCATTTGCTTTCAGCCTAATTGTGTAATCAAATCAGTAGTATGATAACTGAAAGTACCAGAAATAGAGCCGCAGGGAATGATTTTTTCAATGGGTCGCTCACTTTTATGTGCATACCAACTGCTCCTAGCATTAAAACAGCAATACCTCCAGCACAATAAAGTTCTAACATAGGGTACCAGATTGATGCCATGAGACCTATCGATAATACTACTTTTAGCGTTCCTACCACTACCATAAACCATGAAGGCAAACCATAGGCGGCAAATTCTTCTTTAATGTTTTGTGCATCAGCTCCTCTCCATTGAGTGGATTGACTCGATCGGATAAGCCATACATTAAGTACACTAAGACCGATAATACATTTCAGGGCAATTTCTACATAATCTAACATCTTTGAGTCATTTAATTTTTGATTAAAGAAGAACATTCTAAATAAGCAAGATGTTTAAATCACTTCTACCCAAAGCGCTCGTCTAATGCAAATTGCTTTGGGTGTTTGCCTACTTTATCACGGTAAAAGTCCATGATTACCCGCATGTCCCGGTCAATATCACCGGTAGGTTTAAAGCAACTTCCTACCCCACAGGTACGCTTTTCATAATCCATGTATGCTAAGCATATGGGCACATCTGCAGCTAAAGCAGCATAGTAAAACCCTGTTTTCCATTTAGTATTTCTACTCCTTGTACCCTCTACTGTAACTACCATACATAAAGGATTTTGACTATTCAGGAACAAATCAGCCATTATTTCCGTCATGCTTTTCCTTTCCTCTCCCTCGCCTCTAGCACTACGATCAATCCACAATGCCCCCATGACATTAAAAATTATGTTTAATGGAAACCTGTTAAATTCTTTCTTTATAGTAAACCTGGGCTTAACACCTAATTGATCTAATGCACTCATCGTGTAAACAAAATCCCAGTTGCTCGTATGAGGGGCAGCTATCATCACGCAATTTTTAGCCTCAATCGGCACAGGGGTGATTAAATTCCACTTTTTTAGTTTAAATAACCAAAGAAAAAATCTTTTCAGCATAGGTAATAATTAAAGCTCAGCCAGCTCATGTTTGTAGTCAAGCTGAACATCTTGGTGTAGTGATTTTAATGCTTTTTCTATTTTTATGATTAACCGATCGTACATGTTAGACAACACAGAGCTTCTATTTAGGTTCACTGGGGAGTCCCTCATTGCTTTAGCAAAATATAACAGTATTTCTACTTCTGTCTGCTTATTGCCAGAGTACCTGATATATTTATTGAGATTACGCATGATTTTGCGCAGACTCTTCTTTGCATAATAGATATGGCTGGTGTTCATCTCCCCCATCAGATCATCAATTTCATATTTGATTTCTTCGATGTAGCCTGCTTCATTATCCGCATCAAATAATAGATAGGTAAGCAATTCTTTATTATCTTTTTTAAATCGTGCAAGCCGGAGACATATCTGCATAATTTCATCTGCATCTCTTGTCTTTAGCTCCTTTCTTAACTCTGGTAAACTGGCTGGTTTCATATGGCATTATAACAAAAGCTGGCATAAAAGTTTTGGTGTTTTGTAAATTGAATAGTGAAAATCAGGATATTTGCCATCTTTTAACACAACACATTGCAATGGGAAGAGCATTTGAATTTCGTAAAGCGCGTAAAATGAAGCGTTGGGGCCAGATGGCCAAAACTTTCACTAGGTTAGGTAAAGACATTACAATGGCCGTAAAAGACGGTGGCCCAGATCCTGATTCTAATTCACGTCTTAGAGCGCTTATTCAAAATGCTAAGGCAGCAAACATGCCCAAAGACAATGTGGAGCGCGCGATAAAAAAAGCCACTGATAAAGACCAGGGCGATTATAAAGAGACGCTTTTTGAAGGATATGCCCCGCATGGCATTGCAATTTTAGTGGAAACCGCTACAGATAATAACAACCGAACCGTAGCCAACGTGAGAAGTTATTTTTCGAAATGCAATGGAAGTTTGGGTACTTCTGGCTCAGTAGAATTTATGTTTGATCACACCTGCAATTTCAGAATAGCACAGGAAGGAATAGATATTGAAGAATTAGAATTAGAACTCATCGATTTTGGTGCTGAAGAAGTTTTTGAGGATGAAGACGGCATCATCATTTATGCACCATTTGAAAGTTATGGTGGTATACAAAAGGCTTTGGAAGAGAAAGGCCTCGAAATCCTTTCTTCAGGATTTGAGCGTATCCCTAATGTAACAAAGGAACTAGAAGGTGAAGAATTGGCCGATGTAGAAAAGTTACTCGAAAAGCTCGAAGAAGACGATGATGTGCAGCAGGTGTATCATAACATGACCGAAAAGAACTGATGCTTACAAACAACGATATACTAAAGAAACTAAGAGTCGCTCATAAGCTGAGAGATGAAGACATCATCAATATATTAAAGTTGGTAGACTTTGAGATCTCGAAAGGCGCTTTAGGTGATATGTTTAGAAGTGAAGATCACCCTAAGTATGTAGAAGCTGGCGACCAGATTTTGAGAAACTTCCTGAATGGTTTGATCATACACCTCAGGGGGCCGAGGCCAAAACTGAAGTTGAAAAAGGAATAAAAAAAGGCCATCCGTCATACGACAGATGGCCTTTTGTTTATAATTCAAGCAATAATTAGTCGATCAACTCAACATTTACTGCGTTCATTCCTTTTCTTCCCATCTCAGTTTCGAATTTTACTTTGTCATTCTCCTGAATGTCATCAACTAGGCCACTTTCGTGTACGAAGATATCTTCGTTGCTACCTGATTCTACGATAAAACCGAACCCTTTCGAGTTATTGAAAAATTTTACTGTTCCTTCTTTCATTACTGTATTAATTATTAATTGTTAAAAATATTCTTAGTCTATAAATGTATATGCTTTACCTGTTTGGCCTGCTCTACCAGTTCTACCAATACGGTGTACATAACTGTCAAATGTCAATGGCAATTGGTAATTGATTACGTGTGATATATTATTCACATCAATACCCCTCGCAGCCACGTCTGTAGCTACAAGTATTTGCACATTACCTTTTTTAAATTTGTCTAATGCCTTACTTCTATAATTCTGTGACTTATCGCCATGAATGATATCAGTTTTGATGCCTGACTGGTTAAGCTTCTTCCCTACTTTGTCAACCATTCTTTTGGTTTCAGCAAAAATTAAAACTTTCGGAGCCTGACTCTCATTTAATAAGTCCATCAACATCACAAATTTATCAGCACCCTGAGGTACTCTTATAATATCCTGATCGATCTGCTCACTTGTACTTGTTCCGCTACTTACTTTTATTTCAATAGGGTTGTTAAGCAATTCTGAAATCAAAGACTTCTGTGTCTTATCGATGGTTGCAGAAAACAACATCGTTTGCTTTCTGGCCTTCATCATCTTGACCATTTTCTTAATATCATTGACAAAGCCCATGTCGAGCATTCTGTCAAACTCATCCAATACAAGTGTAGATATATTTTGAAGTCTTAAAGCACCACGGTCTGCCATGTCCATCAAACGACCTGGCGTACCTATGATCAAATGATTCTTTCTTGATAATTTCTTTAGGTCGGCTCCCACGTTTGTACCACCAATAAAGCTTGATGAGTATAGTCCTAATTTATAGGTTAAGGTTCTAAACTCTTGCTCAACCTGAAGTGCAAGCTCCCTTGTTGGAACTACCACTAAAGTTTGAAATGGCTCTTTTGTGTTGAGTAACTGATGGATTATTGGAATTAAAAAAGCACCTGTCTTACCAGTACCTGTGTTGGCTACGCCTAACAAATCACGGCCACCAATCAGGTGCTCGAAAGTATCGTTTTGTATTTGAGTAGGATTTTTAAACCCTTTCTCATGCAAGTTTGCTTTTAAATTTGGAGCAATAGCCATCTCATCAAATGACCTTGGAGAAACATATTTCGTTTCTTCCTTAATTACCGCTTTTTTGATTAATGTATTAGGATCAATCGTTGAAGTCGCTTTTTTACGGCTAACTCGGTTAGTTGGTCTTCTTCTTGAAGCACCACCACTAGCATTACTTTTTGAGAAACCGTTGTTTCTCTTCCTTTTAGGTTTTGTAGTATTCATAAATGTTTGTTTGTAGCAACAAACCATTAGCAAAGAGTTCCATTGCTGGAATTAACCTGCTTTTGCTTTGAATTAAGAACGATGTAGGAATTAATCAGAAATGTTGAAAAAATCGTGAGATTCGTACGGTGAGAACACCATTTTATAAAGTGGGGATCTCTGTGTTCTGCTAATAAAAAATTTGCCTTTAGTATTAATTTATTTGTAGGAAGGGAAATTCTATTTTAGGCAATGTCAATAAAAGTTGTTTCCTTCTCTTTTAGTTGTGCGAAGGTATGCTTAATAATATTCATAAACTATTATTCTTAGGTAAATATAATTTTAACTGCTCCCTGTGACTTTAAAAAGCCTTTGCGTCTAAGGTTTATAATCCCTTTTTAAAATGAAATCATCAGATATTATCATCAGCATAATAGTTACGCTGTCTACATTTAGCCCGATAGTTTACTTGTATTATCATAGTAAAACCCAGTATTACAAAGTGTTTAAAAGCATAAAGACTTACATTGAAACGCATAACTTTTCCATGAACGACTTTGAAATATGGGACAATAAAGGTTTAGCCATTGATATTGAAAAAAGGATATTGGTTTATTCAGATCAATTCATTGAAAACACGCCAGTTACTTTTATTGATCTCAATAACATCAAAAGTATTGACCTATCGGCTAGCAAATTTGAAATACTGATCGAGTTGAA
Source organism: Fulvivirga sp. (assembly GCA_039970995.1). Lineage (GTDB taxonomy): Bacteria > Bacteroidota > Bacteroidia > Cytophagales > Cyclobacteriaceae > Fulvivirga. The sequence continues at coordinate 314,404 of JBDVKW010000006.1, forward strand.
ATCGAAGAGGGGACACTCGACTATCATTACCATGTTTGATAGCTTAAAAGATGACCCCTTCCAAAAAGGGTTCTATATGGAAATCACTAAAAAATGGGTTCAAAAATTAAGATTCTTTGTAGCTGAAGACCATAAATTAAAACCCCCAAAAGCTGCTTAACTATTGGCCAGCGGTAGTTCGACTAAAAATATGGCCCCTCCCTTACTGGATGGGCCTTTATAGACTACTTCTCCGTTAAGCAAGTTTGTGTAACGTTTCACCAAAGCAAGCCCTAAACCTGTAGAGCTTTCTCCTGCAGTTGGTTTATTACTCAGCTTTGAAAATTTACCAAAAAGCAAACGCTCCTCTTCTTTATCAATACCCGGTCCCTCATCCTCAATTTCTGTGATCAATTTATCTCCTTTCACAATTGATCTTAGGATTACCTGCTTATTAGGCTCTGAAAACTTGATACTATTTGAGACAAGGTTTTCAAAAATTAAGCTTAAGTAGGATTGGTCTGCATTTATGATTGCTTCAGTTGCATTATTATTTATTATGAGCTTGATATTTTTCTTTTCAGCCACGTCACTCAGGCTTTCAGATATATAATCAAGAATCTCATTAAACCTGACTGGTTCAAGTTTTACCTGCATTGACTTTTGCTCTGAAGCATCCATCTCCAACACCTTGTCTACCAATACTTTTGCATTTGTAACAGTATGATCAATTCTGTTAATAGTTTCTTTTTTACGTATTGCATCAGTATCCACCTCATGCAACTGCACAAGGCTTCTAATATTATTTAAGGGGCTCCTTAAATCATGAGCCAGTATTCTAATGATATAATCTTTTTCATCTACTAATCGAGCCAGTTCTTTGGTTTGATCAGCGATAATTTCTTTCTGTTCTCGCAATTGCTCATTTTGAGTTTTCAACTTACTCAGGGCATTTGAAAGGCTAAATTCAAAAATATAAGAGACGAACATGAGAATCAGTAGCAAACCGGGCATAATAACAAGAAACCAGACATCCTTCATTTCACGATTGTACTCAATGGGAAACTCATAGCCTTGCACTTGCATTACTCCTATAACGACCATAGCAATAAACGCTAAGGCTCCCCAAATACTAGCCGACAGTCTGTTGACCATTAACAACGCCAATATAGGAATCGATACAATCCAAGGGTAAATTGCCGAGTACATTCCACCTGAGAAAATGGCTAACATTACTACTGCAAAGGCCCCAAAGGCTACGTATATGTTACCGATTATATTGATGTGTACTCTAGTCTTGACCAGCAAGGGTAGAAATAAGAATCCCAATACGTTCATTAGCATTAAATAAATGCCTTTTTCGTATTCGAAATATACGCTCAGCCACAAATAGGAATTAGAAAATAAACTGGTAAGGAAAGATCCTCTAATGAGGAGCCTTGCTCTTCGGAGTTCTTCCTGGTCGCTAAAGCGCTCGGGATGGATGAAATAGTCAATGAATTTGGAGAGAGTCATTCAATGATTATTAGTGTTTTTTAGTTAGGTCAACACAGCAATTTACAGAATTCTCCAATAAATGAACTCTCTCAGCAGAAATGATTACTTCTTTTTCTTTTTCTTCTTCTTGGTAAAACTCTGCTGTTCTTGCTCTGCTTCTTTCATCAATACTTGCCAACTAGGTGCTTTGTCTTCAGAAATATCAAGCGTATATTGATAATCCGATGAATTGATTTCCAGTCTGGCTATTGGTTCTGTCAAATTGGCCTCAATTTCCTCAAGGTTTTCCATTTCCTGCTCACTACAAAAAGACAGGGCCTGACCTTTCAGTTTACCTCTCCCCGTCCTTCCAACACGGTGCACATAATTTTCTAATGACTCTGGCATATCGTAGTTTACGACATAATCTACATTAGGAATGTCAATGCCACGAGCACTTACATCAGTTGCTATGAGAATTCTCAAATCGCCTTTTCTAAATGCCGACATCACTTTATCTCGCTCCTGCTGATCTTTATCACTATGAATAGAATCAGTGACTATATCTACTCTTTCCATGGCTTTCTTTACCCTTTCGGCTCTTACTTTGGTGCGTACAAAAACAAGCATCTTACTATCAGGGTGATTGTTGATGAGGTTTTCTAAAAAGAAGCGCTTGTCATCCATTTCTATAAACCCCACGGCATGCTCAATATTTTTGGCCACTGGATTCTTTGGAGAAACCTGAATTCTGATAGGCTTACTAACTATCGAGTAGGCAAGTTTTTTAATTCGTTCATTTATAGTGGCTGAGAAAAATAAGGTCTGCCTTTTTTTAGGTAAGTGTTTGATAAGGTCCTGAATGTCTTTGATAAAGCCCAGGTCCAGCATATGATCTGCCTCATCAAGTACAAGTATTTCTACGCGATGCAATTTTAAAGCACCCTGGCTTACCAAATCAAACATTCTACCGGGTGTGGCTACTAAAATATCAACGCCCTTATTTAAACTTGCTATCTGTGGGTCTTGATCCACACCACCATGAATGCATAGGCTCTTAAGTTTGGTTTTCTTCAGCAAAGATTTAAAAACACCTTCAATCTGGATGGCAAGCTCATGTGTGGGTGCCATTACCAAACATTTGACACCATCTGCCCTACCCTTGATTTTGTTTTTTATTACATTGTCAATAGTGGGTATGGCAAAGGCTGCTGTTTTACCTGTTCCTGTTTGAGCAATAGCCAGTATATCTTCACCCTTTAAAATATGTGGTATAGCTTTGAATTGAATATCTGTCGGTTTTTTAAAGCCAAGGTGATTGATATTATCCTTTAGTGTGTCTACTATTTGGTACTGGTCGAACTTCATACAAACTGAATTTCGACAAAGGTCAGACTATTTTGGGTGTATTCATAATAAAAAAAGCCACCGACCTCGATTTCACGAAGATCGGTGGCACACATAGCACAGTTTACTATTGCTTAATCAGTCTGTGGTAAGAAACATGCTCTCCCTCTCTAATTGTCAAGATGTAACTTCCACTAACCAGACTTTGCAAGTTCAACTCTGCCTTCTGCTGAGACAGTTGACGGGCTCTCTCTCTCATCGGTACTTTCATACCTCGCGCGTCATACAGCTCATAGTCTATGTAATCTAAATCTCTTGTTGTTGTGATATACACAAAATCTGGAGTTGGATTCGGGTAAACTGAAATCTCAGTTTTTAACAGTTCTGACTCTACCATTATTGTCTGGCTTATTTCGGACTGGTAATCAAAATCCACTTGATTGAGTCGGTAATAATTTCTGCCTGCGGCAGGATTTCTATGTACGAAATAGTAATCTACTCTACTGTTGCTGTTGCCTGCACCGGCCAATTTACCAATTGTGATAAAGTCAATACCATTTGCTGAATGTTGTACTTCAAAATAGTCGTTGTTTATCTCTGTTGATGTTGCCCAGTTTAATTCAACTTCACCAACTACACTCGATGCATTGAAGCTTAACAATTCGACTGGTAACGGCTCACCGTTTCCAGACATTGTCCAAGGTGAAAACTGAGTTACACCTGGCACAGTAACACTGTTGGCAGTAGCTGACTGGCCTGGTAAAGGCTCATCCCAGGTAGTACCATTCCATCTTTGAGCTTGTAGACTTGTAATCGACCCAACCTCACTGGCACTTGCCGTGAATGTAACATCTACTACAGGGCTAGTCTCACCAGTTAAATCTATTTGAAAGAATCTATCTATTGTATTCGCGCTATTATCAACTCCCCTGGAATCAACATCAGTTACTGTTGCAGGCAATGGTAAGTTGTCATTTCCGGTAGCATAAGTGGCTACAGATACTGTACCTGCGTCACCAGCAGTAAGGTCAATGGTAAGTGGGATATAATCACCTGCACTATTTCCAAATGGGAATGTGTGAGGTCCGCTAAATGTGCCAATCGCCCAGTCTACTCTGCTGCTATTGCTTGTATTTTCACTTAGTATATAACCACTTGATCTGTTTATGGCCAGTGTATCTGGATTGATCACTGTAATTGTATTCGCATTTAAATCCAACACGCCATTGTCCAATGAAATGAATGAATTCACAGATAGAGCATTCGACAATTGCACAGTTGCGGCAGTTTTATTTACAACCAATTCATCAAATACCGAAGATGTTGTACCTCCGATGGTTGAGTTGCCAGTACCTGTAAATTCAACGCTTGCATTTGAAAGATCGATGTTAGTACCATTATTAGTTAAGTTTCCGGTAACTCCTAAAGTTGTTGATATAGTCAAACTACTGCCAATTCCGAAGACGATGTTATTAAACGAGCTCTCTCCACTACCTGCAATTTCATTTTCCAAAGAAGTGCTAGTGAAAGTAACTGTACTTGTTTGCCCGTTAAAATCTCCCTTATTGATCCAGTTGCCGCTTACAGTATAGTCATAGCTGCCTGCATTAAATTCGGCATCAGTTTCGATCGCAAAATCATTCACGCTCCAGTTTGAAACAGCAGAAAGTCACGCTGCATTTGTATTGGTAATCTCAGCAGACGTAAAGCTCGGATTTGCGCCACTGAGTGTAATTAATCCTGTTCCTCCAAATTCCACTTTACCATCTGATGAAAAGCTGTTGCCAAGAGCAACTGGTACGCTTACTGAAGGAGAGAATACAAGATTTCCCGTTGAAATGACTTCTCCACTATTAATAAATGCCCCGGTAAAAGTATGTGTCAAACCGCCATCATCCCACGTTGCACCACTGGCAATGTTCATGGTAACAGCAACATACCAAGGCTGCGATGCTACAATAGTATCTGTATTGTTAATATTCACAGTAGCAAATGCTGGCGATGAAGTCGAGTTAAAAACTGGAGCAACGGTCCCGTTAAAATTAACAACCCCGGTAGATGTAGATGATACCGCATTTTGAAGTGTAAGTGTTTGCTGCTGTGTGCCTGAAAAAGTTACCTCTCCACTTGAAAACACTGTTCCAGCATTAGTCAAATCGCCATTAAATGTTGCGTCAATACTACCTAAATCAAAATCTCCTGTAGATGAAATTTGAAAATTTCCGTCACATACAATAGAGCCTGAAGTATAGTCATAACTGCCATTTACAGTTAGATCATTGAATGTAATATCTCCTGATATAGTTTCGTTAGCTCCATTCAAGACAATTCCACCTGTTGAATTGCTAAGTGTCCCGTTGGCCAATAGGCTTCCATTAAGCACCAGGTTACTTGCTCCAACACTAAGTATAGCGCCAGAGTTTATTGTTAGATCACCAGTTACTTGTGTAGCGCCAACCAAATTAGCAACAGCTCCGCCTGAATTGGAGATAATTACATTACCATATGAAATTGGAGGAACTATTTTATTACTGGTGCCACCAAACTGCACTGTACTTGAAGGAGCAGCTATTAGAGCAGCAAAATTAGAAAGTTGTAATCCTGCGCCATTAAATTTAGCCATACTATTAGCACCAAGCGTGGCCTGTCCACCAGTAGACGTACGCGTTATGTTATATGTGGCTAAGTCTACAGTACCTTTTGCAACATTGACATCACCATCTACTGTAACATCACCTGTTAATAATAATTCTCCTGAGTTTTTATCAATTATAAAATTATTAAAGTGAGAGGCACTTACTCTTTGATTGAGAGTACCATTAAACAATACCATGCCTGACCCAGCATTGAATGAACCATTTACTGTCCAGTCATTGGCTACCTTAATAGTATCATTATTAACTATATGCAGGTTGGCTCCAGTATCGACCAATACATCTCCGGCAACCGTCAAAGTAGCATCAACTTCAACACTTCCACCTGTACTAACATTAAAGTCATTGGCAATAGTCGTAGCAGAGTTTATTTGAGCTACACCATCTGATTTATTAATGGTTAGATTGTAGTAATCAACAAATGCAACGCTTTGACCTTCATTTCCTTCATATACTACACTTCCTGTTCCTGAAGTAAAAGTACCTGTAGAATAATTAAAGTTACTTGAAATATTAAGCGTACCTGTTGTGATGGCTATTGAAGAACCATTTTGAGTTATTTGCCCTGCCGCATTTAACGTACCTGCATCAATAGCAATGTTCACATTTCTGTTACTCACATTGTTACTCAAAAACATTTCACTATTGGCAGAGAAAGTTTGATCTCCAACATTAATGGTATGTACTGCATCACTGGTCCATATGCCATAAATGTTACCATTCACCACTAACGAACCACCTGTAGATAACGTTAGAGTAGTTGCTGTTGTACTATTAAATACTATACTTTTAATCTCAACTTCCGAACTAATTTCTGGCTGATTTGCGAATGCCTGGTCTCCCACATAAACAATATCTGTCGAAGTTGGCACAGTTCCGGATGACCAATTGCTACCTACATTCCATGCTGAGCTTGTAGTACCTACCCAGCTTATGATCGAATTTCCTTCAGCAAGTGTCCATTTGTTGGGCAATGAATTTAGACCTGATAACTCAATCCAGTTTTCTGATGAATTTTTTCCTGAGCTTGACTCGTCTGCCCACGAAGCAGTACCTTGATCGTTCCATAAAGTCAGGTTTGATTCAGTGTTTCCGTTTAATTCACTCTCTTCATAATGAGCTCTAAAAATACTAACATATGTCATCCCACCGGTAATGGTTACTTCATACTGTCTATTTACACTACTTTTGGAAGGAAATGTTTCAACCCTTCCTGGGTCAACATCAACTGTGATTGAAGTAATTGTACCTACTATTGATGAAAAGCTAATGAAATTATTAGGGCCTTCGAAAGTATAATTGGTGCCGGTAGTAAAGGCATGAGTCCTTGTAATTGATCCATAAATATACCCAGATCCAGATCTGTCAGTTGTTATGGTTATGCTATTGACATCTGTATCAAGAACACCAGTAGTCATTGTGGCATTACTGGTTGTTACATCATCAGCGAGCATCACTTCAGCACCTGAAGTTTTATTTACCTCGAGGTTATTAAATGTAGTAATTCCCGTGATTGTAGAATTAGAGGTACCTGCAAATGAAATGGTTGATGACGATTTGGTAAATGTACCTTCATTGGTAAAATCACCATATATTGTGTGTGTAAAAGTGCTTGCATCGAATGTTGTCGTACTTTCTATAGTAAGGTTGTCTTTAATAACCAAAGCATCTAAAGGTGTTTTAGTATCCCCGTTAGCTATTACTAAATTACTAAATGAGGTTAGCGCAATATTTTGAGCTCCACTACCATTATAAACCACTGTGTTTGGTCTATTGTCGCTTGTATTGAATGCACTTCCCGCTCCTAAAGTAGAGGTACCAGCAATTTTTAAGGTAGAAGAGCTACCCATAGTTAGCGAATTTGATGCGCTGACTTCTACATTGTATAGACTTGCTTCTCCATCAAATGCGGATGTTCCGTTGAAAGTAGTAGTAGCAGCTGTGGCTGCAAATGAACCACTTACTGAGAAATTAGCGCTTATTGAAATATTTCTTGCTGTAGTAACACTCCCTGAAGCATATAATGAAGCAAATTGAATACCTCCAGTGCCACTAATAGTTTTTCCAGATCCGGTAAAATCAATAGTTCCTCCATTTGCAGTAAAGTCATTGTCACTTGTTAAGTTTCCTACTATTTCAAATGAGGCACTCGTGCTTATTGTGCCCGTTATAAGTAAGTCATCAAACTCTAAATTTGAACCACTAATACTTTTTGATGCTCCTGAAAAAGTTATTGAACCTGCACCGTCTGTAGTATGCGTAAAAGAACCATTCTGAGATGTACTAAAATTACCACAAACTGTAGCTGATGTAGCTGCAACCATAGTGATGCCACTACCAGTAATTACAACATCACCAAAATTGTTAGCTCCACTCCCACTCATTGTTTTATTCGTTCCTTCAAAAGTGTAAGTACTTGAACAGCCATTAAATGTTCCATTATTAACCCAATTACCATTTAATGTATGTGCAAAAGTGCCTCCACCAAACGTAGTGTTGCTTCCCAGATTAATGTCACCTTCAACATCAATGGAATTACCTGCGGTAAAAGAAACATCACCTGAAGTAGCACTTGATGTAAAATTACCTGCTATTGAAAAAGCATCTGATGGCATTGTTTTAACAACACCTCCAGCCGTCCCACTCAAAGTAAGGTTACCATATGCTTCTGCAGATACCACCTGGTTACTTCCATAATACTCTACGGTACTCGTTACCGCCAAGGATTTAGCGGTGAAGTTTGCCGGGAAGGTATTGGTTCCTCCAATTTTTAAAGTTGAACCTGCGTATACGACCAGCAATTGTCCCGCATTCCCATCAACCGTATAGTTTTCTATGTCAAGTGTTGCTCCGGCATAAACTAATAGTGCTCCATTAATATTTAAATTGCCAGAAAGCGTTTTATTAGACGTCCCACTCACTACAAGAATTTCATAGTCGTCTCCAAGATCGTGAGCAACTGTTTGATCAATTGTACTGGAAGCATAATTAATATATGCTAACGAGCTTGCTGAGTTGGTTCCACCGCTGTGGCTGTAATTAACAGAAAATGTAGCGGCTCTAACTACTAATTGACCATAGGCCTCTATCGATATTTGACCTGTACCTGAAACTGAGTAATTAGCAGTTGGGTCAAGTGTCCCGCTTAATGACAATTCTCCAGAGATATTTACATTAGCATCAAGCGTTAAATAGGTACCTGATGTAACGTACAGTTTACCGAAATCAGTTGTACTAGATCCTGTGATGGTTTGTTTGCTCCCCGCAAAGTATACTTTTGTACCATTATTTTTCTTTTCGTATAAACCTGAATTATTCCAATCGCCAAGTACAATAAACGATTTCTTGTCATGGTCTATACTACCATTGGCCCCTATCTCTACATCACCAAAAACAATTAAATCATCATTTACTTCAAGAGAACATACTTTAACCCCATTGCCTATTGTTAAAGACAAGCACTCAGCATTACCTCTTACGTTTTTGATATCAGGTTGATGTGAGCCTGTAAAATTGGCATCTCCAATTACCACATCCATGTTTCTATTGGGCACACCATTGGTCCAATTATTAGATTCATTCCATTTTCCATTCCTTGTGCCTGTCCATGAAGTTGTTTGTGAGAAAGCAGCTGACAAAGAGAGTAGTGCGAATAATACTATTAGAACTGATTTGATGATTCTAAATCTTGAAACAGTTTTAAAGTTTTTTTCTTTAAGACTATTAGATGCGGCACTGTTAGAGTTATTTAGAGAGAGAGACATAATTTTATATTTTGTACACTACGAATATGAGCGAACAAAATGCAAATTATGTAAGTGAATTTCTGATTTTATAAATATAATTTTATCAACATATATTTAGTTATATTTTATATTTAACATTAAAAATAAATGTAATTCTATTATTTTTAATCACTTTCAACACGACCTTCATTTAAGTAAAGGTTTAGCCTTACTGTGCTACTAAGTGGATACCCTGAGTAAAAGCCATTAAGTAGGTCAGGGCATTTACGTAGAGTGGTAATTTCATGAAGAAATGGAGATTGCCACCAACAAAAAAAGGTCAGTGTATACTGACCTTTATTAGCTGAATGATGCTATTATTAATATTGAACATCTATATGCTGTCGGTAGTCACTAGCCAATTCGTTAAAAGGCATCGATACCTCTAAATGTTTTTCCACTTTTTTAGCAGTTATATTCTCATAATCAATATTTGGAGTTATTGGAAAGGCAGCTACAACTTTTGGAAATTCCATCCACTCATTTTCCTGCTTTAATTGCAACCAATGAGTCACCACTATTTTCTGATTTACTATCTCCACATCAAACTCACGTGGATCTACACTTGGCACAAATACCTTTAACTTATATTGGTTAGACAATTTCTTAATTTCTGTCTGAGGCTCAGCCATGCCTCCATTGATCACATTGGAAATATCCGCTGTTTTCAAAACATCTCTAACCCACTCTTTATCTCTACTGTATTGCATAAGCATATTGACTTTTGATCTTAATTAGTGTTTAAACATCAAGACCCATGCCGAAGTTTAAAAACTGCCAAGTCGTCTTTTATAATTGCCACATTGGCAGAAAGAATAATTACACTATAATTTAAAACCAAAAAGTAAGAAATGTGTTGATAGCATATACCCAATATTATTATGCAAATCACTTATATACAGCTACTTTATGCGTCAGTGCTACTAATAAACCTTATAGTTCTCACTTACCTTTTATTAAAAACAAAAAAGAGAAATAATGGCAGAAAAAACGATGACGAAGGCGGATTGGAAGTTTTTGAAGAACCTATTTTAGATTTGCCTCCAGGCGTAATCTTACCTCAGGATAAGCCCGTAAAAGATGAAGTAGAAGTATAGTATAAATTACTTTCTCATCTTTTGTTGATTATAGATTATACGCAGCGTTGAGGGGATACTTTCAAACTCAGTAGATTTATCGAGGAAAAATTTAGCACCTAACTCCCTGCTGCGATCTCTGTAAGGCTCCGATTCATGGTTACTGAGCATGATTACATCAACATCTTTAATAGTATCTTTTATCTCTGCTAAGAAATCCAACCCACTTTCTTCCTTCATTTGAATATCTAGAATTATCGCTGATGGTTGCTTTTCTTTTAAAAGCAGTCTTGCTTCGTCTAAGTTATATGCATGACCCAACCACTCTATCCAGGGTAATTTCGTTAGTAAAAATGACACATGGTCTGCGATTACTTGAGAGTCATCTACGGTGATCAATTTTAAAGTTTTCATTACTTCCTAATTTCTTCTACGTCTTTTGAATTTAACGGTATAGATAATGTAGCAGTCGTGCCATTGCCATCGTCATTTTCTATATTAAAGGTACCGTTGAGTACGGCTGCACGCTCAGTCATTCCTAACAAACCCAATGAGCTTGTGTTATATTTTCTTTTATCACTTATGCCGATACCATTGTCAGTTACTTTCATAATCAACATATCATGGGATTCGTACATCTTTACAGACACTTGTGAAGCCTTGGCATGTCTCATCACGTTTGTAAGTGATTCCTGAAAAATCCTAAACACAGTAGTATTGACATCTTTTGATAGCTTAGTACTCAGATCTTTAATTTGCAAATCGCATTTTATTCCTGAGCGTTGCTCAAACTGTTGTGCCTGCCATTCAATGGTTGCTTTTAATCCTAAATCATCGAGTATGCTTGGCCTAAGGTCTGATGATATCTTTCTGACTGCAGTAATTGTCGATACGACTTTTTCTATCATTTCATCTGCCTTCTGAACGAGGTCCTCATTTGATTCTAATTCTTCTATCTCAGATTTAAATCTGCTCAGATCCAGTTTTAGACCCGTCAATTGATTCCCCAATTCGTCATGGATTTCACGAGCAATATGCGTACGCTCCTCTTCCCTAACCGTCTGTAAATGTGCAGATAGCTTTCTCAATCTAATATTGATTGTTTTAAGCTCCTCTTCAAATTGTTTTCTTTCAGTAATGTCTATATGAGACCCAACCACTCGACCTTTTTCATCATCTTTATTAATAAATTCGTCTTTTAAATAATACCCCCTTGACCAGATCCACCTATAGTGACCATCAGCATGCTGCATTCTAAAAGTATTTTCATATGTATCAGTAGGATTCTCAACAAAAGCTCTAAACTTATCACTTGCTCCTTTTAAATCATTGGGATGTAGCAGTGTTTTCCATGGTCTCAAAACATCATCAGTCACTTCGATATCTTCCTTATTATAGCCTAACATCTCGAAGTATTCATCGCTACACCAAAACTCACTTCTATCTATATAATACTCCCATGCACCCGTTTTACTCGCTTTAATAAATGCTCGATAACGTGCCTCTGATAACCTAATGCTTTCTTCAGCTTGCTTCCGGTACTCACTTTCGATCATTAAAAAGACTAAATCAGCTATCGATTTGGCAAATGTGATTTCCTCAGCTGTCCAGGTTCTCGGGGTTTCAACATGTTCATGGCAAAGCACTCCTATGCATTTACCTGCTCTGTGTATAGGCACATCTAGCATCGAAGTTATGTCATTTGGTTTTAAATAGGGCTCTGAAAATTCTTTAGTTGCTTCATGTGTGTGTGCATCATTGGCTAGTATAAGGCCTTCATTTTTCAAACTAATGATGCTTTTAAAGTATTCTGGAAAGTCAGCTCGATGTAATGGTGGTGGTTGAGTAAACTCATCTTTCGACTTCAGATATAGATGTTCAGCTTTAAGTGTTTCGCTATCATCATTCAATATCCAGAAGCTCAACCTTTCACAATCAATTACAGATGAAGCTTGTTTTAAGGCATGCTTTATCTTTTCATTAAAACTTAATTGATCATCTAATTTGCTTAACTCAAACAACACCTTTTGTTGCTGTAATTTTCGCTGCTGCTCTTTAGATTTTTTCTCTTCGGCTAACCTTAGTTCAGTAATGTCTTGCAAAGAGCCTAAATAAATGATTTTGTCGGTATGTGGCAGTTTCTCAATATGTGCTCTCACCCACTTTACCTTACCTGTACTCGTAAACAACTTTGATTCGTTGGTATGGTTGTTTTCGGATTGGCTTTCAAATATTTTTCTTAATTCATCTTGATATGTATCCCCATGGAACTGGGCAACATTTTGAGGAGTCGGTTGAAAATCTTTATCAACATCATATATTTTATACATCTCTTTACTCCAAAAAAGTTTGTTTTCAGTCAGGTCGAGCTTCCAGCTTCCTATGTCCGCCATAGATTGTGTGGATTCGAGCAGCCTGGTTGATTCGAGCAGTCGCTCTTTGTCTTTGTAGCTTTCAGTGACATTTTGAACTAACGACATGATTAAAATAACGTCTCCCTCATCATTTTTCACTACCGAGTTATACCACTGACAATAAATCACTTCACCATCTTTGGTGCGATTTCTATTCAAAGATTGGTTGCCCATATGTCGAGAACTTAATTCGTCCATAACCTCGCCAACAACATCTTTGTCTTCCTGATGAATTAGCTCCATTTCCTCAACTGATTTCCCTAAAGCTTCTTTTTCCGTCCAACCAAAGATCTCTTGAGCTTTGGGAGACCACTTTAAAACTGTAAAATTTTCATCCCATTCAATCACTGCTAAAGGTGATTGATTCAGATGATTAGACAGTCGCTGTTCAGCTAAATATATCTCTCTTTCTTGTCTTTTCTTTTCTGTTACATCTCTAAAAAAAACAGATAACCCATCTTTGGATGGATAAATAAAATGTTCGAAATGTATATCGTAAGGTTCGTAATAGTCCTCAAAGTATTTGAACTCCTGCGCCTTCATGGCTTCATGATAAGCCTTGTAAATTGGCTGGTCTACCAACTGTGGAAAGAGCTTCCATATATTATTACCCACTAAATCTTTACTTTTCTTTCCTGAAGTCTCGCCAGCATTTTTATTGGCATATATGTAATTCCAGTTAGCATCTAATGATATGAATCCATCAGATATTCTATTGAGAAATGTATAGATTTTCTTTTCTGCAAGGTGTACAACTTCTCTGTATTGCTGCTTTGATTTAAATAGTATTAATCCAAAAACGATAGCAAATAAAAATGAACAAAAGATACCCGTTATTGCAACTGGTATCGACATGGCTAAGGCATTTTTAGTATTATCAGTGTAGAGATAGATGGTCCATTCGCCAGCAAGAAGAAAAGTAGACTGAAAGACTGTTTCATTTTCAAATCTCTCTGCCCCCAGAAAGAACTCTTCCTCATTGGTATTGGGATTAACTTTGCTAAAATCTAACCTGTATTTGTTATAATCATTAGCAAGAGCAGAAGCATTTGTTAAAAGGTCGTTGAGCATGATTATTACTGCTGAAAAACCCCAAAATTCACCTTTTCTATAAACAGGTATTCGACCTACTACGGCCATACCTCCCTGTCGTAACTCCAGTGGACCGGCAAAGTACATTTCTTTACGCTCTATGGCTCTGTTGGCCTCCCTGCTCACGCTAGAATCAGCGAGTATATCATAGCCTATAACACTTTCATTACCCTCCATAGGGTAGCAATGGGTAATTACCCCGTTAGGTACCATTTGTATAGTGTTTACTATAGGATACCTTTCAATGAGTGATTTAGCTACTGAATCAAAATCTTCAAGCTCACCTTTATCGTTGATAGCAATGGAAGCTTCCAAAGCAACCAGGTGACTAACATCAATAGTTTGTTGGATACTTTTTTCAGCAGAAAGCATAATATTCTCTGCCTCACGACTTGCGTTTCGTAATTGTAACTGATAATACTCTTGGGTGATGTAATAAGTCATCGCTAATAGCGCCATCAATACCAACAATGCCGTGGTAATAGGCCTTCTAACAAACCAGATGGATAATTTAGGAAGGTTAATCATTTAGTTGGCAAGCTTTATTCTGTAATGTCAGTATTACAATTCTCGTAATGAATTTAAGAATATTAGAATAGATTATCGCAAATGTCACTATTCAATATGGTTTTATAACAAAAAAACCGGGCATTACCCGGTTCTTAATTTTAAATGAGGCTGATATTGTAAAAAATCAACGTCTTCTTCGGCCGCCACCACCACCGCGGTGGCTTCTTCCTTTACCAGATCTTCCACCTCGTGATGAGGATCTTTCTGATCTGCTTCTATTTTTCTTACCACCCCCGCCTCCGGAACTTTTTACTGGAGCTTCATCATCTCTATTGACTCTAATTGATCTTCCTTCGACTTCTACGCCTTCAAAACACTCACTTAATCCCTTGTCAAAACCAGGTTTTACATTGAAAAAAGAACAGCTTTTTTGAAGTGAAAAGTCAGAGAAATTATTCCTATCTACGCCAGATATATCTGAAATGTAATGCAACAAATCAGCGTTGGTGATGCCATCCATGGTACCGATATTGATAAAGAATCGATTAGACGTACCTTTTCTTTCTCGTTTCTTAGATGAGTCTGATGAGGTACTCTCATTTAAATCGCCCGATCCTGCATCTACAGTAAGATGGTCAAGTTGTGTGGTAATCAGCCTTTTCAGTAAATCCTCTTTGGATAATCCTTCAAATTGCCCGTGTAGATGGGCTAATATTTCATCCGCCTGGTCATCTACTTTGGTATTCACGATTAAGCTAGCCCAATTGTTAATCCTTGTATACTTTAATGACTCAATTGATGGCACTTCGATGCGTTCGAATTTTACGCTGATCTTACGTTCAAGAAATTCAATTTTCTTGGCCTCTCTTGGATTGATGAGCGCCAAAGACGTTCCCTTCTTACCTGCCCTACCAGTTCTACCACTTCTGTGGGTATAGCTTTCTAATTGATCGGGAAGAGTATGATGAATTACGTGTGTCAAATCATTGACATCAATACCTCTGGCAGCTACATCTGTAGCAACTAAGAGCTGCATAGATCGTGTTTTAAAACGCTTCATCACAGTCTCTCGTTGCGCTTGAGAAAGGTCACCATGTAATGATTCTGCACCGTAGCCAAGGTTACCGAGTTCATCTGCAATCTCTTGCGTTTCCCTTCTGGTACGACAGAATAATATGCCGCGCATATCAGGTTGCATGTCTAAAAACCTACGTAGTGCTGCCAACTTATCCTTAGTCTTTGTCACTACATATTTGTGGGCAATATCTTTATTACTTTTTTCCTGCGTATTAATAGCGACCTCCTTAGGAGAGCGCATGTATTTCTTTACAATCTTTCTTATGTCGGCAGGCATAGTGGCAGAAAACAACCACGTAACTCTATCTTCCGGGGTAAATGACAAAATAGCATCTATATCTTCTTTGAAGCCCATGTTGAGCATTTCGTCTGCTTCATCGAGCACAACATATTTGATCTCGTCAAGCTTGATAGCCTTACGTTTAATCAAATCCAACAGTCTACCAGGTGTAGCAACTACAATCTGCGTTGGCTTTTTTAAAGCTTTAATCTGATTGGTTATGGCTGCTCCTCCATAAACTACCTCTACATTGAGTTTTTTGTTATTACTTGTGAAATCTACAAGCTGCTTCGCAGTTTGCATACCAAGTTCTCTCGTAGGCGCCATAATCAAGGCCTGCGTACTTCTATCATCAATATCAATCAAATCAATCAACGGCAAACCAAAAGCTGCTGTTTTACCAGTACCGGTTTGGGCCAAGCCTATGAAATCTGTTGGTGTATCGCTTAATAAAAGAGGTATTGCTTGCTCTTGGATGGGTGTAGGGTTTTCAAAACCCATTTGATCGAGGACTTCCAACACTTTTGGTGATAGTCCTAGTTTGCTAAAATTATTCAAAAAATCTGTGTTAAAATGAATTGCAAAGGTAGGTATATAAAATGGGATAGCTACTAACTTAGAAATTAATTACATAACTTAAACATCAAAACAAATAATAGATGAAGGGAAAGTTAAAAGCATTACGAGACATTCTTAAAGAAGGAAGAAATGAATTTGACTTACATGCTGGCATTATTAGTCAGGTTGTTAAAAACACTTACAATGTCATCGCATTGGACACAGATTATGAACAACTTGTAGAAGGCGCCAAGTTCGACTTGCAGGACACGTATTGTAAAGCCGTAGTTGATCAGGCCATGACAAAAACTTTTAAAGATGTAGCTGAAATAAAAGAAATGCAGAAACATCCGGTCTATCTTGCCATGCAGCTTAGGGCTTATATTGGTACTCCCATAATGATCAATAACAAAGTGTGGGGTACACTAAATTTCTCATCCATTTCCCCGCGAAAAATCCCTTTCTCTCCTTCCGAATATTCATTTGTTGAAAGCCTGGCCAAAAAGGCCGCCAATATACTTGCTACAGAATCGTAGGCATGTTGTACATTAGCAAATATGAACGAACAAATAGCTCAGTTTCTACAAAATCAAAATTTCGAACCACAGCTAATAGAAGAATTAAAGCTCAGTGGTAGACTAAAGAAAATTACAGCCGGTAGTGCTGTGATTAAGCCGGGGATGCCAACCTCAGAAATCCCACTGGTTATATCTGGGTCTCTCAAGGTAATGCGGCAAGATGAAGACGGCAAGGAAATATTCCTCTACTATCTCGAAGGTGGTGATACTTGTGCCATGTCTATTACCTGCTGTATGGAAAGTAAAAAAAGCGCGTTTAGCGCTATTGCTGAAGAAGACAGTACCTTATGGATGATACCCATGGCCATGCTAAATTCGTGGGTAGCCAAATATCCGGCATTTAGAAAATTCGTTTTTCAGGCTTATCAAAACAGATTTGATGAGCTACTGACAGCAATAGATAGTGTTGCTTTTATGAAAATGGATGAAAGATTATATAAATATCTTTTGGATAAAAAGCAGGCTTCAGGGTCCTTCGAAATCAAAAAAACCCATGAGCAGATAGCTCGTGAACTCAACACCTCTCGAGTAGTAATTTCACGGCTACTCAAACAATTGGAAAATGAGGGCAAAATCGAGCAGCACCGCAATAAAATCGACATTCTTTAAATCGGCACCCTATGTAACAATTGTTACACTATTGGTGATCTGCTGTCATTAGTTTTGCATCATTATTCTTAATAAAAATAAAGTATAATTATATGCAGTCTATTATTGAATTTGTAAGTCAACCATGGCCTTGGTATGTATCTGGCCCGCTCATTGCGCTTACGATGTTTATATTATTATTTGCCGGAAAGCAATTTGGCATGTCCTCCAATTTAAGAACAGTTTGTTCAATCGGTGGTGCAGGTAAATTTTCAGACTTCTTCCGATTTGATTGGAAATCTCAGCGATGGAATCTCATGGTAGTACTTGGTGCAATCATTGGAGGCTATATCGGGGCAAATTACTTAGCAAGTGATGTAACGCTTGCCACAAGTGCTCAACAACAGCTAAGTGGCTATGATATTGAGGTGAGCGGTTACATGCCTGAATCACTCTTTGGCAATGAAGTATTTAGCAACCCCTACTTCCTGGGCTTATTAATCTTAGGAGGTTTTTTAGTTGGCTTTGGTGCCAGGTATGCAGGCGGTTGTACTTCCGGGCATGCCATCTCAGGCTTAAGCAACTTACAGTTACCATCACTCATTGCCGTTGTTGGGTTCTTTATTGGTGGTTTAACTATGATCCACTTACTTTTTCCTTTAATTTTTTAACAGACTTTTGTTATGAGAGTATTAGTATATTTATTCACAGGAATATTTTTCGGAATCGTTTTATATAAATCAGAGGCTGCTTCATGGTTTAGAATTTTTGAAATGTTTGAGTTTGCCTCGTTTCACATGTATGGTATTATAGGTTCAGCACTGGCACTAGGTGCGGCAGGTGTAGCTATTATAAAGAAGAAGAACATAAAACCCTTACGTGGGCAGAAAATGAAATTGGACTCTAAAGAACCGGGTTTTAGGAGATATCTTTATGGAGGTATATTATTCGGACTTGGTTGGGCGTTAGCAGGTGCATGCCCCGGCCCTATGTATGTTCTTGCAGGAGCCGGATATATGCCAATACTTGTAGTACTCGCCAGTGCAACTTTAGGCACTTTTGTATATGGTTTACTTCGAAATAAACTACCTCACTAAATGACCGTACTAGAAATATTAGGCCTAATTGGTGCAGCTGCTATTGGCCTCTCCTTAGGACTTATCGGTGGTGGTGGTTCTATTCTAACCGTACCTGTTTTGGTTTATCTGATGGGTGTAGAACCTGTATTGGCTACGGCTTACAGCTTATTTATTGTTGGGACAACCGCCTTAATTGGAGGCTTGAATTATGCCAAAAAAGGACTAGTCAGTTTTAAAACGGGAATTGTATTCGCAATACCTGCATTTATCGCAGTTTATTTAACCAGATTAATCATCGTTCCCGCATTACCAAACCACTGGTTCAACTTAGGTGATCTTGCTATTACAAAAGACATTGGCATTTTACTCCTTTTTGCATTCTTAATGGTTTTTGCCGCTGTTTCTATGATTAAAAACAATGGCAAACGAATAGTAGAATCAACAACCAACGTTGAACCAAAATTCAACTTTCCGTTGATCATAGTAGAAGGGATTGTTGTTGGTGTGCTTACAGGCCTTGTTGGTGCCGGAGGTGGTTTCCTCATTATTCCAGCACTTGTATTGTTTGCCAAACTACCTATGAAAATGGCGGTAGGCACTTCCCTACTCATAATAGCTGCAAAATCCCTGATTGGTTTTATTGGAGATATACAAGCTGGCGAACCTATTAATTGGCTATTTCTAGCAGGATTTACAGCTATTGCCATCATCGGAATATTCATTGGTTCTCATTTTGCCAAAATGATTGATGGTGCTAAGCTCAAAAAAGCTTTTGGGTGGTTTGTATTAGCCATGGGTTCATTTATGATAATTAAAGAACTGGCCTTTTAGTGTAACAAATGTTACAACCTGGCACCTACGTGCTATTTATCTTAGAGGTATAAAAAATTTAAAACATATGAAAGTAGAACAGATATACGACAACGCACTTGCACATGCATCTTATGCCATCTTAAGTGATAAAAAAGTGGCATTGGTAGACCCTGCAAGAGACCCACAACCTTATATTGATTTTGCAGAAAAAAACAACGCAGAAATTGTAGCGGTGTTTGAAACACACCCGCATGCAGATTTTGCCAGTAGTCATCTGGAACTCAGTCAAAAACTTAACATACCTGTTTATATCAATCCAAAAGTTGGTGTGAACTATGAATTTACTGCACTAGAACATGGTGATGAAGTAAAGATTGGAAAAGCAACTATAAAAACGCTATTTACCCCAGGCCATTCGCCTGACCACAATTCTTACCTATTGCTTGATGAAGATGGAAAGGAAGTTTCAGTATTCACTGGTGACTCCCTATTTGTAGGTGATGTTGGCAGACCAGACTTAAGAGAAGGTGCCGGTAACATACAGGTTAGCCGAAAAGAGTTGGCTGGCATGATGTACGACACAGTTAACAATATATTCAATGAGCTGGAAGATGGAGTGACCGTTTACCCTGCACATGGGCCAGGTTCGCTATGTGGTAAGAATATGAGTCCAGACCTTTACAGTACAATAGGTAAAGAGAAGCAGAATAACTGGGCGTTTCAAATCAAAGAGAAAGATAATTTCATAAACAGCTACCTGGAAGGCCAGTCATTCATACCTAAGTATTTCCCATATGAGGTGGAGCTTAATAGAAATGGTGCAGTTTCTTTAAACGAAAGCATCAACAAGGCCTTGAAGTTCATTGAAATTGATCAAATTGAAGACAATAGCTTGATCATAGATGTGAGGTCAGAAGCCAATTTTAAAAGCTCACATATCGCAGGAGCCATCAACATTCAAATGAATAGCGAAAATGCCAAATTTGAAACATGGCTTGGCTCAATTGTATCACCGGATGAAGAATTTTACTTAGCGGTAGACAGCAAAGCTGAGGGTGAGAAAGCAGTAAGAAGAGCAGCCAAAATTGGATACGAAACTAAAATTAAGGGCGTGATCTTACAGGAAGGGCAAGAAGGACTGACCAGTGACAAATCGCTTGACTTAGCTCATTTCAAGAAAAACCCTGAAGCCTACAACATTGTAGATATTAGGAATGTATCAGAGGTTAACGATGGGAAATTTTTCGAAAATGCGGTAAACATTCCGTTGCCCGAGCTTAGAGAAAGAACTGACGAAATTGATACAAGCAAACCCATTGTAGTACACTGTGCCGGAGGGTACAGATCAGCTGCAGGTGCAAGTATTATTTCGAATGCAAAATCCGAGGTTAAAGTATATGACCTTAGCGAAGCGATAAACGATTTTAAATAACAAAAACCACGGGCATTATTGCTAAATCACTAGTGGTAGTGCCCGTGTTCCTCAGACCATACTTTCCCCTCTGGCGCTGGCCCATCAGGGCGTGATGTAGCTCCTTTTTGTTTTACATCTATAAAGAAATTAGCAATTGCAATTATCACAAATACGAGTAGCAATGCTCCTATGATAAATGTCTTATTCCTGCTTGTTGATTCCTTATCGACCTTCATGTGGCATTGCTTGTACTTTTTGCCACTACCACAAGGACATGGTTCATTTCTTCCTACTTCTTTCATAATTGCATCAATTGTTAGGCTCCCATTAATATACATAAATTTTAATTTTTAACAATTAGAAGTATGTAATGACGGCCACAGAATTAGTTATTTTTGCGAGTCTATGGTATTCGATTTTTCATCAATAGAGCTTCCCGTAAAAGACATTATTCCTGACATAAAGCAGTCGCTTGCTCAGGAAAATACGTTGATCATATCTGCCCCTCCGGGAGCTGGGAAAAGTACGTTATTACCAATAGCACTGTTTGAGGATGAGTTTTTGAAAGGTAAGAAAATTCTAATGCTCGAGCCCCGTAGATTAGCCGCCAAAACGATTGCCAACAGAATGGCCGAACTACTCGGTGAGCAGGTAGGAAAAACCGTAGGCTATCGCATAAGATTTGAATCTAAAGTAAGCAGCGAAACGAAAATAGAAGTGCTTACAGAGGGTATCTTAACTCGAATGCTGCACACCAATAATGAGCTTCCGGATGTCGGGATGATCATATTTGACGAATTCCATGAGCGCAGCATACATGCTGATGTAGCGTTGGCGTTGTCACGCGAATCTCAGGAAGTGCTACGCCCCGACCTACGTATTATGATCATGTCGGCCACTTTAGATATGCCCAAACTTTCAGAGCTGCTCAAAGCCCCTATTTTAGAAAGTAAGGGTAGGCTATATCCTGTGGAAGTAAAATATACTGACACACAGGATATGTATATGCTACCCGAGCTTACCTCAAGCACAGTGATCAAGGCCGCCAAAGAACAAGATGGTGACATTCTGGTTTTCTTACCCGGACAAGGAGAAATCAAGAAAAGTGAAGAGATTTTAAGGAAAAAGCTGCCTGATTTTTCCATTTGCCCTTTGTACGGACAGCTTCCGCAAAATCAGCAATATAGAGCCATAGTTCCCGATAAAAACGGGAGAAGAAAAGTGGTATTGGCCACTTCTATTGCTGAGACTAGTTTAACTATACAAGGAATTACTGTAGTTGTTGACTGTGGCTACAGCCGGGTTTCTAAATTTGATCCTAATTCAGGGCTTTCAAGGTTAGAAACTGTATTAATTACCAAGGATGCGGCAGATCAGCGTGCCGGACGTGCCGGCAGACTAATGCCAGGCGTATGTTATCGCATGTGGTCAAAAGCAACACAACTCAGGCTAGAAGACCATCGGGCACCTGAAATTGTGGATGCAGACCTCGCCCCTTTACTTCTGGATCTATCACAATGGGGTATTAATGACGCCAATCAACTTACCTGGCTTACGCCACCACCCGCTGGACACCTGGCACAGGCTTCTGATGTTTTGCATGAACTAGATGCATTGGAAGATGATCAAATCACTGAACACGGCAAAGAGATTCATCAACTGCCGTGCCACCCCAGAATTGCGCATATGCTCATCAAAGCGGAAGCTATTGACCTATTGCCTTTGGCAGCTGATATAGCGGCAATTATTGAAGAACGAGACCCTCTACCTAAAGAGGCCGGCATTGATATAAACTTGCGCATTGAGGCGTTAAGAAGATATAGGACCAATGGTAATTCTGGTGGTAAATTTGGCCGTATTGATAAAATAGCAACTCAATACAGAAAGCTATTTAACACAGAAGCTGATAATGGCGCTTTCGACCCTTTTGAAGCAGGGCTATTGCTGGCCTATGCTTACCCGGAACGCATTGCATCTTCACGTCCTGGTAATAATGCCCAATTTCAGCTGGCAAATGGCAAGCATGCTATGGCTGGACACAAAGACGATTTGGCGCATGAGCCCTGGTTGTCAATCGCACACATAGATGCACGTGATGGAATGGGTAAAATATTTATGGCTGCGCCTCTTAATCCTAAAGACCTTGCCCCGATGGTAAAAGAAAAAGAAATTGTCGAATGGGACACCCGTAAAGGAGGCTTATTAGCCACCAAAGACTTAAGAATTGGGTCTATCGTATTAAGGTCAACGCCCATACCTAATCCTGACGAAGGTATGTTAATTCAAGCCATTTTAGCAGCCGTAAAAAAAGAGGGGGAGCAATTATTAAATTTTGATGATCATTTTTATGCGTGGCAAAGCCGCTTGCTCTCACTAAGAAGTTGGAACCCGAATCAAAACTGGCCTGACGTGAGTGTAAAAGCACTTCTATCCACTGTCGAAAGTTGGCTTCTACCCTATCTCAATCAAGTCAAAACACCCGAGCAACTTAAAAAACTAAATCTAGTAGAAATGCTTCATTACAACTTAGCTCATGACCTTCAGGTAAAGCTTGAGGAGTTAGCGCCTGAGAAAATTGAAGTACCTACCGGATCAAAAATTAGTTTAAAATATCAAGCTGATGGTTCTCCTCCTGTTTTGGCGGTAAGGTTGCAAGAAGTGTTTGGCTTATTGCACACACCAACAGTAAATAATGGTCAGCAAAGCGTAATCATGCATTTGTTGTCACCAGGGTTTAAACTTGTACAAATCACTAAAGATTTAAATAGTTTTTGGAAAGATGCCTACTTCGAAGTAAGAAAGGACCTTAGAGGACGTTATCCAAAGCATGAGTGGCCTGAAGATCCTTTAAAAGCTGAACCAATAAGAGGTGTTAAAAAGAAAAAGTAATTATTGCATACGCTTATGAATAAAATAATGGAGTTTAGAAAGATACGCCAATCTATGAAAAGTCTATTTATAACTACAATCATCTGCTTACTTACTCTGACACATGCCATTGGTCAAAGTGCTGACAGCATCGCAAGAGCTATGTTTGCCAAAACAAAATCGCTGAAGACGGTGACATATACAATGACCAAATATGAACGTATTGATGGAGAGCTTCAAAAGCAAATAGCAGCTGTGAAACTCCAGAAAGAGCCTTTTAAGGTATACTCAAAGCAAATTGAGCCTGACGAAGGACTGGAAGTATTATTTATTGGCGGTAATAAAACAGCTTTAATCAATCCAAATGGGTTTCCATGGTTTAATGTCAAGTTATCACCAACGGGCAGTCGCATGACTAAAGGGCAACATCATACCATCCTGGATTCTGGATTTGACACCTTCATCGCCATTTTGGAATTCCTTTTTGATAAATATAAAACGAACATCCATGAGATTTCGAGCCTGACTAGTGAAACTATTGATGGTAAAGCCTATTGGAAACTCGACTTCAACAATCCAAACTTTAAAATTTTGGAATATACGGTAAAGCCTAAAGAAGATATCTTAAAAATAGCCAATGAGCGATTTATATCATCATTTATGATTTTGGAGCTAAACCCTGACATCGAAGATTTTGAAGATGTTTCAGCTGGTGATGTGATTAAAATACCGAATGATTACTCTCCCAGAATGACGCTCTATATCGATAAAAAACTGATGGTGCCTTCAGAAATCATCGTAGAAGATAAACAGGGAATTTATGAACGTTACAACTTCACAAATATCAAGCTAAATCCAGAGATTAAGCCTGAGGAATTTACTCCTGATTATGAAGATTATGGATTTTAATGATCATTAACTATTTCCTTTTAAAGGCGAGCGTGGAATCGGTAGATGCATTGTCATCATAATAATAGCCTTCATAGTCAAATCCCCTTAAGTCATTGACGTTATCTATTTCATTGTCTATGATATATCTACTCATTAGTCCACGTGCCTTCTTAGCATAAAATGAGATAATCTTATATTCTCCATTTTTAAAATCTTTGAAATCAACATCAATGATTTGTGCTTTCAATTTTTTTGTATCAACGGCATTAAAATACTCTTTAGATGCCAAATTGATGATCACTTTGTCACCTTGCTTTTTCAAATCCTTCTTTAGCTGTTTGGCAACCTTTTCATTCCAGAACTCATAAAGGTTTTTACTCCCATTGACATTAAGTTGTGTACCCATTTCCAGTCGATATGGCTGTATCAAATCTAACGGGCGCAATACACCGTAGAGCCCGGATAAAATTCTTAAATGATCTTGAGCAAATGCCACCTGTTTCTCATTAAAATCGCCCGCTTCCAATCCCTGGTATACGTCTCCCTGGAAAGCAAAAACAGCTTGTTTAGCATGCTTAGGATCTTTCTTTTTAGTAAAATTATGGTAGCGCTCAACATTCAAAGTAGCCAGCTTTTCACTAATACTCATTAGATCCTGCACATCTTCTTCAGTCTTATCAGTGAGCACATCTATCAGTTGCAATGCTTCTTTCTGAAAAATTGGCAGCGTCCTCTCATGAGGCACTTTAGTTTCAAAATCTAATGTTTTGGCTGGAGAAATTACTGCAATCATACCTATCGATAGTTTTTGTTTTCTTTATTAACTGTTAATTTCTTTATTTGTTTGACATCAGCATTCCGGCCACAAACGCTGTTGACCATGCCGCCTGAAAGTTGAAACCTCCAGTAATACCATCTACGTCAAGGATCTCTCCTGTAAAGTATAATCCCTGAACCTTTCTGCTCTGCATAGTTTTAAAATCCACATCTTCTAAGCTAATACCCCCGCATGTTACAAACTCTTCCTTAAATGTGGTCTTTCCTTTTACTTCAAACTGATCATTGACCAGCACGTTTACCAATCGATTAAAGGATTTCTTATCAATATCAATCCATCTTGTATTTTCAGGTAAACCTATTTTTTGTAATAAATAACCCCACAACCGAGCTGGTATTGATTCAACACGATGATTGCCTACTTGCTTTTTGCTTGTCCTGAGTGTTTGCAAAAGTGATCTTGCATCTTCTTCTGATTGCTCTCCCATCCAATTGACTTGAACTGCAAAATTATACCCTTGATCATAGAGATATCGAGCGCCCCATGCCGATAGTTTAAGTACAGCAGGACCACTTAAGCCCCAATGTGTAATAAGCACGGGTCCACTGTATTGTAATTTAGTCCCTATAATTTTTACTGAGGCTTCTGACACACTCAACCCCATAAGTTGCTTTATGGGGTCAGAAGGTATGTTAAACGTAAATAATGATGGTACAGGAGCTTCTATTTTGTGCCCAAGTTCGGCTAACCATTGTAATCCTTCCTTCTTAGGGCTGCCACCTGATGCTACAATCACTTTATTAAATGACATTGTTCCATCGGAAGTCTCTAATTTAAAGCCTTCATCTGATGGTTTGATGGACGAAACTGGGGTTTTATATTTAATTTGAATTCCCAGTTTTGAGGCTTCATCCATAAAGCAATTGATTATGGTTTGAGAACTATCGGTAGTCGGAAACATCCTGTTGTCGGCTTCCACTTTAAGTTTCACTCCTCTATCTTCAAACCAGACGATTGTATCTTTCACATTGAAATGACCAAAGCACTTTTTCAATTGATTGGCACCTCGAGGATAATTTTTAGTTAACAGAGATATGTTCAATGCATGATGGGTGACATTGCACCTGCCACCACCGGAGACTTTTACTTTCTGCAGCACTTTACTGGTTTTTTCAAAAAGCACCACTTCTGTATTGGGGTGATGTTTTTTACATGAAAATGCCGCGAAAAATCCCGCGGCACCTCCACCTATTATTGCGATTGAATTTACCTGCACCTAAGAATAAAATTTAATCAAAGATGCAGATATAATTCTTGTGATTCAACTTAATTCCTTACAGCCGCTATAGCCTCGTGGCTAATTTTAGCATTGTATTCCTGAGCAAGACTTTTGTAGTTGATGATATCGATGATACTACCTATGAAACAAAGACCTAAAGTGAAAAGGTACAATATACCCATGCCAATTTGATCAACATAAAAACGTTGTAAACCAGGAATTACAAACAGGCCAACTAAGGCTAAGATTAACACCGTTTGTGGATCTCTTCTTCTGGCTCGATACACATGAGCAAAAGTTTCCATTTGAGCATCGTCCAGCTCTTTAGTGATGTTATGGATGTAAGACATCTCTTCTCCTGTTACTTCGGGCAAAAATTTCAATAATCTATTCATTTTCTATTTATTTTGAGTTTAACATTCTGATTAACTACTAGTGTACTTATTCTAAAAACTAACATGATCAAAGCGGGTAGTCCTAGAGGGTGCGCTGCAAATGAGGCTTCAAAATCTCCTCTAAATATGAACGCTATACTGTGACCAAGGCCACATCCTGGGCAAAACTCCCAACCAAGATTAGCTAATGGACATAAAGAAGCATGCTCAGCCGTAGGCTCCATACTTGCAAGGGCAATCAGAGCGAGCAACCAAATGATTGCCTCACTATTTTTTCTGATAAGTCTAATTAGCGTTTTCATGTTTTGCTTTCTGCCCCTTTTGACTAGTTAGCCTCTGTAGGTGTTACAAACTTTTTTAATTTTTATTTTTTACCGCGTACCTAAGATAAATTTCTAATAACTTGTAACACCTTATATAGAGATGTAGTCAAAACGGACAGATGTTGGCAAAAGAGGACTTATTTTATATTGAACAAGTTTCCCAGGGAAACACTGAAGCTTTTTCAAAATTAGTGGAAAGGTATAAAGATAAGGCCTACACGCTGGCATTACGTGTGGTCAGAAATCAGGAAGACGCTGAAGAGGTGGCACAAGATGCTTTCTTGAAAGCCTTTAACGGGCTTAAAAACTTTAAAAAGGAAGCCTCTTTTTCAACCTGGTTGTATCGGATTGTATATAATACTGCTCTAACAAAAATAAAAAAGAAGCGGTTGGTGACTTCTGAAATTAATGATGAGCACTTTAATTACTCATCTGGGTCAACGTTTGAAAGCATGGAAGGGTTAGTACAGGAAGATCGGTCAAATTTTGTAAAACTGGCGTTAAGCGAGTTAAATGAAGAGGACGCGCTATTGGTAAATCTGTACTATACACATGAGAAAGACATGCATGAAATTGCCGAAATTACGGATCTTACGCATGTAAATGTTCGTGTTAAACTTTCACGTATCAGAGGGAAACTAGAAAGTATTTTCACCCGTTTATTGAAAACAGAATTAAAGGATATAGTGTGATGAAAGCAAGTGAAGAAAATATCGATAATAAAATAAAGAACATATTGAGTCAAGGAGCTGTGGAAGCTACTCCTACATCTCATTTCACATCAAATGTGATGTATAAAGTAAATGCACTGGCTCTGCAAAAGTCAAGAAAACAACATGTGCGTAAACAAGTGATATTGGGTATACTTGGTTTTATAGCTT
Source organism: Fulvivirga sp. (assembly GCA_039970995.1). GTDB lineage: Bacteria > Bacteroidota > Bacteroidia > Cytophagales > Cyclobacteriaceae > Fulvivirga. The sequence continues at coordinate 342,539 of JBDVKW010000006.1, forward strand.
TAGCGGTTGTATCTACCGGACTCTTTATGCTATGGCAACAAGGGCTAATCACACCTATTGTTAGTCAAGTGGTCGGGTTTGTAAAACCTTTGATCTCAAAACTTCCATTTGGCATGTCTCCCTGGTTTTTAATTGCTGGATTAGTACATTTGCTACTTTTTAGAGGAATAATGGCCTTTTACGTGGTTAACAGACACAGAAAAGTACATATACATAGCCATTAAATAACCCATAGTGTAGATTGCCCGTACCCAAGCATATGCGTTGTATATTTTTGATGCTTTGCTTACTGTCTCAACTAAACATTGAGGCGCAAGTACCTGCTGTAAACCCACTATTTGTACCAGACTCGTTATCACCTTCAACACATATAGTATTACCCCGACTACAGGGTTTCAGTAAATATTACTGGAACAACAACTGGATGATGGGCAACATATACCTTTCCAATGATGAGTATTTAAAAGGGTACTATATAAGGTACGATATGCTCAAAAATCAAATCGAAATAATTATTGACAACCGCTACCATTATATTACACATCATCAAATAGATAGATTTGAATGGTATAATGCAGATCGACTAAAAGCATCAGAATTCATCAATGGATCAGCATTTATGCTTGCATCTGATGAAAAAATCAATGGTTTTTTAGAGGTTCTCACTACCGGGGAGCTTACCTTGCTAAAACGGAAGTTTGTTTACGCTTTACGCGAAAGTACCTCTCCTACACTTGTCAATGATACAGATAGTGAGATTAGGGTTTTTGAAACATATTTTCTCGCACAAGGCCTAGTGACAGGGTTGTTTCATTTTGAAGCCATTTAATATTTCCTATTATACAGCCAAGTTTAGTCGTTCACTCAGATCAAGCTCAAATCGACCATAGGGGTTTATATGATTATAAATAAGAGGAGTAAGAGCTCTTAAATCCTCAGTACCCATTTTTTCTTGCCATTCAGAAGTATTTAATACTCTCTGAATCATTAAGGTGTTCACATAAACTAGACAATTTTGAAGCAAGTGAAGGCATAACACAGAAATTTCTTGATCCTCCAGATTGTTTGTTGATATTTCTCCTGACTTGCCATAAAATATAAACCCATTTGCCGAATTCCAATTTTCCACAACATTTAGACCCTGATTAATTTCTATACGCATATCTTTAGATAATAGATACTCACATAAAAAGATTGTCTTTATTACTTTCCCTAGTTCTTGTAGCGCTTTATAAGTTGGATGCTGAATACTATTGCGAGTAAATCGTTTTAAAATAGCTTCAGCTGATGCTGTCCCAATTTTTAGTGCTGTTGAATATTTAATCATCTGGTCATATTGTGATTTTATTAAATCCCAATCGATTGTTCTAGTCAGGATGGGTGTCAAATTCTTTAATTCTGACTTCATTGAGTTATTCGTAATATATAATTTCTTTTTGTTGATTGTTTTAAAGCGCGGCATTAAGGAAAAGTTTAACAAATGAGAAAACGCAAATGCAATTTCACTTTGCCCATGAGTATCAACATAATTTTTATCAAGTTCAAAATCAGTACTATGATTTAATATCCCTTCTATCATGTTTGCAACTTCGGAGGAAGAAACTGATTTTAATTGAGAATATATACAAGTAGATTTTTTCTCTACATGCCAGTAAATCATTACTCCCCTTCCTCTATACCTAATATGCCATTCAGTCATTAAGTTTTGATCCCATGAACCGAATTTCTTAGAATCAGAGGCACAACTTGTAGAACCCTCTCCCCAGATATTATTAAGTCTAATTTTATGAATATGATTGACAACTTGAATATTCGCGTTGCGCAAGTTATCCTTATTGAGATATTTTCTCTTTATATATCTCAGATTGCTATAAGAAAATTCCCCATTACTTGAGTTTGACATTCGCTTTAGTCCGGTATTAGTGCCTAAGCCAAATAATACTAATAGTAGCCTTTTTCTTCTTGATAATGAATCTATAATTTCACGGTCTGCCATCGTATGAATTTGCTCTGTGAAATTTATCTGCATATCAACTTCTTTTAGGATATCAAGAAGATCAATCATTGGCCATCTTTGAGCTACATCCTGTTTGAGTAATTCTATATTTTTAGGATCTTCCTGCTTTTCAAATGGGGTAAGAATTATTTTTCCACCATTTTTAGAAGATATTCGTACATCGGGGTTACTATTTACTTTATTATTAAAGTTACGAAGAGAATCACTTAAATCTTGCTGGAGTTGTTCTATGAACGGATCTGGGTCTTTAGGTTTATTTAGAGAGGAATAATAATGATTCCTCTTTCTTTCGAAATCCTGTGGTAAGTCTAGTTCCGGGTTTTTAAATTTATCTGAACCTTTTACCCATATTTCCTTACAACGTAGCTTGTCTCTTAAAGCTTGCAACACAATAATTTCATATTCTTTTTTATCAATTCCAATCTGACCGTTTTCGTCTTCACTCAAAAGACCTTTTTTTTGAGTAGTGGTCATTATGCCATCGATAGGCAAACCTTGATCTATAGTGAAAAAGTTTATGTCGGTATCATAGCTTTCCTTTATTAATTGTAATGCTTTGATAACAGGTCTATGTTGCAGATTATTTGATTTGAACTCTAAAGCATTTAGGACAGCCGGCAACATTCGTCTGTAGTGTCTGGAATAAGAGTTCTTGATAACTTTGAATACTTTCCCTTTAAAGGCTCCATTATTATTTTTTAATTCCGCTACCAAATCTCTTAAGGTTTCCTCTTTGGCAACAGGATATATTACATTCCTAATTGTTTCATCAGGAAACTGAAGAGAGTTTTCAGCCATTCTTAATAGAATATTAAATTTACCTCCTACTTTTTTAAAATCCTTTACAAATTCTTTTACAACTCGATTTTCAGCGTTGCTAGATATTTTATGAATTAGTTGAATTAACAATTCGACAAGGTTATCTGTAATTTGTCGACTTCGAATATGAAGGAAAATTGAAAGGTACGTATACTTTATGTGATTGGGATGTGCCCTAAGCTCGGATATTAATTCGGAAGCAACTCTTAATTTATATTTCTGCAATATGTCTTGTTTAACTGATGAAAAGATTTCGGATGGGACACCAATACTTCTAATGATTTCGAGTTTATCAATTTCCTTAAAAATACTTTCCAAACCAATTCTTCCCGGATCACTTTTTAACTCATTCAAAGTAACCTCTTTTCCATTATCAGAATATTCGTTTTCTTCCAGCGTTTTTAAAAGATAATCGATATGCTCTTTAGTAGTATCAGGTATAGAATCATCAATATACTTAAATAACTCCTGTTCTTTTCGATTGATATAAGCCTTAATCAGACGTTCAAGTTGATTCGTAACGGGAGGCTCTGTTTTCAATTTTCTATACTCTTCTAAAAATTCTATATTAAGTTTGTCTACATTATACCACTCTCCGAAATCACTTAAATTCTGATATATTTTTTCATCAACCTTTGTGGAATATTCAGAAAATGAAAAGAAATTTCTAATAATATTTCGATGGCGTATACATGTTCTTCCTGCTAAATCGTATTTTTTAAATTCCTGTTCATCAATCTTTAATTGATTAGCAATATAATTTAGAACAGTATTCGGAATCTCGTCCTTATCTCGTGGAAATCGAGCTTCCAGTTGAAAAAATTTAAGTAGTACTAAAAAGCTCAATTTGTTTATATGAGTAAATCCTTTAGCAAGAAGTATGTCTTCTTCATCAATAAGGAAATGTTCTATAAGCCCATCATCTTCCCAATATTGTTTCATAAGCTATCCTTTAAAAACTAGAGTCCATTTTCATATTTGATTTAAATTATCTTTGACTTTTTTTATGGTATTAGGAGAACAGTTACACAATTTTTGAATTTCTCTTGAAGAGTATCCCTTTGATAGAAACCTTTGAATATCCTGGTGCTTTGCGAGAAATTTTTCTATTGACTCTTTAGACCCTATCTTTCTTCCAGTAGTCAACCCTTTGGCCTTCCTGGACCGGATTCCGGATTTAATTCTATAACTCAATTGTTCGCTCTCAAGTCTTGCTAAATCAGCCATGATAGTTACTATAAGTTTTGTAAAAATTTCACCAGCCTGATCCTTAGTATTTATCGTGGTACCAAGATTATGAATATATACGGCTACACTCTGTTTTTTTAATTGTTCAAGTAGATTCAAAACATCAACTGTATTCCTGCCTAAACGTGATACTTCTGAAATCATAATACACTTAATCGAATGCTTCCTTATGTAAGACACGGCTTGTTGGAGTCCAGGTCTTTCATCAGATGTTTTTGTAAAAGCTGATATTTTTTCAGAAAAGACTTTATCAACATCAAATCCTTTGATTGATTTCATATCATCGAGTTGCCTTTGGGTTGACTGATCATTTGATGACACTCTCGTATATATGATTGACTTCATGTTACAATTTAATCATTAGCTAAATTAGTTACTTCTGAATAAGAACCCAGATTATGTAATGTTATAAATACTAATTAATAGTAACATTATTTAAATGGTAACGAAATATATTTGATTACAGCACATACTTACAAAATCTTTATATCAGGAGTGACATAACCTTTTCAAATAATATCTGATCAGTCTTTAGTTTCAACAGTTTGATTAAAAAATCAGATTCATTCAACAAGCGTTTGTAAAAACAAATGGTTAATTCTATCCGCTGCCCAGCGGCATAGACTTTTAGTGATCATAATTCTAATATTTATCAAATATTAAACCTTATAAAGACCAGCAATGAAATGATCAATAAAATGGGATAGTGACTGATCATTTTTTTTAAATTCTAGTGTGTCACAACGAAGTTTAGATAATTCTAAGGCCATGAAAGCCAAAACTTGAGCATTAATTTCATTTCTAAAGCGTTGAGATATAATACCATCACTAATTGCTTTTTCGAATGATGAAACAAGAAAATCATGTTCAAAAGATTTAAGCTCATCTTTTCCACCTGGAACGTACAGACCTATATATCTAAGAACCTTATTATCAACGATAGAATAAATTTCATCACACATTTTGAACAATCCAATTAACCTAGGTATTGGTTCCAGCAGACTTAATCTTGTTTCATAAACTTTTTTGTTTTTAAAAAGAAACCTCTTAAGAAGGATAGTAAGTATTTCTGATTTTGAATCAAAGTGCTTGTAAATTGTTTTTTTTGAAATTCCCAATTCGACCGATACACGATCCAAACTTGCATTCTCAAAACCCGCATTTAAGATTAATGCTCTAACTGTTGCCAGAATTTTTAGTTTTTTAATGTCTTTCATAAGTCCTAAAATAAATTTAGTTCTTTTAGTTCTAAACTAAAAGTATATCTTTGCGAGCGAAATGAAAAATTTGAATGAATCAAAGTTGAAATTTATTGAAGAGACCGGTTCTCTAATGGAGAAAAAAGGGTTTTCTCCTATTGTTAGTAGAATTCTCTCTTTTTTACTTATAGCCGATACTGAGGAAAAAAGCTTTTATGAAATACAGGAATCGTTGAATGCTAGTAAATCAGCTGTGAGTAATGGGATTAGCTTTCTACTAGATAAAAACTTTATTAAGGCAATCACAAATTCTGGGGATCGTAAAAGATACTTCCGCCTTAACATTGAAACCTGGATTGAAGTATTGAAGTCTATTACTGAAGAATACAAGGGCTATAGAATGGCAATTGACAAAGCTCTGGAACTTAGATCAGAAAAATTCACGGAAAGCAATTCACAACTAACGAAAATTAGGGATTTATATCAACTATTTGAGACAAAACTACCGGTCATACTTTCAGAATGGGAAACTAAAAACTCTAGCCAAGCATAATACCTATGAATCAAATTTCTTACAAAATAATTTTCACTCTATTTATTGTAACCATTTTCAAGTGTTCAATAGTAGCTCAGGAAACTTTTACATTGAACGATGTGGTTGCTTTTACTCTCGAAAACAGTAGGGAGATTAAAAAAAGCATGATACAAGAAAAAATAGGGTATGAAGTAACCAAAGAAGTACGGAGTACAGCCTTGCCACAAATTACGGCTTCCGCCAATTACATAAATAACCTGCTTCTTCCTGTTTTAGTAGTACCTGGTGAACTAACGGGGAATCCAGGTGAAGTGAGCACTTTAGAAATAGGACTTGACTATAATACATCAGTTGCCCTATCATTAGAACAGCCACTGCTTGATAAATCTGTTTTTACTGCATTGAAGGCAGCAAGATCATCAGAAGAATTATACGCCTTAAGGGTAAAGAAGACAAAGGAAGAGGTTGTGTATAGGGTAGTCATACTCTATTACAATGTCTCCATATTCGATAGGAATATAGCGGTTCTTCAAAACAATTTAAATCAAACAAACAAACTACTTGAAATTTCAGCCGTGCAATTGGAGCAGGGTTTCATCAAACAAGTTGACCATGACCGCCTGAATGTTTCCAAAATGAATCTTGAAATACAGCTATCTGATTTGACCTTGGCAAGGTATAATGCAGTAAGACAATTGAAGTTAATAATGGGAATGGATTTGGAGACTGCTTTGCCTCTTGTAAAAGAAGAAGATAAAATAATTGAATCAGTAAATATACCTGCAATTTCTCAGGAGGAACTTACAGATTTCAAGCTCCTTTCTGTTCAAAAACGATTGTACGAATTGGAAAAAATAAATTCTCAATCAGGCTATTTCCCCAAGCTTAGCCTTTTTGCAAATTATGCTTATAATGGAATTAGCAATGACTCTTTTTTTTCCAATTCTGATGTCACAACCAACTGGTATGACGTGTCTTCAATTGGTCTGAGATTACAATTATCTATTTTTGATGGTTTCCGAATTAGAGCGCAAAGTGCACAATCACAATTAAGACAACAACTTGTTGAAGAGACGATTGAATTTACTAAGGAACAGTATAACGCTGACTATGCCAATGCTAAAGAAAAGCTAAACCAAAGTTTGTCTACGCTTCGAACAAGGAAGTCAAGTGTCGAACTGGCACAAAAAGTATATGATATTTCCCAAAAAAGCTATAGTGAAGGACTGTCTGATCTGACCGACCTGCTTAGTGCAGAGACCGCACTGACTACCTCTCAGATTAATTACTCCGCTGCTCTTTTGCAAGTAAAAATCTCAGAAGCTGAAATATTAAAATCTACTGGTAAACTCTTAGAATCTTATTAATTAAACATGAAAAAGATATTAATTAACTCTATAATATTCCTAACCATAGCCGCTGTGGTGGCCTTCGTACTGAAAAACAACAAAGATGAAATGAAGAACGAAGTTAGATTGGCGCAGATAAAACCAGACTTTATTCCGGTAAATGTTGTGCCTTTAAAGAAAATGATGATTGACATGGGTTTTCAAGTCAATGGAAATTTAATACCTAACAAAGAGGTAACTGTTTCGTCTGAAATACCCGGAGTTGTTACTGCAATATTGGCAGAAGACGGAGCCCTTGTAAAATCAGGCCAAGTATTGGCAAGACTGGATGATAAAACAATAAAAGCGGCTTTGGATTTAGCAAGGGACAATTTTGAAAAAATAGAAAAAGACAAGAAGCGAATTGAAAATTTGTATGCTGCCGGTGGCATAAGCCAACAGGATCTGGACAATATCCAACTTGCTCATACAAAAGCCAAAACCGATTTGGTTTCTGCAGAAAAATCATACGAAAATACTTTTATACGTGCACCTTTTTCGGGTATCAATGACAAAAGGTATATTGAAAAAGGAGGTTACGTTAAAGGAGGTGGCGGTCTTTTTGATATCGTTGATATAGACCGTATGAAGATGATTGTCAACGTCCCTGAAAGTCAGATACAGCAGATATTACTTGGACAAAAGGCAAAAATAGGGGTTCAGGCACTTCAAAACAAAGAGTATGAAGGAACAGTCACAAGAATAGGTACAAGGGCTTCCGAAGCACTTACCTTTCCGGTTGAAATTTTAATTTCAAATGCATCTAAAGAATTAAAATCAGGCATGTTTGGAACTGCAACCATAGAAATTCAATCTAATGAAGCACTTACCATAAACCGAAATATGCTAGTTGGCAGTATTAAAAATCCGCAGGTTTATATTTATAAAGACAGCACTGCAGTACTAAAAAATATTGCGATTGGCCAAAGAAATGATAATTACATAGAAGTAGTTTCTGGAATTAAAGAAGGTGATTTAATCATTACTTCTGGTCAAATCAATTTAACAGATGGAGCCAAGGTTGGAATCAAAGAATAGAAGACCATGAAAATAACCGAAATATCGATAAAAAGAGCCACCGCACCCGTAGTAGTCTTTATTGTACTCACTTTACTTGGTCTGGTGACATATTCTCTATTAGGCTACGAACTCCTGCCTAAGTTCACCCAGCCTGTTGTGACAATCACCACTGTTTACCCAGGAGCAGCACCTAGTGAAGTAAAAACATCAGTATCTGAGAAAATTGAAGATGTACTTTCCTCTATGGAAAATGTAGAATCCATTAGCTCCACTTCTTTGGAGTCTGTCTCAATTGTAACTGTTGAGCTTACTACTGATGCAAATGTTGATTTAGCTCTTCAAGAGGCACAGCGAAAAATAAATGGGATTATTTCAGATTTACCAGATGATGCAGAACAACCTTCGCTCTCTAAGTTTTCAATTGATGATCTTCCTATAATAAGTTTGGCGAGTACGGCTAGCAACCTGGATCCATCGGCATTCTTTGATTTGGTCGATCAGCGAATCGTTCCAGAGCTTTCAAGGATAAATGGGATGGCTCAGGTGCAACTTGTAGGAGGAGAAGAAAGAGAAATCAAAGTCAATATTGACAGAGTAAAACTTAAAGCCTACAACCTCTCTGTTTTGCAAATTGTTCAAATGATAGAAATATCCAATCTAGACTTTCCTACTGGCAAAATTGAAACAAATGAAGAACAGCGAACTATAAGGCTTTCTGGTAAATATCAAAGCCTGGAAGAAATAAGAAACCTAGTAATAGGTACTTTGCCCACAGGAGCCCAAATTAGGATAAAGGATATTGGAGAAGTAGAAGATGGCAAATCAAAAATTGAAAAAGTAACCAGATATAACTTAGAAAATGCCATAGGAATATTACTAACAAAGCAAACTGATGCAAACGCAGTAACGGTAAGCGAACTAACAAGAGCTAAAATCAAAGAGTTAGAGGAAATCTATAGCAAGGAGGGTCTGAAGTTTAACATAGCACAGGATCAATCTGAATTTACCCTAGAGGCAGCTGACAGTGTGATTCATGACCTATACATTGCCGTTATACTGGTAGCCCTGGTAATGTTTTTGTTTTTACACAGCGTAAGAAATGCCATTATTGTAATGATTGCTGTGCCTATCTCCCTTATTGCCACTTTTACAGCGATGTATCTTGCCGGCTTTACGCTAAACCTGATGACCTTACTCGCACTTTCACTGGTAGTAGGTATTTTGGTGGATGATGCTATTGTGGTAATTGAAAATATATACAGGCATATGGAAATGGGTAAAAACCGGATTAAAGCTTCCTTTGATGGTGTTAAGGAAATCGGATTTACAGTTACTTCTATCACATTCGTGATTGTGGTGGTTTTTCTACCTCTGATGCTGGTGGAATCCCTGATTTCACCAATATTGACAAATTTTTCGTTGGTAATAGTTGTGGCCACACTACTAAGCCTCCTGGTGGCCTTTACTATTATTCCATTGCTCACCTCCAGATTTGCTAAAATTGAGAAGTTTAACCCAAAAGGTATCTCGGCTCGCTTCAATAAGAAATTTGAAAGTGTCATTGACGCTTTTGGCGGATGGATTAACAGGGTATTGATTCAATCAATGAACAATAAGACAATAACACTGATAGTGACGGGAGCGTTATTAATTGGATCTTTCATGTTGATTGGTTTTGGTTTCATAGGTGGAGAGTTTATATCTCAGGGAGACCGCGGAGAGTTTGTAATTCGTATAGAACTTTCAAAAAATTCTTCAGTAGAAAAAACGAATCAAACAGCAAGAATTGCTGAGAAAATAATAGCTGATTTACCAGAGGTTGTGAGTACTTTCACTACAGTTGGTCAAACCAGTCAGGGGTTTGGAGGAACTCAGGCTATTCCGAATGAAGCAGAAATTAATGTCAAAATGGTTCCATATAATCAACGTGATATTTCTGCCACTGTGTTTTCAAAGCGGGTAAAACTTTTGTTACAGGAAAACATACCTGGCATTATTGTCTTTTCATCGCCTACCAGTATACTAGGCACAGCGTCAGAAGCGCCAATTCAGGTAATCTTTGCAGGTCCAGAACTAGACCAATTAATGAAGCTGGCCAATGAAATCAAAGATGAACTATCACAAGTAGAAGGTACCACAGAACTTGAATTGAGCATAAAAGCAGGAACCCCTGAAGTGAAGGTAGATATAGACAGGGATAAAATGGCTAGCCTAGGATTAGATTTAGGTACTGTTGGCTCAACCATGCAAGTTGCTTTTTCGGGTAATACTGATGCTGCTTACAAGGATGGGAACTACGAATACGATATTAATGTAAAACTTAACGAATTCGATAGGCAAAATGTGCGAGATGTAGAATCCCTAATTTTTATCAACAGAAATAACCAGCCTATTACACTTGATCAGTTTGCAGTTGTTACAGACACGGTGGGTCCATCCAGGCTTGAACGAAAAGACCGTATCAACTCAGTCAAACTTTCTTCCAAGATAATAGGAGTTCCAGCAGGTATTATTGGTCAGGAACTTCAGAAAATTATTGATAATAAAAATCTGCCTGCAGGAGTAACGTACTCTTTTGGTGGTGATCTAAAAAGGCAATCACAGTCATTTGGAGCTTTAGGTTCTGCCTTTCTATTCTCAATTATTCTCGTATATCTAATTCTCGTTGCTTTATATGATAACTACATTTATCCTTTGGTAATATTGTTTTCAATTCCTGTGGCTATTGTAGGTGCGCTTTTGGCACTGGCATTAGCTAAGCAAACGCTTAATATCTTTTCGGTGCTGGGAATCATAGTACTGATTGGTCTGGTGGCCAAAAATGCCATTTTGGTGGTTGATTTTACAATTCAAGCAAAGGAGAGTGGTTCTAATACGAGAGAAGCTTTGATTGAGGCCACAAAAGCAAGGTTGAGGCCAATATTGATGACCACCATTGCATTGGTTTTTGGCGTATTGCCTATAGCCCTTGCAGGTGGTGCAGGTGCAGAATGGAAGAATGGACTTGGATGGGCAATAATAGGTGGTCTTTCTAGTTCAATGCTGCTAAGCTTGGTTGTGGTTCCGGTCGTTTATCTTATAGCGGATAAATTAGTGGAAAAATTAGGGCTAGCAGAGAAAAAAGAGAAATACGCTAGAGAACTAGAAACCAATTGAGATGAACTAATGGCAAATGATCTCAGAGTCAACCATAATAGAAGCAAAACAATATACTAAAAAATTACTAGTCAGTTTAGGCAGTAAATACCTCTTTCATAATTGGAATCATACGCAAGAGGTTGTAAATGTATCAGAGGGGTTAGGTATAATATGCGGCCTTTCAGAAAAAAAATTGTCTCTTTTGAAATTGGCAGCATATTTTCATGATACCGGACATATTAAAAGTTACACCGAACATGAAGAAATAAGTGCAAAAATTGCGGAAGAGTGGCTGGAAATTCGAGGCCTAGCTAAGTCAGAAATTGAAATAGTAAAATCATTGATTCTTTCTACTAAATTATCTTCACCATGTGTAACTATAATGCAAAAAGTCCTTCATGATGCTGATTTAAGCCACATTGGCACTTTAGATATGGAGAAAAGAGCTAATGCTTTAAGAAAAGAGTGGGAACAGCTTTTTCAATCAAAATACTCAGATAAAGAGTGGTTGTGTTTACAAATATCTTTCTTGAAAAACCTGAAATTCCTTACAGTTCCAGCAAAAAACAAATACAATAGCATAGTGAAAAATCATATAAATCTTATGGAACAAAAACTTTCAGAATTAGACTAAGAGGTTTAGAGAGCGGACGACAATCTCCTTAAAGCAAAACCAAATATCTGTTGGCCATGGCACGAGGTATTTTGAAGTATTCAGAATGCTAATCAATAAATTAATATTATGAAAAAAGCAGTCATCTATCCTAATAAAAAAGCTCCAGAGTTATTCAGGAGCAGGCTTTTGAATATTCTGACATGGTCCCATCCAGCACTGATTTTCGGTATGTACCTGTTTCTATCAGTTGTGGCAATTTATTTATATCATGTTGAGTTTGGGGCTGCCAGAAGCCAGATAACCATCTACTTTTTACTAGGGTTGCTTTCATGGACATTGGCTGAATACCTACTGCACCGTTTTATATATCATAAAATCAAGGATGCCAGCTACGATAGTGGGTTTCATTATATGTTTCATGGTATCCACCATGCGTATCCTAATGACAAAAGCAAAACCGTTTTACCGCCTTTGCCTTCATTAGTTATAGCAGCCTTGTTTTTAGGTTTGTTTTACCTTCTTCTTGGAGGTAAAGCACTAGCCTTTAGTCCTGGCTTTGTCATCGGGTATTCCATATATATGTGGATACACACAATGATTCACGGCCTACCTATGCCTAAACGATTCAATTTCTGGTGGAAGCACCATAATATTCACCACTACCAGCAGCACGATCGGGCTTTCGGTGTAAGTACACCACTATGGGATTATATTTTTAGAACCATGCCACAAAAAGGAAGAAAAACTATTACTGTGGTAAATGAAGCCGTCTAATAAAAAATAGGAAAGTTGTCTAAAATGCTTCGCTGATGTTCTGCATAAATCGGTATTATTAATGAATTAGTCTCACTATTTTCATAATAGGTAATGTGAGTAAACGTATAAATCACATAATTATATGAAGGTCTTTCAATCTTAATGTACATTAGACTCGCATAGACCTTGGAGGCCATGAATTAGTCGTCAAAATATAAATAAAATAGGATACCACAATGGTGTACTGCTGTCGCAGTACAATTACATTGACTTTAGGACTGCACAATTAATACGCTTTCAATTTAAATGGCTTCAAAATGAAGCAACCCTGTCACTGGGCCCACAAGGAGATAATCAACTGGAAGAAATCAATGGGGGGAGAAGAAAGAACATACCGTTCTTTGAAGGCCATGAAAAGGCAATGAATAAGTTTATAAAAGACAACAACCTGAGATTCAACAGCGAGATTGATCTCATTACAATCGTGGATTATTATAACAACCTAAGCAACACTACTCAATAAATGATACGTGTTGTAATACCAAGCCTGATGCTGGTGCTTTGCCAACAATGGCTTTTTCTGCACCTTTTGAGAGTGCTTCGCGAATATCATTGACCGACAGCGCGCCTTGCCCCACATCTACAATCGCTCCCATGATGTACCTGATCTGGTACCTTAAAAAGCCACTTGATTTAATCACCAATTTGTAGGACTTCTTAGGAAAGAAACTAGCCGTAAACTCATCATTCACACTTAGCTGGCACTGGATCACTTCTCTCACAGTGCTTTGTTGCGCATTGGATCTGTCACAAAATCCACTGAAGTCGTGTTGACCTTCAAAGCATTTAGCCGCCTCTTGCATTTGCGCAACGTCCAGCGCCTGGTGAAAGTTGGCCATAAATGGCGCACAAAATGGGTGATATTTTTCTCCAAAACTAAACAGGTAATTGTATTCTTTGATTTTAGGTTGCTGTATGATATTGAAAGTTGCTTCAACGGGCTTCATTGATATCGCCCGAATATCGGCAGGAAGATTTTTCTGAAATTCGGATAGAAACCACTGCTCATCTATTCTCTCTCTTGCTATCAGTTGAAAAGCTGCATAATTTGCTGAAACCATCGCATCTGTACGACTCATGCCGATCACTTTAAGCTTTCTGTCTGGCAATATGTAATTTAAGGTCCGTTCAACCATTCCCTGTACCGTCTTCACTCCTGGCTGAGACTGCCAGCCATGAAATCGAAAACCCAGGTATTGAATCTCTACTAAATAATAGCTGTCGTTAGGATGCTTCATTAGTCAGTAAAAGTATCTACAAACTGAAAAGATGAGCCATCAAAAAGTCCCTTATCGCTAAGTTTTAATTGTGGTATTACTAGTAATGCCATAAATGACAATGTCATAAATGGCGACTCCAACGTGCTACCCATTTGTTTGGCAAACCGATCAATGGCTTTATATTTTTTCGCCACCTCATAGCCATCTTCAGCTGACATAATTCCACCAACTGGTAGCTCAACTATCATACTTTCATTTTTAGCAACAGCAGACACACCTCCCTGAGCATCAATCACCATATTCACAGCCTTGGCTATGCTTTCATCATCAACTCCAACAGCCAAAATATTGTGTGAATCATGACCTACCGAAGAAGCAATTGCTCCTTCCTTTAACCCGAAATTCTTTATGAAACTTACAGCTGGCCTCGCATCTTGATAGCGGTTGATCACAGCAAATTTAAGGATATCATTAGCTATATCTGAAATAACTTTACCTGAGTTAACTTTAGCTACATGGTGCGATTCCTTTGTGATCAATTGACCATCTTCCGCTTCGATAACTCTGATTTTATTGCCCTTTGCAGGCACCTCAAATTCAATGCTATTTTTAGGTTTTGAATTGAAATTATTAATAATTCGGTTCTGAACCGGGGCTATATTGGTCTTGCCATTTGCCGCCACTAAGTCTCCATTAATAAATGTTTGCGTTACATTAAAAGTCTCCAAATTGTCGACAATAATGAAATCTGCCTGATCACCTTCCTTTAACAGCCCTACTTCAAGTCCATAGTGCTTCACTGGGTTTATACATGCCGCTTTTAACACTTTATATAGATCTACTCCTTTTGCCAATGCACGTTTCACCAACAGGTTGATATGTCCTTCTTCCAGGTTATCCGGATGTTTATCATCAGAGCAAAACATCATGTCATCAGCATGCTCATGCATCAGATCAATAAGCGCTTCAAAATTTTTAGCCGCACTGCCTTCTCTAATCAATATTTTCATCCCACACTTAAGCTTATCCAGTGCTTCTTCAGCTGTAAAGCATTCATGATCGGTGCTTATGCCTGCTGCGGCATAAGCTTTAGCCTGCTCACCTTTGAGTCCGGGTGCATGGCCATCAACGATCTTTCCCCGTTCTTTAGCCTCGGCTATTTTAGCCATCACAGTTTCATCACCATTAAGCACACCTGGCCAATTCATCATTTCAGCGAGGTATACGATTTCTGGTTTATCAAGAAGTTCTTTGATCTGCTCTACATTAATCTCTGCTCCGGCTGTTTCAAATGGAGTAGCAGGTACGCAGCTTGGTGCCCCAAAGTAGAACTTAAAGGGGACCTGGTTGCCGTTATCAATCATGTACTCAACACCCTCTACCCCAAGTACATTACCAATCTCGTGCGGATCTGAGATGGTGGCAACAGTGCCATGTACAACAGCCATTCTGGCAAATTCGGAAGGTACCAACATAGAACTCTCGACATGTACGTGCGCATCTATAAATCCAGGAAGTATATATTGATCATCACATGTATCGACCTTGTTGATGGCTTCAATTTTACCATCAACAACTGTAACACTCGCCTTGTAGATTGCTTGATTCTCTATGTCAATTAGGTTTCCTGTAATGGTCATAGCCTGTTTTTTAAGTGATTGGCAAATAAAACCATTATTCAGTACTTCAGTTGGATAATAGCGATCTAATTAACACCCAATAGTTTCTTGGATTAAAGGTGTGTCTATAGTAATTCAAATTGTCAATAGCTCAAACAATAGATACTATTTAAGAATTTTCTGATATTCTTTATGCTCCTTTATATAGGCATCAACAAAAGAGCAGGTGGGTACGATTTTAAGATCTCGATTTTTGGCAAAATCTAAAGCATGTTTGGCCAGTGCACTGCCCACACCCATGTTTCTAGATTCATTAGGCACGACCGTCTCTTTATATACAAGGTAGTTATCCTTATGTCGATCATACTTGAGCTCGGCATTTCCTCCTTTCACTTTTACAAAGAAAAGGTGCTTATCCACATCGTGTTTAATATCTAAATTGGTCATTGTTTATAATTTTATTGTTCTTACCATAGAATACGATAAAATTATTTAACCACAAGTATTTGGACACTTAAACTACTTAGAAACCATAAATTTTTCAATCATCCCTTCTATTTCGGATTTGGTGTATCCCAGTCGTTCGCCTACGGTAACAATCAATTCTCTTTCTGCCTTTGCAAAATCACCATCAACAAGGGCAAATTGAATCATTTCATTTAACTGTTTACTTTTTTCTTCTAAATTTTGAGGGATTAAATATGCATATTCACCTGCCCTATCGAGCATGAGGTTCATTCGATCAAGGGGTATACCTTTCTGAAAAGCAATCTTAGATAAATATACGCGCTCGGCATCGGCCAATACACCATCGGCCATGGCAAGTGAAATAAGGTTTCTAAAATGCTCTAATTCTTTATTTAGCATAGATGTAGTTTATTAACAAAGTTTTAATATAGATATTATTTCCAGAGGAGCAAAAGCCCACACAGATTTTGTCTAAGTAAAACAAAGACAAAACGTGCTACCTTCATCTTTTGCACTTTCCACATCAATATCTCCATTGATTTTGTGCATCAATTCTTTAACAAAGCTTAAGCCTATCCCAGTACCGATTTCACCTTGTGTTCCTGGTCTAGTCTGACCAAAGTTAAAATCAAAAATACTGGAACGGATTTCCTCAGAAATACCAACTCCATAATCCTGTATGCAAATTCCGTTTTTCTGATCCTTGTTATTATAGGCTTTAATTTTACCCCCTTCATGGGAAAATTTAATAGCATTTGACAGCAAGTTTTTAAAGATCACCATTAAAATAGCTTTGTCTGTGTCAATACAATATTCAGGATCTATTTCATTAATGATTTGTAGCTTTTTACGTTCCAATTGAGGTAGCATAAGGTCAATAGTATCATCTATTAAAGCTTTAACGTTTACTTGCTCTACTTCTATGCTATCCTCCTGTATTTGGGTTTTGGCCCAGTAAAGCAAAGTATTCAAAAAGTCTTGAGTAACATTTACTCGGCTTTTCAATTCTGGTAGTATTTTTTGAAACTCCTCCGGACTAATTGAAGATGCCTCAAGCAGCGGTAACAATGCTGATAAACTATTGATTGGAGATCTTAAGTCATGTGATAGTATAGATATCAACTTAGACTTTAGCTCATTAGCTTTTGTTAGTGCAGCGTTCTGTATTTGAATTGCTCTGTTTCTAGCATCTACATCTTTATTGAGTACATTGAGTCTGTTATTTTGTTCTGATATTTCTGCATAATTAGCCCTCAATTTTTTTGTGACAGATCGCTTTACTCTAAATAGCACAAAGAATAAAATGGCAAGTACCAGCAATATTAAAACCCCTGCAATCATTAAAATATTACGATTGCGTTCAGCTCTTAATTCAGCCTCTTGTAACTCTAATTTACTTTGTAGGGATTCATTCCAAATTTCTGCATTTCGAAGTTGCAACAAGTTGATTTCTCTGGCTTTTGCATTATTTATTAATACAGCTTTCAGGTCTGAATACTCCTGAAAATAATCCAGGGCAATTTTATGCTGGTTGAGTGCTTTATAACTTGCCGCTAGTAGCTCAATTGACTGTAAATATTCCTGTTGTGCCCCTATTTTTGTAGTGATAGATTTAGCCACTTGTGAGTATTCTACAGACCTAAGGAAATTGCTTTCTTCTAAGGCAATTTTGGCTAGCCCTAAATAAGCTTTAGCTTGGTTCAAATCATCATCAATAGCCAGCGCTAAATCTACACTTTGATCAAAATAATACCGGCCGCTATCAAGTTGAGCAAGTTCAAACCATATTTCTCCCAGGTTGATATATGTCTTTATCTTATTGGAGGGGTTCGGGCTATCTTCTCTCAATTGAGCAGAAATTTGACAATAATGTAGCGCACTGTCGTACTGACCTTTGTTCAGGAATATCTCACCAATATTATTATAAATAGAGCTTTTACTTCGAGGATTCGTTTCGGAAACTTCAAGGGCATGAAAAAAGTAATTCAGAGCTTCATCCCATTCCTCTGTTACTTTATACAACACACCTAATGCATTGTAGTTGGCGGCCACATAATAGTCAAATCCGTTTTCTTTGCTCAGTCTAAGTGACTCTACGTAATGTTTAGCTGCTTTTAAGTAATTGCCCTGTATTCTTTCAATAACTCCTTTTTTATATCGGGCCACAGCTTCACCCAAAGTATAATTGTGTGTAATTGATAAGTCTTGGGCGAGATTGCAATAATAACTGGATGAATCTAAAGACTGATACCAATAGTAGCGGCACAAAGCATTATAAATATCAATCTTGTCTTCAATGGTCTCTGATCGGTCAAGAGCCATTTTTAAGCTGTCTACCGGTGGCTGTTTAGCATTGGTAATGCCAACCGAAAAAAAATATATGCAAACTACATAATAATACCGCTTCATTCCATTTACAACACCACACAGTTAAGTCTGAAAAATTTTAAAACCTACCAGGTGCTATCTTTAAGACTTAACACCGCACGCATTACATCACGCTGACTTATTTGGCCTAATAATTTGCCGTCTTTTAACACCGGAAACCTTCTTAACTTCATTTCCAGGAACTTACCGGCTGCCTCAAATATGTTCATTTCAGGATCCATGGTTTTTACTTCTTTTGCCATATGGTCTTTCACCTTGCCAGCTAAGCTCGGGGTATTTGTGTATTTACCTTTTACCACCTCTTTCAGGCAATCACCTTCAGAAATAATCCCCACCAGCTTATTGTCATCATCAACTACCGGCCCACCTGAAATTCTTTTAGTTAGTAAAATCTTAATGACCTCATCCATTGTCTGCTCCGGATGAAAGGTTATCAATTGCCTGGTCATATGGTCTTTTACATGAACATCCTGAACAGGTGCTGTTTTTGGCTTCACCTGCCTTACACCTTGAAAACTTTTTACCATAGGTAGATCTTTTTTATTTATAATATAGCGATAATTTATTTTAGATTCAATCTCTTTATCTATTGCATCTGCTCTTAGCTGGCTTTTAGCAACTAGTTGATCTATATTTGCAAATAGTTATAAAAACATTGCTATATATCAGAACTATGAGGCTCGCTCAACTTGCAAGAAATATCGGAATCACACAAGGTGAGATCGTTGAAGTATTATCAAAAAATGGCTTTGAAATAGAAGAAAACGGTAATACGAAGCTTTCACAGGAAGAGTTAGACCTGCTTTTTGCTCAATATAATATAGATAACCAAAACAAAACTTCTGACGAAGAGGTAGCAAAAGTCGACAGTGAAGATGACACTTCTGAAGCTGAAGCTGATGAGGTTATTGAAAAAACTGAAGACGTTGAAGAAACACCTGAGCCCGCTCAAACTGAAGTTGTTGTGAAGACACAGGGACAAGACACTGCAGAAGATGAAGATAAAACAGAATTGCTCCCAGAGCCAGAAGTAATTAGAGCTAAGAAAGTAAAGCTAGAAGGTATAAAAGTTGTTGGAAAGATCGAATTACCTGAGCCTGAGGAGCCAAAACAACCTGAGGAATCCGTTAAAGAAAAGAAAAAGGATATAAAACCTGAGAGAAGGCGTAATGAGAGAAGAAAGCAAAGGAAAAAGTTAAGCTATACTGAAAAAGTAAAAAAGGAAGAACAGAAGGCTGAAAGGGAAAAGAAAAAGATAAAACGCCTAATAAAGGAGAAAAAGAAGCAACATTATTTCGAAAAGGTACAACCCAAAGTCGCAGCAAAACCCAAAAAGAAGGCTTTAAAAAAGAAATTCACAAGCACCGCACCTAAAAAAATAAAGCCACAATATAAAAATCCTATCCGCAAGTTTTGGGCATGGCTCAATGGTGAGTATGATGTTTAGTAATGCACTTTTTTTTATATAATAAAAAAAGCCCTGACGATAATGTCAGGGCAAAAAAATCAAAACCAACTAACTTTTTTTAAGTTACTCTTACTTATACCGGGAAAGCCATATTTTGGCCACCGCTACTTTTCAATTTTATCTTAGACTGTTCTTCCTTCTTTTCATCTGGCTCAGTTCTATATTGAGCAATAAATCTGTAAAGCTCTTTCTGTCTTTGCATTATCTCATTCAGCTCCAGGTCTAAATGCTTATGATAAATGCGATAAATCAATTGCCACTCATCTTTGTCCATGAATCCATCGGCATTAGCAATTAGACACATCCATGCCATTACGTTTACCTGATCATTTTTATTGAACTTTAAAAGCTCAGTTACACATTCCTGAAATATACTCTCATGGTTTTGTGTAGACAAAACACGGATGTCCTCACTAAACTGATCCTGATTAATGGCTTCATGCCACATCATTTTCTCACCCATTTCTATTTCCTTGGAATGCACTTCCCCATCAGCCTGGGTAAGCAAGAAATAGAGTTTAGTATTTACAGATATTGGCTTCATGACTATTTATAATACTAATGTAATATATTACTTATAAATTAAAAACCATACCAAACTAATTATCATTATAAATTACATAATAAGCACGTTAAACGACTTGATACACTCTCAATTTGGGAATCAATTCTAATTATCAGACAAATAGGTATGTAAGAAATAACGTGATCTTGTCACTTTTTTTGCACTATTTTTATATTACGGGTTAAATATGTCAATAATAGGCAAAAAAAATAGCCACTTCAATAGTGGCTATATAGGGTAGATAAAATTTTCTTTTAGGATAGTATTCTAACTCCTTCTTCTTCCTTTAGTGGAGCAATACGTGTTTCGCGAACCTCAGCATGCTCACAATAAGAGCAGCTAAAATAGTTTTTCATCAGACCTGGATCATCATGCGTTGGCTCTGTTACTACTTCCTCCTTGTAATCTCTCAATGTTCTAAAATTACAATTAGGACAAATCTGTGCATGTAAGTGGATATCGTAGCGCTCGATAAATTTATGACCTGTCTCCTCATCAACCCAAACATCATATTCATAAACCGCAGCATCTTCATGAGCAATCATTTCTTCGGTAAGGTGAACATCCTCTTCAGACTCATCTAACAGCCTCATTTCCTTTCCGGTTTCGGGTGAAATTCTAGGTTTAAACCGCAGTTTATTTAGTTTATCTTCTATTACTGAGGGGTAATAATATTTGAAATATGCATAGGCCGCATACCCAATGGCTACGCCTAGAATCACTGATATAAATATGCCAAATATAAACTCAAACCCACCTTCAGCATCAAATAATAGCTGTATATAACTATTTAGAAATAATGCTGCTCCCACAACCAAAGAAAGTAATGCGTACCAAAAGAACTTGGCCTCATTGCCACTTACGTATTCATATTTTTTTGAGAGACTTTTGATCGTTGCATACTTGAGGTAGTAAACTAATGTGATAAAAACTCCCAGACCACCGAAAAAATAGGCTGCATACAATGTATACATGTGCCACTCATTCAAAAAGCTCGAACTTGATTCCATCTCCGTATTATTTGAGTTCTGTTTGACTGTAACTGATACAAGATAGTAAACTCATCTGATTTTTAAAACCAAAAATTAATATTAAACATAGGGTATTTTAATTAGTATTTACTAATTATATTAGTATTTTTACATATGATTCGTTCTGGAAATGCAGATTTACCGCTCCATGGAGGCAAAGTACCCGCCTGGCTAGCTGATAGAATGGCAAAACTTGGGTTGGCAATCACCGAATCAATATTAAGAGAATACGGAAAGAAACAATTTATTGAACGAATGGCAGACCCCTTGTGGTTTCAGAGCCTGGGATGCGTATTAGGCATGGACTGGCACTCATCGGGCATTACCACATCGGTTTTAGGTGCGCTAAAAAAGGCAATTAACCCGCATTCGCGAGCGTAGGGCATATATATCTGCGGTGGTAGAGGAAGCAGTCGCTTAAAACGCCAGAGGAACTTAGCCGGGTGGCTGACAGGACGGGGCTA
Organism: Fulvivirga sp.; assembly: GCA_039970995.1. GTDB lineage: Bacteria > Bacteroidota > Bacteroidia > Cytophagales > Cyclobacteriaceae > Fulvivirga. The sequence continues at coordinate 364,558 of JBDVKW010000006.1, forward strand.
CCTGGCGATGACTTAGTCAGAAGTAGTAAACTCACTGCCAAAATCGACAATACAACCATACAAGATGGATATCAACTTTATCTGCATTCATTTATCTTATCAAGTGAGGGGGACTGGTCTGTGGTACAACAAGGCATGAATAACCAAAACGGTATGGCCAGAAGGTATCATTGGTGTTCAACGCAACTTACTAGCTATGTTGAAACACCACACACGGCAGTATGTGGAACGAATAAGGGGCAGATATTGAACCTAACCGCCAAGGATGCTGGCATTACTAGAGAAGGAATATTAACTCTTTCAAAATATCAGACTGACAAGGTTCTCAAAGAGAGCCGGCAATTATTAATGCCTCGACACCATGATGTAAGAGCATACAATATTGATCTAAAAAGACTTGGGGCTGTGCTAAATCTCGCCTATGAAAATCAACCAAATGGTTTTGAGGAGCTTTTACTCATAAAGGGCCTTGGCCCAAGGACATTGCAATCACTAACGTTGGTAAGCGAAGTTATTCATGGCACACCCTCTCGCTTTACAGACCCTGCTCGTTTTTCATTTGCTCATGGAGGTAAAGACGGACACCCCTTCCCTGTGCCCACAAAGGTGTATGATCAAACGATAGAGCAACTGAGTAAAGCTATCAGTAATGCCCGAATAGGTCTAACCGATAAGTCTAATGCAATCAAAAAACTACATACCATAGCTCAAAAAAGAGAAGTCGCTTACCAGCCTGAAAATCAGAAGTTTAACCAAATACTCAATAAAGAACGCGCACAGTCACACCAATTTGGGGGTAGAACAGTTTTCGGCAGGGCTAAGAAGCAATCTGGTCAACTTTTACTTTTCCAATAAATAATCTTTACTTTTCACTTTAAAACCATTTAGGGTAAAGTGAAATCAATAATAATCAAGTTTGGTCTCTTAGCCGTTGCAACACTTATACTTATTGAATTGAGTAAGTATTCTCTTCTTACAAGAAATATTCAAACAGAAATTGTAGTGGGTTTAATAGCTGTAGCATTTGCAGCTTTCGGCATCTACATCAGTAGGTTCATTGGGAAAAAATCTACACGTAACTCCGAAGGGTTTTCAGAAGAAAAAATAAAATCATTAGGTATCAGCAAACGTGAAGTTGATGTACTAAAAGCTATCACAGAAGGTAAGTCTAACAGAGAGATCGCTGAAATGCTTTTTATTTCAGAAAACACAGTAAAAACTCATGTCTCAAATTTATTGTCGAAATTACATGCCAAGCGAAGGACTGAAGCGATAAATATAGCGCGTGAAATAGGTTTGATCAGCTCATACGAAAGGACTAATCATTAAAATCATACTTTAGTATGAGCAGTTTAACCGGTAACAGCTGCTTATTTGAGGGAAACAAAATAACTATATTATGAATTTCAAAATCATTTTCCGCTACGGGCTTTACGCATCAGCATTTCTAGTTACAACAGGTTTTCTGATGTTTTTTACATTAGGCACATCTCCAGACAATTATAAAATTGGAGAGATCCTTGGCTATACATCCATTACCTTATCACTGGTATTTATTTATTTTGGGATAAGGCAGTATAGAAATGAGCAGCTCAACGGCTACATTGGCTTCGGACAGGCAACCAAAATTGGTCTTCTTATTGCCCTGTTCCCTGCTTTGGCATTTGGCATATATAATCTTTTATATGTTGAGTTTTTAGACCCTGAGTTTATGGATAACTACTACCAGTATCAACTGCAAACTATGGAGGCCTCTATGAGCAGTCAGGAGTTTACATCAGCTAAGGCTCAAATGGAAACCGAAAAAGCAATGTTTATGAATCCCATGACGCAGTTTTTTGTCATGTTTCTTACAGTCTGGATCATAGGCCTGATCATTACATTAATTTCATCATTTACACTTATCAAAAAGGAAAAATCATGAGTAAAAAGAAAGTAACGGGTGTAGGAGGAATATTCTTCAAATCTAAAGATCCTGTAAAAGCGAAAAACTGGTACCGCGACAATTTAGGTCTTGTTACCAATGAGTACGGCTCATTATTCGAGTTTAGGCATGCAGACGAGCCAGAGCAAAAAGGTTATCTACAATGGAGTCCTTTTCAGGACGACACAAAATACTTTGAGCCTTCTCAAAAAGAGTTCATGATTAACTTCAGAGTGGAAAACATGGAAGAGCTTGTAGAAGAATTAAAGGCAAACGGTGTGCAGGTTTTAGATGACATTGAAACCTACGAGTACGGTAAGTTTGTGCATATAATGGATCCTGAAGGCAACAAAATAGAACTTTGGGAACCTATAGACTCTTCTTTTACCCAATTGTATGAAGGTAAAACCACCAAATAACTAAAAAACGACAGGCGACAAGATAATATCAACTCGCCTGTTCATTCTTCTTCCCCCGTGAGACCTATTTGTATACAATGGGTTGCTATAGCCTAAGTCTTTGATTTCCATCAACTCCTTGGGCACATTGATGTTGAGCAGCTCTTGATAGACTGACATACTGCGCATTCTAGACAGCCATTCGTTATACTCTTTGCCTCCTATATTGTCAGTATGGCTGAAAATTACAACCTCATAGTATTCAAGATTTTCAACTGCATCAATAAATTCCTTCATCTCTTGCAGCTGAATATCATCAATATAAAAACTACCGCCACCAAAATAAATACTCTTTACAATGAGAGAATCCTGCGCTGATACAGCCGTAGCAGTTAACGTAAATAAAAAAGCTATTGTTAAGGACCTAAACATAAAACGGGAAGCAACCTTCGTTAAAATATAACGAAAATTAACTTCCCGAGTTTAAGTATTGTTAATTGAGGTACTAACCAATCGAAGTTATTACTTCAGAAAGGATTATTACACCTTCTTTCAGGTATTTATCATCCATTTCGAGCGAATCACCATTTGAGTTTTTACCCTCCTTGGCAATGTTTGTACCAGAAAGACCTATTTGAGATTTTTTCTTTTCTGCTTCCTCCATCTTCTTCCTACGCACCTCCTCATTAAGAGATATAGTTTGAGTGGCCAAAGTCTCTTTCAGTTCATTAGTTTCTGCAACCAGTTGCTTTAAACCAGGATCTGAAGCCAACCTACTATCATAAACGTCTGACAGCTGAGATACTAACTGGGGAGAAACAACATTGGTATTTTGAAAGTCAGTACTTTTAATTTGATCCCAAAGCAAGGCACTGGGGCTTGCACTCTCTCCGAATTCTTCAGCGTCAAACGCTGATGGAAAATTAATGTCAGGGTTTACGCCCATGTGTTGGGTACTACTTCCTGTCACTCTATAAAATTTTTGTAAAGTAATTTTCAGTTGACCCACCTGCTGTCCTTCGGGCATTTTTATATACCTGCCAAGATCAATTACGCTTTGTACGGTACCTTTTCCAAATGTTTGTTCTCCCAGCACTACACCACGCTGATAATCCTGGATAGCTCCTGCAAATATTTCAGAGGCCGAGGCACTAAAACGATTAATTAATACAGCCATAGGTCCGTCATATATTACAGCAGGGTCTTCATCCTCCCCTACTTCAATTCTGTTGTTAGATGTTTTAACCTGTACCACTGGCCCATCTTCAATAAATAGTCCTGTCAAATCAATTGCTTCGGCTAAAGACCCACCGCCATTATTTCTAAGATCCATCATGAGGCCATCAATACCTTGTGTTTTGAGCTCTTCCACCATTCGTTTTACATCACGTGTGGTACTATTGTAGTTGGGGTCTCCCGCCTGATAAGCCTCAAAATCCATATAGAAACTCGGGAGTGTGATCACGCCTATCTTGAGATTTCTGCCATTTTTATTAAATGAAATGATTTCAGATTTTGCTTGTAAATCCTCAAGCTTGATCTTGTCTCTTTGCAAAGTTATCACCTCAGAAGGACCGTTTACGCCTGTTTCCGCAGGTAAAATCTCAAGTCTCACAATAGTACCCTTAGGGCCTTTAATTAGCTGAACAACGTCATCGAGCCTCCATCCAATCACGTCTACCATTTCTTCATCACCCTGAGCTACACCAATTATTCTATCATTTTCATGGATCAAGTCACTCTTCTCTGCAGGGCCGCCCGGAAGTATTTGAACCACTTTAGTATAATCATTATCACTTTGTAATCGTGCGCCTATTCCTTCAAGAGATAAGCTCATATTCTGCTGAAATCTATCCGCAGTCTTAGGCGAGAAGTAATTAGTATGAGGGTCAAAGGATTCAGCAAGCGCATTCATGTATAACTCAAAAATATCATCGCTTTTATATTGACTAATCGCCTTTTCAAATCTCGCATAGCGCTTTGCTATGTTATCTCTACGGTCTTCTTTTTCTTTACCAGCCAGCTTTAAGCTCAGCATTTGGCTCTTTATAATTTTTCTCCACAGTTCATCTAACTCTCCATCACTAGCAGCCCATGATGATTTAGACCTATTGATATTATAAGTTTCATCAATTGTGAAATCAAAATCCTTATTTATCAATTCCGATTTTACGAATTGCATACGTTCCTCAAACCGTTGCCTAAACACATCATAAATTTCGTATGCCGGGGTAAGGTCACCAGACTTAGTAAGGTCGTCCAATACCTTTCTATATTTTTCAAAAGAAGCCAAGTCAGAAGCTAAGAAGTAGGATTTATTATTGTCAAGAGTAGTAATATACTCATCCAGAATAACTGAAGAAAGCGAGTCGTCCAGCTTTATTTTCTTAAAGTGATAAGTATCAAGTATTTGACTCACTAGCTTAGCCTCATCACTATAATGTGCTTTAGGCTCGAGCTTTGTAGAGTCGGTCATCATACCACCTATAGTGTGTATGATCGTACTAAATACAATGATTAATGTCAGGGAAAGATGCTTTCTGGTTTTCTTCATGCTTGCTTCACTATTATAATTCTCTAATCTAACGAAATAGCAGCGAAAAGGGTGCCAAAGAATTCTAAAAACATAAAAAAGCCAAGCCATAAATTATGGCCTGGCTAAAAGTCTAAGTTGAGTGAATTTTAACTCACCTTATCAAAGTCATACTCTGAGAGGAATTTTTGTGCCTGTTCAACAGTTTGAAAGTCATAATTTTTCTTTTCACCGGTTGATGAGTGTATTTCCACTTTTACAACGTCAATCAAGGCATTTTTCTCAAAAGCGCTCTCATCGGGTTTGAAAGAAGCATAGTTCTCCTCTTTAGCAATATTAAATTGAGTAGCCCTCACCGATCCACAATACTGACATTCGTAATGTTTGATAAGTTCACCCTCCTGCTCTTCTGTGGACTGTTGCACAATTTCTTCTCTTACTACCTTTAAAGTATAGAAACCACAATTTCCGCATTGGAGTGCCTCCAGATGACCTTGATATTTCTCAATTTTGGTATCACCTGTAGCCTCATCAATCCAGACATCATAATCTACTGAAAACACATCTTCTTCTGCCTGCATACCTTCATCCAGGTGCACATCTTCTTCGTCTTCACGAAGTAATCGCATTCTATTTCCGGTTTTGGCATTGATACGTGGCATGTATCGCCACTTCTTCAGTTTTTTATTTAGCCTGGTAGGATAATAATACTGTAAAATTAATGCTGAGATATAACCGACTAGTGTACCTCCTGCCACAGACATAAATGCCCTAACAAAAAACCAAACCGGATCAAAAGTTAATTCACCCTGTCCATAAGTATTAATCAACATGGCCACACCTATTGCAATGAACACAAATGCGATCTTATAATTTTTAATTTCACGATTTCTTATGTAATCGTACTTAGCCTTAAAGTCCTTTATAGATGCAATCTTTATCTGATGTACCAGATAAATGAGGAAAGCAATAGCACACATAGCAATAGCCCCTACGACCATTACCTGATGCCAAACTACCAAAAAACCATCTGATGATGTCTCTTCCATTTTTAGTTTAGTATTTTAGTTGTTGTAATTATTCCTGTTAACAAATACACTGATTAGTCTGTAATATAATAAAAAAATAGCCTTCTAATATGAAACCCCTCAAAAAAGCCTTCTTTAAAACTATGGCCAGAATTAACAAAATAATTATGCCAAAATTCAGCAAAAAAGATATTACTAAACTCACGAAGTTTGAAAAGGCGTTGGTCGGATACAGATACTACATCACCAAAAATGCACTAGATTAAAAACACAACACAATCTTTAAATCACTGAAAGACACCAGTTTACCTTCCTGGTGTTTTTTTGTATCAAATTATATTGTGCATTATTACACACATATATATTTATTTTATTTGATATAAATAATTTATTTACATATATTTACAATATTGTATGTGCAAAATTACACTATTATGAGTGACTTAGAGAAACGAAGAATTGACCGAGAGTTTGAAATATTCTCAATGAGAAATTTCGAAAAACCTAGAAAATGTAAGAACCTGGATCAGGTAAGATTTTATCTTCAGGAGGTATCTGCCAAAGTGCAGGAGTTTAAATCTCAGTTTAATTATGTACCCGACAGTGCTTATCAGTTGTTGGCACAATACAATGCCTTACTCAATAGTATGGTATTAACCGAGTTCAAAAACACATATTAGTTCATCATGCCCATTGCTGGCAACATGCGATTTGTCCCCTCTCCTATTCCTTTGGAATACAGGATGATATATAGTGCTACGGCTAATGAATCAGGCCGTATGCAGTATCATAAAATCATTCCTGGAAAAAGCAAAGAGCGCATTAGTAGAACAGAATTTGTAGAAAACTTTAATTCACTCAACATATTAGCGGTACGTCCACTCCCCGTTAACAGCGCTCAGGTGTTTCAATTTGAGTTTTATGTCTAGAAACTAGGTATTTTATAATAAGATGTTAATTTCGTCTTAGAATAATCATTCAACAACTACCTAACTAATATTGTAATTATGAAAACTAAATCATTATTAATGGCTCTTGGCCTATTATTGGTCTTTAGCGGTGCTTTCGCACAAAAACTAAAGGTTAAAGGCGATATGAAATTTATGAAAGAAGTTAAAACGCTTGACCTTGAGTTTACTTATGACAACATGAGTGTCGGTAAGTATGACAAAGAAGATGAGTACCTTTCTGAAAGAGTCGCCAAAAGAAATGAAGATGAGCCTGGTAAGGGCGATGAATGGAGAGAAGCATGGGTAAATGACCGTGAAGAAAGATTTGAACCTCAATTTGAAGAGCTGGTGAACAAATACTTAAGTGATGAAGGCATTAAAGCTGAACGAGGCTTGTCTGATGCAGAATACAAAGCAGTAATCCATACAGTGCATACTGAACCGGGCTTTAACGTTGGTGTTGTTAGAAGACCTGCTCACATCAATGTAGAAGTAATGTTTATCAACAAAGCCAGCGGAGAAACTATGGCGACTATGACTGTAGATAAAGTACCTGGCAGAGACGCCATGGGATATGACTTTGACACGGGCTATAGGATTCAAGAAGCTTACGCCAAGCTTGGTAAAGAAATCGGCAAATACATAGTGAAAAAAGTGTTGTAACACCTGAAATTATCCCATTCAGTTAAAGGCTGTCGTTAAAACGACAGCCTTTTCTTTTGGAGTTTTGTCTTTCGCTATAAGTTGTTGATCAGTTGCAATCAGACATTTAGGGAATATTTGCCATTATACAGACCTTTAAAACCCCTTGCTACGTATGTTATACTGTTAACCATTACAGATATGACGTTACAACCATTTTATCGATTTATTTCCTTAAATGTTTGGGGAAATTTGCCTTCCAACCTTCAAAGAGCAGTTTCTAAATTGTATGCTGCTATGTACGACAAACCATTTACCAAATTTATAATTAAGCCTTATTGCAAACTCAATTACTCAGATGACGCATATTTAAATCAATTTGTATCCTCTACAACAGGCAACAGTACTTACAGCAGTTTTCAGGATTTTTTTACACGAGTATACAAAACACCACCTCAGGTTAAATCCGACTACATCTGGCCATGTGAAGGACTGCTTTGCGACTATGGACGTATAGACACATTACTGGCAATAAATGTAAAAGGAGATGTAAGAAATATAAGCACAATTTTTGGCAAATCAGGTGACGCTATACCACGTAACTATTATTTCTCCAATATATTTTTACACAACAACAATTACCACCGTATTCATGCGCCAGTTTCGGGTCGCATAACATCAATAGAACGCATAAAAGGTGATCTGGTATTACTACGCCCTTGGGTGTATAAAAACGATCCTTCGCTTCCTGCTATGAGGAATGAACGAGTAAATATTGTCATTGAAGATGCGCGTGGTAAAGATTGGTTTATATCGATTGTAGGTGGCCCAGCCGTTGGAACAATAGTATTGTCAGAAAACATAAAAGTAGGTGCTCAGGTTAATATTATCGACCAGCTTGGACTATTTCTTCTAGGCTCTACTTGTTGCATTGCATCACCAGTTGCAACACAAACAGCGGTTGGATCTACAGTATTTGTTGGGGATAACTATTAACCTGAATGGTAAGGCAAAAATACTTTGAAACTTGTACCGGCATTCTCGGATGACGTATAACTCACGGAGCCACCTAATTTAGCTACAGTCTCCTTTACAATAAAAAGGCCTAACCCTGAGCCTGTTTTCCTATCTGTAGCCCTGTAAAACATGTCAAAAATCTGATTTCCATGAGAGGATGCTATACCAATACCATTATCTGAGATTGTAATATTCACACCACCCTCCTTATGAGTAACTGAAATATCTACAACCGATTCCTCTATCTCAGGATTTGAGTACCTTAGTGCATTGGATATCAGGTTGTTTAAGATCACACTCACCCTGTAAGGATCACAGTAAAACTGCTTAATATCTTCGATGTTTTTATTAATTTTTACACCCTGGTAATCTGGTATAAACTCAAAATCACATAAAATCTCCTCAATAATTTTATTGAAATCTATTTCTTCGTTTTTAAGTGCAGTACGCGCATTTCTTGAGTATTCAACTAAGTCGTTGACAAAGGAAATCAGCTTATCCACAGATGTTTCCATCTTTTGAAGGTATTCTTTAGGATCGGCCTGCTTATCACTTTGCAATAGGTTAATGAGGCCTTTTACTGAAGAAAGTGGGGCTTTAAGGTCATGTGAGGCACTATATACAAAGGCGTCAAGGGCAGCATTAAGCTTTTTGAGTTCCTCGTTTTTCTCTATGAGTTTGGTTTCAGCTTCTTTTCGCTCAGTAATATCGCGCCCTGTGGCTATAATAACATCCTGACCAAAATACACGCCTTTTCTAAGTATGAGTTCCTTGAGAAATATAGTCTTATCCTTCTTCATACTCCACCACTCCATAGACTGTGGTGGCCCGCCATTCCATACAATCCCTACTTTTTCACCTACCTCATCAAAGTCATTCCTGTCGGGTGCAGAGAATAACACAGCAGTGTTGCCTATGATTTCATCCTTACTATATCCGTACTTATCAATTACGGCCTTGTTTACGTCAATAAACACACCTTTCTCATCGTGGATGTAAATGAGGTCGCTACTATTGTCGAAAATATTCTTAAAGGTATTTTCAGCTCCCTTTTCATCCATTGTACTCTTCATATGTTGTGATTTTGAATCAGTGGCCATAATTAAGCATCAAATAAGATACAACTTTGAAGCTTTTATCCACAATTTACCTGCCTAAAATTGACTTTAAATCTGCTGGTGAGTAGTTGATTGACTTTATGGTTTTATCATCTGAAGATCTGAATACCAGATATTTACCATCCATTTCTTTGTAATAGCACTCCGTATCTTTTTCATTTTTATAATATTCCACTGTAGCCTTTGCTTCTTCTTCATCATTACATGCTTTGCTCATGTTTGAACGCTGCACCTCGTCAAATAAGGCTTTGAACTTATCTCCCAGGCCAAACTCTAAGACTGCACCAGAAAGCACATATTGTATATCACACAAAGCATCAGCAACCTCTACAAGGTCGTTATCGGCAATAGCTTCTTCCAGCTCTTTGAGCTCTTCAGCAATGAGCGATACACGCAAGGCACAGCGCTTGGCTTCTGGTATGCCGGGTTGCTCTAAAATAGGGTGCTTAAAAGTTTTATGGAATTCTGCTACCTGCTGTAGTGACTCTGGCTGTTTCATAGGTTATTTAGTGATTAAAATTAATGGATAAGCAATGATAATATTTTAGCACCTAAAAAAAGAAGACCCTCGTACCAAATTGTAGCGAGGGTCTTTCCAATGTAAATTATTAAAAATTTACTCTACGTATGTCTCTATGATTCCTCCGGTGAGTCGCATCAGCGATATTTTAGAATCAATTAAATTATAAATAGCCTGTAGCCTTTCTAATGATGCGCTCAAACTATTATTCTGTACAGTACGGTAGTCGAACGAATTAATTGATCCATTCTTAAATTTTTCTTCCGAAATCGACAGGTTAGTATTGGCCGCATCTTGTTTCCGTTCTGTGATGCCATATAACTGCTTTCTTATTTGATATTGGTCAAATGCCTTAGCCAGGTCTCTATACAAATTGGTTTTTAACTGGGCTGTCTGCAGGTTGGCTATGTCCTCCTGAATAATGGCATTTTGAATGGCGCGATTGATTTTACCCCCATTAAAAAGCGTAAACGAAATCGTAAAATTTGCAAAGTAGTTATCGGTAACTGCATTCAACGGTTCTGTGGGTCCAGGGCTTGAACTACCATCCTGACTTGGAAACGATGCATTGCTTAAATCTACCCTGCTCCTGTTATGTGAGTAACCAGAGTTTAACGAAACAGTTGGGTAACGATCAGCTTTAGCCAGTCCAAGGTTGTGCTTCATAATTTGCTGGCTGATATACTGCTTCTTTAAGTCTACGTTTTTACTATTCAGCTTTGAAAGCAATTCTTCCAATTGATAATTTTCATCTTCATAATTCAAGCCATCCGTGAGCACATAATTAATTTGCATATCGTCTTTCCCTAGCAATACTTTTAAATCTCGCATGGCATTACGATACACCAGCTGCTGATTAATGAAGTTTGTTGAGTCAGTTAGATAGTTCCCCTCTTCTAAGAGTAATTCTGTACTTACTGCACTGCCCAGCTCAGACTTTATGGTAGTATATTCATACTTATCTCTACTAAGAGTAAGCTGTCTTTGAAATTCATCTAACCTGCGCTTTTCCAATACCGTTTTATAATATCCAAGTATGATGGATTGAATGGCATTTGAAATTACGATATCTGCATTACCATCTGATTCTGCCTGTAGATCGGCCAATCGAGATTTTGATATATTGATTTTAAACCCATTGAATAATGTCCAGTTCAGATTTACCGTTGGGTTCAGGCTATTAGACACTGTTTGATCCTGTAGCTGAAATGGACTTGCCGTTTTAATATTGTCAGTAAGTGAGTTGTTTTGGTTTAAATTCAAACTTACAGTCGGATAGCGGCCAGCTTCGCCCCAATTATTGTTATTCTCAGCAACCTCAAGGTTTTTGCTTTCGATTCTAATAGCGAAGTTATTTTCTAACCCCTGCTGAATGGCCTCACTAAGTGATAGCTGTTCTTGGGCATTGGCTGTAAAAGCAGCTATCAAAAACACGCCTGTTAAAATATATTTCATCATTAAATTAAGTTCGATCTTCAAAAAAATTATGCGGATTCTTTGTACTCTTCCAACCGTTTTTCATCAATAAGCACACGTTCTACATCCTCTCGAGACGGCTCATCTCCGGTCCAGAGCCATTTGGCATACCTTCTCACATCATTAAATACCAATATTAATACCGGGAAGAATAACAAAATAATAATTGTACCAATCAGTACACCATATGCTACAGAAATAGCCATTGGTATAAGAAACTGGGCTTGAAAGCTCTTTTCTATAATCAGTGGCCATAAACCTACCACTGTGGTAATAGAAGTAAGCATAATCGCCCTAAAACGCGCTATGCCTGCATTGTAGGCAGCCTGGTATACCGACTGTCCCTCTACTTTGATCAATGAATTGAACTTGGCCAGAAACACTACGGCATCATTAATAATTACTCCAGACAAGGCAATCATACCCCATGCACTTAGTAATGAGACCGGATGGCCTTCAATCCCATGACCATACGCTGCACCTAACCACCCGAGTGGTATCATCATAATAATGAGTACGGCTTGGTAAAATGACCTAAAAGTGATCATTATAATAAAGAAGATCAGCAAAAAAGCTCCTCCGAAATAAAGCCCTATCTCCTGACCGGCTCGGGCACTTTCCTGTGCTTGCCCACCATAGTCTACTTTTACCGTTGGGTATTGTGTCTGTAAAGCAGGAATAATATCATTCTGTACTTTTTCTAAAATGGGCGGCACTTCTCCGAAAGGATCAACCAAATCTGCTTCTATCGTAACTGCCCTACTTGTATTGTAGTGTCTGATACCAGAAATACCACGCTCTACATCATAATCAGCCACCTGCGTTAATGGATATTGTTCTCCACCGGTCGTTTTTACTTTCATTTCCTCTAACTGGCCTACATTCAATCTGCCTGATTTAGGATAACGCACCCACACCCTTACTTCATCATCACCTTTCTGCAATCTTTGCACTTCTTCACCAAAGAAGCCCTGGCGTACCTGTTTGGTAATATCGTTATGTGTTAAACCAAGAAAATAGGCCTGTGGAGACAGATTAAACAACATCTCTCGTCTACCGACAGCTACATTGTCTTGAATATCCTTCAGGTCAGTTATTTTGTTAAGCTCAGCTTTGAGAAAATCTTTAGCTTCCTGTAATTCTTCATAATTTTTCCCCAGCAGACGAACAGAAACTGGTTTTCCAAATCTATTGGCACCTCCTATGGTGAACTTCTCCGCTTCAGGCACCGGACCGATCTCGGCTCTGATCTTTTCAATCAGGTCAAAGCTGTTGATACCATAGTCATCTAACTCTTTATAAAAAACATTGATGTTACCTGCATGACTTCCTGACTCCGAACCGTCTCCCGTGCCCCCTACAAATCCAAAAGTGTAATTGACAATGTCGTCTTCCGTTTCAAGTTCAGACTTCAGGTTTTCATTTACATTCCAAATGGCATTATCAAAGCGCTCAAGATAAGCTTCCACTTTATCCTCTCTCTCTCCTGGTTTGAAGGCAATATTTACATTAAAGCTGTTGAAAGGTATCTGAGGGAAAAATGTGGCTTTTATAAAACCTCCCTGAAATAACCCAACCGTGATAATAAAAAGAGAAATGATAAAGCAAACCGAAATTACCCTGTATTTCATGGTATACTTCAGGGCCGTACCATAAAGCTTATATCTTAAAAAATCGATGAATTTATTTATCGCACTTCTGATCTTATAACTTCTTGTGTCTTCTTTTTTGGCGCTAAGCACTTTCCTGCTGGCCAAATGTGCTGGCAGAACAAAAAATGCTTCTAATAAGGAAAAGGCTAAACTGAAGATTACTACAAAAGCCATATCCTTCAAAAACTCAAATCCGCCAGTAAGCAACAACAGCGGCATAAAGGCCACAATTGTAGTCGTTACAGAAGTAAATACTGCAGGCAATACTTCCATGGTACCCTGCACAGCTGCTTTTACCGGATTTTTATGTTTCTCAAAATGAGTATAAATATTCTCAGCGATTACAATACCATCATCCACCAGAATGCCGATTACGAGAATCATCCCGAAAAGTGAAATCATATTGATTGTAAGGCCGACAAAGGCACCGAAGATAAACATCCCTAAAAAGGACGAAGGAATACCCCAGGCTACCCAAAAAGACAGCCTAAGGCTTAAGAAGGTACCTAATGCAATCAATACCAGCAGCAGCCCGATCATACCATTATTGGTAAGTAAATCAAGCCGTTGATTAAGCATTGACATGAAGTCCCAAGTGAGCTCTAAGTTGATACCCGAATGCGTAGCATTAAATTCATCAACATAATTAGTCACATAGTCAGAAATCACCTGAAGATCTTCTTCTTCAAGCTTTTGCACTTCAATAAACACAGCCCGTTTACCATTGAGCAAGGCCTTGGTCGGCTGGTCGGCAAACTGCTCTTTAATAGTAGCTATATCCTTTAAGAGCAAATTGCTACCATCGGGATTAGATCTCACGATAATTTCGCTGATCAACGCAGCTTCCGTTTCTTTAGCTTTCGACCTGATTAGTATCTCTTCACTACTTGATTTGATCGACCCGGCAGAAATATCTCTGTTGTTAAGACGGACCGCACTGGCAACTTCATCAAAAGTAATACCATAGCGTCTGAGGTCATCCTCAGAGACCTCAATGGAAATTTCCAGTGCGCTCAGACCACTTATATTGACTTGAGAAATAACTCCAGAAGCTAAAAGGTCGTCCTTTATATCTTCCGAATACATCTCCAGGGTCTTGAGATCAACATCACCTGTTAATCCCAGCCACTGTGCCGTGGATCGTTGCCTTTGCTTAAAGATTATTGGTTTCTCGGCACTTACAGGAAATGCACTAATACCATCAACGGCATTTTTTACATCGGTATACACCTCATCTATATCATAGCTCTCTAGTGTCACTATTGTGATACTCGCAGAGTTTTCTGATGAAGTAGAAATAATTTCATCAATTCCAGCAATACTATTCAGCGCTTCTTCAATTTTAAGCGTCACTCCTTCTTCCATCTCCTCAGGAGAAGCGCCAGGGTAAGCCACCTGAATATTTATATTTTTATCTGGACGTGTCGGAAAGAAAGACTTATTGGTATTTACCAAGCTAACAATACCGCCAATTAGTGTTAAAGCGATAATTATATTTGCCAGTATTGGAAACTTGACAAAATATTCTACAAGATTTTTAACTGCTGAAACCATGAATTAGTTATTTACTAGTTTGGTATTCGACTCCTTCTTCTCTAAATCAATATCCTTGTTCTTTTCCTCAAGCTTATAAGCTTTCATATTGTTATGCGCATTTATTAGTGGCTCAACAACCAGCTGTTCACCTCTTGCCAAACCTGAGAAAATAGCAGTTTCAGGATTTGTTTTATGAATTTTGATTTCTCTAACTTTTAATAGACTGTCTTGAAGTACAAAAACTTCATTTCCATTGAAAATGGCATTTCTTGGAATAATCATCCCATTATCAACCACCTTTCCTGGTATTTTCGCCTCAAGATACTGTCCATCATAAAGCCTTTCATTGGATGCATTTAAAGCAATATGCACATCTATTGATTGCGTGCTTTGGTTAACAAACTCACCTATCCGTGTAACTGTACCTTTCCATTCCCGCTCATTTTCAGCCAAAATACTTGCAGGTGCTCCTTTTTCAATCCAAAAGATGTCTTCTGCATTTACATCTACCTTTATCTCCAACTTATCAGATCTCAACACCTTAGCAATGTTGCTACCAGGATTTACAAATGAACCTGACTGGAGGTTGACCTGAGAAATAGTGCCATCAAACGGAGCATAGAATCGATACTTTCTCAGGTTAGCCTCACTACTTTTAATGGAATAGTAGCTGCTAAATATATTTTTAGTAGCCAGAAAGGTCTTTTCTTTATTTGTCTTGTATTCCGGTAACTCTGGAAGTGACTCGTTAAGATTGATGCTATTAAAGTAGTCTTCCCAGGTTTGATAGTTGTCACTAAAGTCTATTTTTAGGTCTGGCATTATCGCAGCGAGATCTTTTAGAAAATTACTTTTTTGTGACTGTAAGTTAAGCCTGGTTTCTGTATCGTCTATTTTATATAGTAACTGACCTTTTCTGAAAGATTGACCTTCTTTCAAAGAAACCTGACCAGCAGACATGCGGCCTGATACTTCTGCGATCACATCTAGTGACTCTGCTGTACGCACTCTACCAAAAGCCACCACCTGAGTGGGTATCTCACCGTAGCTTACTGGTTCTGTCTTTACATATTTCTTAATTTCAACAGGTGGCTTAATTTCAGGGGCTTCTTTCATACCCCCAAGCATACCGCTCAGCAATATTGAGCCGGCAACCACCACTAGACCAATTCCTAGAATTATTAACTGTCTGGATTTCATTACTTGTTGTTGTGTATTATAGTTATTTACATTTTGGAGTTAGACCATGTATCCCTATTAACTGTTACCCTGATGATTATATTTTTGTTCTACTTTTTTGGCGAAGTGGTCTTTTGATACTCAAGCGGCCTTTTGAGGTGTTAAATGAACGATAATTCATGCTTCCTAATCACATATCACAAGAGTCTCATAGGTATATCTGACGTCCTTTTCTATATTTGCAGCATTTCTAATAAATACACTAAATACTCAATGAAAGATTTTGTATCAGAACTAAAGTGGAGAGGTATGATTCATGATATCATGCCTGGAGCTGAAGAACAATTGAAGAAAGAAATGACTTCTGCCTATATCGGCTTTGACCCCACTGCAGACTCGCTGCACATTGGTAGCCTGGTACAAATCATGACATTAGTGCATTTTCAGAAAGCAGGACACAGACCTCTTGCGTTGGTTGGAGGTGCTACAGGCATGGTAGGTGATCCTTCGGGTAAGTCTGCTGAGAGAAATCTATTGTCAGAAGAAGAACTCAATAAAAACTTAGCTGGTGTACAAAAGCAGCTAGAAAAATTTTTAGATTTTGACTGTGGTGCTAACTCTGCTGAGGTAGTAAACAATTATGATTGGTTTAAAGATTTTAATTTCTTAGACTTTATCAGAGAAGTCGGAAAGCACATTACCATCAACTATATGATGGCCAAAGATTCAGTGCAAAAACGATTGGAAACAGGCTTGTCATTTACTGAATTTACCTACCAACTCGTGCAAGGTTATGATTTCTACTGGTTGTATAAAAACAAAGACTGCAAAGTACAGCTTGGCGGCTCAGATCAGTGGGGCAATATTGTTACAGGCACAGAACTTATCAGAAGAAAAGCGCAGGGTGAAGCATTTGCAATAACAACTCCGCTCATTAAGAAGGCTGATGGTACGAAATTTGGAAAAACAGAAGAAGGCAATGTCTGGTTAGACCCGGAAAGGACATCTCCGTATAAGTTCTACCAGTACTGGCTCAATGCCTCTGATGAAGATGCGGCCAATTACATCAGAATTTTCACACTGAAAGGCAAGGAAGAAATTGAAGCCTTAGAAAAGGAACACGCTGAAGCACCACACCTGCGTACTTTACAAAAGGCTTTAGCAGAAGATATCACGGTAAGAGTACACTCACAAGCCGACTACGACATGGCAGTAAAAGCTTCTCAAATCTTATTTGGGAAGTCTACCACAGAAGATTTGGCCTCTCTGGATGAGAACACTTTGCTTTCAGTATTTGAAGGCGTGCCTCAAATTGAGGTGGCTAAAGAAGCCATTGACAACTCAGAGGACTATATTACCTTATTATCAGACACAACAAATGGCGAAATATTTAAATCTAAAGGCGAGTCGAGGAGAATGATACAAGGTGGAGGTGTCGCTATCAACAAATCCAAAATTGCTGATGGCAGCGCAAAGCCTGAATTAAGTTTTTTGCAAGGCAAATACCTGCTAGCTCAGAAAGGTAAAAAGAACTATTATCTGATTATAGCTAAATAAAAAACATTCGTGAATCCAGAAAAACAAATAAGAATTAAAAAAGCCATCCGACCGGCTTAGAGCGGTGGGATGGCAATACTTTCAAAAAAAGCTCCGAATCGGGGCTTTTTTTACAATTCTATAAGGTTTTCGAATTAGTTCCCAGCAAACTTCCAGCCTACATACACCTGGAAGGTCTTATTTTTCACCTCTGTACCAAAACCGTCATTAATGTCGGATAAGCCAAATACATACCTGGCACCACCTACAAGACCTGCAGGTAGGTTTACACCCGCACCTACAACTGCACTAATGTCAGAGCTCTTTAAAAAGTCCTTCACATCTTGTTCTCCACCAGTTACAGGATCAACGGATTCCGCGCTTGTTAGTATTCCAAACTGAGGTCCAAGATGTACGTTCAGTACTTTAGCAAAGTTCTTTTTTAACAGAATAGGAATTTCTAAGTATGTAAGATCAAAATCCTCAGCACCCTTGGCAGAGAATAGAATTTCAGGCTGTAAATGAATACCTCCTAAACCTGCCTCTAAAAATGCACCGAAATGGTAACCTGTTTTAGCATCAGGGTCACCTGCTGCGTCAACATTAGCAAAGTTTAAACCACCTTTAAGGCCTATGGCCACTTGAGCATTAGCACCAACTATAAACCCAAATAAGCATACCGCTAGAATTGAAATCTTTTTCATAATTGTTGTTTTTGATTTTAGTTTCATCACAAGTATATAAAAAAAGCCGGATAATTCCGGCTATGTGAAAAAATGATGTTCTTAATTAATAAATACTGTAAATCCGAACCTAATAAGTATTCCTGTGGTAATATCCTTCAAATCACTGGGAGAATCCTTAACTGATAAAGTACGCGATCCATATGTCAACAATCCTTCGATAGCCACATTTTCATTCAAAAAAATGGCGTAACCTGGTCCTACCTCAAATGCAAAAACACCAAGATCAGATTCTGTAGTTGTTCCCCCAGATTCGGTTTTAAATTTAGCTGTGCCTAATTCTATAGAACCATGACCAAACAGGCCAGAATCATGATAGTATCTAAAAAATGGCATCAAGCCTAAAGAAGTGGTGGTGTTTTTAACAGAGCCATCATCAGTTTCACTAGAGGATATACCTACATTAATACCTGCACCAGCAACCATACCATCAGCAAAAAATATCCCCCCTAATGGAGCAAAAGATATATTGGTATGACTATCTCCATCAATTGTAGCAGCATCAGTTTTTGTTTTTTCTTTTTCAAATGCCAAGGAAATAGTACCGCCAGCTAAGAAAGAGCCCTGTTGAGTTTGAGCTACAGAAACGGCTACAAAAATGCAACCGAAAACAATAGTAAATAAGACCTTTTTCATAATTGTATATGTTTGATTTAATACAATATAGAAATAATTCAAATATTTTGTAATATTTTAAAACAAAAAAGCCAGACCTTTCGGCCTGGCTTTTAAGAAGTTAATCTTTTTATAATTAGTTATTCACGAATCTGAATCCAGCTCCAAATTGAATGACACCATTTTTAGCATCTCCTTCAACCGTATTACCACTACCATCATCAAAATCTTCAGCGATGTTAGCAAGACCTAGCTGATATCTTAGGCCAAAATCAAATTTACCAGCTTTTACACCTAAGCCAAACATTGCACCAAAGTCAGTGCTTTTGAAAGAATCTTTATTGTCACCACCTAAAATACCAAGTGAACCTGAAACGTTAGCTTCAGCATTCGTAAGGAATCCTACGTATGGACCTGCTTGAAGGTAAAAATTGTCAGCTAAATAAATATTTGCCAATAAAGGTATGTTTACATAGCTTAATTTTTGTTTGAATTCAATAGTTCCACCTGAACCATCAGCTTGATCAAATTTTGCTCCTTGCCCTGAAAAGATTAGTTCAGGCTGGAATCCTAATTTGTCACTTAACATAAATTCACCATAGAGACCAAAAATTAAATTAAATTTTGAGTCTGTTTCATCAAAACTATCACCGTTGATGTTAGCCATGTTGAAACCTACCTTAGCCCCAACGCTTTGCGCATTAGAAGCAGCAGCAAATGCAAATACTGCAACAATTGAAAGTAAAACTTTTCTCATAATTGATAATTGTTTAAAAAATTGATTGTGCCACAAATCTAATAGGCTCAGTTGGAATACCAAACAATTAATTCATATTTTTTGATTAATGTTTGAACTTAATTTATTACAATAAATCAACCTAATAGCTGGTTATCAACAAGATTGGGTAGCGTAATTTTTAGCTTATTATTTCTTTCCATTTCCCTTTTGATAGCAAAAATAGCTTCCTTATTTCTGGCCCAGCTTCTTCGGGCTATTCCATTGTTTACATCATAGAAAAGCATATTTTCTAATTTTCTTTGTGCGTCTTCAGACCCATCTAACAGCATACCAAAGCCACCATTGATCACTTCTCCCCAGCCAACGCCACCACCATTGTGAATACTCACCCAGGTAGCTCCTCTAAAGCTATCACCTATCACATTCTGTATCGCCATATCAGCCGTATAGCTTGATCCATCATAAATATTGGAAGTTTCACGGTACGGACTGTCTGTTCCTGACACATCATGGTGGTCACGACCAAGTACAACTGGACCAATATCTCCTGCTTTAATAGCATCATTAAATGCACTTGCAATTTTCATTCGCCCCTCAGCATCTGCGTATAAAATCCTGGCCTGAGAGCCAACGACCAATTTATTTTCACCTGCAGCCTTAATCCATCGGATATTATCATCCATCTGCTGTTGAATCTCTTTTGGTGATTCTTTCATTATATCAGTCAACACTTTCGCAGCAATTTCATCCGTTTTCTGCAGGTCTTCAGGCTTTCCTGAAGCACACACCCAACGGAATGGACCAAAGCCATAATCAAAGCACATAGGGCCCATAATATCCTGTACATATGAAGGATATTTAAAATTAAGACCATCATCAGCCATAATATCGGCTCCCGCTCTTGAAGCTTCCAGTAGAAATGCATTCCCATAATCAAAAAAGTAGGTGCCTTTAGCCGTATGGGCATTTACAGCTGCGGCATGTCTTCTCAGGGTCTCCTGCACTGCTTCTTTAAATTTGGCTGGATCAGCGGCCATAAGTTCATTAGCTTCTTCAAAATCATAATCAACCGGGTAATACCCGCCAGCCCATGGATTATGTAAGGAGGTTTGGTCTGAACCCAAATCAATATAAATCTCTTCTTTATCAAATGCCTCCCATACTTCTACAATATTGCCATGGTACGCTATCGAGACTACTTCTTTATTCTTTTTAGCCTCGCCAACTCTATCTAAGAGTTTTTGAATATCACTTATAACTTCATCGACCCACCCTTGCGAATGTCTCGTTTGTATCGCTTTTTCATTTACTTCTGCTACTACAGATATGCAACCAGCAATGTTTCCTGCTTTTGGCTGTGCTCCACTCATGCCACCTAGTCCGGAAGTCACAAATAGTTTTCCTTCGAGTCCCTCTCCTGATTTAGCAATCTTTCTACCTGCATTTAATACTGTAATAGTTGTTCCATGAACAATCCCCTGAGGGCCAATATACATATAGGAGCCCGCAGTCATTTGACCATATTGTGTTACTCCCAATGCATTAAACTTTTCCCAGTCGTCTTGAGAAGAGTAATTGGGTATCATCATACCATTGGTTATCACAACCCGAGGTGCATCTTTTGAAGATGGAAACAGGCCCATCGGGTGGCCAGAATACATGTGTAACGTCTGGTCGTCTTCCATAGTGGCCAGGTATTGCATTGTAAGTAAGTACTGTGCCCAGTTTTGGAATACCGCACCATTACCACCATAAGTGATCAGCTCATGTGGGTGTTGGGCCACCGCAGGATCCAAATTATTTTGAATCATCAGCATGATTGCTGCGGCTTGTTCCGATTTATGGGGGTACTCTTCAATTGGTCGGGCATACATGTCGTAATCCGGCCTGAACCTAAACATGTATATTCTTCCATAATTATCTAATTCTTCAGCAAACTCCTTAGCTAAAACCCTGTGGTGCTTTGGTTCAAAGTACCTCAATGCATTACGCAATGCGAGTTTTTTTTCAACATCAGTTAAAATTTCCTTCCGTCTGGGCGCATGATTTGCCTGTTGATCATGTGGCTTTGCATCGGGAAGTTCATTGGGTATGCCTTGTAAAATTTGTTCCTTAAAATTCATGCTAGTTTCTCAAGTAAATTTTCAGTTTCTATCTTTTGCTTTGTGTATTTGTATCCAATATCGAAAATCTCAGCCGACTTACTCAAATCCATCACTTTATATGACTCAAGGCCGAGAGGTTCAATAAAGATATCGCATAAGTTTCTTCTATTATATACATTTTGAGTGATTGCCATCATCAATGCACGTTCCATTACGGCTTTGGCATTTTTTGCCTCAAAGTTATTACCAACCGGATTACTATGGCAAGCTATAATCACCTCAGATGTTTCTCGAATGGGTTCAACCGGTAAATTATTTAAAATACCACCATCAATATAAAGCTCATCACCTAATGAAACCGGATTAAACAGTACTGGAATGCATGATGAAGCGCAAATGACAGCCCGTAGTTTTCCACTATTAAAATATTCTGACTGGCCAGTCCTAAGGTTAGTAGCTGCCACAGTCAAGGGTATGTTAAGTGAAGCAAAGTCATCAACAGGTAAATAGTTTTCCAAAAACCTTTCCACCACATCCATATTCAATATTCCTTTCCAGCTCAATGCTGGTTGAAACAATTTAAAACCTTTAATTTCTCCTAAAATCTTAACAATGTCATCAATGCTGTGTCCACTGGCATACAATGCACCAATGATGGCGCCAGCACTTGTACCGGATATTTGACTGAATTGTACACCATGCTCTTCCAGGGCTTTAATTATGCCCAAATGAGCTACCCCTCGCGCACCACCACCTGATAGTACAAGTCCTATTTTTTTCTTTCTTTTTGCTCCATCTGGTGGGTCTAGTCCGTCCGGTGGGTCTGCATATTCTAAAATTTCATTATTTGCAATAACACTGTAAGACGCTTCTACAAATTCATTTTTACTTTTTGGAAGATCCAGTATCAAACTCGCTTCAGTAATGTTGGAAACGGCATCATTAGGATTATAATACTCATTGAATGATGAGTATGACCAATCCTCAAGTCGAGATACTAAGTTTGCTTTTACAGGATTCTGATGAATGTAATGCATGCAAATTTGCGCCTGCAAGTTGGTTTTAATTTCTTTAAACTTAGTTTTCTGTTGAAATAATGAACCCGTGCGATTGTGGGCTTTATTAATGGCTTGGGTGTAAGAACTTAGAATTATGCCCATTGACTTACTTATCTCAGAATAAGCACTTGAACCACCGGACGGCTTCAAGCCGCCCGATGGCAACGTTACTAAAAGATGAAAATGATTTGGCATCAAGCAGTAAGCCAAAACATCACAAACAGGCTTAAGATGTTTAGATATCTTTTTTTTAAAAAACTCATAGTTTTTCTCTTCGAAAAATATTTCTGCTGAGTTGTTCCCTCTATTATAGATATGGAATAAAGTCATGCTCATATTACAATTATAAACATATGCTTTGTCATCGTATTTCTCTCCATCGGGCGGCTTCGGCCCGTCCGATGGCTTTTGATGAAATCGTAATTTCTCGTTTCAAAGAATATCTTTTGAGAATTATTACCCCTGTTGTAGATATGATAAACCAGAGCTGACACCCGATTAAAATGTAATTAAATTAAAAATTCCCATCGGACGGCTCAAAGCCATCCGATGGGTGGTTAAAATTTGTCGTTTTTCATCAATCAAATCCTATTTTCACAGCACCTCGCTTAATGGAAAGGTTCTATCCAATCTGACACCCTTTTCGGTGTGTTTTACAGTGCAGCATTCATTGGCTGCATCGTGCTCTAAGAAAATAATGTATTCATTATCAGCCGCCTCATTAAGAAATGTAGATTTCTCATCTAGCGTAAGTAATGGCCGCGTATCATACCCCATCACATATGGCAAAGGTATATGTCCTGTGGATGGTAGCAAATCAGCTGCGAATACAATTGTATGGTCCTTGTACTTGATTTTAGGAATCATCTGTTTATCAGTATGACCGTCTGCCGTTAGTATATCAAATTGACTGAAAGGTGAAGAACCATCCAAAGGAACAAAGTTAAGGTGACCACTTTCTTGCATTGGTATGATGTTCTCCTTTAGAAAACTTGCTTTCTCACGCGCATTGGGCTCTGTAGCCCATTGCCAATGGTCTTGATTTGACCAATATTTTGCATTTTTAAAAACAAGTTCTAGTTTTTCTCCTTCATAGGCAACCCCTCCTCCGCAATGATCGAAGTGAAGATGCGTGAGAAACATATCGGTAATGTCGTTTTCGCTAAACCCAGTTTTATTTAAAGATCCTTTTAAGCTGTAATCTCCATGTAAATAAAAATGACTGAAAAATTTATCACTCTGCTTATTCCCTATACCATTGTCAATTAATATAAGCTTATCTCCGTCTTCTATTAGTAGGCAGCGCATAGCCCAGGTACACATATTATTATCATCGGCAGGGTTAGTTCGTTGCCAAAGTGACTTTGGCACCACACCAAACATTGCTCCTCCATCTAATTTGAAATAACCTGTATTGATAATGTGTAAATTCATATTGTAAGTATTCGTTACAAGTCCTTATTTTTTTTAAACCAAAAAGCCACGGAATATCCGTGGCTCTAATTTAATGAATGCTCTTAATAATTACTCGCTGACCACGCCCATTGCGCAGAATTTATCAATACGCTTATCAATTCGTTCTTGAGGAGACAATTTAAGTAACTCCTGAGTATGGACAGTAATAGTCTTTTTC
This sequence comes from Fulvivirga sp., assembly GCA_039970995.1. Classification (GTDB taxonomy): domain Bacteria; phylum Bacteroidota; class Bacteroidia; order Cytophagales; family Cyclobacteriaceae; genus Fulvivirga. The sequence continues at coordinate 388,960 of JBDVKW010000006.1, forward strand.
AGCTCTTTACTCATCCATTTCATGTCGGTATGCGCACCCCCTAATGGTTCTTTTACGATATCATCTATAAGCTTCAGCTCAAGCATGTCATTCGCTGTTAACCTCAATGCTTCCGCAGCTTGTTCCTTATATTCCCAGCTCCTCCATAATATTGAAGAGCAAGATTCTGGGGAGATCACAGAATACCAGGTGTTTTCTAGCATCATGACTTTATCACCTATAGCAATACCCAATGCACCACCAGATGCTCCTTCACCGATAATAATGCATATTACAGGCACCTTGAGCATGAACATTTCTTTGAGGTTTCTGGCAATAGCCTCGCCTTGGCCTCTTTCTTCTGCCTCAAGACCTGGGAAAGCACCGGGAGTGTCGATGAGTGTAATGATTGGTTTATTAAACTTTTCCGCAAGTTTCATTAAACGTAAGGCTTTTCTATATCCTTCAGGATTAGCCATGCCAAAGTTGCGCTCTTGTCGTTGTTTAGTGTTCCTACCCTTCTGTTGACCAATCACCATGTATGACTGTTTATCAATAGTGGCAAACCCTCCTACCATCGCCTTATCATCTGCCACGGTGCGATCACCGTGCAATTCGATGAAATCATCAGCGATTTCGTAAATATAGTCTAATGTATACGGCCTTTCCGGGTGGCGTGAGAGTTGTACACGTTGCCATCGGGTGAGGTTATGAAAGGTATCTTTCTTAAGGTTCTTAATTTTCGTTTCTAACGATTTTACGGCATCCTTGACATCAACATCACTATCCTGAGCGATTCTCTTCATATCATCAAGTTTAGCCTCTAACTCTGCAATAGGTTTTTCAAAATCCAAAAGCATCTTCTGTTTAGTTAAAGTTACAACAAAATTAGAACTAATATTGATTAATGATAACCCTCACAGGTCTAAATTGAGGATTTCAAAAAAATTAAAATAAATTTGAAATATGTTTTGCAAATAAAGAATCGCCACTATACATTTGCACCACCTTAAACGAAAGGGAACACAGAAACACAAGAGTTTAACCACTCAAAAGTTATAAAATATTGGTCCGGTAGTTCAGTTGGTTAGAATGCCTGCCTGTCACGCAGGAGGTCGCGAGTTCGAGTCTCGTCCGGACCGCTTAAAAGCCTCTTAGAGTAATCTGAGAGGCTTTTTTGTTTATATCAAGTCCTATTTGGTTATGTATTGGGTGTACATTTTATATTCCGAATCAAGTGACATGTTCTATAAAGGTCAAACTAGTGATCTGGATAGCAGATTGATTCGGCATAACCAGGGTTTAGAAAAATATACCAAGACAGGTGTGCCCTGGGAATTATTGTGGGCGGCTAATAAAGCATCTCGTAGTGAAGCAATTAAGTTAGAATCTAAACTAAAAAACCTGTCACGGATACGCCTAATTAAGTTTATGCTGAAATATAAAGAAAATGTTTCGAGCCCTGACGCATTGCTTTTGATTAAGCAATGATCAGGATGCTGACAACCACAGGTTCGTCAGCATCTCGTCCGGACCGCTTAAAAAGCCTCTTAGAGTAATCTGAGAGGCTTTTTTGTTTATATCAAGTCCTATTTGGTTATGTATTGGGTGTGCATTTTATATTCCGAATCAAGTGACATGTTCTATAAAGGTCAAACTAGTGACCTAGACAATAGGCTGCATCGACATAACCAAGGTTTAGAAAAATATACCAAGGCAGGCGCGCCTTGGAAATTATTATGGGCTGCAAATAAAGCATCTCGTAGTGAAACAATTAAGTTAGAATCTAAACTAAAAAACCTGTCACGGATACGCCTAATTAAGTTTATGCTGAAATATAAAGAAAATGTTTCGAGCCCTGACGCATTGCTTTTGATTAAGCAATGGTCAGGATGCTGACAAGCACAGGTTCGTCAGCATCTCGTCCGGACCGCTTAAGAAGTCCTGACATTTACGTCAGAACTTTTTTTGCTTAAGGAGATTGGTAATTAATATGCATGGCAATTTTCTTACATTTCTTTTAAGCATTTATAAACTGCTATCGTTTGTGAAAACGATTGCGGTTTCCATTTCTGTGCTTTCCTTACTCATTTCCGATATTCTCAAGGTTAATGATGAATTTTATTATTCATCAAACAACCTAAACCAATGAAAAAAATCAATTATTACACACTACTTGCTATCATCATTTGTAGTTGGTCATGCACAGAAAACATCGAACAACCCACTCAAACCGATCAGGATGTAACTCCTGAACAAACTGACCAAAAGACTAACAAAGAAGGTCGAAATCCCGGTCCCGGTGGTGGTGTTATGATGCAGGCCTTTTACTGGGATGTACCGGCCGGAGGTACCTGGTACAATACTGTGAAGAGTAAAATTGCTGCCTGGGATGCGGCTGGTATTTCTGCCATATGGCTCCCTCCTGTTTCTAAAGCTCAAAATGGACCGTATTCCATGGGCTATGACCCGGCAGATTATTTTGATTTTGGAGAGTACAATCAACACGGATCGGTTGAAACACGCTTTGGCTCAAAAAACGAACTTGTGAGCCTTATCAATCAAGCGCATAATTACAATATTGATGTATATGCTGATATTGTCCTTAATCATAACAGTGGTGGTGACCTGGAAAATAATCCTTATACCGGTACACAAACCTATACCGACTTCAATCCCGCCTCAGGAAAGTTCTTCCGATCAGCGAGCGACTTCCATCCAAATAGCTACGCTAGCAACGATGAGGGCGTGTTTGGAGGCTTTCCAGACCTGAGCCATTCATCTCCGTATGTACAAGACTGGTTATGGAACCGAAGTGATGGAGTAGCAAAGTATTATAAAAATACACTCGGGTTTGACGGCTGGAGATTTGATTATGTCAAAGGCTTTGGAGGCTGGGTAGTAAGAGATTGGATGAACAGCGTAGGTGGTTTTGCTGTAGGCGAATACTGGGACTCTAATGTCAACTTATTAGACAATTGGGTAAACAGCACCAATGGCACTGCATCTGCTTTTGATTTTGCCTGTTACTATAAAATGGATGAGGCTTTTGACAACAATGACCTTACTAAACTAAACGATGACATGTTTTGGAAAAGGAACCCATCAAAAGCAGTAACTTTTGTAGCAAACCATGACACTGATATTATCTGGGACAAAATGCTCGCTTACGCTTATATCATGACGCATGAAGGTTATCCAACCGTTTTCTACAGAGACTATGAAGAATGGCTGGATAAAAATAAACTCAACAACCTTATATGGATTCATAGAAACAAAGCTGTTGGAAATACAACAATACTCTTTGCTGACAATGACGAATATGTTGCGCGAAGAAACGGTAGCCCAGGACTTGTGGTGTATTTAAATGATTCTGACAATTGGCAGGAACGTTGGATAGAAACAAACTGGAGCAATACCAGAATTAAAGATTATACAGGTCACTCTAGCTGGGAACCTGTAACCCAAGGGGGTAAATGGGTGAAAATCCAAGCACCACCTCACAGTTATTCAATCTGGTCGCCAAAATAAATTATTTGCTTTCCTGATCTAAAAAGGCCCTGAAAACTTCCTGCTCTTCAGGGTCTTTTATTCTTGTAAAAAAGCCATCACCCACTTCATAGATAGTTTCCACGGAATCGAATGGCAACCGTAAGTGCATCTTGCCACCAGGAAAGTGACAGGGTTGACAGCGAGTCTTTAAGATAGGTAAAATGTCCTCAGAGTAACTCACCATTGCAACCTCATTGACAACATTCAAAGTATCGGATTTAGGCAGCTCAGCTATCGAGGCTAAATCATCATTTCTTTTTTCTGTATTGAAATGCGCACAGCCGATTAATAATATGACACAGTATGTGATAAATAATTTCATTGCTGGTACCTTTAACAACGTGATTTTGAACTCTAAAGGTTTAATTAAAGATATACACCCGTTTTCTCATGACAAGTGATGGAAATATATTGAGCAATGAAGAAAATAAACGTTACCAAAGGCACTTCACCTTACCTGACTTTGGAGTCGAGGGCCAATTGAAATTAAAAAAAGCCAGAGTGTTGGTCGTTGGTGCAGGCGGTTTGGGAAGTCCTGTTTTGCTTTATTTAGCAGCAGCGGGCATCGGGCAGATTGGTATCATTGATGGTGATGTATTAGAGGTGTCTAACCTACAGCGCCAGATTCTTTTCAACACCGATGATATTGGTAAACCAAAAGCATTAGTGGCGAAAGAGAAAGTAAAAGCCTTAAATCCTCACATAAATGTCATTGCTTATCAGGAAGTACTAACAACAAAGAATGCGCTGGATGTCATTTCCAATTATGACCTGGTTATTGATGGCACGGATAACTTCCCTACACGGTATCTCATAAATGATGCCTGCAGTATCGAAGAGAAGCCCTTTATTTATGGCTCTATCTTCAGGTATGAAGGACAGGTAGCTGTATTTAATTATAAAGGTGGGCCCAGCTATAGAGATTTGTTTCCCGAACCTCCCGAACCTGAAAGTGTTCCTACCTGTGAAACTGGAGGTGTTATTGGCGTTTTACCTGGAATAATTGGTAGCGTACAGGCCAATGAAGCAATTAAAATATTAGCGGAAATTGGTGAGCCATTAGCTGGAAAGCTATTAATCATCAACTCTTTAAACCTTGATAGTCGCATAATAACCATTCCCAAAATATCTAACGCTCCAAAGATTGAGCAATTGATTAATTATGAGCAGTTTTGTGGTGTTACAAACCAATCAGAAGCTATGGTAAAGGAAATAACAGTGTCTGAATTAAAGGCCATGATAGATGCGAAAGAAGACTTTCAACTTATAGATGTGCGCGAGCAGCACGAGTATGATATTGCAAATCTTGATGGTCTATTGATCCCTTTAGGTAATATTCCTGACGCTACAGAGAAGATTGATAAAGACAAAAAAGTTGTCATTCACTGTCGTAGTGGTGCACGCAGTGCACAAGCTGTACAATACCTACAGCAAAAATTGGGAATCGATAATTTATACAATTTAAAAGGCGGAATACTGGCCTGGTCTGACCAAATTGATCCTAGCATACCTAAATACTAGTTTTCGTTTTCAGCCCGAAACCTGAGTTGTTTGCCAGCATAGTGATCATTGGGTAAGCCATCCTGATCCCAGTCAAGGTATCCTCTGAATGTAACGGTGTCACCATCAATTGAGTAAAAATACTTATTTTCAGCACCCCTCTCAATCATTGCCAAGGTATCTCCCTCAATTTTCCATGCACCGTTACTTGTCATAAAAACAGAGTCTTCCAGCGTGCGATACTCCGAGACAAAAGTTCCATTTTCATTAAATGTTGTTCTTATAGGTTTTATACCTAACACGTCTTCCCATGCCCCTTCAGGAACATTCACAGTTGAGTCAGGCATTCGTACAATCATTGATAAATTTCTCCATTCACCAATTATTTCGGGTTGCGTTGTTTCAGCTTCAGCATTTTTTTCTTCATTGCCTGAAGAGCACCCAATGGTGATTATTAATAAATAGGGTAAGTACTTTTTCATAGTAAAATTCGTTATGATACCAGCAAGGTAAGTGATTATTCAGGAATAATTACACTAAAAATAAGTCATTGTAGTGGGTTTTTGTTTTTTAATTGTAGCTTTGAAACAAATAATAATTATTAGTAATGAATAATGGAACAGTAAAATTCTTTAATGACTCAAAAGGTTTTGGGTTTATTAAAGATGAAGAATCAAACGAAGAGTATTTTGTACACGTATCTGGTCTCGTTGACGATATCAGAGAAAATGATGAAGTTACGTTTGAGCTTCAAGAAGGAAGAAAAGGATTAAATGCAGTGAATGTTAAATTAGCGTAAGCTGATTTAAATATATAAAACACGTATTACAATTTTCGGTCCCGTGATTTTCATCACGGGACTTTTTTTATGTCTTTACCAAACCATTTAAAAATTCATAGGCCCTGGTTTCCATATAATTTTCATCGACTTTCTTTAAGCTAAACCCAACATGACCTCCATGTCTGGGTATTTCCAGAAAAATATTATTATGATCTTTACATTCTTCTACCGGGTAGCAAGCTTCACCTAGAAAAGGATCATTAGCCGCGTTTACCAATAATACTGGCACTTTTGTATCATACATATAGCGCCCAGCACTTGCTCTTTCATAAAAATCATCTGCGCTTTCAAACCCGTGTAAAGGTGCAGTATATAGGTTATCAAAATCAGGGAAATACTTAATAGCTTCGAAACCTTCATATTTAATCTCCTCAGGGTATTGCTCAGCTTTTGCCTTGATTTTTTCCTCAAGCTTTTTGATAAATCTTTTCCTATAAAACGAAGTGCCATAAGTAGATAGCGCATCTACGCTACTTTTAAGACTAACAGGAACAGAAAATGCCGTAGCACCTACCACTTGCTTAGGTATCTCCTCTCCCATTTCTCCACAATATTTCAATGTCATACTTCCGCCCATGCTAAAACCAACAAGTGCCACTGCATCATAACCACGACTTTCGATCGCATACGCTACCACTTGTTTTAGGTCTTCGGTTGCCCCGTGATGATAAAATTTTGGCTTCCAGTTCAACTCACCACTACAACTTCTACAGTTCCATGCCAAAGCATCCCAACCACGTTCTATAAAATATTTAACCATACCTTTCATATAGGGCCTGTTTGAACTCCCTTCCAATCCATGACTTACAACAACCAGTCGATTATGGTTATTGCTACACCAGTCCAGATCTAAAAAATCTCCATCAGGGGTGTGTATTCTTTCTCGCTCATACTTGACTCCTTGTACCTTTCTAAACGAGCTAGGAATTATTGTGGCCAGGTGACCATTTCTTAAATAAAGCGGTGCTTTATACGTGGAATTAACAATGGGCATAAGCAAATAAAGTAATTAATAGAAATGTCTGCACCATCTATAGGTATATATTGACCAACTGTTGAATTTATTTTTGACCATAAACGCTCTTTACATAGCTTCGCAAGCTAACCAAATGAGTTCTATGAGATTTCTTTTATTGTTTTTTCTGCTTTTGAGTTTACATGTGAAGGGGCAAGTGGTGCAAGTAGTTGATCAAAGAACCAATCAGCCCATAGAAGATGTAGCCATTTTTAACCTTGAAAAGTCGAGTGCGGTGGTTACCGACATCGATGGCAAAGCAAATATTGATAGGTTTTCAAACGAATCTATTATTACTTTTCAGCATCCTGCATATCAGGAGTTTGTCATAGCTAAAGGCAGCTTAACTTCTGATGTTGTAAAACTATCTGAACGAATTATAAAGATGAAAGATGTTGTCGTTTCTGCTAATAAATGGGAACAAGAGGCCGATGAGATTCCAAATAAAATAGTCAGTATATCTGCCAATGAAATAGCCTTTAACAACCCTCAAACTTCAGCAGACATGCTAAGTCAATCTGGTCAGGTGTTCATGCAAAAAAGCCAGTTTGGAGGTGGTAGCCCTAAGTTGCGGGGATTTGCAGCCAACTCGGTACTTATTGTAGTTGATGGCGTGAGGATGAACAATGCCATTTTTAGAGGTGGTAACTTGCAAAATGTAATCAATATAGATCCCAATGCTTTGGCCGGAGCAGAAGTAATACTAGGGCCAGGATCAGTAATTTATGGAAGTGACGCACTTGGAGGTGTAATGGATTTTCATGTCAAGGATCCGAAATTTTCACTGGACCAATCATTGAGAACGTCTGCTACCGTTTTCGGAAGGTATTCTTCTGCTTCGAATGAAAAAACCACACATTTGAGTTTGGGAATTGGTGGGCGCAAAGTTTCTTGGTTTTCTTCTTTTACATATAGTGATTTTGGCGACCTTAAGGCTGGCAAGCACAGACCGGATGGATACGATGATTTTGGTAAAAAATTATTCCTCGTAGCACAGGATTTCAACGGAAATGACGTTGTGGTCGCCAATCCGCACCCCAATACACAATCACCTTCCGGCTTTGAATCTTGGAGTACCATTCAAAAATTAGGGTTTAACCTCAGTGATGATGTGAAGCTCAACTATAATTTTTATATGAGCAATACATCTAATATCCCTCGTTATGATCGACTTGTGGAAGTAGGCAATAATGGTGTCCCCTATGATGCCGAATGGTACTATGGCCCCCAAAAGTGGATGATGAATAGTCTAAAACTTACTTACAACAGGCCCGCTACATTATTTGATCAGGCCAAATTAATAGTTGCAAGGCAAGACTATAAAGAAAGTAGAAATGACCGTGGCTTTGGAGATAACAGGTTAAGAACGCGAACCGAAGAGGTGGCCATTTGGAGTGCAAATATTGATTTTGACAAACAGCTTGGGCATGGAAATTTATTTTATGGATTTGAGTTGCTCCATAATGATGTGCAGTCATCTGCTGTGAGAGTAAATCAGGTGACAGGTGAGATTACATTTCCTGCCACAAGATACCCCGATGGCGGTAGTGATTACTTGAGCTATGCTGCATATATAAATCACAAATGGGACATTGGTAGTGATTTTATATTCAATACCGGCTTGAGGTTTAGCCAGGTAAACATTGAAGCCAAAATAACTGATAATAGCGGGTTAAATTTCCCTTTTGATCAATTCAACCTTGACAATAATGCTTTCAATGGAAGTATCGGATTAGTGTACAACCCAAATGAAAATGTAAAGGTAAATATAGCAGCAGCCTCAGGTTTTAGATCTCCAAACATTGATGATGTAGGTAAAGTATTTGACTTTAGCGATGGTGAGGTACAAGTACCAAATGTAAACCTTAAGCCTGAATACACATACAATGTAGAAGCGGGCATTGAAACTAAGCTTTCCGAAAATTTTGAGGTGGGTGCAACCATTTTTTACACTTGGTTGGATGATGCGATTGTAAGACAAGATTTTACTTTTAACGGATCTGATTCTATCATTTTTGATGGTGAACTTAGTAATGTTGTAGCATTACAAAACACTGGAGAGGCAAATATTTATGGCTATAGCTTAGAATTAGAAGCTTTGTTATCTACTCATTGGGCTGTAGATGCTACTATTACAAATACATTTGGACGGGACATTACTAATGATGAACCCCTGAGACATACGACCCCGCTTTTTGGTAAAATCAGCGTACTGTATCAAAAGGATAAATTGCGTGGTGAGTTTTACAGTGAATTCAATGGTGCCAGGTTCAGAGCAGACATTCCGGATAGTGAGGTAGTTTCAAAACCACACCTCTACGCAATCCATGAAAATGACCCGACTAAGGATGGCTCACCTTCCTGGTACACTCTAAATTACAAAATGTCATATCAAGTGAGCCCGAATGTTTCAATTAGTGGTGGTATCGAAAATTTATTAGACAGACATTACCGCACGTATTCCAGTGGAATTAGTGCTCCTGGCAGGAACTTCATTGTTTCAATTAAAGGGACATTATAAGCAGAAAATAGTTAAATTTATGTTCAAGAATTTAAATAATCATACTTATACTTGCCAGAAATGTAAGGAAGTATAACTTGCAAATCTTTAACTTATTCATAATGTAAATCAACATGCAAAAGATTTATTCTTGCTTTTTATTAGTGATGTTAGTTGCCTGCACTTTTTTAGCAAAAGCGCAAGACAATAAAATTCAAAATGCGGTATTGTGGGAAATAACAGGTAATGGAATCGAATCTCCATCCTATATCTATGGAATAATAAATTTCTTACCCAAAGATAAGTACAAAGTGCCGCGTAAAGTCAAGCAGAAAATAGAAGACTGCGAAACTTTCGCCACTAAAATCATTTATAATAATCATGCGAGAAGGCAGTTTAACAAAGCAGTAAGAATTCCAAATGATGGCTGGATTAACGATTACCTCACTGATGATGAACTCAATCAGCTGAGGCTATTATTACTTCTTGATTTTGAAGTAAAAGAACACCAGTATCACGATTTCTACAGCAGACTACAACCGATTATCCTGGTAACATCTACTACCGCACTTTATTTAGGTGAAAATATTGTGTTTGTGGAAGAAGAGTTAGCCCACCTGGCTAAAAAGAATAGAATGGATTTTGTTGGTTTAGGCACAATTGAAGAAGAAATCGCGGCTTTTGAAAAGTTTCCTATTGAAGATCAGGTAGAAGCTGCTAAATATACGGTCAATAAATTTGACCAGCACATCGCAGACTATATGGCCCTTGTTGATGCGTACATCGATGATCAGGACCTTGCTAAAGTGAAAGATGAGACCATGAAGGCTACCAATGAAAGTAAGGAGTTTAGAAGGGTGTATTATGATGACCGCGTGGAGCACTGGATGCCTAAAATTGAAGAACTAATACAAGGTGACCCTACTTTCTTTGCTTTAGGGGCTCCGTATTTGGTAGGTGAAGTTAGCTTAATACAGTTGCTACGTAAAAAAGGCTACACAGTAAAGCCTGTTGAATTGTAAGTCTTACCTTTCAGGTTATAAACTATTCAGGTTTAGTAAATCGTATCTGTTTATAGTTGTCGTATATTGTTTTGAATGAACTTTCAAAGTAGTTTAATGTTAGTGACAACTTAAGATATGAAAAATGCAGCACTGCCTTTAAATGACAAGGAGCGAATAAAAGCCCTTAAAGCTTATGGTATAACTAATACAAAGCCCGAACGTGACTATGATGAGATAGCCAAACTCGCAAAAGTCATTTGCAACACTCAAGTATGTTTAATCACGTTTATTGACCAAGACACTCAATGGTTTAAGGCTCATCAAGGCACCGATATCAATCGCAATTCAAGAGATCTCGCACTTTGTTCACACTCCTTGAATAATCCAAATGAGATCACCTATGCACCTGATACCTTAAAAGATGATCGATTTAATAAAAACCCAATGGTAACAGGGCCTACAGAAATAAGGTTTTATGCAGGGGCTCCGCTAGTAAATAATGAAGGTTATGTATTGGGCACCATTTGCGTTATGGATCAGTCTCCGCATGCCCTTAACGATAAACAAATGCTTGCTCTGGAGTTATTGGCCAGGCAGGTAATGAATTTGCTAGAGCTAAGGAGGAACAATTTCATTTTGCAACAGCGTGAAAAAGAGCTAGAAGAAAAGAATAAAGAGCTTGGGAATTTTGCTGCAGCTGTTTCTCATGATATTAAAGGTCCATTAAATAACATCTACGCTATCACAGAGCTACTACAAACAGAAAATAGCCAGGAATTGAATGATACAGGCAAAGAGTATATTAATTATTTGTCTAAGTCATCTTCTAAGTTAAATTCTATTGTAGAAGGTATACTTACCTATTATAAAAACACCCACATTCAACGCAAGAAAACAGAAGTTGACCTTGACCAATCAATTAATGATATCTTATCCATCATAGATGACAAAAATGAGGTAAAACTCATTAAGGCCACTGATCTACCGACCATTGAAATCAATAAAGCTGCATTAGAGTTGATATTTTCCAACCTCATCACAAATGCGCTAAAATATAACGATAAACCCTCTCCTGAAATCACGATCTACTTTGAGGAAAGTCAAAATGAATATCAATTTAAGGTATCTGATAATGGCCCGGGTATTGCCCAAAAAGATTTAAAAAGGATTTTTAAACATTATACCAACTTAGGTAGAGAGGATAGAAATAAGAAATTAGGAACAGGCCTGGGGCTGGCGCTTGTTAAGAAAATAACCAATGATCTTGGTGGCTCCATTCAAGTGGAGTCTACTTTGGGTGAAGGCACCACATTTACCTTTACATTACCCAAATGATTACTCGGCCTCTAGCTCATCGATAATTTTATTAAACTGTGCTACGAACTGGTCATAGTAATTGCCGGTTGCAGGGCCGTTGAAATAGCTATGAACGTAGCGTACATAACCATCTTTATCTAATATAACCAGCGTTGGAAAGGCTTCAATTTTCTCCATAAATGGAAAACCAACAGCTGCCTGACTTTTGCTTAACCGCCCTCCTAATATTACTGGATAATTGATGTCTAAAGTTTCTTTGTAGGTTTCGATCCTGCTCAGCCCGTATGCTTCACTAAAATTAGTTTCATATGATACCGCCAATATTTCAACATCTCTTTGACTATTTTTTTGATACCATTCTGATAGAAATCGTGTTTGATCCAGACTATTAGGACACCAGGTACCAAATAATTGAATGACCAAAACTTTACCAAAAAAGTCTGATTCATCAACACTATGGCTCTTCCTTCCAGCAGATAAAATATCAAAAAAAGGTCGATGCTTTCCTTTATCAACTTTTACTACTTCCCACGGGTCAGGCAGACTGGCTTCAGGGTTTGATCGAGCAGTCCAATCTTCAGTGTAGCCATTATCAAAGTGAAATATTCCCTGCCAGCCTTCATCCGTTTTGACTCCTTGTAGCAAAAAAGCATGGGCACCATCGAATGACGAAACCTCAATGCTATCTCCATAAGCCACACCTTCAAAATACCTAAAATCACTTACCCCTGTCATAATGGTACCACTTACTTTACTACCCGATTGCTCCCATAGCCCCACTCCCTTATAAGCAAGCGCATGTGATGGCGTAAATGTAAACTCCCAGGGTTCATTAATCTTAAAATCGCTTTGACTTCTATTTTGATAGCGAGATTTTCCATAGGAAGCTTTAAAAGGAATATTACTCTTCCTATAATGCTTAATCCAACTACCAGTCATTGACTGGTCAGTAAATTTTGCACGTATTTCAGCATCAAACACATCTAACTGAATCCAAATACTATCACCAGAAACGGTAACGATATCGAGTGATTTTCGCTCATCTCCGTTGATGATTGTACATTTAAACTGTTCTCCATTTTTATCAATGATAAACTCAAATGGTACAGTCGCCTGTTCATAAAGTATTTCTCCATGCCATGAACCTGTAGCTAGATCCTGACTTAACCCACTAAAAGCAAAACCCGTAAAGAGTATTAATAAAATTCTTTTCATTCTTACTAAGCTAACTTTAAGCAACAGTAATTTCAAATTTAATTACAACCTAAACCAGCAGATGGAAGAATACCTGGCCCATTTCTAATTGGTACTTTGGTTTCCCATTTTGGGCATATGCTCCTTTAAGTATTGTTGTGGAGATAGCTAAACACCAATTCTTCTATAATCCACACCTTTTTATGATGTATATCACATTTATACAAGGATATGGACATTTTAGCACCTTTTTCCTAAGGCCAATCAAGGCTATGGCTAATTTACTAATACATTAAACTTCGCGATTATTAATAATATAGCATTAATATAGATTCCAACTAAATATGGCACGGTGCTTGTAGTTTTGTAAACATAAACTTCTTCATAGGTTTAGGTTATAGGTATAGGAAAAGGTCGGCAAAAAGTTGTCGGCCTTTTTTCTATTATTACCCACAGAGTTCTCTTATAATTCCTTCCTTTATAGTTTTGATTGTAATACTTTTGCCCACCTTAAACTAGAGGTATGCATATAGCGATTTGTGGAAATATTGGCTCGGGTAAAACTACTCTGGCAAAGATGATAGCCAAACATTATGGATGGACTGCAGAACTAGAGTCTGTGGAAGATAACCCATATTTGGCTGATTTTTATGAAGACATGAAGCGATGGGCTTTTCATCTACAAATCTATTTTTTAAATAGCCGATTTAACCAAATCAAGAGAATAAGGGACAGTAAAGTTACCACAGTACAAGACCGTACGATTTACGAGGATGCTTACATTTTCGCAGCCAACCTGTATAAATCTAAATTTTTAAACGACAGGGATTACTCAAGCTACCTTACTTTGTTCGAGTCAATGATTCAACATGTTGAAGCTCCTGACCTCTTGATTTATCTGAAGGCCGACATACCTAAACTTGTTAAACAAATCGAAAAACGTGGCCGGGATTATGAAAATGCCATTCGAATCGATTATCTCAAGAACCTTAATCAGCATTATGCTGAATGGATAGAATCATACGATATTGGCAAATTGCTTGTGATCGATGTCAATGAAATAGATTTCGTATCTAATACCGAAGATTTTGCAGAAATCATCAGTAAGATTGATGTTGAACTCCATGGCCTCTTCAGCAGATCCTGATTGCTTAGTATAAAAATCCTTAAAAAATACTCAGCCTAACGCTTGTTGGTTTAATATCATGATTTAAGTTAGTTGACTATTTCTAATTTATCATTGTATTATTTTAACTAACGATCGTTTGTTATGGGATCAAAAATAACTGGTACAGGCAGCTTTATTCCTTCACTTGTAAAAACCAACAAAGATTTTGCGGTGCATGAGTTTTACCTGGAAGACAACACCAACATTGGCAAAACACCAGATGAGGTAATTCAAAAATTTCAGCAAATAACAGGCATCGAAGAGCGAAGGTATGCCGAAGGTGACATGACTGCATCATGTATTGGCACAGAAGCGGCAAAAAATGCAATAGAAACCTCTGGTTGCGACATCGAAACTATCGATCAAATCATAGTCGCACATAATTTCGGAGATGTAAAAAAACATAGTATCCAAACGGATGTACTACCTGCATTAGCTTCAAGAATAAAACATAACCTTGGTATTAAAAACCCCAACTGTGTACCCTATGATATATTATTTGGGTGCCCTGGTTGGGTTCAGGGGGTGATTCAGGCTGATGCTTTTATAAAAGCAGGTATAGCCAAAAAGTGTTTAGTGATAGGAACAGAAACATTATCGCGCGTACTCGATCCGTATGATCGAGATAGTATGATATTCTCAGATGGAGCCGGGGCAGCCATCATCGAAAAATCAGAAGACCCAGAATCAGGAATTTTGTCGTCAGGCACTCAGGCACATTGCGAAGATGAAGCCTTTTACCTATACCTGGGTAAATCCAACTTCCCTGAGTCAGATCCTAGGGTACGGTTTATTAAAATGAAAGGAAGAAAAGTATTTGAATATGCCTTAAAATATGTTCCTCAAGCCATGCAGGACTGTCTGGATAAGGCTGGAGTAGCTATTGATGAAGTAAAGAAAGTGTTTATACACCAGGCCAACGAAAAACTTGATGAGGGTATCATCAAACGTTTTTACAAACTCTACGATCGACAAACCCTGCCCGATAATATAATGCCTATGAGCATACATAAATTAGGTAACAGCTCAGTGGCTACAGTCCCTACCCTGCTTGATTTGGTTTGGAAAGGGCAACTCGATAATCATACGCTCGGTAAAGGGGATGTAATTTTATTGGCTTCCGTAGGAGCAGGTATGAATATTAATGCCGTTTGCTATCGCATATAATTTATGTTGCCCTCATCAAATATGAGAAAGTCTAAGTGAGACTCAGTAATTATATCATTTTAAGTTAAATTTAGATATTAAAGTAATTCTTCATATGAGGGTAACATTGTTAATTTGAGGAGATTCTACTTATACTTTCTTCTATTGGTTTTTTCAACTTCTCTTGCTTCCTATACTTTTGGACAACAGCAAGTGGAAGCGGCCGCCCTTAAATCTGCATGGTTGGAGCATTTCACAAAATTCATCGAATGGCCAAACATTACGGATTCAACCTCTCATTTCTTAATTACGGTGCTCGGCCAGGACAATTTCGATGGCTATTTAGATAGAATTTATGCACAACGAAAAATTAAAAACAGACCCGTTCTAATAAAGTACATTAATGCACCAGAGGAGATTAACGATTGCCATATTCTGTTTATCTCAAGTAACATGAAAAAACACCTTTCTTCAATTATCAATTTGGTAAACGCAAAACCAATACTCACAGTCAGTGATGAATCAGGGTTTGCAGAGCAAGGGGTGATGATTAACTTTTATAAAGAAAATAACAGACTCTCTTTTGAGATTAATATTTCCAACGCTCAGTCAAGTGAGCTGGATATGAGCTTTAGATTGCTGGAACTTGCAAAAATCGTAAGGAAAAACGAATGAAAACGATCAGGAATTTATCGATATCTACTAAACTTACCTTGATCATACTATTGGTAACGTTTTTCGCCCTGCTTTCAGGTCTGATATTATATATGATAAGTGCCGTTAACCAACAAAAGAATGACTTTACTAATAGTATGGTCGTAAATGCCAATCTAATTGGTGAGTATAGTATTGGCCCGATTATGTTTGATGACAAAAGAGGCGGAACAGATATTCTAAATAAACTTAAAGGTATACCCGAAATCCAGACTGCCTATATTTTTGATTCAACAGGTAATATTTTTTCAAGTTATAACACTGATAAGGTAAAAGTGAATGGATTTCCAGCGTTTAGCAAAGATGAGTCAGTTGCTTTTGGATCATCCGTAATGGAAATATATGAGCCTATAACTCTGGCTGGTGAATATTATGGTACAATCTACCTGAACGTATCCACAAACGTACTTGAGAGTAAAATAAAGGAACAGTTCTTACTGCTAGTAGGCGTATCAGCAGGAATACTATTGCTTTCCTGGGTATTTGCACATCGTATACAAGTCCTAATTTCAAAACCTTTGCTTCGGCTTACTGATGCTGCTAAACGCGTTTCTGCTGATAACGACTACTCTGTCAGGGTTAATAAAAAAAATAATGATGAAATAGGTATTCTTTATGACCAGTTTAACGAGATGGTTAAGCAGATCGAATCAAGACAAGCTCAACAAAAAGCGAATGAAGCAGCTATTAAAAAAAGCGTAGAAAAATATCGAAACCTATATGAAAATTCACAGGTAGGGATTTACAGGACTGATGTAGAAACTGGACGACTACTTGAAGCCAATGATGCAGCCTATCGAATTTTAGGACTCAAGCATGGCTCCAAGATTGAGATGTCTAAGCTTTATATTAATTCCAATGAACGTAGTAAAATAAAGTCTATAGCATTGGAAAACGGATATATTGACAACTATGAAGTCAAGTTAAAGAGGCCTGATAATAAGGTGATTTGGGTGTCTATATCAGGTAAACTCTTTGATAATAACCAATATTTTGAGGGAGTAATCCACGACATTACAGAAAGTAAAGAAAACTTCATAAACCTAAAAAAAGCTAATTTTGAATTAGACAGTTTTGTTTACCATGCCTCTCATGACCTCAGGTCTCCTTTGCTTTCCATTCTAGGACTCGTAAATCTCTCCAAGTATGAAACGGATCCTGAAAAGTTACACGAGTTTATGGCTATGATTAAGAAAAGCATACAAAAACTTGATGCACTCATTGCTGACCTACTTGTGCTTTCTCGGGATAACCGTATCGATGATGCAATTCAAACCATTGATGTAGAAAAACAGGTTAAAGAATGCATCAGTAACTACGATTTCTTAAAAGGGTTTTCAAAAATAGATATTACAGTTAATGTTGAGGCTGATTACACCTTCGTTTCGGATCTTACCAGGCTTACGATCATATTAAACAATCTGCTTTCTAATGCTATAAAATATCACAGAAAGGATATTGCAAATCCATTTATAAATGTTTCTGTAGTTATTAAAGAACGTACATGTGAAATCATAGTTGAAGACAATGGAGAAGGTATAAGTAAAGATGATTTACCAAAAATATTCGACATGTTTTACCGAGCCACTCAGAATTCTGAAGGTTCTGGCTTGGGCCTTTATATTGTGAAAAATGTTATTGATAAATTGGATGGCAGTATAAAAATTGAATCAAAAGAAGGAGAAGGTACCCGATCCATAATTATCCTTCCGAATCATGCATCATCACACAAGCTAATACCTTCTAAAACAACTATAAACTAAGATTCATCTTCATATAATAGAAGCGCCCGTTAAATCCGAACTGATTTACATCCCAAGGATATTTAAACCGGCCAGCAAGGCTAGTTACAGGATCATTATTATCAATCTCATCAGGATATATATCAAATAAGTTATTAGCTCCTATTGACAACTTGAGGGACTTCCCCATCTTTCTACCCATTTCAATATCTGTCAATACTTTTCCCGAAAAAGTCTGATCATTTGCCGGATTAGTGGAATGAAGCCAGGTAACTTCTCCAAAACGTGTATTGCTCAGATTTATATTCCAATCATTTAATAAATAAGCGATTTTAAGTATGGTTTTATTCTTAGGTCTGGCGGTTTCAATTCTAGATTTCTCTTTTCTATCAAATAACATACTCCCTTCATTTTGCAGTATATCAGGCGTTCTAAGCTCGGATGTAACTTCGGTCTCATTATAGTTATGTGCCAGAGAAATATCCATTGAACCATTACCAATTTTGAGACTTTCGAGTCCGGCAACGAGGTCGAAACCATATGTTCGAGTATCAATGGCATTTGTAAAAAATTTCATACCACTAATACCAAAATCCTGCAATATCCCACCTACAGTACTATTAGGGTCATTATTGCTTAAGGTGCCAGTAAATACTATGCGATCGTCTACATCTATGTTGTAAAAGTCAGCTGTAACAAAAAAATTGTTTCTTGGATTGTATGTAACACCAAAACTTAAATTTTCAGATGTTTCTTCCTGTAATTCAGGAACGTTCAAAGCTTGTATGATAGGGCTTTGGTTATTAAATGTCCCTTGCTGTGATATCTCATTATTGACAAGAATTGTTTGAATTGAGCTGAAATGGGTCTGTTGTAATGATGGTGCTCTAAACCCTGTACTCGCGGATCCACGAATATTTAGTATGTCTTTTAAAAGCTTGTACCTAAAGCTAAATTTGCCAGTAAACTTCTCTCCAAAATCAGAATAGCTTTCAAATCTCCCTGCCGTGTTGATCAATAACTTGTCAAAAAATTCCTTCTCCAACTCAATGTAAAAGCTGATATTGTAACGTTTTACATCAGTTTCATCTTCTGGTCGAATACCTGGAAAAGATTGTGTACCATCTCCGAAGTAAGAAGCTTCCTCTCCTGCTATTGCAACAAAATTATCTGCCCTAAACTCTGCGCCAAATGCTACACTTAAACCCATAAAATTACGATATGCATCGAAATTATGGACCTGTTGTATAAACTCATATCCACCGGCCTTAAAAGAGGTCGGGCTGAATTTACCCAATGAATTGTTGACACTATTTCCAATTGTGTAATCCATTTTATTAGAACTAATAGTGGTGCTCAAATCGATGTTCCAATAATTCCTTACTGCTCTTACACCCACTGTAAGTATATTATCATTGATTATTGTCTGGAAATCAGGTAAAAAGCCATTTGGTCCTTGCACCGCGGCAGTATCAGCAAATGCTCTAGACCAGGCAGGCAATCTATATAAAGCGAAACTTTTACCTTTCCTTTGACCCTGTGAACCAAAAGAATAGATTTCGGTGTCTTCGGTTATATCAAATGCAGCATTGTATCCAATAGTAGCAAATAACATTTCGGGTTGACCAACGATCATACCTCCATTTGGAAATTGCTGCAGTTCTGACCCAGTAGTATTTGGTAACCCTATAATGCTATCATAACCACTATAATTACCTGGTCGATTTGTATAGTCCTGATAAGTGATACTTGCTCCCAAATTGATAAACCCTTTATTTGCCAGATCTACACCAAAACCCATAGTCCCGTAAAACGTCTCCCCGTCTCCTTCTTGGTAAACCCCCGAAATAGCTGAGCCATGTGGCTCCATAGCTTCATCTGCCAATGTAATATTAACCACCCCGGCTATAGCATCAGAACCATATTGGGCCGAGGCACCATCTCTAAGTACTTCAACTCGTTCTATACCTACTATAGGTATACCTTTTAAATCAACTCCTACTTCACCTTTGCCCGGAGTATCATTTATATACACCAAAGAAGATGGTCCCTTTCGCTTGCCATTTATTAAAAATAATGTCCGGCTAGGGCCTAGTCCTCGCAGGCCCATCGGGTTAACGTGGGCGGTAGCATCAGATACGGTCTGCTGAGATGTGTTAAAAGAAGGGATATTGTACATCATCATCATATCCAGGTCATATTGACCATTTGAAGACAAATCATCTAATGTGATATTATCTATTGGAACGGGTGACTCAGTAATAGATCTTGGCTGAAAGCGCGACCCCACTAATACTACATCGCTTAAATTCCGAGTATCTAATAGCATAAAAACCTCAATTACTTCATCAGAAGACATTACATCGACTAGTTCCTGAGTATAATTGGGTGAAGAAAACACAAGTCTTGCTGGCAAACGATCAACGGTTATCTCAAACTCGCCTCGTGCGTTTGATGAAGTATTACTAGTTTCTCCTAAGACAGTAATAAAGACTGACTCAATAGGCTCATTGGTCAAAAGATCTGAAACAGTGCCATTTATTGTGTGCTGGGAGAATGCAAAGACACTACTTAAAAGAAGAAAAAATACAACTAGTATATACCTCAAAGACTTAATATTTAACACTTTTGAATTTAAGTCTAATATTACTAAGGTAAAAATAATGGTTCGGTAAAATTGAGTCTAATCCTAAATTAACACAAGTTAACCTATTTTTAACTTTTACCTGAATAATGGGTATTAACTAAGCACGAAAGGAACTCTATATTACCACGCTTTCTTTTTACCACCTAGTTGAAAAACTCTTGAGATATTGAATCCGAAATGAATATCCCCATCAAAAAAGTCGTCAAACGTTTCTGAAATAATGCCTCTTTCGAAGCCAAACACTGAATTTGTCAGGTGTAATTGAAATACATGACCACCTGTTTCGATATCGAAACCAACTGAAAAAGCATTGGTTCTACCAGTGCCTTCAACAGGATCAATTCTATAATAATATTCGGTATTAAATGAGACACCCGGTGTTATTTTAAGTCTTCCTCCCATTCCTAAGGCAAATAGTTCTGTGTCGCCAGGAATGCCTGCTGCATTAGGTGTAGGTGAAGACTTGTACACGTATGAAGGCATAAGTTGCAATGACAATACGCTGCTTATCTTGCGGGATATCAGCAGCTGGCTTACATTAGCCAGTCGGTCATTAAACTCTATGTTCGGATCATCTTCGGCCTTTGGGCTTGCTTTTATAGTAAAGCTATTGAGCAAAACCAATGAAAGCGGAAAGCTACCTGGGCCTGTAGACTGTTGCACGATCTGGTATTTTGCAAAAAAGTCAAAAGTCTTATCAAAGGAATTTCTTCCCACGCCAATATTTAAATTATCAAAAGGAGCATATTCCAAGGCTATTCTCACAGAGGAGTCATCCAAACCAAATAGATCGTGAGCTCCCTGATTTACGCGTCCGAATCGATGTGAGACGATAAACTCAAGTGTTTTTTTGGCTTGCATCTTGGTTGAATGCCCCAAAATTAGTCGCGTACCTTTGAAGGTGGCATTTACCGGTTGTTTCTCCTTTTTATCATCAATTAAATTCAGCAAATCGTCTTGTGCAAAAAGAGCATTGGAAATACAAAACAGTACTAAAATGGGTCCTAACAGTCTCTTCATAATGGTTGATAAACGAATTTAATTTTTACTTCCACTTCTTCAGCAATGTTTTGCCAAAGCACTTTTGGGATTTTTATTTTATAATCTTCCAGCCTGATAATAAATGTACTTTGTATCTCAATTTCATCGGCTGTTTTACTGATCGATCCGGTGATTTCAACTGGTTGAGTGACTCCATGAATGGTCATTTTACCTTTAGCTGTTGCCTGTTGTTGACCAGATTTACTTTTATCATACCCTTGTACTGTGCCTGTAAACAGAGCATTTGGGTATTCTTCAGATTCCATATATTTCTCATTGAAGTGCTCCTGCATCAATGATTTGTCAAACTCGAACGAACGAATAGGAACTGAAAAGACAATTTCATTTTTACCTTCATCAAATACGCTGCTGGCATCCTTATTGGTAGCATCAATATTTTCTACTGGCGCTTCTGAGAAAAATGTAATCTCACTGCTTTTACTCTTGTACTTTTGGGCAAATGTAGCAGTAGTACTAAAGGCAACTACCAACATTAACAATACTAACTTTCGATTTACCATACTAGTTATCTTTAGCACCTTCATCTACCCAACAGGCGATTAAGGCTTTTTCTTCTTCAGTTATCGACCCTGTCTGCGGCATAGATCCGTTTTGGGTTCTTCTTTTTATCTCATCTGCAGTGTTCTGCACCAATCCAAAATTGGTGAAGTCCGTAACCGAACCATTATCTCCATTATGACATCCAGAGATGGCACAGTTGGTCATTATAATAGGGCTAACTTCATTTTGATAGCTCGTACCAGTATCTCCTTTATTCACCGATATTGCAATTGATACCATACAGCCTACATCATCTTTTACAATTATTTCATAGTCTCCCGGAGCCAAAGCTGAAAAGGTAGTACTTGAAGTAAATCCGTCTCCTATGCTATATTGATAAGGAGTCTCACCTCCAGTTGCATTGACTTCGACTGTTCCATTATTTTCAAAACATTCGGTGTCATCGGTCGCTTCCGCACTGGCTGCCAGATCAGTGTCACCCGGGTCAACTATGGCTTGCACTTCTCCTTTACAGCCCTTGGCGTCTCTTACTACTACCTTGTAGATACCAGCGACCAATCCTGTAAACTCTGCAGAAGCTTGAAAATCTCCACCACTGCCTATACTATATTCATAAGGCTCAATACCACCACTACCTTCCACGACCACTTCGCCATCGCTGGCGTTGCATGTTGTTGTAGGTGTGGTAGATATAACAGTAACCTGAGGGTTATTGTCACAGTTTTCCGGCTCGGGATCATCACCTGTTCCACAACCAACCAGCATAAGCATTGCAAAAAATAGTACAGCACTAAAAAATATCTTCATCGTTATGGTCTATTCGCTTTTGAAAAAACATATTTAAGGTTAAACATGGCACCACTTGATACCAAATCTACCTTACCCTCACCAACACCGACCAATGGTGATTTTAAAAATGGTTCAAGTTGAATAAAAAATTGTCGGCTAATCTTCCGTTCATAACCAATTGATAAATTAAGAATGCCAAAATAATGGTTGTTTTCGTTCTTGTAATTTTCAGACCAGCTATTAGGATAATATCCGCCTGATTCAAATTGATAATCTTCTGATAGCATGATATAGCTGGATAGACCTGTGGATACATAAAAGCTATGATTTTCATTTCTAAACACGCTATAACCTATATTTAACGGTATATCAAGCACTCGACATTCCGCATCAACATAATCTGCAGCATATTGGGCATTGTATGATTCAAAAGCCTTGTCGGTATTGTAAATCTTATGAGAAAGTATGGCTCCTGTAGATGCAAACCAGTGGTTAGCAAGATAGACTTCAGCGACTAAGCCAAAATTACTACCCGGCTTATCAGGCGAAAAATATCCCACAGAACTTAGATCGGGCGCATAAATGGCTTTAAGACCAAATTGAAGTTGGGTACGAGCCTCTCTTTCTTCTCTTTCATCATTCTCCATGGCTTCATATTCAACCTTGTTAAAAGCTCGGGTTGGTAATAACTCAGGGTAGTTATGGTTTATGCCAATTGCACTCAATTTTGCAGGGCTATTAACTGAATTATGACTTTCAATGAAAGTGGTTTGTGGTTGGCTTTTAGAAACTTTGCTTTTAGAATAAAACCTGGTAGCAGCATCATCAGTATTAACCACTGCTTTTTCTTTTGTTGTGGTTTGATCCTGTAATACTATACTTTCTTCTTTAACCTCACTTAATGAATTATTTGAAGCACTGCTCTCAGCGAAATTTTGATCTTCCTCAACATCTAAAAATTGCAATGTATTGATTGATGTTTTATCACTTGATTCCTTTGAAGTCTTTGATTGTGTACCTATCAAAAAACTCACCAATAGTACTATGCCTACTAATACGCCACCTATCTGCTTGAAGTAAGATAAACCACCTCCTGTAGCACCTCCAAGTTTACTTTCAACGCTACTCCATACTTCTCCATCATAAGGACTATCAAAGCCCTCAGCAGCATTTTTGAACAACTTATCTAACTCATTATCAGACATATTGCTCATACACTTCTTTATTACTCACGTGCAACATCTTTTTTAGATTAGTTCTGGCCTTAAACAAGTTAGACTTGGAAGTACCAACAGAGATATTCAAAGCCTCGGCTATTTCTTCATGTGAAAAGCCGTCTATGGCAAATAAACTGAACACAGATCTATACATTGGGCTAAGTTTCTGAACAAGCATTAGCAGCTCATTGTATGACAAATCATCCACCGCTGATTTGGTGACCTCCTTGTCGTGCCCATCAATTGAAACTTGTTCTCTATACTTTTTATTAGCTCGATAGTAATCTATAGCCGTATTAATCAATATTCTCTTTATCCAGCCCTCAAAAGACTTTTCTGTATCGTATTGATCAATTTTAGTAAACACCTTTAAAAATCCATCGCTCATAATTTCCTTTGCCTCTGCCTCTGAGCCGGAATAACGAATACATATACTTAACGCATAGGTATAGTAGTGCTTAAAAAGTAAGCGCTGACTCTCCTTATCATGGTTTCTACATCCTTCGATGAGTACCCTCATAATTTAACTATGTACGTATCGTAAGTCCCAATTCATTGCTATCACGGTAAAGCTGCATTTAAAGGTTGCCTCCATGTATAATAATTTACGAAATTTTAGTGATAGAAAGCGCACTTTACCCTCTTTGAAATGCCATTGATTCATTCTACCTTGCGTCATGAAAAAAATCCTCCTCTCCCTGTTAGTAATAGTTGTACTTATCGTAGGGTACCTACTTTTCAACACATTTACTTTCGATTCAAAGCAAATTGATGTTCCTCAAGTTGCTAAAATGGAAGTTAACCTGAATGCACGACAACACATGTCACAGGCCATACAGATACCTACAATTTCTAATGAAAATTATTTAGACATTGATTCTGCCACATTTTATAGGTTTAGAGACTTTTTGAAGACAACATATCCCTACACTGACTCCCTACTGGAAACCACTTATATCAATGAGTTTAGTGTTATCATTAAATGGCAAGGTAGTAATAGCACACTGAAACCTGTGATAGTTATGGGGCATATTGATGTAGTGCCTGTGCCTAAAGAAAACAAAGATAAATGGCAATCAGCACCTTTTGGAGGTGAAATAAAAAATGGTGAAATCTGGGGCCGTGGCGCCATTGATGATAAGATCAGTGTCATTGGCAATATGGAGGCTGTCGAACACTTGCTGAAAAACGGTTTTAAGCCCACCAGAACACTATACCTGTGTTTTGGTCATGATGAGGAAATAGGAGGTGTTAATGGCGCTATTGCTATTGTTAGCCACTTAAAGGCACAAGGTGTTGAGGCCGAATTTGTATTGGATGAAGGCTCAGCAATTACGCAAGGACTCGTTCCTGGTACTGATAAAGATGTAGCATTAATTGGTACGGCTGAAAAGGGTTTTATCTCTTTGAAGCTATCTCTCGCCATGGATGGTGGGCACTCCAGTATGCCTGCAAAAGAAACTACAATTGATGTATTAGCAGAAGCCATTACCAAACTTAAAAGCAACCCATTTCCTGCCAGGATTTCTCAACCAGTTGTAGACTTTATGAATCATCTTGGTCCTGAAGCCGGTTTTTTACAAAAAATGGCTTTTGCTAACCAATGGATTTTCAAGCCTATGCTCATCAGCACTTTTGAAAAATCGAAAGCGGGTAATGCCACGGTAAGGACAACAACTGCTCCCACTATCATACAGGCAGGTGTAAAAGAGAATGTCATCCCCTATCAGGCCGTTGCCACTGTAAACTTTAGAATATTGCCCGGTACGACTATAGCAGAAGTAAAGGAGCATGTTAAGAACACGATCAATGATGAACGCATTGTAATTACCGAAGGTAGTTTCTCGAGTGAAGCTCCTGCCGCCTCAGGCACAGATACATTTGGCTACAAAACTATAAACAAAACTATCAGGTCAGTATTTCCAGGGACCATTACAACACCTAACCTTGTAATTGGTGCAACAGATTCACGACACTATTACCCTCTATCTGAAAACATTTACCGATTTACGCCATTTTACTTGAATGACGAATCACTGAAAACATTCCATGGCATAGATGAGCGTATAGCGGTAAAAGACTTTGATAAAGCTATTGTGTTTTATGCAGAGCTAATTAAAAATGCAACTTCTGAATGACTATTGTAAAAATTCCGCTAAGGAGCTGAAAAATTCTTCCGGCTGATCAAGCCAACCATAATGTGCACATTGATCGATTAAAACCAGCTTTGAATTAGGTAGTATCTCGTGCGTGTTTTTTGCAATTTCTATTCCTAAAACATCATTAACCCCCTGTATAATTAGCGTTGGTTTTTCAAAGGACTTTAATGCAGTTGAACAATCGAAATTAATAACCTGCATGTTGCTAAAGACTAATTGGTTAATATCCATATTGACCTGCGTCAGTCTTTCAGCGATTTTACTTATATGCTTATCACTATCATAGTACAGGTAAGCAGGAGCTAAATATTTTGCTCTCATATAGGAAGTCTCCGCACTACTATTAATTGAACTTAAATGCGACCAATAGTTCAGAGAATCTAACTGATTTGCTGTTAAATTTCTACGAATGTTGAGGGTAGACAATAATGAAAGATCATAGCCACCTGATGATGATAAAATGAGTTTATCTATTGCATCGGGATATTGCGTAACGTAAAAAGAGGCCAACATACCGCCAAAACTATGGCCCATTACGATCCAGCTTTTCACTCCTAAATGTTTTCTAAGACTTTCCAGATCTTTTACCATCAATTCCATCGAAATTGTCTTATCATTCACTGCATCTAAACTGGATTTACCAGTGCCTCTCTGATCGTAAATAATCGTCATCAGATTATATCTTTCAGCTATTTCACGCGCAATGGGTGCAAAACCGTCACTATTCATCCCAGGCCCACCATTGATAATCACTAAGGGATCTCCCTTTCCAAAAGTTTGGTATGCAATGGGGTGCTCTCCATTTTGAGTGTAAAGTACCTGTGCAGCACCTTGAAAGACAGAGAAAGAAAGAATTAGAGCCGCAATTGATAATTTCATTTTTTAATTAACGGCTTTCGAATAGAAAGGATATAAAACAAAACACCCGATGAAGAACCTTGCCTCATCGGGTGAATCGTTGTCTATAGTTGGCTTTAATACTTCAATGATACAGACCAGCATCAAAACTGCAAACACTGAAAAGCTGAAGTGAAGGTTTTAGCGTTAAGCTGCAGCATTTCCAGACGAATGATAATAAAGACTATTGAATACTATCTGAATTAACTGTATCACTATCATTTTCTATCTTCTCCTCTCCCATTAAACGTTCTTTAAGCTGTGGCTTTGAGCCAGGAAACGTTGTACGTGAGGAAATGTCGTAGCCAATATAAATGATGACTACGAAAAACAATAAAGCCAATGCAATGAAAATCTTCTTTGATTTTTTCATGATAATTTAGGTTCCAACCACAAATATCCGACAGACAGTAAAAACAACAAGTAAAACCACACAAGGTTAATCTCCTTCCAATAGGAAAGTGCTTGATCATTGGCTTTTAAGTCTCCAAACACCTTAAAGTTCGTATTTCTATTTTGAATTTGCCTTAATGACTGGTATTCACCAGACTGATTAACATAAAGCCACGAGGTGTCGGAATTAATAAATATTTGATGCCAACCTGAAGAATCAGGCCAGTATGTAGTGTACCAATGGGTTGGAATGTGAAGGTCTTGTTTGGGAGCTAACTTTGTTTTATTTACCGCTAAACTTGAAATACTATCGGGACCTTGAATACTTAGTACTGCTGGTTCATCCGGAAAAAGTGGCCAATTTGATTTTACCATTTCATTCTCACCACGGAATATCAGCGGTTTTATAATACTTGACCATAAGTATTTGTATGCATCATACTCACCTTTCAAAACTAATTGATAGGTGTTTTTTAAAGTTGTTGTTCCAATTTTTCCGACCTCCATCCGGTAAGAAGCCGCTGTGGCATTGAGGGTGGTTGTTACAAGCACATCCCCTTCAATTTTGTAACTGTAACTGTCTAAACTAAATGGTTTATCAGGTAAGTTGAGAGACTGCTTTAAGTCATTTAAAGGCCGAAAATTAAAGTTATGTAAGTCAGTCTTCTTACTAAAGGTATCTTCTGTAGGCATAATCAATACACCTGTGCCTAATTTTAACACTAAAACAAGCGCGTGTACTTCAGCTTTTCTCAACTGATCTACCATCGATTGATCTATGATGATAAGATCGTAATTCTCAAGCAATTGTTTGGATAACCTATAGAAACGTTCAGGTTGAGTATTGTAAGACTCAAACTTATATCGACCTTGTGTAAGTTGGTTTCTTACTGTCAGTTTATGTCCTGCCTCGGCCAAATAGTTTTTTAGATACTTTAACTCAAAGGTTGGGAAGGCATTGAGCATTAGAATATTGTTCATTCGAGCCTCTTGAACCACAACCGGCACCGTATGAGAATACACTTGATCATCAGCATATTCCTCTAATGTAAATAGGAACTTTCCAGCTGTTTTTAGAGGTACACGCAAAGTAAATTGTGTTTGATCCTTTTTGAGAATAGCAGAATCGCTGGCAATACCATATGCTTTTAGTACGAGTTTTGCAGAATCCTGAGCCTGATATCTTCCCTGAAGTACCAAATCACTACCCACATGATTTTCTATGCTAAAATCTAAATTTTGAATGCCGTAAACGGGTGTTGAGCTTCCGGCATATTTTATATCACTGCTTTTCCAAAGCGGAATATCATATGCAGGGATACCGTCACCAATAGTAATTGAACTACTCTGACCAAACCATGATACCTTTTCGGCATAACTCATTGAATCATAATGATCTACCCTATCTGATTTTATGGCCTTTTTTAATGAATCAAGATCCTGCTGATCATAACCACTTGTAAGCGTGATACTTGATGTGCCCTTCGTGAATTTCTTGTAGGAAGGTTTAAGCAATATCAGCAATAGTGATAACACAGCTATTGCACTTAGCAGCACCCTCAACAACAGTTTTTTTCTATTTGCCCTTAAAAATTCTTTAACAAAAAGGCCAATAAATAACACTATAGCAATTATTGCCGGAATCAACCACGACTGCTCAAACGTGATTAACTCACTCATTGTCTGCCTTATTGAGTTGTTCCAAATATATTTTAGTTAAAGCATCAACCGGATGTCTTCTGGGTATGATCTCATCTTTTTCAATGGGCAATAAAAGCACTAAGTGCATATTGAGTTCAGTCAACGATTCATACAAAGTTTCATCTGCAATATTTCTATTTCCAAGCTTCTTAAGTACTTCCAGTGGTTTTAAAAACTGTACAGGCTGCTCAATCGCATATGGGGCCAGGGTGTTTGCAGCTTGCTCAAATAGCTCATATTCATCATTCTCAACAGGTCTTTGCTTAATAATAATGTCTTCAATAACACTTATTACTTCTTTTATGGCTTCTAAATCATCTGACTTAGCAATATTTTCAGCATAAGTGGTTGATTTCACATCATCTAACTCGCCTGTAAGTCGCTTATCTTCCTTAATTGGCGGTGGGTCAAAGCCAATACGATGCACATAGATACGTGCATGATTTTTAATCTTTTTGATGAGCTTCAAAGCTTTGTATTGATAAGGCAACGACTTTTCTGGCTGGTACAGTCTTAAATAGAGTTCGGCATCCCACATTTCTGACATGGCCTCTTTCAACATACTGCGCGTTGACTGTGTGTAAAGTGTAGCTTCCTCTGGATCGTCATGATCATGCATATAATCTTCCAACGGACTTTCTTCTTCATGGTCTTCTGCCACAAGGTTATGTTCGTTATCACCGTCATGATCGTGAGAATACTCAGCCAATGGGTCATCACTTTCTTCCTGCACTTCGTCAAGTACTTCTTCAGTTTCAATCGCAATACCTGACTCATTTTCTACTCCCATAAACTGTCCATACTTCAGTCTTAAGGCCTTTTGATCAAAGCCAAGCTCATTACTTTTAAAATTAAAATCATGCTTAGACAGTTGGGCCTTCTCATCGATTAGTTTTTCTGTATCAATAATTAATTGGCGCTGGCTTCGAAAATACTCAGGCATAAGATCAACACCTAAAGAGCCTGCTAAAGAAAACTCTATGTCTGTAGTGTCTCTGATGGAGAGAAAATACATCTCTGTCCTGGTTTTTTGTTTTTCAGGGTTTTTATTGTCAAAAGCTTCCACATAAAAGTAAAGCTCGTCTCCCGGAGTCATTCCCATTTCATCTAAATGTATTGACTTATACAATGAAGCTTGCTTACCAGTAACCGATTGATCAAAGAGCAGCTTCTCTTCCCTAAACTTTACTGACTCTCCTGATCCTTTAGCAACTGTGGCTATGATATATGCATCGGTCAGCCCAAAATCATCTTGTATAGTAGTCTGAAATTTGACATCTTTTTTGTCATCATAATCAAATGACTCATACTGCCTGATTCCATTTATAGCCACTGAGGGTGGCTGGTCTTCTATTACCCTTGTTTGATATAAATCCGTTATTACATCTGCTTGTTCTCTCCCCATTAATCTAAAATTATAAAACCCATTTTCCCGTATTACAGCACTTATGGTAAATGTATTTCCATTTTTCCGCATCTTCTGTGCAGACTTACCAGATGTTTCAAGCAGCATTTCCTCAACAGCTTCATTGGTCGTTAGCCGCCAAATTAGCCTTGATCCTTCGATGGCTTCAATGTTTAATTCGGACGTATTTTTCACTTTTACTCCAGTATAATCAGGTGGGTCTATGCTGAGTGTAGCATTAAGAATTGCAGGAACAGTTACTTTCGCTTGCGCTATTGTATCCTCCTCAAGATGAGTGGAAGCAGGTAATATCTTGTCCAGATGAGGGCTCTCATGGCTTTCCGGAATTACTCTGGATAAACCATAGCCGATTAGCATCATACCTATAATGAAAACAGCCACAAAGGATAGTTTATGTGGTGGTAGTGCTGCTTTGTGATTGGCAAAATGTTTAGCCACCCTATTTTGTTGTAACCTAGCTAATAAGGTCAGGTTCTCCTGTTTTTCTAATAATAGATGCGTGCTGTTTTCAACTTCTGAGTAGCGGTTGTCAAACAAAGAGGCTACGTTTTTTAAAGTAATCGCCCATGGCTTTAACCACCAAAGTGCTGCAATGAAAGCAATGATTACCGTGGCAATAGCAATTGCTAAACCAGTAAATGGCAGCACAAACAAGCCTATACCAAGACCATATGCCAGGGCCTCGCAGACTTTTAGCAATTGCCAAACTCGTAAAGTTTTATTCAATATGGTCAGTGCTCTTTTCATTGCTTCCTAAATGCCGACAGTAATCTCTCTCCAATAAATAATAGCAACAACAGCCACCATAAATAGGAACTGGCTGCCTGTCTGGTTACAGCTTCATTTTCAATAGCATTAGTTTTTGCGCTTATCTGCTGCTCATCAATCTGCCTAACATCATATGTATCTATTGCTTGCTGTGGCTGATTAAAATGCTTCTCTCTCAATATTTTCAGCAGTCTGATCGCCAGCTTTTCTTCAATTACAATATCTTCTGTGAGCCGCTGAGTAAGCTCATAGTTTTCATTGAACACATTGTAAGCAATAAGATCCCGTTTAGTCTCATTTAAACTGAGGGTAAGCACGTTATTCGCATCGACATCAACCTTCTCTTCTGATAGCCATATGAGCCAATCAGCCTCTCCATCTTCAATAAATTTTAGCGGCCACTTTGTGTAGGTCTGAATTGATCGAATGGCTTCCTTAATAAAAAACACATCATTGGAATAAGTACCATCAGCTTTAAACTTAATACCAATAGTATCTTTTATAAGGGTTGCTGACCCCTCAAGGCCTGAGACACTCAACTCACCTTCCTCTATAAATACCTGACCTGCAGCGACTAATTCTTCATCAAATGTGATGGATTGCTGTGTCGCTAAACCTTTAATGATTTTAAAACTGCTTCTATCAACTGGCTGTGCATCCGCCAAGAAAGTGTGAGAAGATTCATTTTCGACATAAATCACTGCAGGATTGAAAGGAAGGATCGGTCTCTTACCAACAATATCCTTAAACTTCAAATCACAAATAACAACCACGTTTTGGCTTTCTAATTCCTTCAGGTCATCGAGTAATTGCCAATAATGCGTAGGGTTATCAGTATCTATTTCTGTATCAAAATCAGGAAAGCCGGCTGCCAGCCATTTAAAATTATAGCCATCTTCGGCCAGTGAATCTCTGAGACCTACCACCTGTGGGTTATCTTCAATACCGGGTGTTATTAGAGCTATTTTTTCACCTTCTCCTCCATTTGTCTGAATCATCGGTTTAGCTAAAATCAGCACCAACGTTGTGATCAATAATAGCCTTAAAATCAACAACCATATCTCATTGATATGTAAGCTACTCGATTGCTTAGATTCAGCCTCAGGAAAGAACTGCGTACTTCCTACCTTAATTAATCTGCCTTCTTTCTTACTCCATATATGTATGGCAATCGGTACAAGCAGACCAAATAAGCCGTAGAGATATAATGGGCTAAGGAAAGTCATCTATACCAACAGTTTTCTTTTTTGAACAAACCATTGGAGTGCCTCACCAATATGCTCGTTTGTAAAAAATTGCTGATACCCCACCCCCTGCTCAAACATGGTTGATTTAAGATGACTTAGATGTTTTTCGAAACGATCTATGTAGTTTTTTCTCACATCATTGGCATCCAACTTCATTTGCTCACCGGTTTCCAGATCTTCAAAAGTATATGAACCCTGGTAATCCAACGTTTTTTCGTTGGGTGCCATTATATGAAAAACAACGACTTCATTACGCTTGGTTTTTAAGCGCTCAACAAAGGATGTAAGCTCCTGATTATGCTCATACATATCACTAACTACTACGATCAGCTCTTTATGCTTTCGGTCGTGTAATTTTTCTGTAGTGGTAGGGTCATTTGGCCATTTCCCTTTGTTATTGATTGCGACCAATTGGTGTAGAAAGCGGTTAAAATGCTGTTTTTCTACTCTCGGGTAAACACTATAAAAATCAGCATCATTTAATGCGAAAAGGCCAATTGCGTCTCCTTGATGTTGTGCCAAATAGGCCAATGAAGCTACTAATACCCTAACAAAATCCATTTTGGTGAGTCCATCTTCTTCATGTAGCATCGACTTACTGGCGTCAATGATAAACTTGACAGATATATTGGTATCGATTTCAGACTGCTTGATATAGTACCGGTCTGAGCGAGCGAGCATTTTCCAGTCGAGCAGGCGCAAATCATCACCCGGCTCATAGCTGCGGTACTGGCTAAATTCCATGCCGGATCCTACTCTTGTACTGTGATTTAAACCAGATAAATAACCATCGACAATCACCTTGGCTATCAGCTCCAAACCTTTGATGCTGTTTAAGATATCTGGTTTTAGTAAATCTCTATAGTCCGTTTTCATGGCTTACTTGCCGTTAACCGGCAAAGCGATTGTTTTCAACAAATGATTGGTTACATCATCAGAAGTAATACCTTCTGCTTCCGCTTTAAAGTTTACCAATACTCTATGTCTTAACACTGGACGAGCTACTGCATCAAGATCTTCTTTTGTTACGGCATAACGTCCCAGTAGCAGTGCGTTTGCTTTTGCAGTAAGAATCATAGCCTGGCCAGCCCTTGGCCCGGCACCCCAACTTACCCATTCATTTACATAGTTGTCTGTTGTGTGCTTTGGACGTGTAGATCTAATGAACTTATTGACATAAGCTATCAAATCGTCACTAATAACAACTTCACGCACAATAGATTGTAGCTTAATGATTTCATCTCCGCTTATGACTTTATTCACAACACCTACTTTACCACCCGTGGTGTTTTTAAGTATATCCAGCTCTTGCTGTTCGTCAGGGTAATTTATTTGAATATAAAGTAGGAATCTGTCCAGCTGTGCTTCCGGTAAAGGAAAAGTGCCAGCTTGCTCAATTGGGTTTTGAGTGGCTAAAATCAGAAATGGACGGTCTAACGGATAGGTCTGGCCACTGTAGGTAACTTCAAACTCTTGCATCGCTTCCAACAAAGCTGCTTGTGTTTTTGGAGGCGTACGGTTTATCTCATCTGCCAATACAATATTGGAGAATATAGGACCTTTATTAAACTTGAAAAACTTCTTGCCTGTGCTATGATCTTCTTCCAATATCTCAGTACCCACAATATCGGATGGCATCAGATCTGGAGTAAATTGTATTCTTCTAAAATCAAGATCAATAGCCTGAGATAGCGTCCTGATCATTAATGTTTTAGCCAGTCCGGGCACACCTTCCAGTAAAGCATGGCCGCCCGCTAAAAAAGTGATGAGCAGTTGATCTACTGTCTTTTCCTGCCCGACTATCACTTTTGCAATCTCTTTCTTCAAGCCTTTTAACTTATCTATCAATAGCCTGATTTCTTGCTCCTCTTTTTCTAGTTGTTCGTTCATTTTTGAGTCCTTTTTAACCTGTTGTTCAAGATGTCAAAGCATACATGACAATATTGACACTAAACCTTGTGTTGTCTATTTTGTACCAACGTTTATTTCTAAAATCGTAATCCCACTCACAGCCATAATCTTTGTTGCTATATAAAACGGCTATACGACCGTCAATCTCTATGGCTTTAAGGTAATCATGCACCAAATCATCACCCCATCCATTCAGCTCTTGTGAAGTCGTTGGAGGTCCATCGTCAAATTCGAAAAATGATTTATATATCACATGATCATTGGGTATTTTCTTCAATGCATGGTCACCAAATATTGCAGCCATCTGTGCCTCAAACGATTTGGCATATAAGCCATCAATATCATGGTTACAATCATCTGAAAACACAAAACCACCGTTTTCTACATACTTTTTAAAATTCTCACGCTCCTTTTTAGAAAACTGCACCAACTTGTGTCCGGCCATATAGGTAAATGGGCATTCGAAAATTTCATCACTGCTTAATGGAATGATATTTTCCTGTGTATCAACTTTTAAAGTTGTATACTCAATCAACGAGTTGAGCACGTTAGAAGGCATGCGCTGATCAACATCCCAATCACCCGACTCGTATTGCAGTCTGGTAAAAAAGAAGGCATTGTCTCTATTTATAAATGAAGCTTTATTCATCCAATATATTTTCTCATAAGCATGTCTGTCTGTAGATCTGAACCTAGCAAAAAGTCATGACTACCAAGCATTGTGAAACCCAATCTTTCGTAAAACTTAATTGCCTTGGTGTTCTTTTCCCATACTCCCAACCAAATTGATTGCTTACCCTTCGCCATAGCAACCTCTATAGCTTTATCAAACAGTACTTTACCAATTTTCTTACCTTGAAACGCACTGATGACATAAATTCGTTCTATTTCTAATGAATCATTGCTATTACCTTCTGTTTGGGCTTCACCCCAATTCACTTTAAGATAACCAATCACCTCCTCGTCTAACTCAGCAAAAAAGAAAAGAGACTCATTATTTCTAAATTCCTGCTGTATTCGCTCAAGGCTATAGCTTTCATCTAAATATGCTTTCATATCAGAGGCCGTGTTTTGGTCTCCGAAAGCAGCCTCAAATGTCTCCCTACCTATCCTTTGTAAAATCGGCAATTCATCTTGTTCTACCTCCCTTATTGATACGTTGAGCATATAACTGTGATCGTTTAAGTAAAAATGCATGCATAATACGGGGATGCAAAACCGCATTATTTAAGCGGCTGTAAATGAGGCCTGAGGATATGCCGTTGGTGGAAATTATGTATTTTAGTAAACAATATGTAGTTATTGAACAGAATTTAGTATTAATGAAATTCTACACCACACTCCCCAACACATTAAAACCATATTTCAACAAAGAGTTGGAGCATTATAAATTTGCACTTGACGTGGGTGATTTAAATCAGGCATGGCAACATCTGGAGCGTGCGCATATCATTGGGCAGCGCTACCCTTTCGCGCATAGTTATGTTCATTGGAAAATGTTGCAATTTGGTTTTCGAATCAAAAATATCAATGAGATTATTGGTCAGCTACCAAGGCTATTCGTGGGTGGAGTTAAATCATTTGTGGGTAAAGTTCCAGTTGGAAACCCAGGCGGAGCCAATGTACCGCCATTACAATCCTTTCCCATTGCTGAGGATATACAACTGATATTTAAAAAAGCAGGTTTGAGTAGTCATATAAGCTAACTCATGGTATATCATATACTTAATGGTGATGCACTCAAGGAGCAATTTCCCAAAAACATTGAGGGTGAAGTTATAGTCGCCAGGGAGTGTCTTGTAGATGGTGATATTCATGGCGGTAGTCTCGAAGAGTTATTTACCACCCGAGCTCGATATTTGAGCAAACACTATAAAGAAGTCAGCGAAGCATATTACTATAAACACACGGTACCTGAAATAAAGAAAATAACTGAGATACCAGCTGGTTCTGAAGTAAATCTATGGTTTGAAGATGACTTGTTTTGTCAGGTAAACTTTTGGTTTGTGTTACATACCTTAATGTCTCATGCTAATAACTTAACCATCTATCTAATTAGACCCGAAAAACATACGTCCTATGGTTTTGCCAGTTACTCTCCTGATGAACTCAACGATTTACTTGCTAATAAAGTAGCCTTAGATGACTTACACCTTCTAACGACCCTATGGCCTTTATATCAGAAACAAGATGCTGAAGCACTAAAATCAATCGCGAAGGGTTTATCTCATAAATACCCATTCATTCTAACCGCAGTAGAAGCATTTGCTGAAAGTATTCCCAATGGTGACTCTTTGGGCAGACCTAGCGATACTGTAAGAAAAATTATTGCTGAATTGAACACCACGGAATTTGGCCCTGTATTCCGTGAATTCTGCAAACGGGAAGCTATTTATGGCTATGGTGATTTGCAGGTAAAGCGACTATTTAATGAGGTTATTAATAAATAATATCTTGTCTGTGTAACAATTCCTACTTCTCTGGGTCAAAGGGAAAATTTTAAACACAAACACAGATATGAAAAATCTAATATTTACACTCATTGCTTTATTCACCGTACAATTATCTTACAGCCAGGATGCCATCAAGGTAGAAAGAAATGGCAGTGGCAATCCAATACTATTATTACCCGGCTTTACAACACCGGGTTCCGTTTGGGATGAAACAATTGAAAACCTTAATGGATCATACGAAACGCATGTTGTATCCTATGCTGGCTTCAATGGTATTGCACCTATTGGTACGCCATGGTATACCCCCATTAAACAGCAATTAATTGACTATATAAAGAAAGAGGAATTGCAAAATCTAACGGTAATCGGCCATAGCATGGGTGGTAATTTAGCCACAGAATTAGCATTCGAGCTAAAAGAGGAAGTAAGCGGCCTTATCATCGTAGATGCCCTGGCATGTATGCGTGAACTGATGATGCCTGGCGTTCCAGCTAGCTCCTTACAATACGACAGTCCATACAACAATCAGGTAATTGCCATGAATGACGAAGCTTTCGGTCAAATGGCATATGGCATGGCCGCCAACATGACTAACAATCAGGAAAAAATTAAGGAGATCGCCTCATGGTCAATCAATGCAGATCGTAAGACATATGTTCATGGGTATACCGACTTGCTAAAGCTAGACCTTAGACCCCAATTAGAGGAAATAAATATAGAAACGCTGATTTTGGGTGCGACCTTCCCTACTAAAGAAATGACACAAAAAACATTTGAGCAGCAGTATAGTAATTTGAAAAATAAATCGATTGTTTTAGCTGATAATAGCAAGCACTTTATCATGTTTGACCAGCCGGAATGGCTCTATACTCAAATAAATAACTACTTAATAAAGCATGCCCAATAAAGAACGGTTTGAGCAACTGCATACAGCTTATTACCCCATGGTGCATCAAATGTGCCTGGGGTTTGTAAAAGGTGATGCAGACACTGCCAAAGACCTGACACAGGAGGTATTTATTAATACATGGAGTGCTTTGGGAAAGTTTAAGGGCGCATCTAGTTATAAAACATGGATTTACCGGATAACCGTGAACACGTGTTTGAAATATGTAAGGGGCAAAAAAACTAAACAACATGTGACGCTCGAAGATAAACATGACCACGGAGCAGAGCATACAATTGAATTGCCACATCAGGAATTATATGAGGCCATTGGTAAGCTTAATGAGGTGGACAGACTAATAATAATGATGGTGTTGGACGAATTAGACTACAACGATATAGCTGAGGTGGTAGGAATAAATGAAGGCACTTTAAGAGTTAAAATCCACAGGATAAAAAAGAATCTTAAAAAATTGATGAATCATGGATAATTCTATCGACAAATTAAAAGGGCAATGGAAAGCTGCAGGATCAGGCTCTCAGCCAACAAAAGATACAGTTGAAGACATCATTAAACAGTCTCAACACAAGATGAAAAAAGCCATTAACATGCATGTTGGAAATATTGCCATCTTATCATTAACCCTGATAGGTCTATCGCTATTCTTTTACTACCTGGCGCCACTTCAAGATGCGCTGAGTCATGTGGGCATTACACTGATGTTGGGAGGTTTACTTGTGCGAATACTTATTGAAATTGTCAGTATTGCCAAGTCAAAAAAGATAGACATGAGTAGTTCCATTGAAAAAACCAACCGCCAATACCTGGGCTTTCATCGCTATCGAAAGAACATACATGGTAGCATTACCCTGGGCATATTATTCGTCTATTCGGTAGGTTATTATTTACTGATGCCTGAGTTTGCCAACTATTTCAGCCGTATAATGCTTATCGTATTGATTTTTTCATACATACCCGTCTTTATGATTTTTGGATTTTTTATAAGAAAGAGTATTAGAGATGAAATGAAATGCTTAGATGAACTCATAGACGAACGTAGTAAAATACAGGAATAAAAAAGTCTATCAGTTAGACTGATGAGCATTTAAACATCCATCCGATAGCTTAAAGCCATCGGATGGATAAAAATAAAAAAGCCTATCAGTTGATACTGATAGGCTCTTAAAACTAAATTAGACGACAATTAGACAGCATCAGATAAGCTGGTGAAAGTAAAGTCTCTCACCTTCATGTATGGAATCAAGTTTCCATTGATTCTCACTTGCTCACCCAATGTTTCCAGATTATTGAGCATGATAATTGGGCTTTCGTTAAACCTGAAATTCTTTACAGGATGCTTCAACTTACCATTCTCAATAAAAAACGTACCATCCCTTGTAAGCCCTGTATAAAGCAGTGTCTGAGGATCAACCGTACGGATGTACCATAGACGAGTAACCAAAATACCTCGCTTAGTATCTTTGATCATATCTTCTAAAGAGGCGTCACCACCTTCCATAATACCATTACTTGGAAAAGGAACCGCCTCAACACCTTGTTGTTCTGCCCAATACCTGCTATATGCAAGATTTTTGACTACTCCATTTTCAATCCAATTCATTTTCTTCACAGGTTGGCCTGCGCCATTCCAGGTAGCTGTCGGCACCCTTGGGTCACGAGGATCAGACCAGATATTCACTCGCTCGTCTACGATCTTCTCACCGAGTTTAGTACCTCCGCCCTCTTTGGACATAAAGCTTCGACCTTCATCGGCAGTACGTGCATTAAAAGAACCAAACATATTGCCGAGCAATTGCTCTGATGCTGCAGGTTCAAGGATAACGGTGTACTTTCCTGGCTCTATAGCTTTTGCATTTTTCGACATCAATGCTTTGTCTATGGCACTCTTAGAAGCTTCTTCGGCTTTAAGGTTTGCAATGTCATTAGCATCTCTTGTCGCCCAGCCACTACCAGTACCATCATTGGTACGCATAGTCACAGAAAAACTCGCATCTGTAGACTGGTTGTATGCAAACAAACCATTTGAGTTCATCATAGCGCTAAAGCCTGCAGAGTCATTTAAAAATCCAGCAGCCGTTACATCTTTCGCTCTTGCGGGTTCGATACTTGCATTAGCTATACCTGCACGTTGTTCTGGTGTAATGTTAGCCGTAGCTTCTACAAATGTTACTGATTCATCATACTGCTGCGGGCCAAGAGGCTCCATAAACTCAGGATTCTCTGGTGATAATTTCGCCAATTCCTCCGCTCGCTTTACTACACGAGCCAATGAGTCATCATCAAATTCATCAATTGTCGCTGTCCCCGATCTTTTACCAAAGCTGGCTTGCACTACTAATGTTTGATTTGATCGATAGCCAGCAGTACTTACTGTATTTCGGGCATAGCGAATATTTCCACTGTCTGATCCACTGAGGTTGACCTCACAAGTATCAGCAGTCGAAATGCTCAAGGCTTTTTCCATGATCGCTCTTGCCTCATCTTTTGTATATATTGCCATTGTATTAATTTCTTTTATTCGTTAAACAATAATTAGATAGTTCTACCTGTATTAATCACATTCACATCATTGAAACGTGTGGTAGAGCTACCATGAGATACAGAGCTAATCTGTGAAGGTTGGCCTTTGCCATCGAAGAATGAACCAAATAAGCGGTAGTCATTCTTATCACATATCTTAGCACACGAGTTCCAAAACTCTTGCGTATTAGACTGATAAGCCACGTCATTTAACATTCCAGCAATTTCGCCATCTTTTATTTCGAAAAATACTGTGCCTCCAAACTGGAAGTTGTATCGCTGCTGGTCAATGGAATAAGAACCTCTTCCAGCTATATAAATACCTTTTTCGACATCCTTAATCATATCCTTTGATGAGTACGGCTCCGTGCCTGCTTCTAATGACACATTTGGCATTCTTTGGAATTGTACATCATTCCA
This sequence comes from Fulvivirga sp., assembly GCA_039970995.1. GTDB lineage: Bacteria > Bacteroidota > Bacteroidia > Cytophagales > Cyclobacteriaceae > Fulvivirga. The sequence continues at coordinate 429,650 of JBDVKW010000006.1, forward strand.
GCTTTGAGAATAACAACAGCCATGAGACTCGTCTTCATCAATAATATGCGCCTGGTCTCTTATGGCCTGATAGTTAACCAAAGTACCATTTCTTACCAGATCCCATTTCTTACATTTCACACCTTCATCATCATAGCCCACTGCTCCTAACGAATTAGGCTGTGTTTTATCAGCAACAAGATTTACGATTTTGCTACCGTAGTTGAAGTCACCTGATTTCCATTTATCAAGTGTGGCAAAGCTGGTACCTGCATAGTTGGCTTCATAGCCCAGTACACGGTCAAGCTCAAGTGGGTGACCTACAGATTCATGAATAGTAAGTCCTAAATGATTCGGCTCAAGTACAAGATCATACTTACCAGGATCTACCGATTTTGCAGAAAGCATCTCCTTAGCCTGTTTTGCGGCTATAGTTGCGTCTTCTACGATATCATAACTGTTTCTATAAAGATTTAGGCCTTCAGGCCCCTCTATTTTCTCTGATGCCAATCCATCCATGTATTCATAGCCCATACCCATAGGTGCACTTAAGGCCTGTCTTGATTTAAACTTACCTTTTGATCTATCAATGGCTGTTACGCCAAATGTTGGCCATATTCTATGCACATCCTGATCGATGTACGATCCATCAGTAGATGCAAAATACTTTTGCTCATTTACCATAAAAAGTGCCGAGTTGACAAAATTGGCTCCGTTGTCCATGGCAGCGGCATTAGCTTTTAACAGCAAGTCCACTTTCTCGGAAACAGGCACATCTTTGAAGTCTTTCTTAATAGGCGTTTTCCAGCTAACTTCTCCATGACCCTGCACCGGTGCTAACTTTACAGGCTCTTTTTGAATCTTAGAATTAGCTTTTGCAATCGCTACGGCTTGCTCTGTGGCCACCTTGATTCCTTCAGGTGTTACAGAGTTGGTAGAAGCAAAACCCCAGGTTCCATTAGCTATTACTCTAACTCCAATACCAAAAGACTCAGTATTTACCACGTTTTGCACTTTGTCTTCACGAGTAAATACATACTGATTAAGGTATCTCCCAATTCTGGCATCTGCATAACTTGCTCCGAGTGATTTGGCTGTATTCAGAGCCACATCTGCCATTTGTTTTTTCTTGGCTACGTCCATTCCAGGGGCAAGCAGTGCCTCTACAGGAATTGAGTTGCCCATCAGGTGTGCCGGGAGCATCATCGCTCCTGCACCTAATCCGGCTAACTGGACAAAATTTCTTCTTTTCAAGTTTCCTCCTTTTTTGGTTTGTAATTGAATGAATTATTTAAAAGACCGCATTTGACCTTTGCTCTGTTTAAATTGTTCAAAAGCTAATCAAAATCAAATCCTAATTATTTAAGCGGTCGTATATTACCGTTGTAATGATTCGATAACTTTACCTATTGAGAAAAATCATTCACATAGACATGGATGCTTTCTACGCTTCTGTAGAACAACGAGACAATCCTGAGCTTATGGGTAAACCCATTGCTGTTGGTGGAAGCGCAGAGCGTGGTGTAGTGGCCGCAGCCAGTTATGAAGCAAGGAAATTTGGTGTAAAATCGGCCATGCCTTCAAAAATTGCCGCCAGGAAATGTCCTCAACTAATTTTCGTCAAACCCAGATTTGATGCGTACAAATCGGTCTCTCAAGAGATTAGAAACATATTTTATGATTACACTGACTTAGTTGAGCCGCTGTCTTTAGACGAAGCATATCTGGATGTTACTTCTAATAAAAAGGAAATGCCTTCTGCCACACTTATCGCTCAGGAAATTAGAAAAAGAATTAAAGAAGAAACCCAATTGACAGCTTCGGCCGGAATTTCCATTAATAAATTTTTAGCTAAAACAGCTTCAGACGTAAATAAGCCAGACGGATTTTACCTGGTAAAACCAGAGGATGCCGAAACATTTGTAGAAAAACTTCCAATCGAACGGTTTTTTGGCATAGGCAAAGTCACAGCTGAGAAAATGCATAAAATGGGTATTAACACAGGGCTGGACCTTAAAAAATGGAGCGAATACTCATTGATTGACAGGTTTGGAAAATCAGGGCGTTATTATTATAAAATTGCTCGGGCTATCGACAACCGGGAAGTAAACCCCAATAGAATTAGGAAATCATTGGGAGCCGAAAATACATTTTCGAAGGACCTGATGAGCTATGAAGAAGTACTTAGCGAACTAGCCAAAATCAATGAAATACTAAAAGGAAGAATTAAAAGATCTGACACCAAAGGTAAAACGATCACTTTGAAAGTGAAATACACTGACTTTCAACAAATAACAAGAAGTAAGACGGTAGATTATTGGATTGATAGTGCTGAAAAAGTAGCGCAACTATATCCTGAACTAGTTGATTTGGTTGAACTCGACAAAGGTATTCGTTTACTTGGTCTTACGCTTTCTAACCTTAGTCATGATTTAGTAAAGGAAGGTGAAGAATCAAAGAGCCTTCAGCTTACGCTTGAGTTTTAGTAAAGCCTGAAGCTATAACATATAAATGTGCCAACAGGTCCTTCAATCTGGTGACTCTTACTTTTAGTCAGGTGGAAACATCTGACTACACGCGAAAAGCAGAATCAAGAGCACACAATCGCACTTGAATTTTGATTATTATTAAAGGCTGTTTATTTGTACATCATCAAGATACAATCTCACCGGATTGCCAGTACTATTGGCTGTTATTCCAAACTGAACTCGTTCGTAAAAAAGCGGTGTTTGTAATTGAAAATCAATGTTTTCCTGAGCAAATATAGAACCAAAAATCTCCTGATTTGGCATGTTGATTCCCAATTCTTCTATCACTAACTGCTCATTTATATACAATTGACTTAATCCATCTGCTTCATCAGACAAGTCCAAAATCCATCTAATATTAACCCATTTATCCCGTGGAAAACGAGTAGTACTTTGGGATATTGAATTGAGTCCTATCTTTCCTCTTTCAATAACAAGGTAGTCATTACCACCACTCATTTGTAGCCTTACACCAGGACATTGGTTATCAGGAACATCTGGATCCCAACACTGACAACATTCTAAGTCTATTAAGGTAAGGTTTTGAAGGTTTTCATTTCCTTCAACATAAAACCACGCACTGATTTCAATGGCCTCTTTATTGAAAAACTCAAACCCGCCTTTTTCTATACCCATTTTTGAAACAGGAGCACTAGAGGGTGAAGCTTCCAAATAAAGTGAATACTCCCCCGAACGTTGCTGTGATGTCGCTAGATTTACAGCATTTGTTGCACCAGCCGGACTTACCTGCTGAAAATTGGACCAGCGTTCTGGGCCAAATAAATCATTTAATTCGCCACTACTGGTTTCAAATCCGTCAGAGAACGATACTATACCCGAGGCGGGTGGTGCACTTGCATCGTCATCAGAGCATGCGATTAAGGTTATTAACGATAGCACCATTACTATTTTCCTACAACTCATAGTAAATTAAATCAGTTTACATGTACTCACCCATTTTCAGTGTAGTCAGGTCTTTCGGCCTGACGAAAATCAATTGTATTTAACTTTTTTTGGCGTTGAACGCCTCCCAATCAAAGTCTCTTTTTCTTACATACACATCCTTCTCCACTTCACAGACCACCTCTCCTTCTGAGTTAGTTAACACAGTTTTAAAAGTGTAGACCTTCTTTCCTATCTGATCAATTTCCTTTTTAATGGCCTTTACCTCGTCAGGCTTCACTTCAAAAATTCCTGTAACCGTGCCTTTTCCAGGCTTTACAAACCTTATCGTAGCTGCCTGATCCCATACCACATATTTTTTACCTAAACATGCCATCAATATAAACATATACCAGGGATCACACATCGAATAAAGAGAGCCACCATAATGGACATTAACAAGGTTTCTGTTATACCATCTTCTTTTGATTTGAACTTCGAAACGTGTGAAGTCATCGGATATCTTGCGTAAACTAATACCCGTGCCCAGCATGGGTGGCCACCAGTTAATGAGCTTCATTTTTGTTTTTCTACTCAGCATGCATACTAAACTAAATCACCATGAACACAAACCCCGCATTTTTTTTAATAGTTTTGTCAGAAATCGAAAATCATAATATTGAATCATGAAAACAGCTGAAATAAAAACAGAAAAAGGTACAATGAAGGTGGAGTTTTATGCTGACGATGCTCCTAACACAGTTGAGAATTTTATAAAACTCTCTAAGGCTGGTTTTTACGATGGGCTTACATTCCATCGTGTACTTCCAAACTTTGTTATTCAAGGTGGTTGCCCAGATGGCACCGGAGCAGGTGGTCCGGGGTATCAAATTGATTGCGAATTGGATGGTGAAAATCAATACCATGACAGAGGCGTATTGTCTATGGCACATGCAGGTAGAAATACCGGTGGGAGTCAGTTTTTTATATGCCACAGTAGAGACAATACTGCGCACCTTGACAGAAATCACACTTGTTTTGGCAAAGTTGTTGAAGGACAAGATGTGATAGACCAAATCAAGCAGGGTGACAAAATCGAAAATATTACTATTAATGAGTAAACTCAAAACTTTAGCGCTTATGCTCATTGCATGCTTTGGCATGCAATGTAGCAGCGCACAAAATCAAACCCATGATCAAAAGGAAGTAACAGCTTCATTTTCGGAGAATCAAAGCATTCTGGCCGAGACCAATAATGGCAACCATTATGTAAATGTAGCTTCAGGTGACAACATCGTTTTTAAAATCACCAGCACTAGCGGAGGTGACCCAAAAAATGACACCCAAATAAAAACGGAGCTTATTTTTCAGATAAGTAACGATAATTCAAGTTTTGAAATGAAAGATGTAGACAATGCCTATTTGCAAAGACATTGCAGATGTATAGATGCTGGCTTCAATCTTATAAAAACCGGTAACATCAAAGGCACAAAATTAAAAAATGGTACATGGAGTTTATCCATTGATGTAATAGCTGAAGGCAACGATTCACAAACAGCCTACCCTTTTATCTTTAAGGGGGATACCAATCACAATTAAACTATAAAATATTTAAGATTTTCTTAGACGTGTAATGTCTGAGGCATGATTAACTTTTAATTTTCTCTGAGAATACTACCTTGGGTTTTGTAAATATTTTCAAACCTAAACCCAATTAAAATGAGAAAATTAAAGTTATGGGCCGTAGCCCTTTCGTTTGCAGCACTTTGGTCATGTGAGCAACAAGAAGCCAATGAGCCACAACCACAAGAAGTATCACCAGAAATTATTGCAAAGCTCAATCAGGCTGGTTTCAACACAGTCGACTTTGATGTACAAAAGCTTGATGGAGGTGAATACATTGTTGAAAAGGACATCGTGTTTACACACGAGCAAATAATGAATCTGACACCTGGTAATGGCATACCAACTGTTGAGCATTATAACACCGACAATTTGGTAACAGCAACCCCAAGAACGATTAACGTGTATGTAAATATGCCTCAGAAATATCAGGATGCAACTGACATTGCTCTTGCAAGGTATAATTCAGAAAACTTACAGCTCAATTTCCAAAGAGTAACAAGTTCTTCCAGTGCTGACATCACCATTAAAGCTTCACCTTGGTATTATTACTGGTTCGGCATTTTAGGTTCAGCAGGTTTCCCAACAGCCAGTGGAGATCCTCACAATGAAATTTTAATGACGCGCGCTTATTACGATGGCGTAAGTAATATAAACGGTCTTGCTACCACAATTGCCCATGAAATGGGTCACTGTATAGGATTCAGGCACACCGACTATATGGATCGCAGCTACAGTTGTGGCGGAACCCCTGACGATGAGGGAGATGGCGGTGTAGGTGCCAACCATATTGCAGGAACACCAACAGGCCCTGATGCCAATTCCTGGATGTTGGCTTGTGGCAGTCCTGAAGGAGACAGACCTTTTACAAATAATGACAAAACTGCACTTAGTACATTGTACTAAACTAAAGCTTTCTTTTCAACCTAAACCCGTTAAAGGCCACGCTCTTGTGTGGCCTTTAATTTGTTTACCACTTTGAGATTTTTACAACCCTCCATCACTATTAATTCCCATCAATATAGATTTTAAACTCTCCTCTGAACAATTTCACGTTACTTTGACGTAAGTAACTTGAATCATGAAGACATCTACTAAAATTACCATTGCAATAATTGTCCTGGTTTGCCTGGGTTTTATAATTATACCTAAACTCGACTTTGGCTCAGAGAAAGAAGTTGCCCCAACAGAGACTCAACAAAGCCAAAAACTTGAGGTAGCAGCAGTAATTGTAAAAAACAAACCACTGGACAATAACCTCAATGTGACAGGTTCTTTAGTTGCAAACGAATCAGTAACGCTCCGATCAGAGGTTTCAGCAGTTGTGGATAAAATACTTTTCAAAGAAGGACAGCAGGTAAGAAAAGGTCAATTACTGGTTCAACTCAATGATAATGAGCTACAGGCCGAGTTAGCAAAGCTTCAATTCACCAAAAAACTTAACGAAGACATTGAATACCGTCAAAAACAACTTTTAGCTAAAGAAGCCATTAGCAAAGAAGAATATGAGACTGCACTGACAACACTGAATACTTCAATTGCTGAAATGAATGTGAAAAAGGTACAGATTGAAAAACATAAAATAAGAGCTCCTTTTGATGGCATCATTGGTCTGCGTCATATTAGTGAAGGAAGTTATATAAACCCTGCTGACCAGATCGCCACCCTTTATAATATCAATCCAATTAAAGTTGATTTTAGTATTCCTGGAAAATATACGGCAGAAATTAATGAAGGTGATAAAATCAGTTTCACAGTTGATGCCTATAACACTCCCTTCAATGGTGAAATCTATGCTATTGAACCACAAATAGACCCACAAACCCGATCAATAAAACTTCGCGCAGTAAGTCAGAATAAGGAGGGCAAACTACTCCCTGGACAATTTGCCAAAATAACGCTGACAATCTCAACTTTTGAAACGGCTCTCATGATTCCCACGGAAGCTGTTATTCCCGAGCTTGATGGCAAGAAAGTTTTTGTTATCGAAAATGGTCTGGTGTCTAGCAGATCGGTAGAAACAGGTATAAGGACAGCAGATAGAGTACAGGTAACCAAAGGATTACAGGATGGTGACACGGTAGTCACAACGGGTATACTTCAAATCAGACAGGGTATGGATGTAGCGTTAAATTTGGGAGACACAAATTATGAGTAGCCTCTCTAATATAAGTATCGACCGGCCGGTATTGGCCATAGTGATGTCGCTCCTCATTATAATTATGGGAGTAGTAGGATTCAATTTCCTGGGAGTCAGAGAATACCCATCGGTTGATCCTCCTGTTATTACTGTTTCGACAAGTTATGCAGGTGCTAATGCTGAAATAATTGAAACACAAATAACCGAGCCTCTAGAGGAATCAATCAATGGAATTGCAGGTATTAAGTCATTGATCTCCACTTCAAGAGATGGTCGTAGTACTATACGTGTTGAGTTTGGTTTAGACAGTGATTTAGAAGCAGCTGCTAATGATGTACGTGACAAAGTATCACGCGCGGTCAGGAGTCTCCCTCCGGATGCCGAGCCACCTGTCGTTTCGAAGGCAGATGCTGACTCCTCTCCCATTATTGGTGTCAGGGTTTTTAGTCAAAAACGAAATCTCCTTGAACTATCTGAGTTAGCCAGTAACTCATTTAAAGAAAACTTCCAAACCATTTCCGGAGTCAGTGAGGTAAGTATTTGGGGTGATAAACGCTATTCTATCAGACTTTGGATGGATCCGGTAAAGTTAGCGGCCTATCAAATTACCCCACTTGATGTACTCAATTCTGTAAATGCACAAAACCTTGAGCTGCCCTCTGGAAGAATTGAAGGTAATTCTACAGAGTTGTCTGTAAGAACATTGGGTCGATTAAATACTCCTGAAGAATTTAACAGTTTGATTATCAAAGAGGATGATAGTGGCGTAACAAGGTTTAGAGACATTGGCCGTGCCGAATTCTTTCCTGAAAATGAACGGACGATATTAAAAAATAATGGTACCCCGATGGTTATTGTTGTACTAAGACCACAACCAGGCACCAACAACCTCGAAATATCACAGGAGTTTTACAAAAGACTAGAGTCAATAAGAAAGAACCTTCCGGCTGATATTGAGACAGAAATTTCGTTTGATAATACCGAATATATTAGCCAATCCATTGCCGAAGTTGAGCAAACCATTTACATAGCATTTGGACTTGTAGCTCTAATCATATTTGCATTTTTACGAGATTGGCGTACTACCTTTATTCCGATAATCACGGTGCCTATAGCACTCATAGGCTCATTTTTCCTGATGTATGCCTTTGGTTTCTCCATCAATGTATTGACACTTTTAGGTATTGTACTCGCCATCGGCTTAGTGGTAGATGATGCCATTGTGGTGTTAGAAAATATTTATTCCAAAATAGAAGCCGGAGAAGAGCCACATGAGGCCGGTAAAAAAGGTACACAAGAGATATTTTTTGCGGTGATTAGCACAACAGTAGCACTTACATCGGTGTTTTTCCCGATTGTATTTCTTGAAGGACTCACCGGACGACTCTTCAGGGAGTTTGGTGTAACAGTAGCGGGCGCTGTTATAATATCGAGTTTTGTCGCATTGACACTTACTCCAATGCTTTCTTCCAATATGCTTAAAAAGCGAAAAAAGAAGCAATGGATATATCGAAAGACAGAACCTTTCTTTGTTTGGCTTAATGATAGTTACGCTAATCTATTAGATAAATTCATGCGTGTGAAGTGGCTGGCATTTATCATCATTATACTTTCTGGAGCTGGCATTTACTTACTTAACCAAAACATCCCACAAGAGCTCGCCCCGATGGAAGATCGTGGTAATTTCAGAATATATGCTACCGGACCTGAAGGTGCCACTTTTGAGTACATGGATTTCTACATGGATCAGATTACTGAATTAGTGCAGGAAGAAGTGCCAGAAAATGAGTCTGTATTAACGATTACCTCTCCCGGCTTTGGTGCATCCTCAAGTGTAAATTCAGGCTTTGCAGTAATCAACCTTGTGGATGCTGACCAACGTGAAAGAACACAAACTGAAATTGTAGATGATATAAAGCCAAAGGTTTCTCAAAATACGAGAGCAAGAGCCTTTGTTTCTGAGCCACAAAGTATAGGTAACAGGCGCGGTGGCTTACCTGTGCAGTATGTATTGCAGGCTCCGAATCTTGACAAATTAAAAGATGCGATTCCTGCATTTATAGAAGAAGCCAATAAAACCGGTGTATTTGGCTTTGTAGATGTTGATTTAAAATTCAACAAACCAGAAATTAATATTGAAATCGACCGTGATAAAGCCAGGGATTTGGGTGTGTCAGTCAGAAATGTAGCCCAAACACTGCAGCTTTCACTGAGTGGCCAGCGTTTTGGCTATTTCATTAAAGACGGAAAGCAATACCAGATTATCGGCCAGGTGGAGCGCTCCGATCGAGATGACCCTTTAGATCTAAAGTCAATCTATGTACAAAGCAATGAAGGCGAACTTATACAAATGGACAACCTTGTTACTTTAAGTGAGAAAAGTACCCCCCCTCAACTTTATAGATACAATCGTTTTGCTTCAGCTACAATTTCCGCAAGTTTAGAGCCTGGTTACAGCTTAGGACAGGGCATCAGTGCTATGGATGAAGTAGCATCTAAGGTGCTGGACGGCTCCTTTAGTACAGCCTTGGCAGGCACATCACTGGAATTTCAGCAAAGCTCAGGCAATCTCTATTTCGCATTCGGATTTGCACTTGTGCTAATCTACCTGGTACTATCTGCTCAATTTGAAAGCTTCAGAGATCCGCTAATTATCATGTTTACTGTGCCACTAGCACTTGCCGGTACACTACTGTCTCTCTATTTCTTTGGAGAAACACTAAACATCTTTAGTCAAATAGGTGTGATTATGCTTATTGGTCTGGTAACCAAAAATGGAATACTCATAGTAGAGTTTGCCAACCAGAGAAAGGCGCAAGATATGTCAATCGAGGAAGCTATTGTAGGTGCTGCTAAAGCTCGCTTCCGCCCTATTCTCATGACAAGTCTTTCTACCATATTAGGTATACTCCCTATTGCACTGGCCCTTGGAGCGGGTGCCGAAAGCCGAGTATCTATGGGTGTTGCAGTGATTGGAGGTATGCTATTTGCCACAATACTCACCTTATTTGTTATACCAGCTGTTTACACATATATCACAGGGAAAGAAAAAAGGAAAGCAAGGGTATGAGAAAACTGATAGTAACTTTATGCATGCTTGTAGGGGGTGTTGCCAGCTCTGCCCAGACAACACTCACATTTGAAGAGGCTTTAGCTACAGCCTTGGATAATAATTATGGAATAAAAATCGCAAGAAATAATAAAGAAATATCCACCAATAATCTGACTCTGGGTAATGCTGGATTTTTACCAACGCTTAGCGCAAATGCAGATCGTACCTACGGTAGGCAGTCCTTCGAAAGGGAGCTAACCACCGGACAGGAGCAATCGGTTTCAGGAGCCAAAAGTCAACGAACCTCTTATGGAGCCTCACTAAACTGGACACTATTTGATGGGTTGAGCATGTTTAGCACCTATGGGCAGCTTGAGGAGGTTTCACTACAGCAAGACGATCAATTAAGAGTTCAGGTAGAGCAGGTAGCGTTTAGTGTTGCCATTGCCTATTATCAGGCAGCTTTGGAAAATGAACGCTTAAAATTATCATCAAATAACATTGAGCTAAGTGAAGAACGGCTTAGAGTGGCTAAAGAAAAATATGAGTTAGGTAAAGCTTCAAAGCTAGAATACTTACAAGCTCAAGTAGATCTCAATGCAGATAAAACCGCCAAGATCAGACAACTTGAAATACTTGATCTGAGAAAACTTGACCTGCTTCAGTTGATGGCTATGTCTGGTGATACGATAAGTTTTGAGCTTGCATATAACTTACAAAATGATCCTAACATCGATCTTGCTGATGTCATAAATAACATAGAAACGACCAACCCACAACTTACCGCATTGAGACGTGATCAAGTCATAGCATTGAAGGAAAAAGAAATTAATCGAGGTGATCGTTTTCCTGAAGTGAATTTATTTGCTGCGTACACACATAGTCAATCACAGTCGCCTGCAGGGTTTGCCATTGAAAGCACATCAGATGATATTACTTATGGTTTGACTGCTTCCTGGACATTATTTGATGGCTTTAACGTACAGAGGAGAATTCAGAACGCGAAAATTCAAATTGAAAACAGTCAATTTGCTTATGAGGAGCAACTTCTATCTTTAGTAACTGCTGCTCGATCTAGGTATATCAACTATAAAAATAACCTCAACCTAATGACTCTTGAGGAAGAAAATGTTGAAGTGGCCAAAGAGAATAATGAAATTGCCCAGGAGCGCTATCAAATAGGTTTAAGTAACCCTATTGAACTACGAGAGGCTCAAATAAACCTAATCAATGCCGAACTGAGGTTGCAAAACGCGGCCTTTGCGGCTAAGCTTTCAGAAATAGAGCTCAAATACCTCAGTGGCCAGCTGTTGCAAAAAGATCAGTAACATTGACCACAGCGGTTATTATTACTATCTTCCATTTCTCAATCAAAACTAACTTTCTATGTACCGATTAAGATTTACCCTCATACTTTTTATTGTTTCAGCCATTTCATTCATGTCTTTAGCACAGGTTTCTAAGACAGAAAAGAAAATTGTAAAAGCAGTTGATCAAAATAATGAATACTATACTGAGCTTTTAAAGAAGCTGGTAAATATGAATAGCGGCACCATGAATTTTGAAGGTGTTAGAGCTGTGGGAGACGTTTTAATGAAAGAGTTTGATGCTTTAGGCCTGGAGACCAAGTGGGTTGATGGTAAAGCATTTAATCGTGCCGGGCACTTAGTAGCCACTAATAAAGGCAAAAAAGGGCCTAAGATGCTATTAATTGGGCATTTAGATACAGTATTTGAGCCAGACAGCCCTTTCCAGTCATACAAAATGCTCAACGACTCAATTTTAAAAGGACCTGGTGTAGCCGACATGAAAGGCGGAGATGTTATCATACTTCTTGCTCTAAAAGCACTAAAGGAAGCTAAAGTATTAGATGACATGCAGATTGAGGTGGTAATGACTGGCGATGAGGAAAAAAGTGGCAGCCCACTTGAGTTGTCAAAGAAGGATTTAGTAGAGGGTGCTAAATGGGCAGACATTGCTTTAGCTTTTGAAAATGCAGATGGAGACCCTGAAACGATTGTTGTTTCTCGCAGAGGGTCTTCAGGCTGGTCGCTTGAAGTAACCGGAAACGCAGCACACTCCTCTCAGGTATTTACCGAAAAGGTGGGTGTAGGGGCCATTTATGAGACTTCCAGGATTCTTAACGAGTTTTATCAACAACTTTCAAAAGAAGAAAACTTAACCTTTAACCCTGGAGTCATTCTTGGGGGCACTTCAACCACCTATGATGCTGGCCAAAGTGGTGGTACTGCTTACGGTAAGAGTAATGTAGTAGCTCAACAGGTAAAAGTTACCGGTGATATTAGAGCCGTATCATTAGAGCAGTTAGAGAAGGCAAAAAAGATAATGTCTGAAATAGCATCTAACAACTATCCAGGCACATCTGCAAAACTTACCTTTAACCCAGGTGGCTACCCTCCCCTTGCTCCTTCAGAAGGAAACAGCAAGTTGTTAGGCTATTATAGTGCTGTGAGTCAAGATTTAGGTTTTGGTGTGGTGCGACCTGTAAACCCAAGAAATGCAGGTGCTGCCGATGTATCGTTCACTTCTGGCCATGTAGATATGGCCATTGACGGCATGGGTTTAAGTGGTGCTGATGATCATACAATTAACGAAACAGGGGATCTAAGTAAACTTTCTGTACAGGCTAAGAGAGCGGCCGTACTTATGCACAGGCTGGTTGCCAGCCAATACAAATAGTTCTCCAGCCAATAGATATTTCTACATTTTATGTATCTTATAATTAAGATGTGTCTTATTGGCTATGAAACGAATCTGCATTAACCTTTTTCTTGCATTTACTTTTTCTACATTTTGTCTGAGTCAAGAAATACCTAAATCATTAGACAGATTGTCTGTCTATTCCTGGGCAGAAAAAAGCGGATTAGACACCAAAAATATAACATCTGCTTTTCAGTCTCGTGATGGCTATTTATGGCTTACCTCCTATTCCGGAATTATAAAGTTTGATGGATATCAGTCACAATTTTATAACCGTAACAATTTACCCTTTCTAGCCATTGATGGTTTCCGCAAAGGATTTGAAGCACCCGATGAGTCAAGACTATATTTCGCGTCTCAGGGAAGTGGTGTTCTTGTTTATGAAAACAATGACTTCAAGTTATTAACTGCATCCAATGGGACCATCCCAAAATCTATCAACTATCTATTGGTAGAGGAAAATAGATCGATCCTTATAGGATCCAATGATGGACTTTATCAGTATCAAGACAATAAAATAACCCCTTTGAAGCCAAACATCTTCAAAGAAATGAATGTAGTTGACATAAAAAGAGATCATAAAGGGACATTGTGGATTGCCACGGAAGGTCAAGGGTTGTTTTCATTAGATACAGAGAATAATACTAGAAGATATGGCATTGAAAACGGACTTCAAAGCAATGTGATTAACACTTTATCTATTGATTCATTACAAGTTTATATTGGCACTCAGGCCGGTATTTCATTACTAAAAAACAGGGAAGTCAAGCCAATCGAATTTATGCAGAACCAATCAATTAATACCATTTTATCTAAGGGAGATATTGTCTGGGTTGGTTCAAATAATGGCTTAGGACGATTAAATATAAAGACTAATAATGGTGACTTCACCCGATCATTAGAAGCCACCACTCTTACAAGAATAAATCAAATTCAGTTTGACAAAGAAGGTAGTTTATGGATATGTACTGGTCGGGACGGCCTTATACAACTCAGACAAACTGGTGTGAGTAATTACACCACTTATGATGGGCTTAGTAGCAACAAAATCAACATAATTAAAAACGACTACCTGGGTAATCGTCAGTTTATTGGATGCGATGATGGTAGCCTTTTTGCCTATAATAACAATCAAATAACCAAAATCCCTTTGAAGCTTCAGTCGTCACAAACTGGCATCAGAGATGTTTTAGAGGAGAAAGATGGCACGCTTTGGGTGGCCAGTTATAGGGGTTTAATCAGAAAAAGAGGAGATGATGAATTTAAATATGATTTGAGTCAAGGTTTAAGCTCCATGGACTTACGTGTCATTCATAAGGATCAAAAAGGAAACATTTGGGTCGGCTCTCGCTCAGGAGGTCTGATAAAAATTGTAGATGATCAGGTGGTCGCGATTTATGATGAAAACAACGGTTTGAATTCAAATTTTGTACTTTCGATTGAAGAAGATAATGACGGAAACCTTTTTATTGGGACTCACAGTGGCGGCCTGACACAGATAAGTCCTAAAGGAGATCTTTCAAACCATTCTATCTCTGAGAATGATGCAGGTCTAATCATTTTCAACACACACCTAGATAAACAAGGTCAACTCTGGGTTGTAAGTAACTCCGGACTGTATCATTTTCAAGATGGTAAGTTCACCCCTATTGCATTACAAAAGAATTTATCTGGCATAAGTATGTTTGATTGGCTTGAAGGTCCGCAAGGTGATGCCTGGATCACATCAAGTCAAGGCGTAATCAATATCCCGAAAGCAGAGCTTGCAGCGTTTTTTAAAGATAATAGCCACATAGTAGAATCAAAAATGATAAACAGTACCGATGGCATGCGGGAAGAAGAATGTACAGGCGCTGTGCAAGCCTCAACAGATAATGCAGGAAGGTTATGGATACCGACCATTGGAGGTGTTTCTGTAATTGACACCGACCTGCTTAAAACTAATACCATAAAACCACCGGTTTATATCTCATCACTCACTGCTGATACAACCGTTTACGAAAACATTAACGACTTCGAAATACCTGCTGGCCACATACGGTATGTGATAAATTTTACTGCGCTAAGCTTTATTTCACCTGATGAAATGAAATTTCGCTACAAGCTTGAAAATTTTGATGAGGATTACATTGAAGTTAAAAATGAGAGACAGGTAGAGTACACCAACCTAAGCCCAGGTGATTATAAGTTTAGCGTGATGGCGTCTAATAATAATGGCGTATGGAATGAAGTTGGAGATGAGCTACGGTTCAGCGTAGCAGCATTCTATTATCAAACTACATGGTTTTACTTAATGGTTGTTCTGAGTGCCATTGCAATTCTATATATCACTTATAAGTGGCGTATTCACGGCATAGAAAAGATGAACGTCAAACTTAGAAAGGTAAATAGTGAGCTCGATAGCTTTGTTTACAGTGCTTCACATGATTTAAGGTCACCTCTTGCATCATTATTAGGACTTATTGATCTAGCCCATGTTGATAGTAAAAACACCAGCATATATCTTGATAAGATGAAAACCAGTGTAAAAAAACTCGATGCCTTTATTGGTGATATTATTGACTTTTCAAGCAATGAGCGCAAAGAGGTTATGATTTCTAAATTTTCAATGCCTGAGTTAATAGATGATGTGTTGGATGAGCTCAATTTCCTTAACCACGATGACAGTGTTACTATTAACAAGTCTTTTAATGGAAAAGCAAACTTTGCAAGTGATCGCAGACGAGTTGCTATTATTCTACGAAATTTGATTTCAAATGCACTTAAGTACAGAGATAATGAAAAGCAAAACCCAACAATAAGTATCAATATTCACTGTGATAAAGTCTATACCTCAATCGAAATTGATGACAACGGCATTGGTATTGCAAAGCATGCCATGAGAGATATTTTTAAAATGTTTTTCAGGGCAACAGAAAACAGTTCTGGGTCTGGCCTGGGACTTTATATTGTAAAGGAAACCGTAGAAAAATTACAAGGAACAATCACAGTTGAGTCCGTAGTAAAAAAAGGAACTACCTTCACAATAACACTTCCCAACCTTCAGACGACAGCTGAGAGCTGATTAGTTAGAACATTGAGTCTATAAATCAAAAGAGGCGGTTTTAGAGCTTTTATGCTTTATTACCGCCTCTTTATTGTTATGTCAGTTAATACTACTTCTTAATCAACTTTATAGTTTTGTTATTATGAGTTTGTTGACCAATAACCTTAAGCACATATACGCCTCTCGACAATTGGTTTAAATCCACTACATATTTTTGCGTCCCTATAGTAGTTTCTAACTGCTTGCTGTATACCTCATGACCTTGTGCATTATAAATCCTAAGATTTACACGATCATTAATTTCTGAATTTAGAGTTAAATTAAATTTATCAACAAAAGGATTTGGATATATTTCCACGATTGATTCACCTTCCTCATTTGGCGCATAGTTTTCACGGACTTCTATGTTTCCGGCTGTGCGGGCATTATTACTTCCGTGATTTATTGGCCAAATACCATCTAAATCATAACCATCCGCATTGCCACCAAATGATTGCGGGTTAGATTGATCAACTATCTTGATATACTGAATGGAATTCAAGCCTTTAGAGGCCAAGTCAAAAGTACCACCAAGACATGTGGTACCCAAGGAGGTAAAGTCATTGCCATCTTCAGAAACAAATACTTCAGCGCGTTCAGGATAAAAGTCACATGGCACATGCAAGGGGCCAAATGTACTTTCAAAGACTCTGAAGTCATCACCTTCAAGATCATACAGCTTATTATCTAGTTCCAGCACGATTTCACCACCAAAACCAAGACTTACAAAATTAAAATAGAAGTTCTCCAACGGTCTGTTCAAAGCCTTTGACGGATCACTTCTCCACCAAACGACTGGGCGTCCATTTTTTCTTTTACCCTGTTCGAAGTGAACCACTGAAACTGCTTTGCTTGTGTTGAAAGTAACTTCTGGTTCAAACCTAAGCCTAACTGATACTGGCATATGATCTGAAGCGGTATAAGCAAAATCTGTATCGTAAAACTCATAGCCCACTCGTGCTGAGCCATCAATCACGTCATCCTTCAATTCATTGGAAACAGTAATATGATCAATCACATCATTGTTAAAAACATAAGACCTATAGCCTCCTGCACTTAAGATCGCAGTAGGAATAAAATAGTTGGCGCTATCATTTACATATGCTTCATAAGAGCTTGCAGTTGACGTAATATCCGCCACTGTTTCGTCAACATCATCATTATAATCTCCCAATAAAATCACTTGTGCATCGCTATAGTATGTATCTAATGAGTCTTTTAATACTTCAACATCATATTTTCTCATATCATAACGGTTTTGAGCGTCACTCCCACTGTTTGCACGTGCATGTATATTAACGATATTAAGTTTTCTCGTCACATCATTAATTGTTGCATCAACTACAAACATGTAAGGCAACCTGCCACTCGCATAAAATCGATCCGTTGCACTTGGGTAGTTTACCAAAGCACTTCCGTCTCCTCCATTATAAAAGGGGTGAATAGAAGCTAGTAAAGGTTTGGATTCATTAAAAATCGGTTGCACAGTACTTGTTTTATAAATAAAGGCAACATGCTGTTTTTCGCCAGCTGATTGTGGATAGGATACATAATTTGAAATGTAATGCGCATAACCCGGCATTTCTGATACCATTTGCACAAACAATATGGTATCGGTTATTTCTTCTACCGCAAACACATCTGCATCAAGTGATAGTAATACTGCTTTTACACTATCTTTTTGAATCTGATCACTATTAGCACTGCCTGATGCCGGTGAATTATTTTCATCTCCGAACCACTCAATATTCCATGCAACAATGTCAAAAGTTTCAGTCTGGGGTATTCCTAAATCTCCACCTTTGGGTTCATAAGGTTCCGCACATGGCATGTCTGTAACAGCACGTGGAAGCAACTGAAAAATATCGATAAATCGGCCTACAACACCAGTTATAATTTCACAAAACTCAGGCTGAGCACGTCCAACCAAGCTTTCCACATCAGCATCTATACGCAACTCAGCAGTTCCGCTTACATCAGATATCGCATAATTTGAATTACCAAACAAAATGTATGACTGAGTATTAAATGTCACATCAGTGATTTGAACGAGTTCTCCCGGATGATTAGCTAATTCCGCTAATGTTATGACCTTAGGCTCGATGGGATTATTAGCAACACCCAAATCCGTCCACTCGGTCACACCACTCAACTGCACCTGGGAGTTAAATTCTGAACGTAAAGCAGTTACTTCAAGTGAGTCTCCAATTTGCAAGTTTACATTGTCATGCAATTGAGGCTCAAAAACCGGTATTCCACCTGTGCCATCCTGAATATAAGCTGGACCGCCTAAATTACTGGTTACAGTTAACACACCCCTTACAGTCACAAGTTCACCAATCGGTTTAGATCTGGCTTCGGCAATTGTGATCAGATCAGGCGTTGGAGGTTGTATAACAACTCCATTTTCAGTACCTGGTGTGGGTGCTGCTGCAGCAAATGAGGATGTGTTGCGTAACCCACCACTACCATTGGGTAAGCGTTGTAGTGATTCTGTATCCTTATTACCATTCTCATCTTCATTTATCTGCGGCTCTCCGGCATTTAAAAGCACCAATAGTTCGGCATCATCACTATCATTGGTATCATAAACCACAGCATCTATCAGATTTTCAGTTGTAACAATTGTGCCTGAAGGAAAATCTGACTCATCAGCTGCATAAACAGCCACAGCATCAGCTCCATTTTGCATTCCATTTGTTGGGAATTCTAATGCTACGTTTGGCACTCCATTATTTCCCAGTACAAAGTAACCCTCAGTGTTAGTGGTATATCCATCAAGGTCAATTGCTCTGTAAACCAGATTATTGCTTCCATTATAAAATACTATGACAAGCCCATCAAGGGGTGTGTTACCTGCACCCCCATCAAACAATTCAATAAATTCAGCCACATCAGTACCCTCTGTATCGGCATCTATCTCATTAATTACAACTTCAGCCACAGGCCCAAGTGCCAATATGTTATCAGCTCCAGGGGTGTTAATCGCTTCTCCAGCATTTGCAATAGCTGAAGGAAAATCAGGTAGACCCTCTCCATTAAAGTCATTTCTTACCCAATCTGATGCTGAATCAGTATCTGTTGCATTTGGAATACGCGAGGCGCCTCCTACTGTAAATGATCCTCCATCAAAATTTTGAACTAAGGCCACGCCTCCATAATTTAAGTCATTGCTACCGCCATCGTTCACGCCTATAGCGTCTATTATTTGATCCCAGGGAGTTATATCTAGTATTCCGTCATCATCGATATCTAAATCATCACCAAGACTACCCGAAAAATTTTCAACCAGTAGGAATGACAGTGTGCCATTTTCAAAAGCATTGCTTAAAAATCCAGTGATCCAATAACCATTGCCATCAGTGGTACCTATGAGTATTACTTCATCTACAACTCCCGATCCTGATCCATCTCCTTCTATTTCTAAAAGTGTAAATGCACTATAATCAGTGTCAGGATCACCAACAATTTCTACAAACTCGTTGGTATCACTACTTGTATGATTATTTACGAACTCATTGATAATTGGATCGCTAACCGTTGGTTCCCCGAATGATTGTCCGTTATTAATGGCATTATAAGATGAGGCCATGCCAGAATCCCAGGTAAAATCACCATAACTGCTACCCTGACCAATAAGCTGTAAGGATGTACCTATTGCCGTTGAACTTGATTCAGCTACACCAATATCTTCACTTATCATGCCATCGGCTGCTCCACCTACAGCGGTGAAACTTCCTTCATAGCTGATGAATTGAATTACGGTAGTACCGTTGACAAGAGCAATACCATCAGGTGAGCCATTTTGTAACCCTGAAACTGAGAAAAATGTTGTTCCAACCCCCGCTTGTTGGTTTGGTAGAACACCACTTAGACTAACGGTATTGTAGGAGCTACCACCATTGCCGTTATATAATACAAGAGACCATCCGGTTAAATCTGTTCCCGCTGGCCCGAGCACCTCTACTCCTTCATCCTGATCAGCTCCATCATTATCATAGTGGATTTCATTTATAAATACGGTTTGTGCATGTACAGTAAAGCACAAAGTGAGAAAGGTTGATAGAAGAATCAACCTGTTTATAAGGTTTTTCATGATTGAAATTGTGGTTTTGGTTTAGTTTAGGTTGAAATTATAAGGTTTATCCCCTAATTTAAATTGAGAAGCGTTAAGGAATTATAATCCTTTAATAAAATTAGTAAAAATTTAATAATCTAAAGGGCAGTTGGAGATTAAACAAAAAAAACCCTGACCAAATGGTCAGGGTTTTTTAATACAGATCGTTGGTTAAACTTACTTATTTTACTTTTTTCACTACTTCAGCGAAAGCCTCCGGGTGGTTCATCGCTAGGTCAGCTAACACTTTTCTGTTAAGATCGATGTTTGACTTTTTGATGTTACCCATGAATTGTGAGTAAGACATGCCGTGCATTCTCGCACCTGCATTGATTCTTTGAATCCACAATTTTCTAAAGTCTCTCTTCTTCGCTTTTCTATCTCTGTAAGCGTAAGTTAAACCTTTTTCAACGGCATTTTTTGCTACCGTCCATACATTACTTCTTCTGCCCCAATAACCTTTGGCGGCTTTAAGTATCTTTTTTCTACGCGCTCTAGACGCTACATGATTTACTGATCTTGGCATTTCTTAATTTGTTTTGGTCAAAGGCGTCTCTTTCGAGATCTTTTGTGCCTGTAACCGGGTTAAAAATTTAATAAAACCTAGTTATACTAGTTTGCTTAGATATTAAGCATTGCTTTTACATTGGACTCATCTGATTTGTGAACCAACGCCATTTTTGTAAGATTTCTCTTCTGCTTGGTTTCCTTTTTTGTAAGGATGTGGCTTTTGAAAGCATGCTTTCTTTTAATTTTACCACTACCAGTCAGCTTAAATCTCTTCTTCGCTCCTGCTTTTACTTTTACTTTTGGCATTTCAATCTATCTTTTGTCGATCTGTATTCTTATTTTTTCTTTTGAGGCTTAGGCGATATAAACATGGTCATTCGCTTTCCTTCTAATTTTGGAAGCTGCTCAACCTTGCCATATTCCTCAACAGCCTGTGCAAACTTAAGTAGTAAAATCTCACCACGCTCTTTAAAAACAATGGTTCTACCAACAAAGTGTACATAAGCCTTTACTTTAGCGCCATCCTTCAAGAAGTTAATCGCATGGTTCAACTTAAAGTTAAAATCATGCTCCTCTGTATTAGGACCAAAACGGATTTCTTTAATTACCGTCTTTTGAGCCTTAGCCTTTATCTCCTTCTGTTTTTTCTTCTGCTCGTATTTGAACTTAGAGTAGTCGATTATTTTACAAACAGGTGGATCAGCCTTTGGTGAAATCTCTACTAAATCGAGATTTTGCTCCTTAGCCATTTTGATCGCCTGCTCAATTGGGTATACATCAACCTTTACATTTTCTCCCACCACTCTGACTTTGGATGTTCGAATTTTTTCGTTGACGCGATAGGGTTCTTCTACTCTCCCTCGATAACCCCTTCTTTGAAATCTTTGTTTACTAATCTTTACCTCCTTATTTAGTTAGAAAAAACAGGTTGCAAATATCGTTATATATTTTCGATATTCAAAAACTATCTAATTATTTGACTTTTATTTAAAAATGAGCCTTTTAGCTCTTATACTCCACTTTCTTTAGCAAAATGACTGATGAATTCATCAACACCTAAACTTCCTACATCACCTTCACCGTGTCTTCTCACCGATACCTTCTGCTCGTCTCTCTCCTTCTCACCTACAATAAGCATGTAAGGTACCTTTTTTACTTCGGCATCTCTTATCTTTCTTCCAATCTTTTCATCTCTATTATCAATAAACCCACGAATGTCCTTTTCGTTTAGAATATTCTTCAATTCTTCGGCATAATCATGGTATTTCTCTGAGATAGGAAGTATTGCAAATTGGTCAGGAGACAGCCATAATGGGAAGTTTCCACCACAATGCTCTATCAATACAGCCACAAATCTTTCCAACGAACCAAAGGGTGCCCTGTGAATCATTACAGGTCTGTGTTTTTGGTTATCCGCTCCGGTGTACTCCAATTCAAAGCGCTCTGGTAGTGTATAATCTACCTGGATTGTACCTAACTGCCAGCTTCTACCCAAGGCATCTTTTACCATAAAGTCAAGTTTAGGGCCATAAAATGCCGCCTCACCTAATTCAGTTACAGTTTTCAAACCCTTTTCGTCTGCAGCTTCCTGTATCTCTCTTTCGGCCTGATCCCAAAGCTTATCCTCACCGATATACTTTTGTTTATTTTCAGGATCTCTTAAAGACACCTGTGCTGTATATTCTTCAAATCCCAATGCCTTAAACACATAAAGCACAAGGTCAATGACCTTTATAAACTCTTCTTTTACCTGATCTGGTCGACAGAAAATGTGTGCGTCATCCTGAGTAAAGCCTCTTACTCTTGTCAATCCATGTAACTCACCACTTTGCTCATACCTGTACACCGTACCAAACTCTGCAAGTCTTACCGGCAGGTCTTTGTATGATCTTGGCTTTGAGTTATAAATCTCACAATGGTGTGGGCAATTCATAG
Source organism: Fulvivirga sp. (assembly GCA_039970995.1). Lineage (GTDB taxonomy): Bacteria > Bacteroidota > Bacteroidia > Cytophagales > Cyclobacteriaceae > Fulvivirga. Next base: position 452,222 of record JBDVKW010000006.1, read on the forward strand.
GCTTTAATAAGAACTCCTCATTTTCATTAGGTGTCTTTATTGGCTGGAAAGAGTCCTCACCATATTTCTCATAATGTCCCGAAGTCACATAAAGTTGCTTACTGCCAATATGAGGCGTAACAACAGGATCATAACCCGCTTTGATCTGCGCTTTACGCATAAAATTCTCTAAACGCTCACGCAATATGGTACCTTTAGGCAACCATAGCGGAAGACCCATGCCTACCTTTTCAGAGAATGTGAAAAGCTCAAGCTCCTTGCCCAGTTTTCTGTGATCTCTTTTTTTGGCCTCTTCAAGTCTTTCTAAGTGTTCCTTAAGCTCCTTTTGTTTCGGAAAAGTAACTCCGTAAATCCTTGTAAGCTGCTTTCTCTTTTCATCACCTCTCCAATAAGCACCTGCTACATTTAGCAGTTTAATTGCTTTAACAAAACCTGTATGTGGAATGTGTGGTCCACGACAGAGGTCTGTGAAATTTCCCTGATTGTAGAATGTAATGGTACCATCTTCCAGATCGTTGATGAGTTCTATTTTATACTCATCTCCTTTTTCCTGATAATATTTAAGCGCCTCACTTTTTGATATATGAGATCTTTTAAACTCGTTTTTCTCACGAGCCAGTTCAAGCATCTTCTTTTCTACTTGTTCAAGGTCATCTTCACCAAAGTCTTTTTCGCCAAGGTCTACATCGTAGTAAAACCCATTATCTATTGGAGGACCAATGCCAAATTTCACACCTGGGTAAAGCTCTTCTAATGCTTCGGCTAAGAGGTGAGCCGAAGAATGCCAAAAGGCTGATTTACCATCATCATCATTCCATGTCAATAACTGCACCGTTGCATCTTTGTCGATGGGACGGGTTGCATCCCAAACTTCACCGTTTACTTTTGCTGCAAGTACATTTCGGGCCAAACCCTCACTAATACTCATAGCTACATCTAGTCCTGTTACACTGTCTTCAAATTCTTTAACCGATCCGTCTGGCAGGGTTATTTTAATCATGAAATTGTCTGATTCTAATTATCTATGTTCTTTTTCTCTAAGGTTGGAGGCAGATTGTTCAATACCGAGTCTCTCTGCTTACGCTGCTGCTCCAATTGCCACAAATATGCAACTTTTCTTTTCAAATTGTCTAACTCACTAGCGGCTAAATTATTCGTAGAATCACCCCTGACGATGTTTTCATATATGTCTATCGCTTGCTGGTAATCTCTATTTTGATCCAATGAACGAGCTAGTAATAACTTAGCCTCCACTTGGGTAGAATCTAATTGAAGCGCCTTCTCACTATAATACTTCGAGCTATCAAATTTGTTGGTAGTGTAATGAATGTTGGATAACTCATAGTTAATCAGGTAGTTGTTAGTATCAAGCGCTAATAAATGATGGTATATCTGTTTTGCACTGTCATAAACTTCCATACTACTTAGTAATCTTCCTTTTTTAAGCAGCATGGCCTCATCACCAATATTGCTATTTAAGTATCGATTGATAATATCGCCAGCTTTTTGTCGATCATTTTTAGCTAAATATATTTCCACCAGCTTTTCATTTGCAGGCTTTATATTCGAATTGATGGAAACTGCCTTGGTAAAGCTACTCACCGCATCGGCAGTATCTCCTATGGCCAGCAATACCTCCCCTTCCAGCTGATAGCTAAACGCATCAGGTTGAAGTTTCACGAGCCTATCGACAGCTGTTCTTGCCATCTTCACCTGGCCAAGTTGTAAATATTCCGATGCCAAAATCTTGTAAAGCCCTTTTTCACGAGCACCTAGTTTTTCCGCAATCAGTAAACTTTCAATGGCTACCTGAGGACGTTCCATGGCCTGTTCGATCTTACCTTTAAGCAGATACGCACGCTCGGACTCTTGATCAATATTGGTGGCTTTTAAAATATCATCATAAGCTGCTTCATTGTAGCCGAGTTCGTTATTTGCCAGTGCACGTTGGTAATAAAAAGAAGCATTGTTTTTATTCTGTGAGGCAATGTCATTGAGGTACTCGAGTGTTTCTTCTGCTTTTACAGAAAAGCCGGCCTCTTCAATAGCATCTTTAGAATGCTGCTGACACGCAAATGCAAATAGACTAAACGTAAGGAGCTTTATAAACTTCATTTACACTAAAGTATAAATTGGAAGCTTATTTTCACACCAAATTTGTTGACATCTGGCCTGTCAAGATAGGTGAGCCTGTGAAAAAACTCAATCCAAAGTACTTTAAATACATTTTCTACTCCATATCCTACCTCTACATAAGGCCTGTCATCGAAGAAACCGATAGGATCAGTTGGATTCCCATCCTGATCAACCGGAGAGAGAATATTGCGATTAGACTCTCTCAACCTACCGTAAAGCACATCCGCACTCGCTATTAATCGCCACTTTAGTTTCTTCATGAGTGGTATGCGGTTTAACACAAACCCCTGAAAGCGATGTAGATACCTGAGTTCAACATATCGATCACTGGCGAACTCTGAGAAGTTCATCAGATTGTAAGCTGCAGAAGTATAAAAGTTAGATTCATTACCAATGTGAGCTTTAAGTAACGGATAAGGCAAAGTTTCAAAAATATATTCTCCCGTTAGTGAAACACTGGAAGTTCCGAAAAAGCCCATTTTCAAGTCATTTGTAATGTTTAGACTCACTTTATTATAATCAAAGTCACTTCCTAAAATTCCACTGATACCTCTGGTGTACCTTAAAGTAAAAATAGGCCATTTTAGCGTTCCCAGGCTTATTCTATCATTATCGTTTTGTACGAAAACTTCGTCTTTAGCATACCTTGCCTCAAACATCACTTCTGCTGTCTCTATTTTTTCTTTAATGGGGCTATCGGTGCTTTCAGGATTTTCAAAATACGCAAAATTATACAGCGGATTGAAGCTCTTGTACCTTGCTGTAATGCTCTGTCTATAGCCTCTAAACAACTGGCGCTGTATTGTGAATTTACCCTGCTCATAGTAGTACGGTCTTACCAGGTTACCAAACCTGGTGGCTGTGAGAAAAACACTGTTCCCTAGCAAATCTTCTGCCGCCAATCCCACCTGATCTATGTCTTTAGTATATTGAGCTTCTAATGTTGTCCATCTGTCTCTGGAGGCTATATATTTAAGGGTTCCCTGGTACTTATACTCCTCATCCTCTGAACCATAGGCCACATAACCTCCCATGACCCACTTATTGCTAAAGTTAATATTGGTGCGGCCACCCAACTGAAATCGATGACCCTCTACGGTGTTGTTGGCATAAAGTGATAAATACGGCCCAATATCTACCGGGCCAGCTTTTAGATAACCATTGATAGCAATCTTAAGTATCTCGGTGTAAGTTTTAACCACAGGGATATTCCTGAGTGTATCAATCATACTATAAACATTTACCTCTGTTGGTGTGAGGGGCTCGTGTCTGTGTTGGTTCCAATATTCGTCAGTGCTGCCAATCTTAAAATCTTCTGCTACCTCAATTGGTCTGGCATAGAACTTTTGAGGTTGTGGTAGGTTAACGGCAATATTTTTATTGCTAGTGTAAAATTTAGCCAATACACCTGCCATATTATCTGTGATTTCACCAATATCAATCAGCACTCTATTTTTTACTGGAAGCCATGGTCCTGCATCGCTAGGCTCAAGTTCCTGTTGGATTTTAATCTTTTCAACATAATTGAGGTTAGCCGTTGAGGCTACAGTAGCATCCATTTGCTTAAGTGCATAAGTTGCTTTATCGATCCACATGGTGCCTCTGAATGCCAGATCCTGGTCACTTTTCGGGAAGAAATCAAGTCTGTAGCAATAATGGTCACCTACATAAGCACTATCTGTCAGGTCATACTCGTAATATAATTTCCAACCATCAGCAATTGGTGAAATAAATTCTTTACCAACAATATTTAGCCAGTTTTGATAGAAGTTATATTCCTGAAAGGAAGAGCCAATGAATTGTGATACCAAAGTACCATCTTCAACACCTACCCCAGTTATTTTTGTCTTAAGTATCTTTTCATGCTTAAGCTTTGGGTTGTTTCTGTAATAGTATTCTGAAAGTGATTCTGAAATAAATATAGGTAATATGGGTTTGCCATCTTCACCTGCCATACGCTCAACACTATCCATCACACTGGATATTTTTCGCATGATTTTTCTCTTCTTAAACTTCTCAGAAATGTTATCTACATCAATTTCAATTTTAGTATAAGTCTCATATTGATAGGCATCCAACGACTTTTTATCATTATTATCTTTATTGCTCACCACCCCTCGCATCACCTCAAAAGCAGGGTTTTCACCAGCCAAAAACACAACCTCCTGTAGCGAAATGACACTTTCTTCCAGTTGAAAATCTACAACCTGACTCGTTCCACGTTTAATGATCTTACTTCTGGTGATATATCCGATATATGATGCCTGCACTGAATCTACCGATTGACTGGTCTCAATGCGATAGCGTCCATCAAAATCGGTGGTGGTACCAATAGATGTGCCCTTAAAAATAACATTGGCAAATGGCACAGGGTCTCCCGAATTGGCATCAGTCACTTTACCTGATACAACGGTTTGTGCCAGCAAGGATGGGTAGCACCCCAAAACAATAAAGAATACTAATAATTTTAATCGTAAAACTGTACTCACCCCTAGATTTTAAATAGCAATTACTTCTTTTTCCCCTAAATATTTAGGCTCTCTATGTAAAACATAAAGATCTAAAACTGCCAAAGCACGTGCAAGATACTCTCTGGCTTTTACTTTATACGAGAAATTGTCAGGGATATTTGTGAGTGATAAAGAAAACGCGTCAATATTGTGATAATTGCTTATGAATAACGCCCTGTAACTATGGAACGGTTGCGTAATAATGGTGATGTTATCCTGGCCAAAAATTTCCTTACAGCGAATGATGGAGTCAAGCGTTCTGAGGCCTGCATAATCGAGGTGTATATTTTCCTTATCAACACCTAACTCAAGTAAAGCATTGTACATCTTTATAGGCTCATTGTAGTATTTAGAGCGATTATCACCGCTTACGATGATGTGCTTTACTTTGCCTTGTTTTAGCAATTCGGCTGCTAATCTAATGCGTTCTTGAAAATACGGGTTAGGATCTCCCGTCATGAGTTTTGGGCTTGTGCCTAAAACTAAGGCTATATCGGTGCTCGGGGCATTTTCAATAGAATCATAAATTCTATCTTTCGTACTGTTTACAATCCAAATATTGGATATAAGTAAAAATAGTAAGGCCATTACGCCCAGGGTGACAGACCCTTTAACTAACCAACTAACGTATTTCAGCATAGACAATTCCAACGAGGAAAATTATGTATCCTTATAAGGTCTTTAAATATTCTTTCTCTAACAGGTCTGACCGATTGACAATTTTACGATACCAACTTAATCGTAATGCTTTTTTCTCTTCCTCGTTAAGTCTCCAATCGTAATTTGAAGAAAAAAGTTTCTCCGCCAGGGTATTTAATATGATAGCTACACTTACAGATATATTGAAACTTTCCGTAAATCCATACATGGGTATAGTTACCAGGTCATCGGCATTTTCTCTCATATAATCGGAAATACCGGTCATTTCGGTACCAAAAACAAGCGCACATTTTTGAGATAAGTCTATAGAGTGAAAAGGTTTAGCCGACTGATCAGGTACAGTGGCGACAATCTTATACCCATGAGACTTTAAAGTAGAAATACACTTTTCTGCATTCATACCTTCTTCTTCATATTGGTGAACATCCACCCATTTGGAAGATCCGTGTACAACACGCGGATTTAGCTTGAATTTATGTTTATGCTCAATAATATGTACATCTTGAATACCAAAGCAATCGGCCGTGCGAATAACAGCACTGGCATTTTGAGGCTGGTAGATGTCCTCTAAAACTACTGTAAGATGTCTGGTACGCTTTTCCAGCGCCTTATCAATCAGGTCAATTTTGTGAGCTGAAATGTAGCCTGCAAGGTATTGAAGCCCCTGCTCTTGCTTTGGTTCCATTGCTTAAAAATCAAGCTCAATAGTGTCTCCAATACCATAGTCACCACCCTTTTCTTTTCTATCAGAATCAGTCTTCGGCTTCTCTTCTCTTGCTGTGCTTTCCTTCTTCGCCACTTCTTTGACTGATTCAGTAGCAACTTTAGTCTCTTCTGCTTCTTTAGTTACTTCTACTGGTTTAGGCTCATCTTTCTCCTTCACAGGCTCAAGCAATTTCACCTTTTTTACTGTATACTGAGAAAGTTTATTTCCAATGGCCTTCCACCCCTTTATATCAATCAGGTCAGGCATAGCCAATTCTTCCGTTTCTTTTGTTTTGCTTTTGCCTTTAACAAACTCTACCTCAATTATAGGGTTGACATCTGTACTGACAACCACAAGCTTTGAGCCTGCAGACTCTCCAATAAAGCTAAACCGCTTATCGAGGCTGGTAGTTTCTACCTGAAAACGTTTGATGTAGTAATTTTTACTCTCACCATCATAGTGAATCGCAGAAATAACGGTTTTAGGATCGAAACGCTCAATAATTGCTACCTTCTTAGGCTCGTATCTGTTCGTCAGCTCATATGAGGTGAGTTCATAGCTTCCGTCTTTGTAAACTACCAAAATGCTGTCATCACCATTGAATTTACCAATGTGCTTGCCACGCTCATCTTTATTTAAACGCCCTACATGTGGATCATACCAAATATCCAAACCGCTGAGCGTAGATACGCCTTCTGCTTTCAATTCAATCTTACGAATGGGATATTTAGTCAGGATATTACCTCCTGCACCACGACCCTTGATGTCAAGTTCAGCAAAATCAAACTCAAATACCTTTTTTCGGGCCTTAGACCCTGAAGTGAGCTTAACAGTTACCAATTCGGCCTCACCATTAGGATTAGCACTTAAATAATGCATTCGTGAGTTTGGATTGCCCTTGGTTAAATCATATTCCTTATCTCGGGTGATGGCTTTGACATTAAATCTTTTGGCCATAGACCTACCTGATTTACCATCAACGTAGATCATATTGTAGGTCATGCGTTCATCGCCTTTATTCCATACACCTACATGCTCGATATCCTTACCCATAAATACCTTATCAGAAATACGAGAGACCATGCATTTGCCATCCTTACGAATCACGATAATATCGTCAAGGTCTGAGCATTCGGTGACAAACTCATCTTTTTTGAGGCCATAGCCTACAAAACCGTCTTTTCTATTGACATATAACTTCTGGTTATTAGCCGCAACGATGGTAGTATCAATGGAGTCAAATGACTTGATCTCCGTTTTTCGCTCTCTACCCTTGCCGTACTTCTCAAGCAGTCTGTTGAAATAAGCAATAGAGTAATCTATAATATTGGCCAGATGGTGCTCAGTTTCTTCGAGGTCTTCCTGAAGCTTTTTAAGCAGCTCATCTGCTTTGAATGTATCAAATTTTGATATTCTCTTGATCTTGATTTCAGTGAGCCTTACAATATCGTCTTCTGTAATTTCTCTATAAAACTGAGGTTTGAATGGATCCAGCCCTTTATCAATTGTTTTAATTACTGCTTCCCAGGTTTCGCACTCCTCAATATCCCGGTAAATACGATTTTCAATGAATATTTTTTCCAGTGATGAGAAAAGGATCTTCTCCTTGAGTTCATCTCTCTTTATTTCTAACTCCTTAGTGAGTAACTCTACAGTCTGGTCTGTGTTGTATTTTAAAATCTCATGGACCGGAATAAAGTGTGGCTTATCTTCAATAATCACGCATGCATTAGGTGAAATTGAAACTTCACAGTCAGTAAACGCATACAGCGCGTCAATAGTGATGTCAGGTGATTGCCCGGGAGCCAGCGAAACCAATATCTCAACATCCTTGGCCGTGTTATCAATTACCTGCTTTACTTTAATTTTACCCTTATCATTGGCTTTAATGATAGACTCTATTAAGCTGGTGGTAGTGGTACCAAAAGGAATGTCTTTGATAACTAGTGTCTTCTTATCATACTCTTCGATTTTGGCTCGTACCTTTATTCTACCTCCTCTTAATCCATCATTATACTCAGAAAAATCTGCCATACCCCCGGTTGGAAAGTCAGGGTAGAGCTTTGGTTTCTTTCCTTTAAGTACGTCTATTGATGCTTTGATAAGCTCGCAGAAGTTATGAGGAAGTATTTTGGTAGACAGCCCTACTGCAATGCCTTCCACACCTTGTGCGAGTAGCAATGGGAATTTTACAGGTAAAGTGACTGGTTCTTTTTTACGACCATCGTAAGATAGCTGCCATTCTGTTGTTTGAGCGTTATAAACTACATCTAAAGCGAATTTTGAAAGCCTGGCCTCAATATATCTTGGCGCAGCCGCACTATCTCCTGTACGTATATCGCCCCAGTTACCTTGTGTCTCAATGAGAAGATCTTTCTGACCAATATTTACCATCGCATCACCAATAGATGCATCACCGTGCGGGTGGTACTGCATGGTTTGTCCGATCACATTGGCTACTTTATTAAACCTGCCATCATCCATTTCTTTGAGCGCATGCATAATTCTACGCTGTACAGGTTTAAACCCATCCTCTACTGCGGGTACTGCTCTTTCAAGAATTACATAGGAGGCATAATCCAAAAACCAGTTTTGATACATACCCGAAACAGGCGTGACATCATGGATTACATCTTCGTTTTCGTGCTGTGCTTTACCGTTGCTATTTTCTTTATTCTCTTCTGACATTTTTTATAATAAAAAATATTGCTCAATCAACTTTACATTTACAAGTGCCATGATATTGTAAGCAAGTCGCTCACATCAATCATAGCGTTTTTATAATAATTAAGCCGCTGTATCCTTTAGTTCCTCCTCCAGGTCTTTTTCCACTTTCAGGTTATTGACAATAAACTCCTGCCTATCGGGTGTGTTTTTACCCATGTAGAAAGACAATAGTTGCTTTATGGTGGTGTCCTTATTTAATATAATTGGGTCAAGCCTGATGTCTTCTCCAATGAAATTACCGAACTCTTCAGGTGAAATCTCACCCAGACCCTTAAATCTGGTTATTTCAGCTTTTTCTCCAATTTTTGCAATAGCGGCCTTTCTTTCCTCATCTGAGTAGCAATAGATTGTCTCCTTTTTATTTCTTACTCTGAATAGCGGAGTGTCAAGTATATAAACATGCCCTTGCTTGATAAGATCGGGGAAGAATTGTAGAAAGAAAGTAAGCAGCAATAACCTGATGTGCATACCATCGACATCGGCATCGGTAGCGATTACAATTTTTCTATAACGTAAGCCTTCTATTCCATCTTCTATGTTTAGTGCATGTTGTAATAAATTGAATTCCTCATTTTCATACACCACCTTTTTGGTAAGGTTATAGCAGTTGAGCGGCTTACCTCTCAAACTAAAAACAGCCTGTGTTTGCACATCACGCGACTTGGTGATTGATCCACTCGCAGAGTCACCCTCCGTAATGAAAATCATCGTTTCTTCTTTTCGATCACCTTTACTGTCACTGTAGTGTACGCGACAGTCTCTTAGTTTCTTATTATGAAGATTGGCTTTTTTGGCTCTTTCGTTAGCTAGTTTCTTTACTCCGGCTATTTCTTTACGCTCACGTTCAGACTGTAAAATACGCTTATGTAAGGCCTCAGCAACCGTTGAGTTTCTATGCAGATAATTGTCAAGCTCCTTCTTAACAAAATCATTCACAAAAGTTCGCATCGTGGGACCATCCGGGCCTACATTCTGAGAGCCTAGTTTGGTCTTCGTTTGTGACTCAAACACGGGCTCCTGCACCCTTACAGCAATAGACCCAACAATTGATGCTCTCACATCTGTGGCATCGAAGTTTTTACCATAAAAATCACGAATGGTTTTCACTATAGCCTCACGAAAAGCAGCAAGGTGCGTACCTCCATGCGTTGTGTTTTGGCCGTTTACGAAAGAGTAATACTCCTCACCATACTGGTTAGAATGTGTGAGGGCCATTTCAATATCTTCCCCTCTGAGGTGTATGATCGGGTATCTTAGGTTATCAGCTTCTGTTTTCCGCTCCAGCAGGTCTTTTAACCCGTTTTCTGAGTGAAACTTATTGCCATTAAAGTTTATTGTTAGTCCTGCATTCAGAAATGCATAGTTCCAAAGCAAATCATTGAGATACTCCGGTATAAAATGATAGTTTTTGAAAATTGACTCATCAGGCTCAAAGACAACCAGTGTTCCATTTCTACCACTAGAGCTAGAAACACTGTGATCTTTTACTACTACACCCTGTTTAAACTCTGCAACTTTAGTCTCCCCTTGCCTGAATGACTGTACTTTAAAATAGTTGGATAACGCATTTACAGCTTTGGTACCCACACCATTTAGCCCCACAGACTTCTGAAATGCTCCACTATCATATTTACCACCAGTATTGATCTTAGACACACAGTCTACCACTTTACCTAAAGGTATGCCCCGACCGTAGTCTCTCACCTCTACACGATGGTCTGTGATTTTAACATCAATGGTACGGCCATGCCCCATCATGTGCTCATCAATACAATTATCCATCACTTCTTTGACCAGCACATAAATACCATCATCCTGAGCAGATCCATCTCCCAATTTACCTATATACATCCCTGGCCTTAGCCTGATGTGTTCTTTCCAATCCAGAGATTTAATACTGTCTTCGGTGTACTCTACATTCTCAATCGCCATGTATCAATATAGTTTAAAAAATATGCCAACTACGCCATGAAGGAAAATCATGACCTAGCGAATAAACATGAATTTTCAGATTTATTCAAGGAAATGAACTAAATGAATTTTAATTGCTTTTAGAGCAAAAATTCACTTCAATACCTCTAAGTATCAGACCATTAGAGGTTTATAAACGATAAATTATTACTTCTGTTTGCTTCTTTTAAAAGCCCTAACTAATAAGATGGGAAGCGCAATGATCCACAAGACAATAAAGCCAAATGAAACATATATCAGATAGCCAATATTGTCAAAATTAAATGTCTCTCCGCTATTCACTAAAAAGACGAAGTTCATAATTACAATAGCAAAAATGTTGATCAACACGGCCAGGCTTAATTGCCATTTCTTAATCAGTTCATTGATAGACTCATCCTGATATTTGAGATTCTTAGACAGGGCATAAAGTAGAAAGTTAATGAAAGCCATAAAACCCAGGCTACTGTAGAAAAACACTTCTCTGGTAACGGCCCCCTTACCAAAATATTTATCGCTAAGGCTATAAACAACATGCTCAGGAATTGAGGCATAAACATACAATAACGCACCTAACCCAGCTACTAAGGATACTGCCCAACCAAACTTAATAAATCTTAAAATCATAACTTTCAGCACTTAAGTGGCTGCGAAGTTATGTCATAATTTGGAACTATTTAATGTCAATCAGGTGGATTATTGCTTAGTCTTCAAAATAAATAGTGTTGCAAAAAATGATTTCTACTTAGAACCTCAATACTGTCGAGCATGGATGCTACTTCACTATTTAGATTTTTTAGTAAAGGAAACTGATGAGAACCTTACATAAGTTTTTATTTACTCATCGATTGAATTATTTTTATCCCCAATAAGTTAAAAAAATAAATTACCCCAATGGATATCAATCCAATCGTCCTTTCTATACCTATATACTTTCTACTCATTGGTATTGAGTTACTCGTTCAACAGTTTTCTAAAAAGAGACTTTATAGATTAAATGATGCCATCACAAACATCAGTTGTGGTATTACACAGCAGGTAACAGGCATATTTTTAAAGGTGATTGGTGTTGGGGCTTATGTATTGGTCTATGAATATTTAGCGATTTGGCAGATACCCAATGTTTGGTATACGATTATAATACTGTTTGTCGCTGCAGACTTCTTTTATTATTGGGCACACCGTATGAGCCACGAAATCAATCTATTTTGGGGTGGGCATGTTGTGCACCATCAAAGTGAAGATTATAATTTCTCGGTGGCTTTGCGTCAGGGTTCTTTTCAAATCTTATGGACGTTTGCTTTCTACCTCCCACTCGCATTGATAGGTTTCGATCCGGTGACGTTTGTTTTAATTTCTGCATTGGTAACAGTATACCAATTCTGGATACATACGGAAACCATCGAAAAATTAGGTTTCTTGGAATGGTTTATAAATACGCCATCGCACCATCGCGTACACCATGGCAGAGACCCAAAGTACATTGATAAAAACCATGCGGGTGTTTTCATCATCTGGGACCGAATGTTTGGCACATTTCAAAAAGAAGAAGAACGACCGACTTATGGTATTACTAAGCCCATTAATAGCTGGAACCCTGTATGGGTGAACCTAAATCATTACCATGAAATGTATCATACAGCCAAAGCAATCCCTTCATGGAAAGACAAGTTGAAGTTTATGTTTTACAAACCAGGTTGGTTGCCCGAAAATATGGGTGGCTATCAGGCAGCACCTGAAGTAGACAAAAGCACATATAGTAAGTATAATGCACTCCCGCCAAAACCATTAAATCTATATGTACTGGTTCAATATATATTAGTGCTGGGTGCTACCGCATTTTTTCTTTTTCAACAAGCCCACTTTACAATTATTGAGAAGGGACTTGTAGTGTTTGCTATTGTACTAACAATCACCAATTGTGGCGCTTTATTTGAAATGAAGAACTGGGTATGGATACTTGAAAAAGTAAGAATTGTCACTATTTCAGCTGGACTGGCAGCAGCAGCCTACTTTTATTCACTTGATATGTGGCTGGTTGTTTTGGCAATTGCCTATACCCTTGTATCATTGGGCTGGCTTTTGATTATCAATATGTCTGTAACCTCAAAGCAACACGTAACCGTAACCAAATAGTGAAATATTTAAAACTAGTCTCTCTTGTAGTACTTGTTATCGCTTGTGCTACCAAAAACCATGATCTTGCCAACTTTGATGAGGCTACCTGGCAAGCCGATGAAAATGGTTGTAAAGGCGATCGGGTCTCAATGATTCAAAACCTGCAAAACTCAAAAGACGAACTTAAGGGATTGAATCAGAACGAAATTGTAGCGATTTTGGGCAAACCTGAGCGTCATGAGCTTTACAAACGCAGTCAGAAGTTCTTCTACTATCAGATCACTGCGGATGACACTTGTGATGAGCCTGCTGACAACAATATCTATTTAAGCATTCGTTTTAATGCCACTGGTTTGGCTAAAGAAGTGATTATAATGAACTACCAAAATTAAAATAGACATTCTCTCAGCACCTTTTTCCTTTTTTGCTCCGTTAAAATTTAATATCTTAATCAGATAACAAAAAAGATTCTATGAGCAGTATACAATTTCACCCAAATGAGCTTTTGTTAATTTATAACGACACGCACACCAACTCTGTGAAGCAAACAAGAGCCTATGCCAGATCGATATCTAATCACGTGAATGAAGTTCACCTGGATAATACCAAGCTCACTACTACCCTTTGGAAAGAAATTGTGAACAAACTAGAGCTTAAGCCTAAGGACTTACTGGATAAGTCTAAACCAGAGTATCAGGAGAAAGTACGAGGTAATGATTTTACTATGGAGGGCTGGCTGGAAGTACTGAACCATAATCCGCAATTGCTAAAGGCACCTATGGCTTTTTACAATAATAAGGCAGTTTTGTGTGTAAAGCCTACTGATATTCTAAAGCTTGATATTAGCAGTATAAGCAATAACAAAATCCCCCCGCACTTGAGGCATGAATCATAGTGGTGCTTCAGGGCCAAGTATTTTAAGATCGGCCTGTATGGAGTCCTTACCTTGCCAAATCATAAAATTGTATTGATGGCCAGAAACTTTGTTGGACTTGAATTGCTCAAATGAGCCTATGAACTCGTCTTTATAATAAAGTAAAAATGTATTATACCCACCGGCCCTAAAATCGTAATCAAGCGCTTTCCCTTTGTCAAAAAGGGTGACAGTATCTTCAATCGATTCAGCGGTCCAGTCTATTTTTACGCCTTCAGGTGTTGCATCTCCAAAAGCTTTAACCTCAATGCTGTTAGGAAAAAACCAGTTTCTTATGTTGTCCTCGTTAAGCCATACAAGACCAAATAGAAACAGTGCAACACCAAAAACCCATAAAATCGCTTTCATATCAACCTAATGCCGTCTGCTTCAAGTGTTATTACTTTAGACTTGTATAGTCCACCAATGGCTTTTTTGAATGCCTTTTTACTCATATTGAAGAAATCGGTGATTTCAGCTGCATCTGATTTATCATGATAAGGCAGGAAACCATCGTGTAGCTTAAGCAGGTTAAGCACCACTTGCATGTGCTCATCCATGGCTTCTTTGCCTATTGGATTTAGCGTTAAGTCCAGTTTACCATCCTCCCTGATCTTTTTGATATATCCGGTTTTCTTATCACCCACAGCTATTGGCTCAAATACTTCATTGCCATAGATGAGTCCTGTGTATTGTTGATTAACAACAGCAGTATACCCTTTGTCAGTTTGGTTATAAATAAGCAAATCTACCTCCTGACCTTCTTCTAATTCACTTGTATCGCTATTAAAGAATGCTCGTAGTTTACCCGTACCAACCAACCTGTCCGTCTTGTGGTCTAAACAAACCCTTACCACATGTTTACGCCCAATAACATACCTTATGGGCTGTTCTCTGGTAGGCACAAATAGATCTTTCTCTAAACCCCACTCCATAAATGCGCCATGATCATTGGTATCCTTTACTTCCAGGGCTGCAAAATCATCTAACTTGGCCAAAGGGTCTAGTGTAGTAGCAATAATTCTATCTTCAGAATCACGGTATATGAATACTTTAATCATATCACCTACCTTGAGCCCTTCTGGCACATATTTGATGGGCAGTAAGATTTCTCCAGCTTCGGAATTTAGGTAAAACCCAAAATCTACTTCCTTACCTACCTCCAGTTCATGATAAACTCCTATTTGCATGGCCGCAATTTACTCAATAAAAATAACCAAAACAGGTTAAGCAGGTTTTAAGTAAAAGGGAGTGTTAAAAGTTATTATCTTTGGCATCCCTAATGATTTTCTAACCTAAAAACATACAACTAAATGAAGAATATAGCTGTTATTGGCTCTGGTACAATGGGCAACGGAATCGCTCACGTTTTTGCTCAACATGGACATAACGTTGCGTTGATTGATATCTCAGAAGATGCCCTTCAAAAAGCCCTTGCCACTATCGAAAAGAATTTGGATCGCCAGGTTAAAAAAGAGCTTATTACCGAAGATGATAAAAAGGCTACATTAGCTAATATCACTACTTACAGCAAAACTGAAGAAGGTGTAAAAAACGCAGAGCTGGTAGTAGAAGCTGCCACAGAAAATGTAGACCTAAAACTTAAGATATTTAAGCAACTGGATGAGTTATGTGCTGATAATACCATTTTGGCCACTAACACATCTTCAATCTCCATAACTAAAATTGCTGCTGTAACCAACCGATCTGATAAGGTGATAGGCATGCACTTTATGAATCCTGTGCCTGTGATGAAGTTAATTGAAGTAATCAGAGGTTACAATACTAGCGATGAGGTTACTGACATGATTATGGAGCTTTCTAAAAATCTCAAAAAAGTACCTGTAGAGGTTAATGATTACCCGGGTTTTGTTGCCAATAGAATATTAATGCCAATGATTAATGAGGCTATTTACTCATTATACGAAGGCGTAGCTGGTGTGGAAGAAATTGATACTGTGATGAAATTAGGTATGGCCCACCCTATGGGACCTTTGCAACTCGCAGATTTTATCGGACTGGATGTTTGCCTGTCTATTTTAAATGTACTTTATGATGGTTTCGGTAATCCTAAATACGCGCCTTGTCCGCTACTCGTGAATATGGTAGAGGCTGGACACAAAGGGGTGAAATCGGGAAGTGGTTTCTACAGCTGGAATCATGGAACAAAAGACCTTGTTGTTGCTGATCAGTTTAAGAAGTAAAAGTTATCCGGTTAAAGCAAAAAAAGAGGCTTTCTCAAAAGTCTAGCACCATGCGTCACTCAGAGAAGTAACTTTTTTCAAACGTACAAATCCAGATGACGTGATTGAAGCCGATTCTTTCTCCCTTTGGAGGGAGTCAGAGGGAGGATTTTAATAAACTTTCAAACACGTCATCGTTAACGCGAAGCGTGGAGCCTTAGTGTCGTTTATTATACCTTTTCTAAGGGATTCATCACTGCGTTCTGAATGACTGGTAACTTTTGAGGGTGTTCTTGTTTATTCAATCATGTCCTCAAGGTGGACGGCCTCCTACTTTCTTTCTTGATAAAGAAAATAGGCAAAGAAATCAAGGCTGAGACTAAATTTCTGAAATTCAGCCAGTTACTACAATGAATCCAAAACTCTCCCGATAACTATCGGGATCAAACAGTGGATTCAAAAAAGATTTGTTAAAGGCTGAATTTTTAACCGAAATTTATTCAAGGCCGCTTACCAAACCTCAAAATGAGCCATTTTTTGCCATTAATGAGGTTTTAAGCGTGTGACTCACTCCTAGATATTACTTTTTATGAGAACTGAAGTACTTTTAGCTTCTCAAAGCAATTATCAAGGACGCCCTTTTGAGGAAGCCTCTTTTTTAAGCTTAGCTCGTTAATTACAGTATTTTTTAACCAACTGATCGGCACTTGTAGCACCTAAAGAGCTGGCTAACTTAAAATCTGTGCATGCTCTACTATATTGCTTCAGATAAGTTCTTAAAGAGCCTCGGGAAATGTAAGCATCAGCAAATTCCTTATTAACGCTAATGGCATTATTGTAAGCAGCGAGTGCCTCTTCAAGGTTTCCTAATTTTTGCTGCCCCTTACCTATCAGCGTGTGTGCCAACGCACTTTCTTCAACTTTTAACACCTTCTGAGCATAGAATATAGTATTCTCATAATCCTGAAGTCTATGGAAATAATCTGAAGCGAGACTCAATAGTGCATTAGCATTTTGAGGATCTTCCTTCAACACTTTGTTAAAATCTTCCAGCGCTTCCTGGTGTTTGCCAAGCTCTTCATATGCACGACCCCTGTTGTAAAGAGACTTTATGTGAGTTGGCTCAAGCCTTAAATATTCAGTATAGGCATCAATTGCCTTTTCATATTCTCCACCCTTAAAATACTGATCACCTAATTTAGATCTTTCGTCTTTACAAGCCACTACAGACAAAAGGAGAGATAATCCGATGAGAATGTTACTTACTGCTTTCACTACTTTTATTCATTTAATTTTAGATAAAAAAATAGTGGCCAACCAGTTTCTGATTGCCACTCATGCAAAGATATATAAATTTTAATCAAATATTTGATAAAAAGGCAGATACGGCTGTCCAGTAGCCATTAGCATCCGTAAATTTACTCCATAACGCTCTGGATCCGTGGTTACCCATTGTGTCAGGTAAATAGTAGGTTTTATTCTCTGCAGACATAGCCACATAGATGCCCCACCAGGCATTTTTTTCATTCCTGGCAGAGGTTATGAAAATCGGATCATCAATTTGTTGTGCGGCTGAAGCAATGTAGTCTCTGCCTTCCGAAGCAAAGTATTCTCCCGGTGAAAATGCCAAAATAGCATCTATCATGTCCTTCATTTCGCTACCTACTTTTATTGAGAGTGCCGCAGAATATGAGCTACCCCAAACGATAAGTTTGTCATCAGCAAAATGGGTTGCTGCATAGGTAATTGCTGCCCGCATATCAGGTAAGGCGTGAATGTATTGTGTGTCTTTCATCGCCTTTACAGCATTGAGTTTTGTCTGATTAGCCACATCATTAACACTCCCTCCGGACCTTAAATCAACAGCCATGCAGTTGTAGCCCATACTATTAAGCTTAGGAGCAATTTCTTTGTACTCACCTCTACTCCAATTGGCCTGATGAAAAAGCACTATGAATGGCGCTGATTTTGGATGTGGCATGTAGAGCTCAGCAGCCACTTCAATACCATCTTTGGATTTAAAAAATATGGTATTGCTATCTGTAGCATATACAGCCGAACAAAACAGTAATAAAATGACAGGTATAATCTTTATCGATCTCATCATTTGCTTAAGATAACAATTCTCAACCGGACATGTGATTTAAGCACGTTAAGATTAGATGAATTACTTAATCTTACTCACAGGGTTTTTCACATTCTGATAATCCGTAAGCTCTACACCGGCATGGCCGATAAACATTTTAGCCTCAACTTTTAATGGTATTTTATTTTCGTCATCCGAAATCCAGGCCAGTATGGAATCTTCGCCATCAAACAGGTCGTTATCAGGCATAATGGGCTCAAGCTTGATTGCCTTAAACTTACCTGCTTTGGTTTTAACTTTTTCTTTCCCTCTGTATTTCACATCCAGCTCATAAAACATGTCCTCAAAGAATCCGCTAACCGTAAATATTTCGCCCTTTTCCATTTGAGAAAAATCCATGGTACGTAAATACAACAGACCGGAAAGCATTTCTCTCACATCATCAGGTGCACCGTAAATGATGGGCTCTTTCCATTCACCTGTTTTCTTGTCAAGGGTTTTGGTTTCCAGCACATCATGCTTATGATCAAACCTCACCACCTCGTTTTTACGATAATTACCTTCTTTGATATTTCTATAAGCAATATGTGGCACAAGCGCAGCCGAATCAACATAAGCGCCCCACTGATCATCTACCCTGGCTACCCAATCGACCATACCACTGGTACGACCATAGATATCGATTTTGTAGCAATCACGACCATTGATGCGATAGAATTTATCGCTAATGATCATTTCTCCTCTACCTATTGTGAAAATGCCAAAATTAAGTTTGTACTCAAGCTTTTCACCTTTCGTAAAACTATCATAATCTACTTTGTGATATACCGAATCTGAGTCACCGTTGAGAAACGCTGAAAATACTATCCAGGTTAGAAATAAGGTTATAATACGCACCATAGCCAAGTATTTTTAATGTATACCAGATATACTTACAAAGTAAGTGCCAAAGTAGCTTTTGATCAAACGGCTACGTCATTTTCACGTAAGGCCTGATTGAGAGACGTTTTCTTATCGGTGCTTTCCTTTCTTTTACCAATGATCAGCGCACATGGCACCTGATATTCTCCGGCAGCAAATTTCTTTGTGTAAGACCCGGGGATTACTACCGACCTTGGAGGTACATAACCCTTTCTTTCTACGGCCTCACTTCCAGTAACATCTATAATTTTAGAACTTGCTGTAAGTACAACATTGGCTCCTAGTACAGCTTCTTTGCCTATTCTAACGCCTTCAACAATTATGCATCTGGAGCCAATAAAGGCGTTGTCTTCAATAATAACGGGAGCAGCTTGCACGGGTTCCAATACTCCACCAATACCTACACCACCACTCAAATGTACATTTTCACCAATTTGCGCACAACTGCCAACAGTAGCCCAGGTATCCACCATGGTACCACTATCTACATAGGCACCGATGTTTACATAGGAGGGCATCATTACTACGCCTCTATTTACAAACGAACCATATCTGGCAATTGCATGGGGTACTACTCTAACACCGAGTTTTTCATAATTGCTTTTTAAACCGATCTTATCATGAAATTCAAACGGACCCACCTCAACGGTTTTCATTTTCATTAAAGGAAAGTAAAGAATTACCGCTTTTTTAATCCATTCGTTTACGAGCCAGTCATCTCCATTAGGTTCAGCAACTCTACGATGGCCGGAATCAAGGTCATCAACGATCGTTTTTACCGCTATTTGCACATCCTTTTCTTTGAGCATTTCTCGATTATCCCAGGCTCTTTCAATAATTTCCTTTAATTCCATCTATAGATTTCTTTTGATCTGTTTATAATTACTTATTGATGCAAAAAACCAAACTAGTAATAGCTTCCATTCTCAAGCCTGTTGATGACACCAGGATGTACGAGAAATTTGGTCTTTCATTGAGCCAAACAAACAAATATGATATTAATATCATAGGCTTTTATTCAAAAAATATTCCAACCGATCCCAACATTACATTTCATCCGCTTTTCAACTTTAAAAGAATTAGTCTTAGACGGGTTTTCGCACCATACGTTTTTTTAAAAAGAATTATTAAAGTTAAACCTCAAGTATTAATAGTTAATACCCATGAGTTACTGATAGTTGCATTTATATACAAAATTTTATTTGGCACTAAATTGATCTATGATATCCGTGAAAATTACTTCCGAAACATCATACATACGGCTGCTTTTGTCAGAATGGTCAGGCCTCTTATTGCTGGGTATGTCAGACTAAAAGAATATGCTTCTACCCTATTTGTTGATCAATACATTCTGGCCGAAAAGGCTTATCGAGATGAGTTGAAATTCGTGAAAAACAAGGTATTGATAATAGAAAATAAGTACAGACCATCCAGCAACAAAGAGTATAGCATTAGAGCAACTGACAAACTCAAATTATTATTTACAGGAACAATCGGTGAAAGCACTGGAATATTTGAAGCTATCAATATCGCAAAAGCTTTGTATGAGATTGAGCCATCTGTGGAATTGAATATCCTAGGCTATTGTGCCAAAAAAGAAACTTATCACAAACTTCTCGCAGCCATCGACCCCTATGCATTTATCCATTTACAAGGTGGTGATCATCTTGTACCTCACAATGAAATAATTAATGCCATTCACAACTCAGACTTTGGTATCATTTACTATCCAAAAAACCCAAGTACTGTTGGCAGTACCCCAACTAAATTGTATGAATATCTGGGCTCACAACTGCCCGTGCTCATCCAGAAACATCAGGCCTGGAACGCAATTGTTGACAAGTATAATGCTGGCTTAGTAATCAATCTTAAAAAAATTGACTATACCGATTTGCATAAGAAAATGCAGTCTCAACAGTTTTATGAAAAGGTGGCTATTGATGAGCTATTATGGTCCTCAGAAGAGTCTAAATTACTTGATTGTATTGACAATTTATAGATACTTAAATATCTATTTATCAATCATTTAATAATCATAACTTCATCTGATTATTTAATACCATTTTTAAGCCTATACTGACCAAAAACGGGCCTTTTCAGCATAACAATGAGAATAATCACGTCTACCGCCTCATTTTGACCCGATTTTCACTTAGTTAGCTCATTGAAGAAAACAATCAATAACCGCCTATACCTTTCATATTCGCTTATTTTGAGTTAAATTTAATTATCAGTTAAAAATATTTTTAGATATATCTAAATTTGATATATTTGCTAAAATTTACTGAAATGACACTAAGTTTTGCCGAGGAGAATTACCTCAAAACAATTTATCATTTATCCAGGGAATTGGACGGCCCCGTTTCCACTAATGCTATCGCAGATAGTCTTAGCACCAAAGCCGCTTCGGTGACAGACATGATCAAAAAGCTGTCGGTGAAAGGAGTTGTCTCCTACCAGAAGTATCGCGGGGTACGCGTTTCTGATGCAGGCAAAAAAGCGGCACTTCATGTGATCAGAAAGCACCGGTTGTGGGAGACATTTTTAGTGGAAAAATTAAAGTTCAATTGGGATGAGGTACATGAGGTGGCAGAGCAGTTGGAGCACATTAGATCTCCCCTACTCATCAAAAGATTGGACGAGCTTTTAGGTTACCCCAAATACGACCCACACGGTGACCCGATTCCTGATGAAGATGGAGAGTTTAAACTAAAGGCCAAGATTGCTTTAAGTGAATGTCATCCTGGTAAAGATGGAATTGTAATTGCCGTTAATGACGACAGCTCAGCATTCTTAAAATACCTTGACAAGATTGGTGCTTATATCGGGGCTAAAGTCAAAGTTATCGACCGAGTGGAATTTGACGACTCACTCGAAATCGAATTAGATCACAAAAAGGTTTTTATTTCTAAAGAGGTATCTGAAAATATATGGATTACAGAATAGTAGTTATAGCTCTAGGGCTAATGCTTTTGGCAGCTTGTGGAAATGTGAAAGATCAATCGCCCAGTGGAAGACTTTCTATAGTTACGACTACAGGAATGATTGAGGATGCTGTGAAAAACATTGTAAAAGACTCGGCAGATGTGCAGGCATTGATGGGCCCGGGTGTAGATCCACATTTATACAAAGCCACTCAGGGTGATCTTGAAAGGTTGACTTCAGCCCATGTGATATTTTACAATGGCCTCCACCTGGAAGGCAAGATGGGAGAAGTATTGAGCAAGTTGGGTGTGAGAAAACCCGTTGTTGCAGTAGCTGATCAAATTGACTCTACTAAGCTTAAGTCTGCCCCTAATTATGGTTATGCTATTGATCCACATGTATGGTTTGATATAAGCCTCTGGACCGAGGCGGTAATAACCGCCAAAAAAGCCATGCAGGAAATAGACTCAGTGAATGCTGGTTATTACGAACAAAATGCCAAAGCATACATCGCAGAGCTTGAAGCACTTCACTTATGGGTAAAAGAAGAAATCGGCAAAATCCCTGCTGATCAAAGGATACTGATCACCGCTCACGATGCCTTCGGCTACTTTGGGGAAGCTTATAATATTGAAGTTAGAGGCCTACAAGGTATCTCTACCCTATCAGAGTATGGATTGAAAGACGTTTCTGATCTTGTCAACTTTATAGTTAAAAATCAAATCAAAGCAGTATTTGTAGAGACCTCTGTACCTCAGCGTGCCATTAATGCTGTAGTTGAAGGCTGCAAAGAGCGAGGATTCGATGTGAAAATTGGCGGAAACCTATATTCTGACGCGATGGGTGCAAAAGGAACACCGGAAGGAACTTATATCGGCATGGTCAGAGCCAATGTAAATACAATAGTAAACGCACTTAAATAAGGCTTTATGATACATCAGGCAGAAGATCCGGTATTAGAAATACACGACCTCACAGTTTCTTATGATAGAAAGCCTGTGTTGTGGGACATTGACCTTACATTACCTAAAGGCCAGCTTATTGGTATAGTCGGTCCTAATGGCGCTGGTAAATCTACGCTTATCAAATCTATTATGGATCTGATCCCTAATAGCAGCGGGTACATCAAACTATTTGACCAGCCATTGAAAGATGTGCGTGGTAAAATCAGCTATGTGCCTCAGCGAGAGTCTGTGGATTGGGACTTTCCAGCTTCTGTGATGGATGTAGTACTTATGGGACGTTATGGAAAGCTGGGTTTGTTTAAAAGACCTCGTAAGGCCGATAAAGAAGTAGCATTAGATGCGCTTAGAAAAGTGGGCATGGAAGCTTACACCAACAGACAGATATCACAATTATCCGGTGGTCAACAGCAAAGGGTATTCATCGCAAGGGCTTTAGCGCAGCAGGCGGATTTATACTTTATGGATGAACCCTTCTCAGGTGTTGATGCAGCCACTGAGAAAGCTATTATTACCCTCCTAAGGGAAATGTCAGCCAAAGGAAAGACCGTGGTGGTAGTCCATCACGATCTACAATCAGTAACTCAATATTTTGATTGGCTGATCCTTTTAAACATGCGATTAGTGGCGAGCGGGCCAACTAGTGAGGTATTTAATAAAGACTTATTGCAAGAAACCTATGGTGGTAAACTCACGCTATTGAGTGATGTTGGCGACCTTATAAGGCGAGAACGCTTCCCTAGTAGAGAGCAAACAGCAAAAACGAAAAAGTAAAATGGATAGCTTCATTGAGTTTTTCTCCTTTACCGACCCCAACATCAGATATGTGGTGATTGGCTCAATATTGCTTACAGCAAGCTCAGCGATCGTTGGCTCTTTTACTTTCTTAAAGAAAAAAGCACTTGTAGGTGATGCAGTGGCTCACGCTGTTTTACCCGGTGTGTGCTTATCATTCTTGATATACGGTGAGAAAAACCCATTTGTATTAATCATTGGTGCATTTCTAACCGGATGGTTATCATTAATTCTTATAGATTACATTTCAGCTAAATCAAAAATTAAGGAAGATACGGCCATTGGTCTTATACTATCTGTATTCTTTGGCATCGGCATTTTTATGCTGACGATTATCCAAAAATCTGGAAATGCAGCACAAACCGGCCTTGACCAGTTTTTGTTTGGAAAAGCAGCTTCCCTGGTAGGACAAGACCTCATCGCGTTTGCTGTAATTGCAGTTATCCTCATTAGTGCAGTAATTTTCCTTTTTAAAGAATTCACCATTTTGGCTTTTGACGAAGACTATGCCTCCACGCTGGGACTTCCCGTCAGGGCAATTGAGTTGGTTCTAACTACACTTACTGTACTGGCTGTGGTAGTTGGTATACAGGCCGTTGGGGTTGTACTTATGGCGGCTATGCTTATCACGCCAGCAGCTGCAGCCCGTTTCTGGACTGAAAAAATACAAGTGATGGTGCTGCTTGCTGCTATTTTTGGTGCTTTTAGTGGTCTGTCAGGTGCTTACATCTCGTACATAGCCCCATCGATGCCTACAGGCCCCTGGATTGTGATTGTAGTCTCTACAATAGCCTTTATTTCGTTTTTCATGGCTCCAAGGAGAGGTATTGTTTACCGCATGCGCAATCAGCGAAAGATTAAGAAACAGATCAATGATGAGAATATTCTAAAGGCCCTCTACCATCTTGGGGAAGAAGAGAAAAACTATTTTGAGAAACGGACGATAGAGGAAATTTTGCAAAAACGTGTTTTTCACCCTGCGTCTTTAAAAATCGGACTCAAGCGGTTGAAACGACAAGGTTACATTCACAACAGTAATGGGTATTGGTATTTCAGCAAGGCTGGCCGAGATAAGGGACAGCGTGTAGTGAAACTGCATCGCTTATGGGAGCTGTATTTAACTGAGTATTTAAGAATTGCACCAGATCACGTGCATGATGATGCCGATACCATTGAGCATATTTTAACACCAGAATTGGAAGCTCGGTTAGAAAAATTATTGGATTACCCTACGGTGGATCCGCATAGTAGTGAGATACCATACCGTTGACTGGGGGCTTGTTACTAGTTTCTGGGCGCTGGGGGCTGGTTTCTGGGGGCTGGTTCTTGATTCTGGTGGTTCGGAAGTGACGCAATATTTAATTGAGCATGAGTTATAAAAATTTAGATATATATCAACTAGCTAGAGAGAATTCGATAGCAATTCATAAGATGAGCCTTTCATTGCCCAAGTTTGAATTATATGAAACTGGAAGTCAAATCAGGCGATCTAGTAAATCTGTTAGATCAAATATTGTAGAAGGCTATGGAAGGAGGAAATATATCAATGAATACATTCGATTTCTTACTTTTTCAATTGCCTCAAACGATGAGACACTAGATCACATTGAAACTCTGTTTGAAACCGGTTCATTAACAGATGAAAATATCTATACAGAACTGATCGAGAGAACAAATATCTTAGGCAAGATGCTCAACAATTTTATAGCTGCAGTATCTAAAACCAGAACCAAGCAACCAGCAACCAGATGAACTCCCTCCAAATCATACTAGCCGGATCTTTAGTTGCCATTTCATGTGGGTTGCTTGGTTGCTTCCTTATACTGAGAAGAATGGCCATGGTAGGTGATGCTATTTCACACGCTGTTTTACCCGGTATAGTGATTGCATTTATGCTTACAGGTTCTCGTGATTCTGTTACAATGCTCATTGGAGCAGGTTTAATCGGTATTTTCACAACTTTCTTAATCGAATTTTTCCATACCAAAGGCAAGCTCCAAACAGATGCATCTATAGGTGTTACTTTTACTTGGCTTTTTGCTATAGGCGTTATTCTGATCTCTGTTTTTGCCGGAAAAGTAGACCTCGATCAAGAATGTGTACTATACGGTGAGATCGCCTATGTACCGCTCGACTTATGGATTACAGACAGTGGTACCATCATGGGGCCTCGAGTGATTTATATTTCAGCGACCGTGCTGGTCATTTTATTAGCTTTCATCGGTTTTGGGTACAAAGAGCTTTTCTTAACTACCTTCGACCCTGCCTATGCCTCGGCCATTGGTATTTCTACCGTGTTATGGCATTATTTACTCATGGGAGCCGTATCGTTGACCACCGTTGCCTCTTTTGAAGCTGTAGGTGCTATATTGGTGGTGGCACTGCTCATTGCTCCTCCAGCCACAGCTTATTTGCTGGTAGATGATTTTAAGAAAATGATGATTCTCACTTCAATATTGGGTGTGGTCGTTTCAATATCAGGGTACTATTTAGCAGCATGGCTTGATGGCTCCATTGCCGGAGCAATGGCATCTATTGCAGGTTTGTTATTTGGAATGGCTTTCATTTTTACCAGACGAAAGGCAAAACTTGGAGCAATAAGTGAGAAAGCTACTTAGGGAGTTTTCGTTGTGTCACAATTCTAACATCTGCCCTACGCTGCATCTCTGGTTCGCTATCTTCGTCAATAGAGCCATAGCCTCTAGCCACGATACGCTCTTCATTAATACCCCTGGATAAGAAATAGTCAAGGACAATAAGAGCACGTTTATGCGAAAGTTCTAGATTATATCGAGGGTTACCGTCCGAGCTGGCGAACCCTGCAATGTCTATATTTAGCACTTTGTGCTTATTCAATAAGTTGACAATACTATCCAATTCCTCAGCATGGTCTTCTTTGATAGCAGATTGATCGGTGCTAAAGTAAATGCGATGCGTATGGTCCATTAAACGCAACTCATCTTCACTAAACTCAACTTTTTCCTCCTGAGCGATCACCTCTGCTTCTGCCTTGGTTAAAAATTCGTGTTGCTCATCGGTGAGTAAAATAACAGGCTGTTGGTCTTTACTACCATGATACCTTACCATAAAAATATCCGTAAAGCCCACTCCGCCTTCTCTTATGGAGGCGAAATAACCTCTCCTACCATCATTAGACATCTGAAAATAGATCTCATCATCAGGTGTATTTACAGGATAGCCTAAGTTTTCGGGCTTTGACCACTCACCTTTAGCGCTGTCATATACTGACCTGAAAATATCAAATCCACCGTATCCTTTATGACCTGAACTACTGAAATACAAAGTTTTGCCATCTGCAGCCAGGAACGGACTGTCATCATCATATTTTGTATTTATTACCGGACCGAGACTTTTTGACTTGTACCACTCACCGCCTGGTTTATCTTTCACACAATAATAGATATCCGAACCACCTTCTCCACCCGGGCGATTGCTGGTATAAATAATTACATCAGGTGATGAGGTTTCCGTTACCGAGTTTTCGCTATAAATGGATGAGTTAATACGATTAGAAAGATATTTTGGCTCCGACCAACTACTACCATCATAATCAGAATAGTAAATATCACCCATATTGGTGTCCTTATAAAGATACAGTCGATTACCATCACGACTCAAAGCAATATTCGCTTCATGATTCTCAGTATTAATTGGAGCGCCAATATTTTTGGCCTCGCCCCAGTTGCCATCAGCCTGTTTTCTACTAATAAAAACATCTTCGAAATAGAAGTTATCCGAATCCACATTAGGGCTTGTGTTACCATCCTGACGTCTTGAAGTAAATATTAACATCGTTTCATCGGCATTAATTACCGGGGCGTAATCTGGCCATTGCGAATTAACCCGGTCATCAATAGGCACAATCGAATATTGTGCAGGCCGATCTATGATGTCTTTGGCATTGTTGCACTCTAAAATTCTTCGGTTAACATCTCGCAGTAATACGCGGTCTTTGCCTCTGTAATTGCTTCTACCCAACAATCTCCGCTTATAGGTTTCATAATATTTGAGCGCTTCATCAAAATCGAGTCCGTAATGATACGCCCTGCCAATGTGATAAGGCAAATCGAACCTGTAGCTTGGCTTTTGCTCTTCTATTCGCTTTAGGTACTTAAGTGCGTTGTCCTTGTTGATCGTTTCTAAATACAGCTTACCAGCCATCCAATTGGCTTCTATATTGGTCGGGTCCAAATCAGCTGCCTGGGCATATAGTTCTTTGGCAATTTCTATAGCTTCTTTCTGTTGGCTATAAATAGCATTGGCTTGTTCTAAATAAACTTTTGCCGTGGCCACCGGGTCTTCCTGGGCCCATACTACAGTGTTTAGAAATACTAAGCAGGATATAAAAAAATAGCGTTTCACAAGTGTAAATAAGATTAAAAAATCCTTTTGGTAATATTCCAAGCGGAATTGATCATCTGAATATAATTACTATAAATTTGTATTTCAAATAATATGCCATCAAGTAAACACCTTATAGGATTAAGAGTACAAAGTAATCCTTCGGTGTTGTAGCTAAAATGAAAAATATCTTTATCAAATACATCAATGAGGAGACGCTGAATAAAAGGCTAATTATATACCTCTCCATCATTTTGGCCATTGTCGTGGTAATTCGATGGTTTCATTTTATAGATGAATATGCAGTCAATGTTTTGTTTTATGATCATTGGGACTTGTACAACTATTTTTTTGAAAGCAAAAGTTTAGTTGAGGTTTATTTTGCCCAACATGGGCCTCACCGACAAGGGATAGGGTTTATTTTAACAAAATACATTGATCAAATTTCGGGTTGGAACACCAAATACATAGCCTTTACCATCGGTGTATTAATGTTATTTACATGTTTTGCTTATTTAAGACTTAAGCACAAACTCAAAGGTAAATTGAATGCCTTGGATGTTGTAATTGTGTTATTGGTATTAACACCTACCCAGCATGGCATATTTACTAATACACCAAACTTATCTCACGGAGCCATGCCAGCATTTTTACTTTCACTATTATGCTTAAGCTGGTTAATAAAAAATGATGTATTGAGGTATGGCAGTATCGTCCTGATTAATTTTTTACTGATTTATTCTGGCTTCGGGGTCTTTATAGGATTCATCACCCCTGTTATCTTGTTTATCGACCTTTATCGATACAAAAAAGTTAAAACAAAATTATGGCTTATTATCTCTGCAGTAATTTTATCATTTATCTCCTTAGGCTCATTCTTTGTAGATTATAATTTTGGTGCTACTGCTAACCCTAATTTTAAATTTCCCCATGATAGTCCTTTTGAATACCTACAATTTATTTGGATACTTTTAGGCAGACCATTAAATAATAGTGTTTTGTACTTTGGAGCACTCATATCTATCATATTTTTAATTATAGGCATATCTTCCTTTAGAAATTTATTGAAGCTCAACCTAGATGATTCTAAGTATATTCACCATAAAATTATACTAACACTTCTAACTTTTACTTTTCTATTTGTTGTAAACACGGCAATTGGCAGAGTTTCATTTGGAGTTGAAGGAGCTTACGCCAATCGGTATGTTCCCTATATAATTCCAGCATACATAGCCTCATATTTATATTTCAGTTCTTTAAAACATAAATACTACCATATCACCACTGCTGGTTTATTAATAGTTGGAATAACTTCATGTTTTTCTTTAAAAAATGAGATAAAACAGATGGGGATGTTTCGTGACAGCAAGATAAATTGGATAACTGAATATTTAAACTCAAACAAGATTTGGCAAGCCAATAAAACGAGCCTGTATCCAATACACCCAAATGCCAAGGGTACTCGTTTGAAGAAAAAGCTCAATTATTTGAAGAAAAATAATCTCAACTTTTATTTAGATCAGGAAAAATATATAAACGCTTCGAATGTCAAGTAAACAACATATAGGATCAACGGAAGATACCATAGTAGCACTGGCAACAGCTCCTGGTGTAGGCGCCATTGCTGTTATCAGGCTTTCAGGTAAAGAAGCTATAGATATTACCAACAAGGTTTTTAAAGGTAAAGACCTGCACAAACAACCCACGCATACCATACACTTTGGAACCATCAGAGACAAAGAAGACCATGTGGTAGATGAGGTGGTGGTTTCTCTATTCAAAGAGCCTAAGTCTTTTACCAAAGAGAATGTGGTAGAAATCTCCTGCCATGGATCGCCTTACATTGTAAAGCAATTGGTGAAAGTACTCCTTGCGGAAGGTGCACGACTGGCGCTACCTGGTGAGTTTACCAAACGCGCTTTTCTCAATGGTAAGTTTGACTTAGCTCAGGCTGAAGCGGTTGCTGACCTCATCAATGCAGACTCTGCCGCAGCCCACGAAACTGCCCTTAAGCAAATGAGAGGCGGATTTTCTGATCAAATTAGCAAGTTACGCGAAGAACTGATACACTTTGCCTCCATGATCGAGCTGGAGCTGGACTTTGGCGAAGAAGATGTAGAGTTTGCCGACCGTGATGACCTTAAACAGTTGATCAATGCGTTGTTGGATGTCATCAACAAACTGCTTTCATCTTTTGATTTGGGTAACGTAATCAAAAATGGTGTACCAACCGTAATTGCGGGTAAGCCCAATGCGGGTAAGTCTACCCTACTCAATGCCTTACTCAATGAAGAAAAGGCCATAGTCTCAGACATTGCAGGTACTACGCGTGATTTCATTGAGGATGAAATCAATTTGGGAGGTGTGACATTTAGATTTATTGATACTGCCGGCTTACGCGAAACTGAGGATAAGATAGAAGCTATGGGTGTTGAGCGCACCCAGCAGCAAATGAAAAAAGCCTCGCTGATCATTTACATGATCGATTTGGCCAATGACAACGTGGTAGACTTCAACCGCGACATCAACAAATTGGAGAATATGGGCATCCCGTTTATTGTTGTGGGTAACAAAGCAGACGCAGCCCAGGGTGACCTAAAAACTGCTGTTGAGAAAGTGGACGGTGCAGTGGTGATATCCGCGCTCAGCAAAGAAAACCTCGATGCATTGAAGGACCGTATTTTAGAAGTCGTAAATCTCGACAATTTCAAAACCGGTGATACCATTGTCACGAACATCCGCCACTACGACAACCTCCTCAAAACCAGAAATGCCCTGCAGGACGTCCTCAATGGTCTGGGCAACAACATCACGGGCGACTTCTTAGCCATGGACATCCGCCAGTCTTTACACTACTTAGGTGAGATCACCGGAGAGATTACAACAGATGATTTGTTGGCGAATATCTTTTCGAAGTTTTGTATCGGTAAATGATTTAGATGTGAGGTTTGAGTAGTGAGAATTTAGATGCTACTACAAACGCGTTGCAAACGCGCTCGAACTGGGATGAACTAATCAAAACTTATTATTAGAGAATGGGAATATATTTATTATACACTGCATTTGTAATACAAATCTGCTTAATGATTTACTACCTTTATGCATCTGTCTTGTTCACTAATAAATATTCAGATAAAGAAATTGCAAATAGGAGAAGAATACTCATGAAAGGCTCATGGATTTTTGCATTCCTGTTTTTTATGGCTCTTATTTTATCACTCTTTAAAATTTAACATCCCTTGTTGGCGCGCGTTTGTAACGCGTGCCCAATTAAACTGTTCTCCTATATTTCTAACGAATAAATTCAACATTGACCAACCCTTTATTGCCTGAACAGTCCCTGGCAGAACTATATCAATAATTTTCGGGCTCATCAACAATTTCTGCCTCTGCCGGATTAAAGTGTATGTAATCTAGCTTCTGATCGAAAAATTTGTTTGAATTCCTCCGTATACTGATTCTGCCATTTGGTCTTATAGGTCTTTACATATCTCTTCATTTATTCTAAGATTGTGTAAACTTATTTCAGGACGATACAAGCTTATTTACTGGAGAAAATACAGGCTATAACTTAGTAAGTGAAGTGATTTAGATGTGAGGTTTGAGTAGTGAGTTTGTCTTATGAACGCGTTGCAAACGCGCTCGAACTGTGCTAATCCAGAAATCTAATTAAGTTAATAAACAAGACGTCTAAAGAATATACCATACCTATCTTAACCAAGGCTCTTATAATTAATGTTGTCAGATTTGGTATATTCTTTTTTAGCTTTGACAATCCAGCTTCAACCATTAGCAATAGTGGAAATCCATAATAGAGATAATTCACATAGTCAAAAGGAACCTTAATTAATAGGCTTAAAATAAACTGTGAAAATTTCAAAGACACATAGAAAAAGCCAAAGAGGATTATTAGCTCAAATACCCTTATAAGTACATCATAGAATTCTAAGGTTCTTAATTTAAAATAATTTGGATCAGTCACTTTTTCGATAGCCAACTGATCTAAAAAATTAAAAATGATATTGGTTACTTTCAACATTTTTTCTTCTTTTGCAAGTTTGCAAATATTGTTTGAATGGGATAATTAACGTCTAAATTAAAGTAATTTTAACCGTTTATTGACAGCTTTAAAAAAGGCCTCAAATTAAATTCAAGGCCTTTAAATTATTATCAATAAGTACACTTGTTGGCGCGCGTTTGTTGCGCGTGCCCAGTTAAACTGTCTTCCTATATTTCTATCCAATAAATTCAACATTGACCAACCCTTTATTGCCTGAACAGTCCCTGGCAGAACTATACCAATAATTTTCGGGCTCATCAACAATTTCTGCCTCTACCGGATTAAAGTGGATGTAATCTAGCTTCTGATCGAAAAATTTATTTGATTCTAATAGCTCCGGATGGTTGCCATCTTGCCATACTTTATAACCTTTGATACGTTTTATGTCCTTTCCTGCTTTGCTAAATGCATTTAACAACCAATCATGTCGACTTTCATGAATCAATGGAATTGTCTTTATAATTTCCTTTGAAGTAAATTTTTTAAAATCCCTTAAAATACCAGGTAAGACGTCTCCTTTCGTGCTGATAATTAAATGCAAATGACTTGGCATCAAACACCAGGCATAAACAATCAGAACCTTATTCTCCTGACAATGCTTTATTGCATCTACCATGATCCATTTGAATTCTTTTCTTGTAAATAGGTCAATCCAATGAACGATGCTTAAAGTCACAAAATAAATACCTTCCGGATTATCAAACTTATATTTTTCTGACATGGGATAAAGATAGCGATCTGGACTAAGAATATATAAGCTGCTATGACAGGTAAAGCTAAAAAGCACGCATTACAAACGCACGCTAACTAAGTAACACTGAGTGGTTTTAAATTTATATTAATCGAAATATCAAGATTATAATAAACACGGATAAAATTACGTAAAGTAACCCTCTCCAAGCCTGTCTTGATTCGTTCTCATCGAAACAGTCTTCAAATTTACCCTTAAATCCTTTAAACACCCATTTCACAAAGGCATCAACAAACTGAAATTGAATTACACTCATAAATCAAACTCTTAATACCTTGACTATCGATAAATATTTGACTGCAGGCCTTAAAGGCCTCAAATTAAATTCAAGGCCTCTTTAAAGAATTATCAATAAGTACTTACTCAATCGGTGGTGCTCCTGCAGCACGCATAGCCTCAATGAGGTTGTTCATCTCATTATCAATAGCTTCCAGTTGCTCGGTTCTTTGTTTTAACTCGTCTTCAATTATTTCCATTACTTTTTTATGCGTCTCTGTTGGGCCGTAGGTCGAGTTACTGATACCTCTATATACCGCAAAAAGTCTCTCTGATAAATTAGGCTTTGTTTTTTCACCGATTTCCAGCTTAGCGGCATTCCCATTAATGGCCGTATTTAGTGTTTTGACTTTGTTATTGATCTCAAAGTATCGTTTGTCTAAATCACCTGGTTCTGCTTGTGACCTTTTCAATGCGATGCCGATGGCTTTATGGGTTTCATTCAAATCTTCTAACTGCTCCATCAATTGAGAGTTGGTTGCTACTGCACTTTCATAGCTTCTTAAAAACGCAGAAACCTCACTATGTGGTGCTCCTTTGAGTGCACCTTCTCTTAGTGGCACTACTTCAAATTCCCTTGGGCCTGCCAGTACCGATGATTCACCTTTTTCCACCTTTACTAAGGTGACATTATATGTTCCCGGAGCTGCCAAAAACCCTGCAGCCTCCTCGTTGGTCTCATCGCTCACAAGCTCTGGTGCTGGATACCTCAAGTCCCAGGCCGTACGGTGAATACCTGCTTCTATTTTACCTTCAACTCTTCTTATCACATTGCCCTCACTATCCTTTACAACCAGCCAGATTTTAGGACCTAGCTCATGTTTTTCATCATTGAGCGCATCATAGCCTGGAAACGGCACATTGCTGTTGGATTTATTCAGTGACTTTTCTTTCTCCTGACGTTTTTCGGTTGATGATTTTAAATCTTCCTTCAAATAATATGTGAATACGGCTCCAAAGTCTGGGTTAGGCGCTACATAATGTGAAGCGCCCTGGGAGCCTTTTTCTTCATCAAAGCTTAAATGCGAACGCGGGATATACCACCAGGCTTTTCTAGTGGAAAAGAGCGCTCCATCTTTGCTCAATGCTTCTGCATCGATTTCTCTAAGTGGCGAATAATCATCCAGCACGAAAAACCCTCTGCCGAATGAAGCGCCTACCAAATCATTTTCTCTTTTCTGAATGGCCAGGTCTCTAAAAGAGATCGTAGGGCTGCCAGCCAGTTTAATCCACTGACTACCTCCATCTAAGGTAAAGTACATCCCAAACTCTGTGGCGGCAAACATCAACTCTTTTTTCACATGGTCCTGAACTACTCGCCATACCAAGGTTCTGTCAGGCAGGTCTCCTCTTATAGATGTCCAGCTGCGGCCCTTGTCTGTGCTTTTTACCAGATAAGGCTTATAGTCGCCATACTTGTGGTTGTCAAGTGCCACATAAACGGTATTCTCATCAAACATGTCGGCTTTGATATCATTCACAAAAGCTGTTGCAGGCACTCCCTGAATGGAGCCTACTTCTATTTTTCTCCAGCTCTCACCACCATTTTCTGTAACCTGTATAAGGCCATCATCTGTGCCCGCATAAATCACTGATGCGTTTTGAGGCGATTGTGCCAAAGATGTTATGGTGTTGTAGTTAGACATAGCAAGAAAATCCCATGCGTTGTCGTAACTCTGCTTTCTACCCATGATAGGGAATTCTATACGGTTTTGATTTCTTGTAAGGTCTCCCGAGATCGCAGTCCAGCTATCACCTCGGTTCTCAGATTTCCACACACGGTAAGAGGCGAAAAATAAGGTTGTAGGCGAATGCGGGCTCACCAAAATGGGTGCATCCCAGTTAAAGCGTTCATGAGGTTCATCTTTGCCCGGTTGTGGCTGAATATCTATTACCTCCCCCGTGATCATATCTATTCTCGACAAATTACCTTCCTGTCTTTCTCCATAGAGAATATTTGGGTTACCCGGTTCGGTAGCTGGTTGATGCCCATCCCAATTTAACACT
The DNA here is from genome assembly GCA_039970995.1 of Fulvivirga sp. Taxonomy (GTDB): domain Bacteria; phylum Bacteroidota; class Bacteroidia; order Cytophagales; family Cyclobacteriaceae; genus Fulvivirga. The sequence goes on from JBDVKW010000006.1 coordinate 487,270, forward strand.
ACACGCCAATCTGAGTTTTGAATGCCATGTACATTGTCGGTACGTGAAGGCCCACCTTCTGTGCTGTTGTCCTGTGTACCTCCATAGATATTATAAAAAGGCTCAGCATCATCAAGGGCCACTTTATAAAACTGTGTGATAGGCAGATTGGGCATATATCTCCAGTTGTCTCCTAAGTCAAAGCTTTCATAAAGACCACCATCTGTTCCGACTAGCAAATAGTCAGGATCGCTGGGCTTGAAAGCGATCGCATGATTGTCTCCATGTTTGTGTTCATTATTAAGTCTTTTAAAGGTTTTGCCTCCATCTGTAGAGTACTGCATATGCGCATCTACCAGGTACAACATGTCATAATAATGAGGCGATGCATATAGCTCCTGATAATAATGAGGACCCGTAGCTCCTGCTACTGCGTCAGATTGTTTCTCCCATGTAGCACCTCGATCTGTTGATTTATAGACCCCGCCTGTTCTGCGATCCAGCTCTATAGCAGCATACACTACATCGGGTTTCATTGGAGAGATGGCAAGGCCAATTTTACCCATATTGCTTGTTGGCAAACCTGAAGTTAATTCGGTCCAGGTTTCTCCTCCATCGGAGCTTCGGTGTATTCCGGTGCCAGGTCCTCCGCCCATATACGCTGCAACAGTTCGGTGTCGGTCCCAGGTGGCTGCATAGATCAGGTCTGGGTTTCTTGGGTCCATGGCGATGTCTGTGACACCTGTCCATTCATTATTTCCTAAAGTTCTCTTCCAGCTTTTACCTCCATCGGTGGATTTGTAAAAACCTCTTTCACCGCCTTTCGTCCACAGTGGGCCTTGCGAAGCGACAAATATTACATCCGAGTTGTCTGGATGTATGATGATTTCAGAAATATGTTCAGAGGCCTTGAGACCCATATTGGTCCAGCTCTCGCCTCCATCTTCACTTTTGTAAATGCCATCTCCATAACCCATATGGCGGCCTCCTACATTTTCTCCGGTGCCCACCCATACGACATGTGGGTTGTTTGGATCAACCGTGACACAACCAATGGAGTAAGAGCCTTCATCATCGAAAATGGGAGTCCATGTGGTGCCTGCATTTACTGTTTTCCAGACCCCTCCAGAGCCTACAGCTACGTACCATATGTTTTCGTTATTAGGATGTATGGCTACATCCCCTATACGCCCAGACATAAATGCAGGTCCGATATTTCTAAGCTTGAGGCCAGTAAATACAGAATCGGGAAGTTGGGCGTTGTTTGATTGATTTCTACGTTGTGCTTCAGTTTGAAAAATAAAACAACAAGCGACAAACAGGGTGAGCAATGACTTAAGTAAGTTCATGAGTGAGTTGTTTAGGTTTACCCATGAAAATACTTACCAATTATGCTGGATAAAAATTTTCAGATAAGATTTTGACCAGCGGTAAGCTATGGCGTTCTCTTATGCTTCCACCGATTATGTGACCATAGCCAATAAGCCGGGTCAGCCTTGATGCGTTGCTCAGTGAGCCTGGCAAACTCCTCCACTATTTTACCTTCCGGCTCAGCATTTGGTTCTTCAGTAATTACATGCAACTCCAACTCATAATAGCTTCGCTTTACTTTTTTAATATCAAGAAATAGTACTGTCTGGTTTGTCTGCCGCGCTAAATCTTCAAACCCTTTATGAAAAGTAGTGTCCTGATGAAGGAAGTTGACCCAATGGGCTTTGGCTGGTTTGCACGCCTGATCAGCGGCCATCCAGGTAAGTGATTGTTCACCTTTTTCTACAGCACTTGTAACGGTAGCAAATGCTTTTGAGGTTGGAACCATCACCGCGCCATAGCGTTGCCTGGTTTTTCTGATATAAGCATCCATGTACGAGTTGGTAAGCCTTTGGTAGACAGCATAGACTTTGTAGGGCAAAACGTGCACAAGTGAAAACACCCACTCCCAATTGCCGGTATGAGGCGATAAAATGATTACACTCTTCCCCTGCTGGTAATAGTTATCTAACAGCTCCTGATTGGTAATAAAATAGCGCTTTTGAAACTCCTTTTGTGATAAAGTAGCACTCTTCACAGACTCTATGAGTAGGTCGGTAAAGTGTTTGTAAAACTTCTTTCTGATAGCTTTAGCCTCCCTTTCATTCTTTTCGGGAAAAGATCGTTTGATATTTTTCAAAACCATTTTTTTACGGTAGCCCACCACGTAAAGGATGAGCAGATAAAAAACATCTGAGACTCGATGCCACACCCAAAATGGTAGTCGTGAAACTAGATTTAGAAAGCCGAAAAGCAACTGATAAAACACGTAACGCATAGACAAAATTTGTCTAAACTAACATTTTTTATTTATGAGAGCGAATGTTGGAATTTACAGTCTTTAAGACATAAGATTGGCAAACTTTTGGCCGCTAGGAAATTCATGCAGTATCGTCTTAAACAACACTGTGATAGGAATAGCAAGAATAAGCCCAGGCACACCCCACAAAAAGCCCCAAAACATCAGCATCACAAGCACCACGATGATGTTGATAGAAAATGACTTACCCATCAGAATGGGCTCCATTACAGCACCAAATACTACTTGTGCTCCGGTAAATAATATGGCAGCGAGTAAAAGCGTCCCACTACTATCCAACTCAATAAAAGCAAAAAGCATAACCAGTACCGTAGCTATTACTGAGCCTATCATTTGAATAAAATTTATGACAAAGGCCATAATACCCCAAAACAAAGGAAAGCTGATGCCCAACGACCAGGCGATAATGCCGAAAGCAATACCGGTAAGTAAACTCACAAAAAACTTTACTTTTAGAAATTTAGAAATGCTTCTTTCTACTTTCATAAACGTCTTGACCGACCGGGTGCTACCACCAAACAAAGTGCTTTGTAAAATTTCCTTGAAATTGAGTGAGCCCGCCAATAATAAGACCAAAAAGAACAGCGTCATCAGGATGTTTACCAATGTATTTTGCAAAAAGGTAAAAGTGATGGAAAAGTTATTGTACACAAACTCCTCCAGCTTGTTGCTTTTCAACAGGGTCTTTATCGCTCCGTTTTCTTCTTCTTCCATCTCAAAATCCAGAATATCCGCTAGTGGATTAATCACCTGCTCTACTTTGTCATCCAGCTTTAAGAATAACTCTGCTTTACCTTCTTCAATCTGCCGGCCCGATACCTGCAGCAACTTAACCGCTGCAAAACCGACCACTATCAATATCAATATCACACTTGATAGTGCGACAAGTTGAGGTACCTTTCGCTTCTTCATCCAGCGCATTAGAGGAGTAAAAAGCAGCGCAATAAAGATGGCAAAGATCAATGGTATAAATATGAAAGACAGCAGCTGCAGACTATAAAATACCACGGGGATAACCAGAATGAGCAATAACTTATTGGTAGTGGCGCTGGAGTCTAAATTCATAGTCTGTTTTTTGACAAAACTACTATTTCAATACGCAATGTGCAATGACCCCAGATAACGGAGGGTTAACGCCTCTCTCAACATGAAGTAAACGAACGCGTTGCAAACGCGCTCGAACTATGAATAAAAATGAGGATTGGTAATAAAACTAATTTGGCATCAACTTAAAAAAACCAAATGAACATTTTGTTTCATTATCTTGAAGATCAATGCTTAACTTTACACCCTCTTTATACTTAAACGAATCAGCCATCAACACAACTATAAAAATCGGGGGCGTACCTGAGCACTTTAACCTACCCATACAATTGGGCATCGAATCTGGAGCTTTTGCCGATGCTAACATAGATTTACAGTGGGTCGACTTTCCAGGGGGCACCGGGGCTATGACGCAGGCACTTCGCTCTGGCGAGTGTGATGTATGTGTGCTTTTAACAGAAGGTATCATCACAGACATTATCAATGGCAACCCATCAAAAATCATTAGCGGTTATGTGCAATCTCCACTTACCTGGGGCATTCATACCGCTACTGATAGCAAAATACAGTCGCATGACGAAGTATTTGAGCAAAAGATTGCTATCAGCCGGCATGGGTCAGGTTCACACCTGATGCCTACGGTAGATGCCCTCATGAAGGGTGAAAAAATTGCTAAAGAACAATTTGTCACGGTGCAGAATATTGATGGCGCGCTTAAGTCTCTAGGTGAAAAAGAAACCAATATTTTTTATTGGGAGAAATACACCACCAAGCCGTTTGTTAAAAAAGGACACTTAAGAAGAATTGGCGAGTTTCTATCGCCCTGGCCTTGCTTTATGATTGCTGCCAGAGATGAAATGATTGACAACAACCCTGCAGTACTTGACAAAATGCTACGCATCATCCATGAAGCTTGTGAAGCATTTATGGAAAATAAGAAAGCACCTCACCTTGTCAGCAAAACTTACGACATACCACTCAAAGATGCTGAGTATTGGTTCCACTCCACCGAGTGGACCACCAACAGTTGGGTAAGTAACAAAATGCTCAACAGTGTACTGTTTACTTTAAAAGCCGCTGGCATTGTTGATGAGTCGGCCACTGTAGATGGACTAGTTTGGGAAAGACCATAATATGGCACACAAACCTATCAAACGACATGTAAGCCTGCAGCCCGTGAGTCGAGAGCATCACTTTGGGCTACTGCTCTGCTGGAAAATCAGAACCGGTTTTAACCTGGGCGTAAATCCTAAGAGGATCAAGAAATACTGCGATTGGTTTTATGAGACGCACCTTGTGCCTCACTTTGAGTTTGAGGAGCAAAACATCTTTCCTATCCTGAGTGAAGATGCTCAAATGATTAACAAGGCCTTACTCGAACATCGTGAATTACATCAATTATTCAATACAACCGAAAATCTCACTGATACGCTCGCAACGCTTGAAGAAAAGCTAGAGCAGCACATCCGTTTTGAAGAGCGTGTTTTGTTCAACAAAATTCAAGAGATAGCCAGTCCAAATCAATTGACTGCCGTAGAAGCTGCCCATAATACTGAAATGTTTGAAGAGAACCGGTCAGATGAGTTTTGGAAAAAGTAATTTATAGTCGTCATGGGCTTTGTTCGTGGCGCATTTTTCTTTCCTGCCGGCCGTACTTAGGCACTAAGGCAGGCCGGTGTTTCTTTTGTGCGAGTAAAAGAAAATGAAAAGCATATTTAATAACTCAAAATATAATCAATTAACCACATAAAAAGGTTGCTTTGCAGATTAGAAAAACCTGATAATTAGGGAATCTTTGTTTACTCAAAGTATGTCCTTAAGGCGGACGGCCTCCTACTTTCTTTCTTGATAAAGAAAGTAGGCAAAGAAATCAAGGCTGTAAATAAATTTTGGAAATTCAGCCAGTCATATCAGTGAATCCAAAACTCTCCCGATAATTATCGGGATCAAACAATGGATTCAATAAAGATTGTCAAAGGCTGAATTTTTAACCAAAATTTATTAAAGGCCACTGTCTGGATAATTGCACATAGCGGGTGGGATGTCCACGAACAGCGTGGCCCATTTGAGGATTGTGGGAGGCGGCCCAGAATAGGGATGATCGTGCGTTTAGCGCGGAAAATGGGCTTTGTTCGTGGCGCATTTTCTTTTGTTTCGTTTTCTTTTGTGTGAGCAAAAGAAAATGAAAATCGAAGATGCCTAATCAATCGTCAGACCACTTGGAGTGGTCTGACGACAAAAACCGTCATCACGAGGAATCGAAGCGATCTCTTGATCAGAAAGAATTTACTTACTTGGAGGCGTACTTGGCCTCACTTCAATCTTACTCGGAAGTGTTCTTGGGTTGAGGCTGATCATATTCACGACCATCTCCCCGATATCTTCAATCTGTATCTTCCAAGCATCAGCTTCTGATGGTTGGTGGTTATTGAAATAGGTAGCCACCGAACCAGGCATAATAGTGCTCGTTCTGATACCATACTTTCTCAAATCCAACATCACGGCCTGAGTAAATCCTGTGAGCCCAAACTTACTGGCATTATAGGCCGCACCACCAGGAAAGAAGTTGGTACCCGCCAGACTAGAGATGGTTATAAAAAAGCCTTTGTTTTGCTTAAGCTGTTCCGTGCTTACTTTAATTGTATTGAAAACACCGGTGAGATTGGTATCAATCGTATCGTGCCATTGTTCTTCCGTCAGCTCTTCTATTGAGCCAAAATGGCCGACTCCCGCATTAGCAATCACTACATCAACCCCACCCCATTGATTTTTCATGACGTCAATAGCCTGTTGCTGAGATTTCATATTCTTCACATCGGCTTCTAAGGCAAGTACGTCTTCATTTTTGGTTTTTTCTTTAAGCTCCTTAGCAGCTTTATCAGCATTGTCCTGCGACCGCGATGTGATCGCGACCTTTGCTCCTTTTTCTAACATGGCTTGTGCAATGCCGTAACCTATACCTTTACTTCCACCTGTAATATATGCTCTTATATCTTTAAAATCCATATTGTCAATTTGCAGTTTTATCAGTCTAACGCTTAAGTCAGCAGCTTGTTTTAGCTTTCTTCATTTAGCCGAAAATGGCTTCTATAAAGCCTTTCACCCAGGCAGCATCTTTAAGACCAAACATGATAAAAATGCGTAGTAAGGTGAATACGCCTACCACGATATAAGGTATCGCCCATAGCTTATATTTCCGGTAATACCGTACAATCAAATAAGCCAGAATAATTACCAAAATAAGTACATTCAGTGCACCTAATATAAAGGGGTGGAAAGGAAAATTTTCAGGTGAACCATAGATACCAATTGCAATCAAAAAAGCCAGGCGGGTCGTAGCAGGAGGTAGTACCCAAAACACTGTTGATATCATCCATTGGGCATGCTTATCTACATTTTTCGCATTAAAAATTGCTGCTATTACGGAAAATGCAAATCCAGCTACCGTTATCAACTCTGCCAGTGAAGTTGAATATTTCAATGCTACTCGTGGGCCACTATTGATATCCAGGTTGCCAGAAATCACATTGAGCGTTGAGGCTACAACAGCTCCAGCGATCATAATGCCTATCATACCCAGCTTCCGATGCTGAGCCACCGAAAGGTTATTAACCACCCACGGCTGGGCAAGCAACACCAAATACCAGCCTACCGCACTTAACCCATGCAGGTGCCACTCCAGAGGCGCATCTGTAAAGCCTAACCAGTAGCGGCTAAAGCCAAATAGTGTGATAAAAAAAGGTATTAAAAGCCAAAGGTGCGTCTTTTTGTAGCGGTGCATGGTTCAAGGTTGATTGAGTCAGGAAGCAAAATACTAAAATATTTTCTAAATATTATATAATATTTTGGATGCAGTCAGACTGTAATTGCTCTGCAATTTTTTCACATATTTGCACTGCAAAAATGTTTAGCATCATGAATATTAAATCATTTATAGGTCGACTGAGGTTAATCGCTATTTTAGAAGGGATAAGCTACCTATTGTTGGGCATAACCATGCCCATTAAATATATGATGGATATTCCCGAACCAAATTTCATCGTGGGGATGGCGCATGGACTATTATTCATTTCATATATACTACTTTGCCTTATGGCCATTTTTAAATACAAATGGGGCTTAAAGACTTCAATGCTGACGCTTGTTGCATCATTGATACCATTTGGCACTTTCTACGCAGATCGAAAAGTTTTCAAACCGATTGAGTAAACCATTTACGCTACCTCCAAAATGCCTTTTTGATATTTATTGCGGTATTCATTGGGCGTGAGTCCGGTAATTTTTTTAAAGACCGTCCGGAAGGATTTGTTATCAACATAGCCTACATCAAACATCACTTCAGAAATATTCTTTCTTGTACACTCAAAATTTCGCTTGGCCGCCTCAATTTTCACACGCTGAATGTACTCTACAAGCGTATTGTTTGTTGCTTTTTTAAACCTTCTTTCTAAACTCCTACGACTTAAAGCAACACGGTCGGCAATATCATCCACCGTTATTCTATCAACATAGTTTTTTTCAATAAACGACTGAGCCTTTTTCACTTCCTTATCATTATGCTCCTTTTGCCCCTGAAAAATCGTGAATGCCGCCTGACTGCTTCTGTCAATATCTATGGCAAAATATTTTGATGCCAAAATAGCCACATCTCTATTGGCGTATTTCTCTAATAAATAAAGCAGCAAGTTAAAATATGAATTGGCGCCTCCACTTGAGTAAATACCATCTTCTTCGGTTATGATACTTCCATCTTGTAAATCAACATCCGGGTACATGGTCCTAAACTGCTGGTAAAAAGCCCAGTGTGTACTGCATTTTTTACCTTTCAGTAAGTCAGTAGCGGCCAATAAAAAAGCTCCCAAACAAAGAGATGCCACTTCCGCCCCTTTATTTCTATGTTCAACTATCCATGGTAGCATCTGCCGGTTCTTTTTAATGGCGTCTTCTACATCGCCAAACAAAGCCGGGATAATAATAAGATCTGTCTCTGATACTTCTTCAAGCAATTTATCAGTATGCATACTGCAATAGCCATCGTGCACACGTACTTCTCTGGTAGCACCAACAAGTTCCACCTTAAAAAGCTCTGGTTGGCCAGAAGCTAATAAAAATTGATTGGCTGTGGTAAATATATATCTTGGATTAGAAACGGCTTCTGCTACGGCCGATTCAGGCACAAGAATGGATACTGTCTTCATGTGTATGCGTTTATTTCATTTACCTAATATAATTCAATACAATGGCGCAATCAACCCTAATTGTGTCAAAAATACACCCTTTGTGTAATTAGCAGAATGATGACATTTGTATAACAAGTAATAGGCAAAACTTAAATCAATAAATTATGGAAGCAACTAAAGTAAATATCGAAACAAAAATATCAGCAGACTTGAAAAAAGTCTGGGACTACTATACGCAGCCAAAACATATCACCAATTGGAATGCCGCCAGTGATGATTGGTGTTGCCCTAAAGCGGAAAATAACTTGCGAGAAGGTGGTAAATATATGGCTCGTATGGAAGCCAAAGATGGCAGTATGGGATTTGACTTTGAAGCTGTTTACGATAAGGTTGATGAGTTGAAACACATCTCCTATACCTTAGCCGATGGTCGACAAGTCACTATTGATTTTGAAGAAGCGTCTGATGTTGTGAACGTTGTGATAGCATTTGATGCAGAGAGTCAAAATTCGATAGAAATACAGCGAAAGGGCTGGCAAGCCATTCTTAACAACTTTAAAAAGTATACTGAAGAAAATTAAATGATATATCATTTAACTAAATTAATCCTACTCGAGACAGGATTTTTCTTTAGTAATCAATACTACTCCTGCCCTAAAGGGTGTGCTAAGTAAGTCCCTTTAGGGAATCAAAGGGTTTTAACAATTAAATACCACAATCTCGAAAAATCTATATCTGAAATACAATGAGCAAAATAAAAACACAGAAAATCACACCCTTTCTTTGGTTCGATAAACAAGCTGAAGAAGCCATGACGCTATACACTTCTATATTTCCAAACTCAGAAATTATACACATGAAGCGATGGCCAGCAGGTTGGCCATACCCTGAAGGTACCATCCAAATGGGTTCCTTTGTATTAGATGGAGTTACATTCCACGCGTTTGATGCAGGTCCGCAGTTCAAATTCAATGAGGCCATTTCACTCTTTGTATCATGCAAAGACCAGGCAGAAGTTGATTATTACTGGGAGCAGCTTACAGCTGATGGTGGCGAAGAGTCGATGTGTGGTTGGCTCAAAGATAAGTTTGGTGTTTCCTGGCAGATTGTACCAGAGTTTATCGGTGAAAAAATGGCTAATGGAGACCCTGCAAGAATAGGAAATATGATGCAAGCGCTGGGACAAATGAGAAAATTAATCGTTGCTGACTTAGAAAAGGCTTATAATTCATAAACACAAAGGAGGTTGACGATTGTAACATTTGTTACACTACTTCTCAATTCTTATTGGTTAATTTCCGATATTATTTCATTTACAAATGACCAATAGAAGAAATTTCCTAAAGAAAGGTGCCCTTGCAAGCCTCTCTACTATTCTTGGGGCAGAAATCGTCTTTGCCAAAAATTTTCCTGAAGGAATGACTCCCATCATTTTTCAGGATGACGATTTCTACACCAAATTCAATAAACACAAGGATATGATCGTGCTCAATGATCGTCCCTGGAATGCCGAAGCACAGGCACATTTATTAGACGATGCAGTTACCCCTGCTTCTAAAATGTTTGTACGTAATAACGGGCTGATTCCAGAAAACATTAACGTAAGCAACTGGACGCTTACTATTGAGGGAGAGTCTGCAAAACAAGCTAAAACATACACGTTGGCTGATTTAAAACGCTTTCCAAAGCACACCTATCAGCTCACGCTTGAGTGTGGAGGCAATGGCCGCAGTGAATTCAACCCGCCTGCAAAAGGAAACCAGTGGACGATTGGTGCAGTGTCTTGTGCTAACTGGTCAGGCGTACGACTCAAAGATTTGCTTAACGATGTGGGTATCAAATCCGATGCAGTGTACATTGGATATTATGGTGCAGACAAGCACCTAAGCGGCAGCCCGGACAAACAGGCCATTTCGAGAGGTATGCCCATAGCTAAAGCTATGCAGGATGAAACTTTGCTGGCTTATGAAATGAATGATGAAGCCATACCTATAGCGCATGGTTACCCGCTCAGGTTGGTAGCTGGAGGTTGGCCTGCTTCAGTATCTGGCAAATGGGTAACCCGACTTGTGGTACGAAATAAAGTACACGATGGTGCCAAAATGGGCGGTCAATCCTATCGTGTGCCGTGTGATACTGTAGAGCCAGGCACCAAAGTAAATGACGATCAGATGTGCATTATTGAGTCTATGCCTGTTAAGTCTTTAGTTACATATCCGAAATCAGGAGCTTTATTAGATAAGAAAACACTCGACATCAGAGGCCATGCATGGGCAGGTGAGCTAAAAGTAAAATCGGTCGACTATTCTATAGATTTTGGAGCCACATGGAAGCCTTGTAAGATACAGGATCCGGTTAATAGACTAGCATGGCAGCAATGGTCAGCGAGGGTTACTTTCCCAAAGAAAGGCTACTATGAAGTATGGGCGCGCGCTATTGACGAAAATGGCAATATGCAGCCCATGGTCATACCGGGATGGAACCCGAAAGGCTACTTAAATAACGCTTGCCATCGGATAGCAGTAAAAGTGATGTGATGGACAAAGAACTGCTCAAACTCATCCAAAGTCTATATCGCATTACTCTCGGTATATTGTCACTTACATTGTTATTAGCGGTGGCTATTGCTTATATTCAGATAGACCCTACCTTAAGTGCATTTAAAGGAGAGCCCGAAATAGCTGAAGTTGCCACCGAAGTGGATGATAACTTAGTAGAAAACGGTATTCACGTGAAAACCGGTCTTAAAGATGGAGAGTCACTCATGTTGGTGGTCCAAAACTGTACAGCTTGCCATTCTGCTAAAATTATCATTCAAAACCGGGCAGATAAAGAAGGTTGGAAAGGCATTATTGAATGGATGCAAGAGACCCAAAACCTATGGGAACTAGGAGACAATGAAGAAAAAATAATCGACTATCTGGTCACCAATTATCCACCACAGAAAAAAGGCCGTAGGGCGTCACTAACGAATATTGATTGGTATGAACTTAATTAAATTTTTATACGTGACTGTGCTAATGGCCCTGGCTGTAGGTTGTAAACATTCAGAAGATAAAACTGATGTGGCCTTTAAACACACGCCTCTCATTGAAGCTCATGCTTTAGCCAATATCATATATGAAGACTCTGTGGTGGTGGTAGACATGAGGAAACCGGAAGACTACCAAAAAGGTCATATTCCCGGGGCTGTAAATATTTGGCGGACAGATATACAAACCGACACGCTCCCCTACACCGGCATGATCGCCTCAAAAAACCAGATAGAAACCCTACTGGGTAAACTAGGTATCTCCAATAATCATTTCCTCATAATATATGACGATAAAGCTTCTTGCGATGCTGCAAGGTTGTGGTGGGCGCTTGACTTTTATGGTTTTGAAAGATCAGCTCTATTAGATGGCGGCATTAAAACCTGGCAACAGGTTGGCCAATTAACCAACGTGAGAACTCAACGGCCGGTTAAAAATTTCTCATTCCCGGAAAATTATTCTTCTTCACGATTTGTTGATCTTGAAGCATTGAAAACCCAATACAAGGATACCAACATGGTGATCATTGATAGTCGCACATTAGATGAGTATCATGGATACTACAAAAAAACAGGTGCCTATGACAGTGGTAGAATACCAGGAAGTGTCCATATCGATTGGGCGGCAAATGTTGACTTTGAAACACAACGGTTTAAGAGCATTCAAGACATAAAAGCTAACTATAATTTGATCGACTCATTGGCCACCATTGCTGTGTATTGTCATTCGGGTGTGCGGTCAGCCCATACGACCTTTGTGCTTACGCAACTATTGGGTTATAAGCATGTTAAGAACTATGATGGTTCATGGACCGAGTGGAGTTATCACAAACTGCCGATAGAAAGAGATAGTTTAATCATTGATTTAATTAGAAATTAAGTGGAAAAGTACATAGACATATTTATTAACGGGTACAAAGGGTATGCCTCCTACCTGTGGCAAGAAATCACTAACCCCACCTGGCACAATTACTTTTATTGGTTGGTAGGAGTTTCAGCATTCTTTTTCTTATTAGAAATATTCACACCCTGGAGGAAAAAGCAAGCGACATTCCGTAAAGACTTCTGGCTTGATTTCTTCTACATGTTTTTCAATTTTTTCTTGTTCTCATTGATCATTTACAATGCGGCCTCCGATGTCGTGGTCAATTTCTTCAATGATGCCCTCGCCTCAATAGGGATTACCAATCTGGTAGCCTTTGAAGTAATGTCTTGGCCCATGTGGGCGCATTTGCTACTCGGTTTTGTCGTAAGAGATTTTGTTCAATGGAATATACATCGTTTACTTCACCGGTCAGACTTTTTGTGGGAGTTTCATAAAGTGCATCATTCTGTAGAGCAAATGGGCTTTGCAGCCCACCTCCGTTACCATTGGATGGAAAATGTGGTTTACAGATCGCTAGAATATCTACCACTAGCCCTTATCGGTATCGGCTTACGTGATTTCTTCATTATCCATGTTTTCACATTAGCGGTGGGTCACTTCAACCACTCCAACTTTAAACTCAATCTTGGCCCGTTGAAATACATATTTAACAATCCGCAGATGCATATATGGCACCATGCCCATGACCTACCTAAAGAGAGAAGGTATGGCGTGAATTTTGGTCTTACATTAAGTGTTTGGGACTACCTGTGGGGCACAAACTATATACCTCATGACGGCAGGGATATTAAACTTGGCTTCCCTGGAGTTGAGCAATTCCCAAAATCCTTTACCCGGCAAAATCTTCATGGATTTAAATTATTCGATCCCAAAGCTTCCTCCATAAGTAAAACAAAAACACAAGCATGACCCGATTGTAACCTATGTTACAGTCGACCTGTCTATTCTCATTATCTTTGTAAAAAAAGCAAATAATAATATGTTTGGATTTGGCAAACCATCAAAATATAAAAACATTGACCCAGCGACCTTTGAAGCTTTAAGCACAAAGACTAATACCGTTATAATTGATGTAAGGACTTCGGGAGAAGTCGCTGAAGAAGCTATACCTAACCACATCAATATCAATTTTATGTCACCGGATTTTGGTAAGAAAATACAGGCTTTAGATAGAGACAATACCTACTTGTTATATTGTAGAAGCGGAGCTCGCAGTGCTTCAGCCTGTAAAAAAATGAGCAAACTGGGTTTTGACAAACTCTATAACTTATCTGGTGGTATTCGTGCCTGGAAAAAAGATAATAGATGAAGCTATCAAGAAACAGCTTTCTTAAGATAGCTTTAATTGCGAGTCTAACACTTGGCCTAGCACCGTTTTACCCTGAGCCACATTTGGTGGGTAAATTACGCTGGCTTTATGGAGGTGGCAATGGTATGAGCTCAACAGATTATATTGATCTTATTATACATGGTATGCCCTGGCTTTTACTCATTATAGCATTGGTACTTAGGCTTATGCCAGCTAAAAAATGAGGCTAGTATTTACCATTCTATTCCTTTTAACCATGACTTTAAGTTTTGCTCAAAAAGTCCGCAGCACCGCATACGACCTTGTTTTAAAAACTATGCTGAATGATGACATTGAAACGATTACCGTCCCAAAGGCTAAAGAGGGTTTATACAAGTTTATTGATGCCAGATCTTTAGAAGAATACAAAGTAAGTCATATAAAAGATGCCCTGTGGGTTGGGTTTGATTCGTTTGAACTTCACCGTATGGAAAATATACCTAAGCAAACACCTTTAGTGATATACTGCAGCATAGGGTATCGAAGTGAGAAAATAACGGAAAAGCTGCAAAATGCAGGCTTTGAAAAAGTCTTAAACTTATATGGAGGGATCTTTGAGTGGGTTAACCAGGATCAGCAGGTATTTAAAGCTGGTAAAGCTACACAAGAGGTACATGCTTTTAGTAAAACCTGGGGCATATGGTTAAATAAGGGAAATAAAGTTTATTAATAAGCAGCGGTAGCTCGTCTACCTTTTATTTTCTCACCTCTGTAATTTAATAGTAATAAAGATTATATATATTGTATTCAAAAAAACAATATTATGAAGTCAAAGATTTTATTTGCCGCAAGTCTGTTGTTTGGTCTTATGTTTATCAATGCTGGACTCAATAAGTTCTTTCAGTATATACCTGTACCGGAAGATTTGCCTGAAGCCGCTATGAATATGTTTGCGGCTATGGGCGAAATCACCTGGTTGATGCCTCTGTTAGCTACCTTCGAAATTATTGGCGGAGTGCTTATTATTATACCAAAATATAGAGCACTAGGTGCCATTATCATCACCCCTATTATGGTGGGAATACTCGCACATCATTTTACCCTCGGTTTTGGTTTACCAATACCATTGGTGCTTGCTGCAGTATTAGTATGGATTATTGTTGAGCATTGGAATAAATACACGGCAATGATCAAGTAACACTACATTTGTGATGAAATATATCGTAGTTCTTTAATAGAAAGATAAAAGCCTCCTATTAATGACAACACAAGTACGCCCCAGAAATATATTGAATGCCAAGAATTTAAAATCAAAAAGATCGCCCCAGCTCCTGTAATTAGGATAAGTAATGGACCGAGACTTGCTCGCAAACCATCAGGTAGCTTTTTATAGTTGTCAAACCAATCCGTTGAGCCAATAGCATCCGCGGCCATCATGACCATTGTAAATAAGATAATGGGTACCAATAATAAAATGCCCGGAATACACCAGATCACCGTACTCAAAAGCAATTTTCCAAAGGCATCTTTTTTAATAGCAACTGGTTTCACTTCTTGCGCCTTGCGCTTTTCATGCCATTCCTTCATGATTGGATTGTCCATTATACAAGGTAGTAATTATTCAAATAAAATTAGAACCTATCTAATGCTTAGCATGTTTCTTAAGTGATTAAGAATACCTCTATAAAATATAGTTGCCTTTGCATGGTAATGTATATACTTGCATGTGGGAAAAAAATCAATGTGGGCTAATGAATTTTGAATACGAAATAAAAGATGGATATGTACATATTAAAACACAGGGAGCAAGAAATAGCCTCATAGATATCGTTAATGGTACCGCAAGAATCTATGAAATAATGAAACAGAAAAATATTTATTATTTCCTTTTGGATTATAGAAAAGTGGACTTCAACGTAACAAGAATTGAAGCCTTCAACATTGTACGTCATTTCGAAACACATTTCCCCGATTTAGTGCAAGCTTCTTTATCTATGGTAGTAAACGAAAAGAGTTTTGATGTGGTGAAATACTGGGAAACAATTTGTCAACAACGAGATTTTAACAACAAGGTTTTTATTGATATTGAGGAAGCTTCAGGCTGGCTTCAAAGTTTAATACCTTAATTTATAAAGATTTCAACCACAATTCTGCCTCTTTAAGACTAACGAATACTTCATTATTCATACCACGTGACTTGCATAATGAGATGAATAATTTACCGTCCTCCAGGTAATTTTCATTAATTACCAGACACACTATTTTTGAGTTATCCAATTGATTTTCATAAACATTTAGTAACCTAAAAATGCTTGATTTATAATAAGAAAAGTTTAACTCGACTTCAGAGTAGTCTAAAAGTATTTTTTTTGAGCTATTTCCATTTGCAAGGGCACCCAACTGACACAACCCCCTAAGCATTTCAGCGAAAAAGTTCCTGTTGCCAACCAACTTTACATATAAATAATCCTTCCTCATTTCTTGTATTACTAAACTCATATCTTAAATATTCCATAAAAAAAGACTTCATCTCTTTTGATGAAGTCTAATTCAATTTACAACCTGTCAACCTAAACCGTATTCTTTAATCTTTAATTTTAATTACAATATAAGCCACGTAAGTCATGGCACTGATAAATAAAAAGACATATAAAAGTGCGTGGTACAGCTTATTCATAATCTTGTTTAATTTCTTTCAGAGTTTTCATTAAATAATAAAACAACAGGGCAATTGAAATGGCATATATCGTTAATAAGGTAGCCATAACAATTAGTTAAGAAAATCTATAGAGGCCACCATGGTAGATGTATATGTTTGAGTGAATGAAGCCGTTGATTTTATTCTTGTCATCTGCAATTGATGCTTATTATATTTGGTTTCTAAAAGCTCAGATCCTTTTAGTACTTTTTGCAATGATTGGTGAGCCAATAATGATTTATCATTTATTGGAGAAAAAGTTTCTTCTTCCATAAAATGATCTCCAATCAAAAGCTCAGACTCTAACTTATTTCCTTGCTCAGTGATCACTGTGATGCGATAATAATTCTCTCCTAAAACAGCACTTGTATCCTCCACGGAATAAATCACCTCCAAAGGGCTCGCTTTTAGTTTACCAACTTCAACATAATCCCAGTTAGCATCTAACTTCTCAACCAAAAAGTAATCTGCATTTTCATATATCAGATTAGTCCACGTTAAGTGAAGGCTTCCATTTTCATTATGAGACCCAACATTATCAAATACTGCAACCTGCGGAATTGATTGTGCTGACACTGCGCTGATAAAGCACACAGACATAATTAAAGTAGAAAGGATTTTGCTAAAAGATTTCATATTGCTGTTTTGTTTTAAATTCATATTACAATTATACGTGTACATCATTCGCAAAATATCAGTGTATTCCTGAATTTAACTTTGCTACTAAAAACACCTCGTAACACCAGTATTGAAGCTTTTTAATCACGTTTATACTTTAATGTTGTACGATAAAAGATTGAAGTCAGGGTTCTTTGTAGTCCCTGTGTCCGAGTTTACCCTGAGAAAAACGAATGCGTTTATCAGGGTATACCCTGATAAATAAATAATGCCGTTTACTTGTCTTAATTATTAGTAAGTATTTGCTTTACAAAAACAGAAAATCTCTATCATGAAATTAAAATTTATAGCCTTCCTTTTTGTAGTATTCACGGCTTGCAGTACATCTAAAACTAGCTCCGTAGCACAAATTGGTGACTATGAGCAACTAGCTGAAGAAAAGCTTGGGTCCGATGTTACTTTTAAGCATAGTCCTGAAGATGAATATGTACTATGCTACAAAAACGAAAAAGGCACAGTCAAATACCCTCAAAACACGATAAACTATTTTGTATACGATCTTAAAAAGAATGAAGTAATCAAGGAAGATACCTTTGGTCCGGGTGAAATAAAGTGGCATGATGCTAAACATCTGGAAATCTTTCAAATTCCCGGAGTGATGCCTGAAGGTAAAACTAAAGAACATTTCACTTATTTATATAATGTGGAAACAGGTGATCAAACTCCCAAGGCAGAATTTTAATTAACAGTGCTAATAAAATCCATCTTAGCGAGATTTGACTCAAATGTTTGGGATTATCACCTCCCTATTACAAAGCAACAAGCCAGGGAATTCATTGAAGGTGACAACAGAAGAGTTGTATGCACTGTAAACGATAAAGTAACCCTACACTGTGCTTTGATGCCTTACCCAAAAGGTTATTTCATTTTAATGAATCAGACCAATGTAAAAAAGTTGAAAATCAAGGAGGGTGATGCTGTAAGCATAGTCATCGATAAGGACACTTCCGAATATGGAGTACCAATGCCAGATAGTTTTTTGGCATTACTTAGCCAAGATGAACAGGGAAGGGAATATTTCCATCAACTCACACCTGGCAAGCAGCGTAGCCTAATCTACATAGTGGGTAAAGTAAAAAATATCGACAGCCAGATAAACAAAGGTCTTGCAATTCTCAATCACCTTACAGAAACCAAAGGCCAATTAGATTTCAAAAGACTTAATGAAAAGATTAAGGAGTATAATCAACGGGCCAAATTGAATAGGTAGCCGGTCATCTATAAAATTGCACAGGCAACAGAATATATTAATTAAAATTAACCTTTTATTAATTATATTTATTAACGTGAATGGCCTCTCCTAACAAGAAATATGATCTGGATGTAGTTGAGATGATAAGTCTCACTTTATTTTTTCTGTCCCTGATTTCATCTTTACTATTCTTTGTTTTTGATTTCACACAAGTACTAACGTTACAAGTTTTTCTTCACTCCTTTTTATATCTCATACCCTATGTTTTGAATAAAACTGGTTATGAAAACCTCAGCTCTGCAATACTATCATACCTTATTGTAGTCAGCTTGCTGGCATTATCAATAATTAATAAAATACAATCACTGAATTTAGGGCAGATTGAGCCTATCAATTATTTTGATGTACGTCTAGTGATACTTGCAACAATGTCGGTGCCACTGGCTATCATTTCTCTGGAAAAAAGGTTGCTCCTCTTTATATGTTTAATACCTTCATTTCTTGCCATTGTGTTCTTTGATGGCATTCATAATTTATTTGGTGTTGGATTTTATCAGGTGGGTTTGACAAGCAATATCTATTCTGTTACGATGAATCTTTTTAGCATCATGTGTTATATATTCTTAGCATCCGCTTTTATATTCTTAAAAACAAAACTTCAGAGAAGTGAGCAACGTCACAAAGATGAGCGCAAATTGCTTTCTGTTTATCTTGAAAATCTCATGATTTTTGGGAAGTCGCGAAGTGTTTATTTAGGCAACATTCAATCAGCTTACAAACAAGCCACCTCCATACTATTAAATTTATGTGATGCCACATGCGTTACAATTTGGCATATTAACAAGAATGGTCATGCACTTGAACCGGTTTCATGTTCAAATAATGTACTTCCTCCCCCATTAATTAAAAAACAAGCTCCCGAATATTTTAACAAACTAAAAAAACAAAAACTTGTAATCTGCGATCAAAGTACTGAAAATTCATTCTTTAACGAATTTGAAGCATTATTTAGTGCAAGTGATACTCAATCACTAATGAGTTTAACATTCGTCCTAAATGGCACTTCTAAAGGTGTTATTACTATCGAAGGAGATAGTAGCAAAATTTGGCGCCTCGAGGAAAGCATCCTAATCAATGCAATTGGCAATATTCTAACCTCAACACACTCAGCACATTCTATCATTGATAAGAATAGGCTTTTACAAATTAAAAATGATGAGATCAATGCTATCAATAATGGACTTGAGGCCACCGTTAAAAAACGTACAATTGAACTCTCTGAAAAAAACAAACAACTTTCAGAATATGCATTCATCAACTCACATATACTAAGAGCACCAGTTGCCAGAGTACATGGTTTGTATAACCTCATTGAACAAATGCATAATAACGATATTAATCACGAATTGATGTTACACTTCAAACTATCGATAGTTGAATTGAACGATATCACTGTGCAAATAAGAAAAGCCATTGAATCTTATGGCGACATTAAACGAGAGTATTTGTTAAATTAGAATATGCAAGTGCCCTTTAAGATCATATGCGTTTTTTCTGACCTTAAAAATCAAATACGAGGCAACACATCGGCTGTTGTAGAATTGCAGGCTCCAGTTAGTAGTGAAGTCATGCAAGACCTCGCCAATGACATCAACCAGCCAGCTACCACCTTTATATGGAAAGACGACCAAAGCCACTGGCATGTGCGTTGGTATGCCACAGATGGCGAAATTATGTTGTGTGGCCATGGCTCCCTGGCTGCTGTGGCATACTTAAACCAGCAAACCGTTGAATTCAGGTATCGAAATGGAATTATTAAAGGGTGTAAACAAGCTGAAGCTAGGTTTACATTAATTCTCGACCCTATCTACTCTAAAAAGGCCGAGTATGATCCCAGCATTGCAACAGGCCTGGGCGTAGGCATCCAGGATTATTATACAAATGACAACAAGCACCTTGTAATCGTCAAAGATGAGGCAACCGTAAAGACAATGAAACCTAATTTTGAGCTATTGAGAAAGCTTAAACCCTTTGGCTACATTGTTACCGCTCCGGGAGATAAAGTTGACTTTGTAAGTAGAACCATTGTTCCTAAAGTAAGGCAGTTAGAAGACCCCGCCACTGGGTCATCACACGCTGCCCTTGTTCCCTACTGGTCTGAAAAATTGGATAAGCCAGAGCTGACTGCTTTACAGCTCAGCAAACGTGGAGGTCGGTTCATCTGTAAGTATCAGAATGAAGCCGTTGAGCTAACCGGAGAAACGTTTGACCTGGCCAGCGGATTCCTTATGGTCTCAAATTAATTTTCCATTCCCAAATCAGGAAGCTTTCTCTAGTAAGCTAACGTTTTTTATTAATTATTTGCTGTTGGCACAACAATTGAGATTTAGTTGATTTAAATGAACTAGCCATACCATATGAAAAATATAGTTTTGATTGATGATGATCCTTTTTATGTTAAAATCATGGGTAAAAAAATTACTGATTGGGGTTACATGGTTACTTCATTTCATTCGGTGGAAGAAGCATTGCCTTGTTTAAACAATAATCTTGACCTTATTATTTTAGACCATAATTTTGAATTTCACGATAAAAAAGGATCTGATTACATTCCGCTTTTAAAAACACATGCGCAATCATCGGCCGTATTATATGTATCCTCAGAAACAGCTCCTGAAGTCATTAATAAGTCGCTAAGTAATGGTGCAGATATGTATATCACTAAAAACGAAAACATTTACAATGACCTCAACCAGGTAATTCAAAAATTGATCAATCAAAAGAATCATTCTAATTTTTGGAGCAGTAATAGCCATTCATCCAGTAATAGATGTAACTCATCGAGTAATTTTTAAAATAGAATTAGCAAAACCTACCTTCAGGTATGCTTTTTAAAATTACGCAGTATGGCAAATAACAGTGTATTTATTGTCGATGATGATCCGGTATTTAGAACAGTCTTCGATAAACTCTTAGCAAGACATGATTACAAAAATGTTATGCACTTCACATCCGGTGAAGAATGTTTAAGTGAGTTAACTAAAAATAGCAACAAACCGAGCCTAATATTTTTAGATTTCAGTATGCAAGGCATGAACGGTTTAGATGTACTTCAAAGAATAAAGCTAATTAGCAAAAAAATAAAGGTGGCCATTGTCACATCTATTGACAGTCAAGAGCTTAGAGATCGTTGCATGGCGAGCGGAGCATTTTCTTATATTAATAAAAACGATCTAGCTGCTCGCATCTCACCGTTGGTGGCCACAAACAAAAAAGGTATTTTCTCTTCATTATTAGACTTAAGTAGATTAAGCATGAATTAAAAATACTTGCAATTAAAACCAAAAGGCGAGTTGTCCTCGCCTTTGGGTTGGCTAGCATCTAAGATTGTTGGTATCTTAAATCACTGTACAGCCTCCTTTCGCGTTTGAGAGAATTTCAGCCCTCGCAATCGCATAAATCAATTTAATAATTTTATTCGAATTTCAGAAGCCTGATAACCAATAATTTACATCCCCTTACTCAGGTAAATCAATAGATCAAACTAAGGGTGTTATATATAAAAAACCGTCATTGGATTTGATCCTTTTTGACGGTTTTCTATTATATTATTTCACTTTATGATTTATGCTGTCACTGGCTCTTCAATCTCAAATGACACTTTAGCATTCACACCATAAGAAACTATTTTATTATTTTCCACATTGGCATTCATGTTTTCAATATAAACTGATTTAATATTTTCAACAGTTTTAGCAGCTTCGTTTACTGCCTGTTGTGTGGCATCGGAAAAACTCTTATCTGAGGCTGCTATTACTTCAATTACTTTAACAATACTCATGTTATTCCTTTCTTTTTTAATTCAACAAGTTCTACTATTTATATCGAAAGGATCATGCCAGACTAATGTATATCAGTTTAGTAGTTTTACCAGGGTTTTATTAAATTATGGATGTGAATGATTTGCAACGCCTTTTGAATCTTTATTCACACTAATATACTTTAAATAATTACTGACTGTGAGTTTAGACAAAAAGGTACTCAAAGAAAAAATTCGAGAGGAGCTGCTCAAAACCGAAGAGGACATTAGAGAACTTAAAGCTCAATCTACACCTATATCTCCCGAAAATGCCATTGGCAGAGTAAGTCGTATGGATGCTATAAATAATAAAAGCATAAGCGAAGCTTCTCTGCGTCAGGCTGAAGACAAACACAAAAAGCTCTTAACCGCTCTCGAGAAAATTGATGAGAGCACATACGGTACCTGCCAAAGATGCCAGCAAACCATACCTATTGGTAGGCTCATGCTGATGCCGAATAGCACCAAATGTGTAAACTGTGCCTAATGAAGCTCTTTTCTCAGATGATTGATCACGCCCCCGGCAAGCAGTAAATCACGCTGTCGCTCGCTAATATTATATGAAAGCTTAATCTCATCACCTGTTTTAGTATTGATTGCAGTTACTGGTTTCAACTCTTGTATAGATTGACGAAGCCCCTCTATTTTTAGATTGTCCATTTTAGAAATTTTATCAAAGTCTTCAATGTTTTCAAACTCAAAAGGTACAATGCCAAAGTTAATGAGGTTCTGCCAACCGATCCTTGCATAACTTTTGGCAATAACTGCCTTCTGCCCAAGATAACGCGGTGCCAAGGCAGCATGCTCTCTGCTTGACCCTTGAGCATAGTTCTCACCCGCTATTACTATATGCCCACCATGACTATCCATACATGCCTGGGAGCGTTCATAAAAGTTACCATCAATTACTTGAAACGCATATTTACTGATTTCAGGTATATTGCTTCTGAGTGGTAATACTTCAGTCCCGGCTTTAAGTATCTCGTCTGTAGAAATGTTATTATCCATTTTCAATATAACGGGTAATTCAATAGTCTCAGGTAACTCTTCAAAATCTGGAATAGATTTTATATTAGGCCCTTTATTTAACTTTATACTATCACGATCTTTTTTAGGTGCTATAAGCATCTGTGTATTAACCAAAATCTCTTTAGGCTCCTTATACTTAGGGTATTTGAGTTTTATTAAACTTTCCAGCTCACGAGGGTCAGTTATTTTTCCTGTTATTGCTGCAGCAGCCGCAGTTTCCGGACTACATAGGTATACCTGATCGTCAATCGTGCCTGATCTACCAGGGAAATTTCGTGGCATGGTGCGTAAGCTGATTTGCCCTGTGGCTGGTGCCTGTCCCATGCCTATACACCCCATACATCCTGATTGGTGAAACCGCGCACCTGCTTGAACTAAATTTGCTAAACTGCCCTCCGATGCCATATTTTGAATAACCTGTCTTGAAGAGGGGTTAATATCAAAAGACACTTCAGCATTAATAGCATGATCTTTTATTATTTCGCTTACAATCCAAAAATCACGAGGACCAGGGTTTGCCGAAGAACCTATTACAACCTGTGAGACTGGCTTACCACTCACCTCTTTCACAGGAACTACATTACCTGGGCTACTAGGGCAAGCTATCAATGGTTCCAACTTTGAAAGATCTATCTTCTCATAAGCATCATAAGAGGCACCTGGATCAGCTTTTAGTTCTTCCCAATCTTCTTCCCTCCCTTCAACTTTCAAAAACGATTTGGTAATCTCATCTGAAGGAAAAACTGTCGTGGTTGCCCCAAGTTCAGTACCCATATTTGCAATCACATGCCTGTCCCAGGCACTTAATGCTTTAACGCCTTCACCATAATATTCAAGAATAAAATCTCTACCACCTTTTACATCATATCTTCTTAACATTTCGAGTATCACATCCTTTGCACTCACCCAATCAGGCAACTCACGGGCAAGTTCAATACCCATTATTTTAGGCATCTTTACGAAATATGGTTTTCCCGCAGCAGCCAGTGCAACATCCAGTCCACCAGTACCAATGGCCAGCATACCTAAGCCACCACCCGCACAAGAGTGACTATCTGAGCCAACCAAACTCTTACCTGGTTTGCCAAATCGAGACATATGTACAGCATGACTTATGCCATTACCTGGCCTGCTGTACCAATAGCCAAACTTGTTGGCCGCTGATTGTAGAAATAAGTGATCATCAGCATTTTTAAAATCAGTTTGTAGCAAATTGTGATCGACATACTGAACGCCAACCTCTGCTTTTACATCATTTAGGCCAATGGCCTCAAGCTCTAACATTATTAGTGTTCCAGTCGCATCTTGCTGCAATACATGATCTATTTTAAGACCAATTTCAGTACCTGGTTTCATTTCACCAGATAGCAAATGTGACTCGATTAATTTCTGTGAAGCATTTAGTGGTTTACTCATGTAGATTGATTTTGTTCTTCTATCATATCAACGTAGAGCTTTTAGCATTGTTTTTAGATTATAGATAGAGCCAGGGTATGAGCCATGTGGCCAGCAGCCAGAAAATAAGGCTCAGACCTCCTCCTACTTTTAGAAAATCAGAAAAGGTGTAATTACCAGGACCAAAAATCATAGCATTTGTTTGATACCCCACAGGCGTAATAAAACTGGTATTAGCTCCAAAGAGAATTGCTACCAAGAGTGGTTCGGCAGAAATACCAATGGAAGTTGCTATTTGAATGGCAATTGGCACTAGCAATACTGCTGTGGCCTGATTAGAAATAACACCTGTAAGTAGGGTCGTTATGAGAAACAGAACAGAAATAACTAGCCTGGGGCTAGCCCCTTCTGTGAGGTTTAGAATCATTTCTGCCAAATATTGAGCGCCACCGGTTTTAGACAAAGCAGTACCAAGCGGGATAATTCCTGCTAAAAGAAAAACAACCTTCCACTCCACGTTTTCATAGGCCTTTTTTACAGAAATACAACCTGTTAAAAACATAAGTACCACACCCAACCAGGCGCTCACTAGTATCGGAAGTATATTGTTTACGGCCAACAAAATAATCATCAACAAAATACCAATTGAGGTAAGTATTTTTTTTCGACTTAAAATCTGCTTTTCTATCCTCTCCCTTGATATCTGCTGAATAATTATCCAATCATGCTTTGACTGTTCGGTTTCTTTCTGATTTTTCCCATCCATGAGTAAAATATCTCCTACTTGTATTTCATGGTCCATGAGCTTTTGGCTTTTTAGTAGCGCCCCTCGTCTCACTGCCAGCGGAAACGCATCATAAAACCTATTAAACTCTATATTTTTTATCTTTCGGCCAATAAGGTTTGAGTTTGGTACTATTAAAGATTCGTACAATACTCTATTATGCTCAGTTCCTTCTTCTATAAACCTATTTTCCGGATTGGTTAAAATCTGCAGGTTAGGGTTGTTATTGATATTTATAATTTCATGGATATTAGTCTTTACGGTAATAATATCCCCTTCTCGAATTATCATTTCACCCACCGGTTGAATTACCGTTTCATTTCTGATCAGTCTTTGCAGTTTATATTCAGTCTTGTCATATAACTTGAGCGAAGCAAAATTTTCTCCAATCAATTTAGACTCAGGTGTTACCAATAATTCTGTCAGGTAGTTTTTAGCCTCTAATTCACGATCAAAGACATTTATGTTTTCAGGTTTTTTATACAAAAACTTAATGCCCACAATTAAGATATATGCGACCAGGGCAGCAAAGAGTATCGCGCCAAAAAGAGTTAAGTCAAATATTTTGAAAGATGCCTGCCCGTTAGCCTGAGCCACTGAGTTGATCAATAAGTTGGTAGATGTACCAATCATTGTTGAAGAACCTCCAACCATTCCTGCGAAAGATAGCGGGATAAGTAATAAGGCAACTTTAATATTTGACTGGCGAGAAATCTTAAACATCACCGGAATAAATACCGCTACGACAGCGGTAGTGTTTATAAACGCTGAACAGATAGCTGCCAAAACCATGACAAATAACACCGTTGTCCATAATCGATTACCCGTAAACTTTAAAAGTTGATCGCCAAGTTCATCAACAACTCCGGTGTTTTTGAGAGCCTCACTTACAATAAGTAAAGCTAAAACAGTAAGTGTTGCAGTGTTGCTAAAACCAGCAACCCCTTCTTCTGGCGTGAGTACACCAGTTACCATCAAACTCACCATTATAATTATGGATGTTTGATCGATAGGTATGGTTCCGGAAACAAATAGAAAAAGACCCCCGACTATTATTATAAAAACGATGACCAAGTCTGGCTGCATAACTACTATTTCCTCAATATTTTGCGTTTAAATACAAAATACCTGGATACACCATAAATTATCAGAGATATACTACTCACCAGAAATACACCGGAAAGAATTAAAAACACAACTGAATCGAAAAACTTAAAAACAAATGCACTTATACCAAGCATGGCAAGTGCAGCACGCAGGTAGGCCATGAGTGTTCTCTCGTTGGCCATAAGAGTTCTTATCCTTGCAAAGTAGTGTCTTCTATCCCTCATAAAATCTAATTTTAATTAAGATAGCTAAATTCAAAAAGCCATTCAAGCTTTACCTGAGAAGGAAAATGTTAATCTTGGGGTAGCGATATTTCTACAGTAGTACCTTTACCTGGCGTACTGGTTAAATTTATCTTCCCGTTTAATCTATCCACTGCTTTGCTGACAAGATACAATCCAAGGCCATTACCCACTGAGCGCTCGTTGGCCCGGAAGTACATGTCAAATACAAGTTTGTGATAAACAGGATCGATTCCTATACCGTTATCATCTACTTTAATATGCAACTTACCTGCTTCCTGGTAAACGGCAAGGTGTATTTTGGCCTTATTATTAGCACAGTAATTAATACTGTTTTCAATCAGGCTATCAAAGATTATCTCAAGCAAATCAGGATATGTGGAAAATGCTCTGTTGATTTTAACATCAGTTGTAAATTCAATTTCCTTTCTTTCTAAAGGTATTCTCCATTTATCAATAAGAAGTGAGATGAATTTATCAAATTTCATCTCTTTGGTATCCAACGTTTCAGCCGATATTAGACTTATTGCCTTCAATTTATTAACCAGCTTATCAAGCCTTAAAGCAGTATTTTCAACTTTGTCAAAAAGCTCCAGCGCATAAGGATCCTGAAGTGTCGACTTAGCCACTTCAGCGAGACCAAGAAATGTAGTTAACGGCATCCTGAAATCGTGTGAAGATCTATAAAAGAATGTATCTAGTTCTTTGTATGCCTGTTGTAACTCACGGGTTCGTTTGCCTACCTTACTTTCAAGGTTCTCATTTAATGTACTTATGTGCATATTGGCTTCCTGAAGCTCTTCTGTCTGAGCAGAGATCTCCTCATTTTTCTCCTGTATTTCTTTATTCAGACTAGTTAGATCTGCATTGGCTTTATTTTTAACCTTTAATAACCTAATTACCACAAATAGAAGAATAACTAATAAAACAGATCCAATAATGATAAAGCCTATGATGAGCTGCTGATTACTTATTGTTTTTTCTTTAATACTCAGCTCTTGTATCCTTGTTTTATTCTCAAGGTCGAGAAGTTCGATAGCTCTCTCTTTATTTTTTATGTCATACTTTATTTCCAACTCTGCCAATTGTGAGCTAACGGTTTCATTAATAAGTTCATCTTTTAGATCAATGTACTCCTTATAATAAATCGTGGATTGTCGAAAGTCTCCAAGTCTTTCATAAAGACGCGCAGTATAAAGTAGGTTGTAGAGCAAGTTATCTTTAGAGTTTAATTCTTCTAGTTTACTCCTTGATCTATCTAAAAACTCTCTGGCCCTTTCAAATTGTCCGAGTTTGGTATATAGGCTTCCCAAAGTGTATTCACTAATAGCAGCACCAAGCGCATTGCCAATTTCGTTTTCAATATCGTAAGCTTGTAAATACAGCTTTAAAGTTTCTTCATACTCTTCCTCTTGTTCTTTTACAAAACCCATATTATACAAAGTAGAAGCCACTCCCTTTTTATTACCTACTTCTCTTCGTAGCGTTAAGGCTGAATCGTACATTTTAAGAGATTCTTCATGCTCGTTTAATTCATCTAATATTACCCCTAATATATTGTAAGCATATGATTGGCTGTTTTTGTTACCTACCTCTTTGCTTATTTTAATTGCTTTTAATATATACTCCCTGGCTGTTTCATAAGAACCTTGAGATTGATATGTCCATGACAGCTCTGTATAAACCTTTGCTATCTCATTTAAATTTTTGTTGGACTCAAATATTTCCAGCGCCTCAAAATAATATTTAGAGGCCTCAGTATATTCAGCAATACTTGAGTAGAAATTACCCAAATGTCGCTTAGCTTCGGCTATTCCAAACTCATAGGCAGCAGAGTCATACAGTGTTAAGGCTTTTTCATATCGCAACCTGGCGTCTTTGATATTACCTTTTATCATGAGTACATTACCCAGCTGTAAATTGGCTATCGCACTATTGAATATATCTTCTATTTCATTATAAGTATTTATAGCTGCATTAAGTACCACTGCTGCACTATCATACTCACTTATCAATACTAAGTATTTTGCCAGCACTACATGGGTACGAGCCTCCATCTCCTCATCTTCCTTGTATACTGAACTTTGAAGTGCTGGCTCAAGGTATTTCTTAGATTCAGTCGCATTACCCAACTCAATAAATGCATCTGAGGAAGACAACAAATACTCAGGATCAGCAGCTTGAATTGTTTCTTCGTCTGGCAGAAGTTTACGAGTGACGTTTATTATTTCAGTATAATTACCTTGTTTCTTAAGCAAGCTGAGATAGTAAATGTGGACATTAGTTTCTAAATTTTCATTTATGCTAAATTCAATCGCACTAATATAAAAGTGCTCTGCACTATCATAATTACCTACGCTATACTCAGCTACTCCTTTATTTATCAAGGCCTTTAACCGTTCTTGTGGATTAGATGCCTGGCTGGAAATAGCATAGGCAGAATCCGCATAAGCGATTGCCTGCTGCATATTGCTATGCCATAACTGATCAGATAGCGCATTGTATAAGGTAAGCCGCTCCTCTACACTTTGAGCTTTCGCCACAGCTTTCTTGAGGCTATCAATTTGTGCAGTGGCAAATGTATTACTCAACAGTAGCGCGTATACAAGAAATAGTCGCAGGTACATTCAGTAATAATACGAATAGTGTTTAGAATTGGATAGGATTTATTATAAAAATATACTAACGGATGTATACCTCTATAAACTCAACTTTAGGATGGGGCAATATTGAAAGGCCTTCTAAACAGGCCGGTATTAAGTAAACATCACCCTTGCTCAAACTAATTTCCTCTGAGTCGTACAGACATTGTGCTTGCCCATTTACACAAATTAGGATCTTGAATGAATCTTGACTCGTATAATCGATTTCTTGCTTTTTATTAACAACCCATTTTCTGGAAACAAAGTGTTTACAGTCTACTAGTTCTGCAGGGGCATTTAACACCTCTTTTACCTTCTGTTTATAGCTATTTAAGACCTCGAAGTTTAAAACTTCGGCTGCTTTGTCTACATGAAGTTCTCGCTTATTACCATCTTTATCTTCTCTATCAAAATCAAAAATTCGATAGGTAACATCAGATGTTTGTTGAATTTCGGCTATTAAAATCCCTTTGCCAATAGTATGAATCCTGCCTGCGGGTATATAAAACACATCACCTGCTTCGACAACCTCTCGATTAAGCGTGACTTCAAGTTTGGATGCAGCTAAACGCTCTTTAAACTCTGCCTTATTTATAGATTCTTTAAAGCCAGATATGAGGCTGGCTCCTTCATCAGCCTGCATTACGTACCACATTTCAGATTTGCCCATAGCATCTTCGCCATAAAGATCTTTGGCAAACACATCATCTGGGTGCACCTGCACCGACAAATCCTGATTGGCATCAATAAACTTAATCAGCAATGGAAACTCATCTCCAAATCGCTGGTAATTACCCGCTCCCATCAGCTCGCCTTTATACATTTCCACCAGTTCATGGATGGTTTTCCCTTTTAGGTCACCATTAGCAACAACAGACTCATCACCATCTACAGCCGACAACTCCCAGCTTTCTCCACAACTTTGTAGTGGAGAAAAATCTTTGTTAAGAAAGGATTTTATTTTATCCCCTCCCCAAATTTTTTCTTTAAATATTGGCTTAAAAGTAAATGGATAGAGTTTGACCATGTCTTGCGAAGCTATTCATTTTTTAATTTAAACGAATGAAAAATATTCAGTAAAATCACATCAATCGTTTGAAATCGGGTGTTTTTTAAATTTTACAACTCTGGTATCATAAGAATTCATGGGCTTGTCAATCTGGCTTTTAATTAATTAAACCTAATTTTGGGCTATGAAATTAGCGAAGCTAAATAACAAGGCAGAAATTTTTTATACCATTCAAGGTGAGGGAAAAAACCTGGGAAAACCCAGTATCTTCGTTCGCACATCATTATGCAATTTACATTGTATATGGTGCGATACAGACTATACATGGAACTGGGAAAATACGCCATTCGAATCGGTCACAAATAAGAAATATAAGCGAGAGGATTATATTTTAGAAACAACCGCAGATGATACCGCAAGTGAAATAAGGCAATATGGATGCTACCATATTGTACTTACTGGTGGTGAACCGATGATGCAACAAGAAGAGTTGGTTGCATTAATGAAAATTCTAAAAAATGAAAATCCGTCATACTTCTTCGAAGTCGAGACCAATGGCACACTTAAACCCTCCATTGAGTTTGATAAATTAATTGACCAATACAATGTTTCTCCCAAGCTGGCTAATAGCAATAACGAACAAAAGATCAGGCGAAAACCACAGACATTAACTTATTATGCTAATCATACTAAGTCAAATTTTAAGTTTGTCATCGCTAGTGAAAATGATCTTGAAGAAGTACTTGAAATAATTCATCTATTTAAAATTAACTCAAGTAAAATTTACTTAATGCCTGAAGGCACCAACTCTCAATCTCTAAAAAAGAAACAGGCCTGGCTCATAGAAATATGTAAGCGCTATGGGTTCAATTACACTGATCGATTGCATATTCACATTTATGGAAGTAAAAGAGGAGTATGATGAAACAATTCAATTACCTTCTCTGTTTTTTTAGTATATAATATAAAATAGTTGCTTACAAAACGTACCAATTATTTTACAATTCGTTATATTAATAAAACACTTAAGTAGTTATGATAATAGATATAAGAAGTCACTTTAAAAAAATTCAGAAAGAAGCACTCTCCAGAGAAGAATTAGAGAGAAAAGTAAAGAATGCCATGTTTTATGTAGAAACTTCTTTACGCAAAGTATCACTTAGCAAGAGTAAATAAAAAAAGCTGATTGGATTGTCAATCAGCTTTTTTGCTTAGAATCTTCTCTCCAACTATTGTTTCATCTGGATAACTCCACATGCAACACGCGCTCCTGCAGCTCCAGAAGGCTGTGATTCAAAATCATCTGCCCCTGCATGGATAATTACCGCTCTATTGATTATGTCTGTGCTATCAGCACCACCAATAGACCAACCTTCAATAGTCATTTCCATTACTCCTTTACCATCTTCACCAACTTCTACGTTATCGATATCTCCTGCATGAAATTGCATATCAACAGCTCGTTTGCCATGATCTACCTCTGCAGGGTTCCAGTGACCACCGGCAGATGTAGCATCCGTAGCACTGCAGTCACCATTTTGGTGTAAATGAATCGCATGAGATCCTGGGGTAGCATTTTCGATTGAAATTTTAAAAGTAACTGTACCATCGCCTAAATCAGTAAAAGTCGCCACACCACTTACTTCACTCCCACTTGCACTAGACAACTGTGCCTCAGCCTCAACTAAGGCTTCTTCGTCCGTTGCATCTTCAACTTCATTTACCACTTCTTCTTCCGGTTCAGTAATTTCTGCTTCTGTTTTCTTTTCAGCTGACCCGCAGGCATACATCATTGCCACCACACCGGCCAACATCATTGTTCTAAACATTTTCATAATTCCTTTAGATTTTTGGTTAGTTGTTTCAAATTTTTCTCTAGCTATATTACAAAAAATATAGGCCAAATGTTATTTAAAATCAATAATCATGTAAAGCAGAAACCCCTGAACGGATTACTTTCAACGTCATTTTACAAGCTTTATCGATATTTTAACTGATTTTAAATTTTCAGGTGTTCTTAAACGAGGTATGTTATCTATCTTTACCCTACAATTATAGAACATATAAATTTACGTGATCAAATGAATAGAGTACTCATATTATTTTCACTATTAGTAATAACTGGTTGGTCTAATGCTCAAACTCTTGACGAGCAATTCAATACACTTAAAGAAGATGCTGGAAATTATAAGCAATTCAAGGTAGTGGATGAGGCTGCTTTGAATAACTTCTGGAAGACAACTATGGACAGTGTAAGATCATTAAAGAATGAGAAAGCTACCCTAATTAGCGAGGGTGCTCAAAAGGAAAGTACCATTAGCCGGTT
The DNA here is from genome assembly GCA_039970995.1 of Fulvivirga sp. Classification (GTDB taxonomy): domain Bacteria; phylum Bacteroidota; class Bacteroidia; order Cytophagales; family Cyclobacteriaceae; genus Fulvivirga. Next base: position 519,989 of record JBDVKW010000006.1, read on the forward strand.
AGAAACAACTATTGAGACTAAAGACAATCAGATTGAAGCATTGGAAACACAAACAAGCTCGATCTCTGTCTTCGGTGCTGTGATGGAAAAAACCACTTTTATATTCATTAGCTTCTTTACAATAGGCGCACTCGTAGTAGTTCTATTGCTTTTACTATATCAGTACAAGGATAATAACAGGGTTGCAAAGGAAAAAGTAAAGGCCTACGACAAGTTGAATAATGATTTTGAGGAGTATAAACGCAATGCTCTGGAAAAGCAAATGAAGCTGAGAAGAGATCTTCAAACAGAACGTAATAAATTAGAAGAGGCCAGAAAAAATTAATTCCCTGGCCTCCTCTCTTAAGATTATTTTGATTTATTAATTAGCCAAATATGGCTTCAATAACTCATTCTTAGGATTCTTAGAAAGTTTTCTAAGTGCTTTCTCTTTAATCTGTCTTACACGCTCTCTTGTAAGTCCGAGGTTTTCACCAATGTCTTCTAAAGATAAGCTTGGAGTCTCACTCAAACCAAAGTATTGACTGATTACAGTACGTTCTCTTTCTGTTAGAGTCGAAAGTAATCTGATAACTTCTCTCTTCAAAGAGTCGCTATAAACAATGTTGTCAACTTCATTACTATCTTCATCTTCCATCACGTCAAGTAAAGAACTACCTTCATCTTCAGTAAATGGTTTGTCGATAGAAACTTGTTTCGTTTGAGATCTTACTGTAGTTCTTACCTCATCGATAGTCATGTCAAGCAATTCAGCTAACTCCTCATCGGTTGGCTCTCTTTCAAACTGCTGCTCCAATACTGACGTTGCCTGGTCAATTTTAGATAGCGCTCCAATTTTGTTAGAAGGAATTCTTACAATTCTTGAGTGCTCTGCCAATGCCTGAATGATTGACTGTCTAATCCACCATACTGCATAAGAGATAAATTTAAAACCTCTTTTCTCATCAAATCTTTTTGCCGCTTTTACAAGGCCAAGATTACCTTCATTGATCAAATCATTTAAAGGAATTTTGTTTGAATAGTGATACTGCTTGGCAACAGATACCACAAATCTCAAGTTTGCTTTTACAAGCTTTTCAAGCGCAGCCTCATCTCCTTCTCTTATTCTCTGAGCTAAATCCACTTCCTCCTCAGGAGTAAGTAATTCATCTTTAGAGATTTCATTGAAATACTTTTCTAACGTTCTACTGTCTCTGTTAGTAATCGACTGCGTAATCTTAAGTTGTCTCATTCTGCTTCTTTTGCTCTACTTATATATTTAAAAAACCGTATTCTTTCATTACAACCTCTAGAAACAAATTAAATACTAAAATGTTCCCATGATTCTTAACCTTTATAATTATTTTTGGAAAGTTTTATGTTTTCAGTGTTCAAAACACAAAATAGACCTTTTGTTCCCAGGTTTTCAGGAAATTTCGCATGATACAAAAAATATCAATACAACTCAACTTATACGCTAATATTATAATTAAGTTGTCCGGTTGTTTAACCTCATTTCAATACAAAAGGTTCGTTATAAGTAACCAACTATTCACTTTAATTATTGTATCGACTTTAATCAATACCTCACAAGCTACTGCTCAGGACAGTGTTGATAAATTATTTAACCGTGCCTACCACTATTTATCTGTAGATCGCCAAAAGGCTATCAGCCTGCTTTCCGATTGTATAAACCAGGATGCTGAGTTTACTGATGCGTACTTTCATAGAGGCATTGCTTACTTCAAAGAAGGTAAATATGACAGTGCATTACATGATTTTAAAACAGTAGAAAGGCAGAACCCCGACAGGTCAATTATTTGGATGTACAAAGGCTTCACCTATAGAAACCAGGGCAATATCGAAGAGGCATTGGCTTCTTTTTCTAATTATATCTCTCTAAACCCAACAGACACATCGGCCTACTCTTATATTTTGCGTGGGAAAGTTAAATATGAACTCGGGGACTTTCAAGGAGCGGTGAGCGATTATGATATGGCGATGAAGCTACAGCCTTTTGAAGAAAAATATCAGTATTATCGATTTGTCGCACTATTTGAAGCCAAACAATTTAAACAAGCATTGGAAGCTGTAGATCGGTTAATTGAAATCAACGATGATTTTTATGGTTATTATTTCTACAAAGGGAATGTTTACCTTGAAATGAATGACTTCGACAATGCCATTTATATGTATAATGTTGCCATTCTTAAAAATTACAACAATGCAGATAGTTATTATAAACGTGCCACAGCCTACCTGGCTTTAGATAAGTATGATAAAGCATTGGAAGATTATAACACAGCAATAGTACTAAAGCCAAATGACGGTACTTTTTACTCCCATAGAGGAAACTGTAAGTTTGAAATGGGTAAGAAATCAGCTGCTTGTGCAGATTGGAATGAAGCAGGAGCGCTTGGCTACTATGAAGATTTTGATAAAATGAAACAGGTATGTCAAGGGCTTAATTCGACATCTGACAATGAGGGGAAATAATAAGATTGCTTTTCAATTATTAAATGGCCAATTTTGATGTCAAATTAAAAAACGAAAAAACAAATGGATAACAGGAAATTTTTACCATTAGTGGTAATTGGAATTATCATATTAGTAGTAGTAATGGCGCTTTCTTCAAGCCTATTCTTCACCATTGATGCTGGTGAAAGAGCAGTGATATTTAAGACTTTTGAAGGTGGTATAGACAAAGAAAATGTACTCACTCCAGGGTTTGATGTAAAAGCACCGTGGAACGACCTTTATGTTTATGACGTGAAGGAAAATTCTGTAGAAGAAAAAATGGATGTATTAGATAAAAACGGTCTTAGTATTAATGTTGATGTGACAGTTCGTTTCCACCCAATTTATGGTCGTATAGGTCATTTACATGAAAACTTTGGTAAAGGGTATATCACCAGTCTGGTAGTGCCTGAGGTAAGATCTGCCGTAAGGCAAGTAATGGGTCGTTTCACCGCTGAAGAAATCTACTCAACCAAGCGTGGTGAAGTAGAGACAATGATTAAGACAGAAACTGAAACAAGCCTTGGCGCTAACAATATTCAGATGAAGGCGTTATTAATCAGATCAATCAATTTACCTGAGCAGATTAAGCTTGCGATTGAGAATAAACTTAAGCAAGAACAGGAAGCATTGGCTTATCAGTTTAGACTTGAAAAAGAAAAAAGTGAAGCTGAGCGTAAAAGAATTGCTGCAGAAGGTGAAGCAGCTGCAAATAAAATTATCAATAGTAGTTTAACACCGGAGCTATTGAAAATGAGAGGAATAGAAGCAACGCTTGATTTATCGAAATCACCAAACTCTAAAATTGTAGTCATTGGAGGTGGCGATGAAGGATTACCTTTGATATTAGGTAACAATTAGTCTTCATGCAGCGTTTTTATTTAAAGTGATTTTTGACTAATTTCACGGTCGATTTTTACAGGGTGATTTTTGAAATTTAACTAAAAAATTTATTGCGTATGTCTAAGATGGCAGAATTAAAAGTAGGCGACAAGTCATACAACCTTCCTATAGTAGAGGGTACCGAACAAGAACAAGGAATAGATATCGGAAAACTACGAGGAGAAAGTGGTTTGATCACTTTAGACCCGGGTTTTAAAAATACCGGTTCTACAAAAAGTGCGATAACTTTTCTTGATGGAGAAAAAGGTATTCTTAGATATAGAGGTTATGCCATTGAAGACCTGGCTGAAAACTCAACATTCATTGAGGTATCTTATCTCCTTATATACGGTGAGTTACCTACCCCTGAGGAGTTGACTAAGTTTGAAAATGAAATAAAGTATCACACATTAGTGCATGAGGACATTAAGACTATTCTTGATGGATTTCCTTCAAACGCACATCCGATGGGTGTACTCTCCAGCTTAGTAACAACGCTTACGGCATTCTATCCTGAGTCCTTAGATCCAAACAGATCTGCTGATAAGGTGAACCTAAGTATCATAAGGATATTGGCCAAAATGCCAACATTCGCAGCTTGGGCATATAAAAATGAAGTTGGACACCCAGTAAATTATCCGGACAATAACTTAGATTATTGCTCAAACTTCTTGAAAATGATGTTTGCTTTACCTGCGGCTCAATATGAGGTAGATCCGGTAATTGCAAACGCACTTGATAAACTTTTGATTTTACATGCTGACCACGAGCAGAACTGCTCGACTTCAACAGTTAGAGTTGTGGGTTCTTCTCAGGCAAGTTTATATGCGTCAATTTCAGCAGGTATCAACGCTCTTTGGGGACCATTGCATGGTGGAGCTAACTCTGCTGTGATTAATATGCTTGAAGGCATCAAAAAAGATGGTGGAGACACTAAGAAATGGATGGCAAAAGCTAAGGATAAAGACGATCCTTTCAGATTGATGGGCTTTGGGCACAGAGTATATAAAAACTTTGACCCTAGAGCGAGAATCATTAAGAAGGCTGCCGATGATGTGCTAGACAAACTTGGCGTGAATGATCCTGTACTGGATATCGCTAAAGGCCTGGAAGAAGTTGCGCTTAATGATGAGTACTTCATCGAAAGAAAGTTATACCCTAACGTAGACTTCTACTCTGGTATCATTTACAGAGCGCTTGGCATACCTGTAGATATGTTTACAGTAATGTTTGCATTAGGTAGACTACCTGGCTGGATTGCTCAGTGGAAAGAGATGAGAGAAAATAATGAGCCTATTGGTAGACCAAGACAAATTTACGTTGGTGAAAACGAACGTAAGTATGTTGCAGTGAACAAGAGATAACACATAGTTAAATATAACACAATACAAAAGGCTGAAGTAAATTCGGCCTTTTGTGCTTATAACCTAATAATAAAATGCAAGATAAATTTAATGATGCGGTTGCACGTTCAAAGCAACTTCCACAAAAACCTTCTAACGAAGAATTATTAAACCTTTACTCATTGTTCAAACAAGCATCTGAAGGTGATGTAACTGGTGATAGACCTGGAGGATTCGACTTCAAAGCAATCGCCAAATACGATGCCTGGTCTACTTTGAAAGGCATGAGCAAGGAAGAAGCCACTATGAAATACATTGCGCTTGTTGATGACTTACATAATAAATACGCTTAACTAATGACTACCTTTTATCTGCCGGAGGTAAAAGAAGGAGTAACACTATTGTCTCCTGAGGAATCGAGACATGCTATAAAAGTACTCAGATTAAACTCAGGAGATAAAATACAAATCATAGACGGAAAGGGCGGATTTTACCTTGCAGAAATAACGGAAGCGCATCATAAGAAGACCCAATTTTATATCATTAAACACACCCAACAAGCACTTCCCCCCCGCTACATTCATATCGCTATTGCACCAACAAAAAATATTGATCGCATTGAATGGTTTGTCGAGAAGGCTGTTGAAATTGGCATCAATGAAATCAGCTTTATGCTGTGTCAAAATTCAGAACGAAAGGTTTTAAATCTCGACCGGATTGAAAAAAAAGCAATAAGTGCAATGAAGCAATCTATGAATGCCTTTATGCCTAAAATAAATCCGTTGACCGCATTTAATAATAGTCTTGAACAAATAAGTCAAGAAGGTAAATACATAGCATATGTCGATTTTGATAACCCGCAGCAACTATTCGACATAGCAAAAGAAAATAAAAACCACTGTGTGCTTATAGGCCCTGAAGGCGACTTTTCAGTTCAGGAACTATTGATAGCTGAGCGTCAAGGATTTCATAAAGTAAGCCTAGGTAAAAGCCGTTTAAGAACAGAAACGGCAGGCATAATAGCCTGCCATACCTTGAATATCATTCAATAAATTATTATCTCCCTTTTATCATTAACCTTTTAACAACTGTATCAGCACCTTGACGTAACTTTATGATATAAATACCAGGAGCTATATCTTCAGGCACTTTCATTTGTAATTCCCCTCCTATTAAGCTCTCATTTGATATCACTTTAGTTAATTGTCTGTTACCCAACACATCAAACAATTCAATTAATGCCTGACCGTCATTAATCTCAACTTTGACATTGAGATTATCGGCAGTTGTAGGATTAGGAAAAGGCACCATAAGTATTTGTTTGTTTTCACTACCGAAATAAACGCTTACAACTTGACCCTCGTAACTGTATGCACCATCATAATCTACTTGCTTGAGTCTATAAAAATTATAACCTTCCTCAGGTCTTTCATGGTACATAGTGTATGTATGTTCTTCAGTGGTAGTTCCATGACCTTTGACGATACCTAAAGTTTCAAAAGAATAACCATCTGACGAATGTTCAATTTCAAAATAATCATTGTTGAGTTCTGAACTCGTTTTCCATTCTAATTTTACACTCTTACCATATTTTTCACCTTCAAAAGAAATTAAAGATACTGGTAGAGGATTTGATGCATCGCTTGACCCTAGAGTATAAATATGCTCGCTGAATATGTTGCTATTACTTGCAACAAACCTCCCTTGAGATTGTGTATGTCCACTACTAAAGTTTTGACCTCCCAAATTATCCCATGAAGAAAGGGCATCATTCCAAATCATTACCTCAGTTTGCTCTCTTTCAGCAAACACCGAAGATACATCACTCTCTGCACCCCAACTTAAGCCAACCGTTGCTGAAACACCCGTTGTACTAACATTACCATCGGAGATGACCCAATGTTCACTTTTTAAAATAGTAGCAATTTCAGCAGGATTAGTGAAGTCATAATTATCAACCACTGGTTCACTCAATGCTCCTGAGGCTTTAAATTCAGCCTCCCATGTTAACCCACCTACAGAAACATTGTTGATTGTTGCCGGTCTCCAACGACCAGCATCCCCAATTGGGAATGTGAATGATTGACCTGAAGAGTTTAATACCTTAAACAACCGTCCGTCAATGTATGCATTAGACTTACCAATTGAAGGACTTATTTGAGCTGAGCTTGCTAGTAAAAATTGATTATTGTTGGTATTTATTATTCCTCGATTCAAAAATAAAATATCCTCAATCTCAACTGAACCACTAGTGATGGTAACGCCAGCATCATTGGAAACTAAGAGCCTATATATTTTCGAACTACCAGTAAAATTACCTGAAATTGACTGATTGACCGATCCTATTAGTCTTATTCTATGCGATCCACTTCCACTTAAATACGTCCCTGATAAATAACGTAGATCACCCATAAGGAATAAGTTGCCTCCACTCCCTGAAATATAGTTTCCACCTTGAATTATTAAATCGTTCTCTACGGTTACTGAGCCATTAGACTGTTCATCAATAGTTCCCCCATTCACGATGAAGTCATTAGATATTGTAGTATTTCCAGTACCAGTGTTAAAAGTACCATTGTTAATAATTAGATTATTATCTACAGATATATTTCGATTATTCGAATTATTGGCAGTTGGACCATCAATAACCAAATTTTCACAAATCGTTAAATTATTATTAGGGAAACTTCTTACACCACTACCACTTAATGTTAAATTTCTCAATGAGGTAATCCCACCAAGTATATTATAACTGCCAGTACCTGCATACTCTAGTCCTCCACCTGCACATGATAGGAAATCACCCGAAAATGCAGGTAAATTAGCGTTAATGCCATCGCTTATAATTCTTAAATCTCCTGTTCCATCCAATATTCCCAACCTGTGATTGGTGGTATTGTCAATTTCCAGTACACCTCCCGATTGAATTATTGTTCGATAAAACCTCGCATCATCCTGATCCAACGTTAATGAGAAACCACTAGGTACAATTACTACCGACCCCGTAGGAGCTCCTCCCCCAGGTACAGCAATATCATAAACATCCGCAGTGAAACTTCCATCCGTATCTACTGTGTATGTAGCAACATTATCAGGTATAGCCAAATCAATTCCTGCAAAGTAATCTCCAGAAATTCCGTTAGAATCGTCTCCATTGAAAAAGAATTCGATTTCATTGGTCGTTTCATTAACCTCGTTTGTCGTAAACTTATTAATTAAGCTAGTTGGATTATTAAAAGTTAGGATTCTGGCAGCAATGTAATCGGCTTCAGTACCACTTGCGGCCTCAACTAGAGCGTCATTATATCCGAAAGTAACATCTGAGGTTAACCCAGTTATATTTTCAGCAGTCAGTGCCCAGTAGTATTGTAGCACGTTATTTATATCCCCTCCCGCAGTAAGATCATTACCGTCATCAATGGTTGGATGATATTCATTTGCCGGACTAACGAAAATTGATCCTGTAGTCGTTCCAGAAGTATTAGAATTTGTACTCAAATCAAAAATCACTGGAGTGTAATATGCCTGCCCAAGTGGAAAGGTAAAGTCAGAAGTTGTATTTGCAGCAAACGTTTTTCCTACACCTTTATCTACAAACGAACTATTTGTTCGGATCATATTAGATACAGAGAATGGCTGAACAGGAATAATATCTGAAGTTGCACCAAAAAGAATATTACTTCCTCCCACATTGAAAACACCTCCATTCAATTGAAGGTCACCACTAATGTTAAAATTATAACCGTTACCATCTGGTATTGTGACTCCATTGGAGTTATTAATTCTAATACCGCCAATACTACCGGTACCCGCAGCAGATCTTCTAAGTTCCTGATTTGCCGATCCAGAAAACACAAGCCCATTACCACCTGAGCTAGTGTGAACACCATCTACAACAGCATCTGCATTTATTATTATCTCGAAGCCATTATCGTTGAGGGTTCCTTCACTAATGGTAAACAAGTCGTTAACAGTAACAGTATTTGTAAGCTCTAATGATCCAATTCCTGATTTGGTAAACCTGAAAAAATTATTTGTTCCAGATCCCCGTATTTCCTGTGTTAAATCTGTATTGAAAATTGTCTCGTTATTTTGAGCATCATAAACGCCATTATTTTCAAAATCACCATTAACGGTTAGCGTTATACCATTTCCATTAAAAGTTGCCCCATTACTAATTGTTAGTTGTCCGTCTATTGTTAAAGGGGTAGTTCTTATACTTGCAGTTGGATTATTCGTACCATTGATAGTTAGATCGTTTAAAGGTATAAATGAATTAATCCTGAAATCATTTTGTCCAGCAGGAGTATTTGCATTGAAAATGGTAATCTCCGATGTAACGTCATGAATATCAGGGTCTAAATACAACGCAGAAATGGATGGAGCAGACTGATGTCTTTCAATTGTTAATGTACCTCCAGTAAAAGTAAATTCGCTTCCAATATTATAAATCTGAAGCATTCCTCTATTTGAAGTAGGTGCAGATTGTGTTCCTATTCGAACATCTCCACCAGTTTGTCTATACTTCAAAACTCCAGTATTAGCAGTAGTAATTGGCCTTATTTGAGAGCCTACTTCAAGAAACCCAGAAGATACTTGAAGAACTGCATTTCCCGATGCAGAGTATTCAATAAAATTATTCCCGTTGCCTACAGCATCATCCATATCTAATGTTCCTCCATCGATAATCAAGCAACCATTTAATAAAATCCCAGAATCATCACCACTCACACTAGCCTGACCAGCAGTAATTTGTAAACCTCCGGAAGCAGGGATATTAAAGCTCGCCCCACCAGAAGTTAGATTAACATTTATCAATGGGTCATTCAGCACTAATGTACCGTTCTGAATTTCTATTGCCTTCGTTGCACCATTAGATGTACCATTTAATGTAAAAGAATCGTTAAATGAAAACGAATTATCCTTAGAATTCCCTTTATTCATTATTATCCTATGCAAGATTGCAGAACCCGAATTAGTAAAGGTGTTTGTTCCAACACCACTTAGCTCTAGATCGATAACTGAATTACTTCCGTCACCTAAATTCATTGTTCCTGTACCAGGAATAGTGATATCTCCGTAAACGGTGAGATTATGTGTATTTGCAGCACTGTTATTTACTAATCTGAGTTGTCCTCCATTACTACCATTAAAACTTAAATCACCTTCTATAATCACAGTCTGATTTCCTGTAGAATTACCATCAAATTCAAAAAATCCTTGCCCACAACAACCCGATCCGATTTCTACGTTGTTTTTAAATGTTAATGTACGAGCAGAGTTGTTGTTAACTCTGATTAGCATATTTCCATTTAAGTTAGCTCTACCATTTACCGTGACATCAACATCTGGAAACTCCATAATTCTATTGCTTGAATTTCCTCCTGCAAACCATAGCATAGGGTACTCAGATGCATCTGATGAAAGTGTAGCAGTACCTGTTCCTCCATCCCACGCATAAATAACAAGTGCGTTTGAATAATTATTGAAATCGGCAAAGTCCCCCCCTGGGAAAATTCCCGTATAAGAGGCATTAATATTATACTGCATAACAGCACCATGACTTTGATTTGGAGTAGGGCCACCAATATGCCTATCAGTTACTTCAACCTCATTAAAAATAGAATTATAGGCATTATAGCTTCCGTTAGAATCAAATATTACTCTTGGGCATCCACTAATCCAATTATTATTTACGGGATCATAATCGTCATAAATCAATTTCGCCACATTTATTGGACCTGTACTATTATTAATTACAAATACACCGGCTCCATATGATGAAGGGTCACCTGCACCACCATTATCTCTAGTTAAAATAGCTATATCTCCATCCTGAGGGTAATCCCCTGCAGACGAACCATCACGAGTTAATGACCAAGCTCCGCCATTAGTCCAGTTGGTCTGAGAAGAATTGATCGAATAAAAAATTTGAGGTGCACCCACAAACTTTGATGCGTCACCTGCTGTATATGCTGCATTAATTAAGTCGAAACCTCCTGCAGGATTTCCTGAGCCTTCGTTGCCCCAAAAGAATATCCTTATATTATGAGCATCATTATTATCTATCCCAGAAGAACCTGGTGCACCGGCTTCAACTTCAGCTGTTCTTGTAAAAGGTGAATTTTCAAGCACATAGCCTGGAATGTAATTAGCCGGAAACCCGTCAGTTCCACCGTTAGGATCATCTTTTTCAACAGATCGAAACCACATTCTTTCAACTTTTGGTACGGTAGTAAAGTCTCTATAATCAACAATCCAGTATCTATCTGATATATCGTTACCTAAAGGATAAGGACCTGCAGTTGCCAATTTTTGAGTCACAGGGATTACAGTAACATAGCCATCGTCTGATGCTGAAAGAAACCTAATGTTGGCTGGAGTATACTCAGAAGTTGCATCTAAACCTGTTGTACCTGTACCTAGCGGAAAAAAGAACACTGTTGGATTGGATGTGGTATTTGCAGAGCCTGACATATCTATAAACCCTGGGTTGGTTCCATCTGCATTTACATAAAGAGATAAACCTCCGTCAGATGCATTACCGGCAGTGATAAACATATCTTCAACACTAAAATTACCATCTCCATCTTCATCAGTCCGAGTTTCGGAGCCGTTTAAATCAACTCTCAGCTGATCTATGGTAAGATTATGTGTGCCAAGATTCATTCTACCATGTTTAAACTCCAAAAAATCAATTTTAACATCACTCACCAAATTAATTATCTCTGAGCCACTATTTAATTTTAAACCTCCAAAACGAGACGTATCAGCGGTAATAAAAATAGTTGCTGTTCCACCATCATCCCGAAGTTTTAGTAAATCATTTTTGCCATTTGGATCTGATTCATTAGTTGCCAATGGGTCGAATACTGTCAATTGATCATAGTTAACAAGTGTATCTGCGTAAAGTCTCACACTATGAGTACCCTGGTCTAAGGTACCACTCAGCAACTTGAAATAATCTCCCTCAATGCGTAATAGGTTATTTTCATTACCTGTAACATCTGACTTACCTGAAAGGAGCGTAACAGTCGTTCCAGATGGTTTATCAATAGTCATATTCCAGAAATACTGTTCATCATTGGCGTCTCCAGTTCTATTGTCAAATTGCATTATGCTGTTATCAACACCATTTAGTGTTGTCGTATTTGGTTTCCCCGAGCTATAGAGGTAATCCGCTCCGTTTTCTATTATAAAGTCACTCCCTATTTCAACATCAAAACCATTGTGATCAAAAGTAATCCCACTCTCAATGACCAGATTATTCAAAACCCGTAAATCGAGATCTGTGATATTGGTAATATTCCCACCATCTCCTGATGCACCATTGATCAGATCAACTTCAGCTCCAGTACCAGATGTGTAGCGCATAGTCACGTTCCAAAATGGGGCCAATGATGTCAATTTAAAATCATCATTCCTGTTTATTTCCATAATAACAGTACCACCGGTAACACTCTGATTACCTTCATCACTGGCTATAAATATTCCTCCCGTATTGGCGCCAGTTCGAGCTCCGGCCACTCTCAAAGTACCACCAGACATATTAAATGTGTTACCTGGGTAAGTTAAACTAAACACATAATAGTCGGTTTGAATGTTATTTCCAGTTACATTAACTGTACCTCCTGATTGCGTATACCCACCAATATTTTCTGGCCCATTTACTGACGTTCTTATTTGATTAACAGTTAAAACACCATCAGAAACAACAATATTGCCGTTAGCTCTAGTAGTAATTCCACTATTAATTGGTGCATTTATTACACCAGCTGATAACTGAATTGTACCATAAGGAACAATGGCCGTACCTGAAGGCTTCTCAGCTGACCCTCCGTTAACCCAAAGCCTGGCAGCTTCAGAAATATTATAATTACCCCCATTGTTAAGAACAGGTACATCTACATTACTATTAAGCCTAACTGTCCCTCTCAATAGCCCTAAAGCATTATCATTTGTGGTCAGTTGTGCTGTCGAACCATGACCATAATCCGCAGGACCGTATAGATTAAAGTTAGACGCTAAATTTGCATTAATATCAAGAATATATGTTTGGTCTGTACCTTTGTCAATTTCTATACGATAAAAATTAGTAACGCCATTACAATTTATTTCCTGGTTAGTCAATCCACTTAAAAAATTTGCATCTACAATACCATCGGTTGCCTCATTATTATAATCGGTAGTAGTGCGATTCGTAAATTCAGCTCGTCCCGAATTATTGAAGTCACCATAAAAATTGAATTCATGTCTTGCATTTGCCGTGCCTACACCTATTTCACCAGAAGCATTAACTTGCGTAGTACCGTAAACTGTTATATTACGTGAAACAGATGCGCTATTATCATTAATCTTTAAAGTGCCACGAGCAATAGTCAGATTCCCGTTAATCACATAATCAGCTAAAAGAGTCGCCTCGTTGGTAGTGTTAGAGAGGTTAACCAAAACATTGTTATATGTTCTATTCTGATTTAAGTTGATTGCACCACCCTCGATTACTACAGTACCACCCACTATTGAATCAGCAAAAACAGTAGTAGTTCCTGATGGGAAATTATCATTATTAGAAACGTCACCGGAAATACTAATTGTACCTCCACCCAAAATATTGAAAAAATCGTGACCACTTGTATTGCCAACTACTAATTCTCCATCAACAGTTATATTAATTCCGTCATTATCATCTGAATCCATTGTTACAGTGCGACCAGACAGTATCGTTATATTATCATCTGCTGCAGGAACCAACCCACCAGAAGGTGTTCTTAAAGCACCAGACGGATCAGTAGTCCATGTAAGTGGATCGTTCCAGTCACCTGATTGATAAGAGTAGATATCACCAGGTACTAATTGTTCGCCCTGGCCTAGTGTATAATAACCAGTAACAAGGTTTGCGTTACTGGCATCTATTACTAATTGATCTCCATTTTCTGAAGCATAAGAATTCACCAATGCTCTCACATAGTTTGCTGAAGTATTTGGTCTATATAATAACACATAGTCTGTTGGATCTCCACTATAAGTCAAACCTGCGTCACCAAAATCGAATCTAAGCTGGATACTGACATCCCCAGAATTTTCGACATACCAGCTTCTGGCCCAATGCGAATCCAGCACACCAGGATCTACAGATATATCTGTAGTTTGACCTTGAGCATGTGCTGTATTATCATGAGCAAACATTACAAACTCATTGGTAGAATTTAAGCTACCATTTAACTCGCTAATTTGCAGTGCATCACTAAAACCCGATTCTGAAAACTTTTCCGTGCCATCTGCTGTACCAATACCCATTAAATCATTTGAGTATGATGCGTCTCCTGAGGTAAAAAAGTCGTTTGTAATAGAAATATTGTATTTCTCACTTAGATAATTTTCAATGATAAGTCTCTCCGCTCGATTTAAGTCTCCTCTATAAAAAATTAATTCCGCAATGTCTCCATCAAAATATGTCCCGTAATTTTCATTCAATGCCCCTAATATTAAGTCACTGCTTGAGTTATTTATATTACCTGAAGTAGACCTGGTACCGGAAGCTTCTGTTTGAAGAAAAATTTCCATTAAAGACCCATCATAAACAGTGGAAATAATGTAGTCGGTTGTTGTATTTAAACTGGCAGAAGATGCTAAACGATTATCACCACTGTTACGAATATCAAAGTTCAAACGCTGCCCTGTATAAGTAAATGCACTGTAAGACTCCTGAGAACTAGAACTAGCTCGCTTAGAATATATACCTCTTGGACTTCCATCAAGTGTGGCGTTGTAGACTACACTAATAATAGTAACCCCACTAAGACTCGCATCGAGATCCGCGTTATCAGCTAGTGTCAGATACCGCTCATTGCCATCAAATCTTACCGAGTTAAAAGTTCCTGAAAAAAGCCCATTCGTTTCGAATAAAGGCGTGTTGTCTGTACCAAGCTGGATAAGATCATTTCCATTTCCACTAAGGTCCGGCCAGCTTAAAACCGGATCGCTATCCGATAATCCGAGCGTACTGGCATCTAACCAAATAATATTCTCTGCCTGGCCATTGGCACCCGTTGCATTACCCACGCCTGCAGGTCCTGTCTGTGAAAATACTGATGTTGAAACAAACAGTAATATCAATAAAAGATTTTTCATATTTAATATATTTCAAAAATTGTGCGGGAGAATAAAACTATCTCAATCATTTGATTATGAGCAATTTAAAAAATAATTTCATTGTAATTATTTCCCATAATGGGAAATTCAGCTTTGATCTAAAAAAAATTCTTTACTCATATAGCTTGTCCAAAAAGTAAAAGTAATAAAAATCAAATTTATGACAATTTTTTATTCGAAATATAATGATAGGTAGCTCCTTCAATTGTTTTTATGAAATAGACTATGTAAGAAAAATTGCAAAATCACATATTTTAACCAGTTGGTACTTCAACTTTTACAACATTCTGATGACAAGATATTATTAAAACCAAACAAAATTTAACATCTTGCGAATTGGTTTTAAAAAGCATACATGGTTCTCAATTACATTTGGATTGGCTTTTTTCTTATTGCCTTTGTGGTAGCATTAGGCAAGCTCATATTCTTTCAGGACTATGAGGTATTTCAAACCATAGTACAAGCAACATTTGACATGTCGAAGGTCGGATTTGAAATTTCGTTGTATCTAACCGGTGTTATGTCACTATGGCTTGGGCTGATGAAAATTGGTGAAGAAGGTGGCATGGTAAAAGTGCTTTCTAAAATTGTGGGGCCATTTTTTGTAAAACTTTTCCCTGAAGTACCTAGAGACCATCCGGCTTCGGGAAGTATCATAATGAACTTCTCTGCTAACATGCTCGGTTTAGACAACGCAGCCACTCCTCTCGGCCTTAAGGCCATGAAGGAGATGCAAAGCCTCAACCCTACTCCCGACACGGCAAGTAATGCACAGATCATGTTTTTAGTACTCAATACCTCCGGGTTGTCTATAATACCTCTTACGGTGATATTAGATAGGTCAGTCATGGGTGCAGAATATCCCACTGATATCTTTTTGCCTATACTTTTAGCCACGGCTTGCTCAACTTTGGTGGGTCTAATTACCGTTGCTCTATTCCAGAAAATCAACTTGTTTGATAAAACCATATTAGCTTATCTTGGCGGTTTTGCACTGCTTATCGGGTCAATAGTTTATTATTTCACTACTATTCCACAAGAAAAGCTCGGCATTATTTCATCTGTGGCGAGCAATCTTATTATTTTCTCATTTATTATTTTCTTTCTCGTGTTGGGTCTTCGTAAGCGAATTAATCTATACGAGACTTTTATCGAAGGAGCAAAAGAGGGTTTTACCATTGCAATAAAAATCATCCCGTATTTGATTGCACTGCTTGTGGGTATTGGTGTTTTTCGTGCGTCCGGTGCATTTGATTTTATGATTGATGGCGTTGCAGCCGTGGTCTCATTGTTCGGTGTGAATACAGACTTTGTAGAAGCACTGCCAACAGCATTTATGAAACCGCTCAGTGGAAGCGGTGCAAGAAGCATGATGCTCGAAGCAATGGAAACACATGGAGCAGACTCTTTTGTAGGTAAGCTTTCGAGTGTTTTAAGAGGTGCTACGGAAACTACTTTTTACATAGTGGCTGTGTATTTTGGGGCCGTGAATATAAGTAAAACAAGATATGCGATCACGGCTGGTTTGATTGCAGACTTTGCAGGCATAATTGCTGCGATTCTTTTTGGGTATATGTTTTTCCATTAAAATACAATTAGTATATTACGTATTACTACAATATATAATTATTGAATCATGACAGGTGAAAAGAAGATAGACATTCAAAAAACCATTTATGACAATGCTAAGAGTCACTTTCTTGGCAATTTTCCCGACTCTTTGCCCATAGAACAAGCTTACGTACACATCGGTATGTATCTAGGTTGGGTAATTGACAACGGACTATACTCCGAGTACTTTGAAGAAGAGGCTGAGATGCAAATTTTCAGATTTAAGAGGCGAGAAATTTCTTGCACTATTTTAAGTGAGATCTGGGATGGTTATCTCGGGTACGAGCTTTTCAATAAAGCGGGAAATATGTTCACTTACTATTACTATGGAGGTGGACTATATAGAAATGACTATGATGAAGTGCTAGTTAAGAAACTACCGTCAATCTACCATGTTAAGGATTCATGGGATAACTACACTTCCATTCAAAATAGAATTGATATGCGATTCCAAGACTGGAAAAAATTGGTAGGTCAGCAATAAGATAATGTCATAACCAAAAAGAAAGCCGTTGGATAATGAATCCAGCGGCTTTCTTTTTGTTCACTAATTACATTTAAGGATCAACTATCTGACCGTCTTTAGAAAGCGTAAGCTTATTACCAACTAATTGACCTCCAACACCCTCCATTTGAGCCATTTCATAATTAATAATGATTTCATCAGTCTGTATGTTGTAAGCTAACTTCCCTGGTGCCGAGGCTAAAACGATATTTTTTGACCAAAGCAATTCTTCATCGTTTGCCCTCACAACCATAGCCGTATACTCTTCCTGCTCAGGTAATTGTGCATACATAATGACAAAGTAAATACTCAGATCATCACCAATTAATGCTAGCGCATCTGCTTGGATGTACTCGTAGTTAGCCTTATTAAAATGATCTGTATTAATTTCAAATTTTGCATGCATAGATGCATTACGTGCATTGTTTACTTCAGCGATATATCCTTGTGCTGGTGTTTCTCCTGACAAATAAATACCGGCTGTAACCAATGAGTCAAGAAGTACGGGTAAGTATTTTGTTTCACCCACAGACTCAGGCATAAATAATGGTATGGAATCTTTTTTAGCAATCAACCATCTAGACCTATCAATGATCTTTTCGAGGGCCATCTCCTTATGTTTTTTCACTTCTATCACATGGTCAAGCTGGTTTTTAATATGATTCTTAAGTTTGTCTACATTGCTATATTGTGAGACTACAAATGGCTGATAATTCAGCGCCTCTTCCTCAATATTAAAAGCCAATAAGAGATTAATCAGACTATCTATTGCTCTCAATCCATTTACTTCTTCATTTAACAACCTCATTTGCAACAACACGTCTGCAGAATCCTTTAACGAGTGATTTTGCATAATTTTAGACTCATAAGTCAATTGAGCTGTCTTAAACTTAAATAACACCACCGGCATCGGATTGCTATCATACCCCTTAAGCTTAATGATGGAAGGGTTGCTCTCAATAACGGGAATATCTTTTATCACGCTAACGCTATCTCTATTTACTTTTGTAAGTAAATCTTTAAGTGTTTGATCAATGGCTATTAGCTCACTGAAGAGAGGAAGTACATCATCATTATAATTTTCTTTCACTTCATCAGCCCAGGCAGCATAATTCCAGAAGGCCACATTGTCCTTTGTATAATCCACACCATCACCTCCTTCGCTATTATAATCATTAATCGGCTTTACCACCAAATCCTGATTGTAGCCTGTTTTACTTATACCATCTAAGGTATTTTTATAGTTAGTGAAATTTTCAACCGCATGATTATAATTGGCTTCAATCATACCCAACTTATTTCTGGTAGGCTCATCCAGACGTAGAAGCAATTGTTTTTTTGTTGGAAACGATTCTTTAATACTATTATATAGGCTATTAGCTGAGTCATAAGCAGATTTAGTAGCTTCAAAATACTTAGACAAAGCAGCCACTTTGGTCTTTCGTTCTTTTAAGGCCTTTGTTTTCTCTTCAATATCAAACTGTACATCTCCTAGCTTTATACCAAATTTTCCTGTTCGAATGTCTCTTCTTTTGTAAGCCTGATAATACTCATCATTCCTTTTTACTTCTTTTTCGTCAATAAATTTCAGGCTTTCCTCGAAGTAGAAGATGGCAGAATCAGCATAAGTTTGAAACTGACTAGTCTCTAATAAAACATCGGACTCCAGCGCTTCGTCCTGATATATCCTTGCCATCTGAAATAACGCATTGGGATCTTTTTCCCTGTTCTTTTCGTCTTGTAGAAATTCCTCTAAAAAAGGTTTTGCCTCCTCATAGCGATTAGCACTCAGTAAGGGGTATAAATCCTTATACTTAATTTTTTGGGCAAAAGAAAAATGCCCCACCAACAATAAGGTTGAAAGTATTATCAGTCTTTTACTCATAAGCCAAATCTATATCTCACTACCCTAAGTTAGTGATTATATAAATATCTTACGAATTACTTGTTGAAAAGTCCTTTAAGCTCTTTTAGTTTCGACTGCATATCCCCTTCTGGCTGATTTTGCTTTTGCTGCCTTTTAGGCTTGCTCGCCCTCTTAGCTGGTTGTTTACCAAAAGGATCGCTCTTCATTGAGAGTGCAATTCGCTTTCTATTGATATCAACTTCTACAACAGTAACCGTTACTTGTTGCTGTACGGAAACTACCTCAGCAGGGTTTTTAACAAACGAATCAGACATGTGGCTTACATGTACTAAACCATCCTGGTGTACTCCAATGTCAACAAAAGCGCCAAAATTGGTGATATTGGTGACAATGCCTGGTAGCACCATTCCTATTTTGAGGTCTTCCATGTGGTTTACACCCTCCTGGAAGCTGAATACCTCAAAAGTATCTCTAGGATCACGGCCTGGCTTGGCAAGCTCCTCAACGATATCATTAAGCGTTGGCATACCCACTTCATCAGTCACATATTGTTTTAGATTGATCTTATTTCTTAGGGAAACATCGCTGATAAGATCTTCTACAGAACAATTAAGGTCTTTAGCCATTTGCTTTACGATATGATAGCTTTCGGGGTGAACAGCAGAGGCATCCAATGGATTTTTCGCCTTTCTTATTCTTAAGAAACCCGCAGCCTGCTCAAAAGCTTTGTCGCCTAAACGAGGTACTTGAGTAAGCGATTTTCTATCCTGAAAAGGTCCTTTTTCATTTCTATAATCAACAATAGCTTTCGCTAAACTTGGTCCAAGGCCTGAAACGTATGAAAGCAATTCTTTACTGGCCGTGTTTAATTCCACCCCAACGGAGTTTACACAACTCATCACCACATCGTCAAGGCCGCTTTTTAATGCATTTTGATCAACATCATGTTGGTACTGCCCCACACCTATCGATTTAGGGTCTATTTTCACCAATTCTGCCAATGGATCCATCAGTCTGCGACCGATAGACACTGCACCACGCACAGTTACATCATAGTCAGGAAACTCATTTCTGGCTACTTCTGATGCTGAGTAAACTGAGGCACCACTTTCATTGACCATAAGCACTAATATGCTTTTCGGCAGGTCCAGGTTTTTAACAAAGGCCTCCGTTTCACGGCTTGCTGTACCATTACCAATAGCAATGGCTTCCACGTCATATTTCTGACACAAGGCCATAACTACATGCCCCGCCTGCGTGGTCTGCTTTTGTGGCTCATTAGGGTAAATAGCATCGTTGTAAAGTAATTTACCTTGTTTGTCAAGTACCACCACCTTACAACCCGTTCTGAAACCCGGGTCTATCGCCAATACATTTTTCTGACCTAAAGGCGCTGCCAATAATAACTGTCTCAGGTTATCGGCAAATACACGAATGGCTTCGAGGTCGGCTTTATCTTTACTATTGATTCTTATTTCAGTCTCCATCGAAGGATTGAGCAGGCGCTTGTAGCTATCTGCAATAGCCAGCTTTATCTGCTCTGCAGCCTCTCCAGATGACTCAACAAACTGCTTCTCTAAAATCCCCACTGCCCGATCAGCATCCGGGCTGATATCCAACGACAAAATCATCTCTTTCTCACCACGCCTCATAGCCAGCAGACGGTGTGATGGTGTTTTAGCAATGGGCTCAGACCATTCGAAATAGTCCTTATATTTTTGTCCTTCAGTCTCTTTACCTTTGATTACTTTACTTGTAATGATAGCCTCCTTTTCAAAAAGCTCACGTATTTTCTTTCTTGCTTCCTGATCTTCATTAATCCATTCAGCAATGATGTCTCGGGCTCCCTGTAAAGCTTCTTCTTCTGACTTAACCTCTTTTTCTTCACTAATAAATGAAGCGGCTTTGCCAGAAATGTCCTTTTCATTTTGTTCGAAAATAACCTTAGCCAAAGGCTCCAATCCTTTTTCCCTGGCCACAGAAGCCTTGGTCTTACGTTTGGGCTTATAAGGCAGGTATACATCCTCCAGCTCTGCTAGTGTTTCCACCTCATTGATTTGCTTTTCAAGCTCTGGAGTGAGCTTCTCCTGCTTGTCTATAGACTTAAGAATGGCTTCTCTACGCTTGTCTAGTTCTCTAAGTTGAGTAACACGATCTCTGATGTCAGTAATGGCTACCTCATCGAGACTACCGGTCATTTCTTTTCTATATCGTGAGATAAAAGGTACTGTCGCACCTTCATCCAACAATTTAACTACGGCATTTACCTGCTTCTCTGCAATACTTAGCTCTTTCGCTACTTTGGTAATGTTACTCATTCGTTTGTTGTAATACGTTTTATTCTTTTTGACAGCCGACAAATCTAAATGAGAATGTGGTATTGAAACAACAGTTTGCAACTAAATATACTCTGCAAATTTGGCATGCTATGTGTCAGTTTTAAGACGAATAAGGTAGTGAGAAAATATTAACTTTGGTATTATGAAAAAGAAACGCATGTTGAAGGAATTTAAGGAAATAGGAATTGTGATTGCAATTTTTGGCATACTATACCTCACAGGTCTACATACCGATGTGGCTGCTTTTACCCAACGCGTGATTCTACAAACGGGCATCATTACACCCGACACGGAGTTACCTGAAAAAGAACAAGAACAACTTGATTACAACCTTGCACTTGCTTCCATTGACGGCCAACAGGTACACCTGAGTGATTTTAAGGGTAAGGTGCTTTTCATTAACATATGGGCGACCTGGTGTGCTCCCTGCATTGCAGAGATGCCCGGAATACAGTCATTGTATGAAGAGGCAAGTAGCGATGTGGTGTTTATCATGCTTTCGATGGATGATAGTAATGAAAAGGCTAAGAAATTTATCGAAAGAAAAGGGTTTACTTTCCCAGTTTATTTGCCTGCAAGCAGAGTTCCTGAAATGCTTCGTGCGCCTTCTATCCCTACTACCCTAGTGGTGAATAAAGAAGGGTTGGTTGTCTCTAAAAAAGTGGGGATGGCAAAATACAACACCAAGAAGTTTAAGCGGTTTTTGGAAGAGCTAGAATGAGCGAAGCGCGGAGGGCAGAGTGCAAAGAGCAAAGAGCAAAGAGCAAAGAGCTGTACTTACATGCTAATAGCTAAAAGCATATAGCTCGTTGCTGCTTTCATCCAAATTTCTTTAACAAGTCTTCTCGTACTTTATGCATACCTGTAGTGGCATTCTCCTGAAACAAATGTAGGTTGGAACGGTCTCTTACGGCAGGCATTTTTGGATCGACAACATACACTGGGGTATCGTAAGGCGCAAAATCTATCAAACTCGCGGCTGGATAAACCACTAATGACGTACCTACAATCAATAACACATCAGCTTGTTGTGTGATCCGGGCTGCCTCTTCCATCATAGGTACCATCTCACCAAACCATACGATATTAGGCCTCAGCTGTGCTCCTTTTTCGCAGGTATCACCCAGCTTCAGCTCCCAGCCATCCATGTCGTAAATCAGGCTTTCATCTGCTGTACTCCTACACTGGAAGAGCTCTCCATGCAAATGCACCACGTGACTTGAGCCAGCCCGCTCATGTAGGTTGTCTACATTCTGGGTGACGATTGACACATCAAAATCATCTTCTAATTTGGCTAATATTTCGTGTGCTGCATTGGGTTGTACTTCGAGCGCTGTTTTTCTACGTTGGTTGTAAAAATCTAACACCAGCTCAGGATTCCTCTCCCAGCCCTGGGGTGAGGCCACTTCCATCACATCATGGCCTTCCCAGAGACCATCGGCATCTCTAAAGGTGGCGATGCCGCTCTCGGCACTTACCCCTGCTCCTGTTAGCACTACAACTTTGATCATAGTTTAAAGCTACTGTATAGGTTTGAATAGGGCAAATGTTGTGCAGAGCACTTAGGGGGGAGTGCATGGCGCAAAGCGCAATGTGAAGTGTGCATAGCGTTAATGGGCTTGTGTCATTCTTTATCTGATACAATAAGTATGTCAGGCTGAAGCGCTCGAAGCCTTTGTTAATGAGACTCTGAAACAAGTTCAGGATATTGTTGCTATAGTCGTCCGACCACTTCGAGTGGTCTGACGACTTATCCGGTAATCGCGACTGTACCAATGTTGGTCTTTTGACCAACATTAAGAATACAGCTTCATCTTGTTTGTGACAGCACCAACAAAGCGAGGAAGATTACTTCGTTCGTTCCTCACTAGCAGTAACCAGTGATTTTAATGGTTACTGCGAGGTACGAAGCAGTCTTTTGGCAATTCATACAAAGTACGTGTGTTACGTTGGACACAAGCTGTAAGCTTGCGCCAGCAGGGGCAATTCAAACAAAGTACGTGTGTTACGTTGGACACAAGCTGCAAGCTTGCGCCAGCAGGGGTAAACATCGCCATCATGATGTAGTGAGGCTATTGATTTATTCAAATTTTCTAATTCTTCTTGGTTCATTTTTTCAATATAACTACCTCACCACTTACATTGATTATTTATATAATCTACTTTTCATTAATTCAAGTAATTCTTCATCATCTTCCATTAACTGACCATTATATACAACATTAAAATAACCTCCCAAACAAAGAGTATCGATATTTCCATCATTGTAAAAAATGATGTTTTTCATCCTAATATCGGGTGGTACTTTAGCAATTATAGATTCGGAGACCTTTAAACTAATAATTCTAGATTCAATTTTTTCCAAAAATGTATGGTCAGTTATTTCTTTCACATTTAGCGATTGTTCAAACTCTAATTCAAAAACAATACACTCAATAGGTATTGGTGCTGAAGCATTATAATCAACATACCTTGACTCAATTTTATCAATAGAAGTTTGAGGATTATTGCAGCAAACAATAGTTAGTAAAAATATTATGCTATAGATGTATCTCATTAGTTTCCTTATACTATACTTCAAGTTTTAAACTCTTTTTCTAGTTTAATATAGCGGATTCTAAAACTTACACATTATTAAACATAAATTTTGACCTGAAACAAAAAACTCCTCTCTTTTCAGAGAGGAGTTTTAGATTTCTATTTGCAACTAGCGTTTACTTCTTCTTTTTCTTGGCACCGCCTCTACCCTTTTTGGCTGGGGCTTTTTCGGCTAGCTCCAGACACTCTTCCAGAGTAAGGTCTTCCGGCTTTTTGTCTTTAGGAATTTTTACATTTTTACGGCCCACCTTAATGTATGGGCCGTAGCGGCCGTTGAGCACTTGTACGTCCGAGTTCTCCTCAAACGATTTGATGTGTTTGTTAGCATCAGCTTCACGCTTAGCTTTGATCAGCTCAATTGCTCGAGCTTCATCAATAGTGTAAGGATCATCTTCTTTAGGTATAGATACAAATTTACCATCGTGTCTTACATACGGGCCAAATCTACCAATCGCAGCCTGAATCGGCTTGTCTTCCAAAGTGCCTACTTCTCTTGGCAGCTTGAATAGTTCCAAAGCATCTTCTAAGGTGATGTTTTCAATAAACTGTCCTTTTCTTAAGCTTGAGAACGTTTTCTCCTCGTCTTCATCGTCACCAATCTGAACTAAAGGCCCGTATTTGCCTAACCGTGCGATTACTTTTTTACCTGTCTTAGGGTCAGTACCAAGTTCCCGGGCATTTGATACAGCAGATCGTTCAATATTTTCTGTGGTTTCAACTTTTGAATGGAACTCTGTGTAAAAGTTTTTAATCATATCATCCCACTTCATCAGTCCCTGGGCGATCTCATCAAATTCTTTCTCCACCTCTGCGGTAAAGCTATAATTAGTTACATTCGGGAAGTGTTCCACCAAAAAGTCAGTGACCACCATAGCGATGTTGGTAGGAAATAGTTTATTTTTTTCTGTACCTGTAATTTCGGTCTGTTCTTCAGCTTTTATCTCTCCTTTGTTAAGATTAACGACTGTATATTTTCGTTCTTTCCCTTCACGGTATTCTTTAACTACATAGTTTCGTTTCTGAATAGTAGAGATGGTTGGCGCATAAGTGGATGGTCTACCGATACCCATTTCTTCCAATTTCTTCACCAAACTCGCCTCCGTATATCTGGCTGGGTGCCTGGTGAATCCTTCTTTTGCTTTCATCGAAAGCATATCCAACATTTGGCCTACTGTTAACGGAGGTAGCATGCCCTTTTTTACCTCATTTTCATCCTCTTCGTCTGTGGACTCAAGGTAAACAGACAGAAAACCATCAAATTTAACAACCTCACCACTTGCGGTAAACATCATGTCTGAGTTAGAAATACCGATTTTAGCAGTAGTTTTCTCAATTTCAGCATCTGCCATTTGAGAAGCAATGGCTCTTTTCCAAATTAATTCATATAGCCTGCCACCATTTCGGTCTACATCTGGCTCTCTATTGGCAAAACTTGTGGGGCGGATAGCCTCGTGAGCTTCCTGTGCGCCACTTGATTTGGTTTTATATTTTCTTGTCTTTACATATTTATCTCCAAGCTCGCTTTTTATCTCACTCACTGCTCCTTTTACAGCATCGTCAGATAGGTTTACTGAGTCTGTTCTCATATACGAGATAAAACCTGCTTCATATAACTTTTGCGCTACAGACATCGTCTGTGCTACTGAAAATCCCAATTTTCTACTTGCTTCCTGCTGAAGTGTAGAAGTAGTAAATGGTGGTGCTGGTGTTTTCTTTGAAGGTTTCTTTTCTAAATCAACAATAGAGAACTCTGCATCTTTACAGCTCTCCAGAAAAGCCGTGGCCTCTTCTTG
This sequence comes from Fulvivirga sp., assembly GCA_039970995.1. Lineage (GTDB taxonomy): Bacteria > Bacteroidota > Bacteroidia > Cytophagales > Cyclobacteriaceae > Fulvivirga. The sequence goes on from JBDVKW010000006.1 coordinate 545,575, forward strand.
AGTTTTAAATTTTGAAGGTATATCAGCTGTAAGCTGCTTGCCATCACCTAAATCAAAAATCGCAGATACTTTAAAAGAAGACTGAGGCTTAAATTCCTGTATTTCTCTTTCTCTCTCTACCACCAACCGTACGGCAACAGACTGTACTCTACCAGCTGAGAGTCCTGTTTTTATTTTCTTCCAAAGTATTGGTGAAAGTTCGAAACCAACGAGCCTATCAAGTACTCTTCTGGCTTGCTGGGCATTAACTAAATCAATGTCTATTCCTCTAGGGTTTTTGATGGCATTGTCAATGGCGTTTTTAGTAATTTCTCTAAAAACGATTCGTCTGGTACGGGCATCATCCAGGTTCAACGCCTCTTTTAAATGCCATGAAATTGCTTCTCCTTCGCGGTCATCATCACTTGCGAGGTAGATAGTTTCTGATTCTTTTGCGAGCTTCTTAAGTTCTTTAATTACATCTTTTTTATCGGCAGAGACCTCATACGTAGGTGTAAAGCCGTTTTCTTTATCAATAGCTTTATCACCTTTGGGCAGATCACGTACGTGACCATAGCTTGAAGTGACTTTATAATCTTTACCAAGATAACCTTCAATGGTTTTGGCTTTGGCAGGTGACTCTACGATTACTAGATTCTTAGACATATATTATTTACTACTGATGCTGAAAATTCCAAAGATCACTAAATTTTTGATAAATAAAATAAAGCCGCGATTTATTAATTCCTTATTTGTTTTTGTACTTTGAGGCGGAATTTGATTTTTAACAAGTCAGAATTCAAAAAGGTTATGAGCAAAACATTATTTCTTTTGCGACATGCAAAAGCATTGGATAAAGGAGTTGGTCAGCGAGATATAGAGCGAGAGCTCGATTCTATCGGGTTACAAAACTCAACCCGCATGGGTATGAATTTTAGCAACAAATCGTTGCAGTTTGATATGATTATGAGCAGCCCAGCGGTGAGGGCAGAACAAACCGCGTCTCTAATAGCCGAACAAATAAAATATGATCCGGCTAGGATTCACAAAAACGAAGAGATTTTTGAAGCTTCTGTAAGAACGCTACTGCAAGTAGTAAACCGCTTTAAAGATGAATGGAACACTGTATTGTTGGTTGGTCATAACCCTTCAATTACTTACCTGGCAGAATACCTTACAGGAGATGAAATAGGCAATATGACAACTTGTGGTGTGTGTAGAATAGAATTTACAACTGATCATTGGCAGGAAATATCAGAAGGAACCGGTGAACTCATCAATTACGAATATCCGGATTTACTGAATTTTTAATTGACAACAGATCGCTCCTACAGGAGCTAATAAACCTGCGCATTGCCTGACTATTCACAGGGCGCTCCTACGGAGCTTTATTACCACATATCGGTTCTATTGATAGATCGCTCCTGCGGAGCTCGTAATTATTATAGCTTTTTTAACATAGCACTAGGAGGGCTAGCTGTTAATAACACAATCATAGATTATTATGCATTACTCCGTAAATGCAACTCTGCTGTCTGTACAATAGGACGCTCCTAACGGAGCTAGTAAATCTGCGAATTGCCTGGCTATTTACAGGACGCTCCTTCGGAGCTTTAATTACCACATATCGGTTCTATTGATAGATCGCTCCTACGGAGTTCGTAATTATTATAGCTTTTTTAACATAGCACCAAGATGGCTAGCTGTTAATAACAAAATCATAGATTATTATGCAATACACCGTAAATGCAACTCTGCCGTCTGTACAATAGGCCGCTCCTACCGGAGCTATTAAATCTGCACATTGTTTGGCTATTTACAGGACGATCCTTCGGAGCTCATGGTAATAGTTTATTGACTTAGCCCCAGCGGGGCTAACTGTTAATAGTACAGTCATAATTTATTATTCATAGCACCGTAGGTGCGACCTGTGTTATTGTTTGCAAAAGTGGTTCACGCATGTAGATTTTATTAGGTTCAATTAATAGATTCTAATGGCTCAATCATTAATTATTATTCAGAGCACCATAGATGTGACTGTGCTGTTCAGAATAGGTCGCTCCTACCGGAGCTATTAAATCCGTGCATTTCTAGCTATTTACAGGACGCTCCTACGGAGTTGGTATAATGTGACCTGTTCCATTTGTTCTAAATAGTTCCTACCGGAGCCATTAATTTTATCTGTAACCGGCTCTATTGATAGTTCGCTCCTACGGAGCTAATATTTTGTTATTAATAGCTTTTTTTGACTTAGCCCCAGCGGGGCTAACTGTTAATAGTACAATCATAATTTAATATTCATAGCACCGTAGGTGCGACCTGTTATTTGTACCCAATAGAACGCTCCTAAGCATTGTATATCCGGATTAATTCCTTTTACTTTTTGCAATTAATGGATGGAATCAATTCTCACAAGAATATTTTGTTTATTTGCAGCATGCAAAACAAAGAAGAAATCATAGCCGCTTTTGATCCTAATGGGCCATCGCTAGGTGGTCAGTTATATGGCTTGCCATTTGGCGTTGAGCATGCAGATTTGGTAATCATACCTGTTCCATGGGAAGTAACGGTATCGTACAATGCCGGTACAGCCGATGCCCCACAAGCCATACTGGAAGCATCATCACAGGTTGATCTTTTTGTAAAAGACATCCCTGATGCCTGGCATATGGGAATATACCTCGATGAAATGCCTGAAAGTTTCAATGAGGAAAATAAAAAGTACCGTGACCTGGCAGTGAGATATATCAACTGGCTTGAAAACAACGAAGAAGACTGGGTGTCAGATGAACTGAAAGTAATCCCTAAAGCTGTTGATGAGGTTTCAGAAAAGCTGGCCATCTACATAAAATCTCAAGCGATGAAATGGCTCGGACAAGGCAAAATGGTAGGCCTGCTTGGGGGTGATCACTCCACTCCCCTTGGCCTGATCAAGGCTATGGCAGCAACGCACGACTCTTTTGGCATTTTGCAAATCGATGCACACGCAGACTTACGAGAGGCTTATGAAGACTTTACCTATTCACACGCTTCCATCATGTACAATGCACTGAAGATCAAAAATGTATCGAAGCTGATACAAGTGGGAATACGAGATTTTTGTGAGGAAGAAATGAATGTAATTAACCGATCAAACGGACGTGTGATCACTTACTTTGATGAAGATCTAAAACAGCAGCTTTATGAAGGGTCAACCTGGCAAAAAATCTGCCTACAGATCGTAGATAAGCTGCCAAAGAAAGTTTACATAAGTTTTGATATCGATGGCCTTGAGCCACGGTTTTGCCCAAATACCGGTACGCCAGTTCCCGGTGGGTTAACTTACGAACAAGTGATGTACCTTTTTAAACAAGTTGTAAAATCAGGACGTGTAATTATTGGATTTGATTTAAACGAAGTTTCTCCTGGCGATAACGAATGGGATGCCAATGTAGGCGCGCGTGTATTGTGGCAAATGAGCTGTCTGATGGGTGCCTCTCAAGGTAAACTACAGCTTAAGGCTTAAAACCAAGTACTAAAATATCGTCCGTCTGTTCTTCGTCATCTTTCCAGTTTTCAAGCTCAGATTTGATAATATGCCTTTGATCGGCTAGTTCTTTGCCTTGAATACTCTGCAGCACTTCTCTAAAGCGCTTGAGCATGAATTTTTTATTCTTGACGCCACCAAATTGGTCTACATACCCATCTGTGGTCATATAAAATGTATCTCCATTGTTAAAATTTAGCTGATGTTCTTCAAAATCAACATCAAATTCACCATCACCCATGCTCTTTTTGGTGCCTTTTATTTCATTGAGTTGACCATTTTTAAAATAAAATAATGGCCTGTTGGCTCCTGCAAAAGTCACTGTATTTTGTTTGTGATCAACTTGACACAGCGCGATATCCATGCCATGATCTGAAGTATCTTTTTCGTTTTGTCGAATGGCTGCGGTCACTTCCTTATCGAGCTTCTTTAAAATGTCATTAGGCGAAAGCTTTTCACCACGATTGACAATATGCTCCAGTGATGTCATACCCACAATAGTCATAAACGCTCCTGCCACACCGTGACCTGTACAATCGGCTACCACTATAATATCGGTATCACCTTTATCTGCATACCAGTAAAAATCACCACTGACAATATCTTTAGGTTTAAAAAACACAAATGACCTGTCCGCTTTTTGTGCAGTTATGCTAAAATTGAGCATCGACTTTTGCACGCTTTTAGCATAATCTATGCTCTCTGTAATGTTTTGATTCTTTTCTTCAATGATCTCATTCTTCACTTCTAGCTCCGCCTTTTGTGACTCTAGCTGTTTCTTGTTTTTCTTTATTATTCTGTACTCTCTCAAAATAATTATGGAGAGAATAGCGCCAACCAGTGAAACTAATACACCTCCAATAATGATGATTTTATCATTTTGAATTTGCAATTGTTGTAACTCACTTTCCACCTTCAGAGACTGAATTTCAGCTTCCTTTCGTTCCAATTGATAAGCACTTTCCAGTGTAGAGATTTGCTTAGAGCTTTCCTCAGTAAAAAGACTGTCTTTTGCAGTCGTATGTAGGCTTAAAAAACTATAAGCCATAAACATGTCGCCTTGCTTAAAATAGGTCTCAGCTAAGGATTTATAAATGATGGATAATAAGTATTTATTGTCAGCCTCCTGAGCCAAACCTAGCGCGTCATTAAAATACTCCAGCCCCTTTTCAATGTCACCCTGTGCCCGCTTTGCTGAGCCCATATTGTGTAAAGCATTTGCCTGGCCATTGAGATCGTTATTATATCTTTCAAGGTCTAAGGCACTTTGATAGTAGGCCATTGCAGACGCATAATCGCCCTGCCTGTAATACATGTTGCCGATATTATTGAAAGGCACAAAAGCAGAGGAGTTATCCTCTAACTCTTCATAGTACTTCAAAGCCTTTAAATAGTATTCCAATGCCAACTCATGATTACCCTGCGCTTCATACACATTACCAATATTGCTGAGGGATCCTACAATTCTTAGCTTGTGGTTAATGCTTTCAAACTGCTCATTGGCTTTATTAAAATACTCCAGGGCCTTGTCATAGTTTCCCTGCATAGAATATACGGTGCCTACATTACTGTAGGTATAGGCCAGCGCATCCACAAATTTATTTTCCTCTTGTATCTGAAGCGCGGCTATATAATTTTTCAAAGCCTTGTCGAGATTGCCCTGGTTCTTATAGATGACACCCATGTTATTATAGGACGAGGCCATACCACTGGGGTCGTTAATCTTTTCAGCCAGGGTAAGTGCTTGCCTGGTGTAACTTAGCGCCTTGACAGGATTATTATTTACATACAGCTTATAAAGCTCATTAAGCAGTATTACTTTTTCTTTCCCAGATGTCTGGTCCAGCTGGAGTTCCAGACTATCTATTGTCTGAGTAGTGACAGTGGGTTGAATAAGTAAAACAAAAAAACAAGAATAGAGTAAATTCATTAACCAAAGGCTTGAAAAATCAAAAGATAAGCAAATATCGATATTATTCACATTCGCAACCAATAATTTATATCTTAGCAACCTCTAAAATTGTACCCTGGAATATGGAAGAATATATAGTTGATTTTGCCAATTGGATTTGGGGATACCCATTGCTGATCTTATTGCTCGGAGGTGGGTTGTTCTTTATGTTTTATTCTCAGTTTTTGCCTTTCAAATATTTTGGACATGCCATTAATGTACTGAGGGGCAAATATGACAACCCTGAAGAAAAGGGTGAAATCAACCATTATCAGGCATTAGCGACACACCTGGCTTCCACTGTGGGCATGGGTAACATTGCTGGAGTGGCGATCGCCATTGCAACGGGAGGCCCCGGGGCTATCTTCTGGATGTGGGTCAGTGCGTTCGCTGGCATTGCTACTAAATTCTTCACTTGTACGCTTTCTATCATGTATAGAGGTAAGGACAAGTACGGCCAGGTACATGGTGGCCCTATGCATGTAATAAAAGAAGGTCTTGGTGACAAATGGACTCCCCTTGCCTATATGTTTTGTTTCTTTGGTCTCATTGGTTGCTTACCAATTTTTCAGGCCAATCAACTCACGCAAGTAATCAGAGATGTTTTGATTATTCCAAACGGCATGGGAGATCAGTTTTGGTCAGTGGCGGGTTATGACATTAGGCACACTGATTTATATGTGGGTTTGTTTTTAACAGCACTTGTAGGTATTGTTATTTTTGGCGGACTTAAACGTATCGCCAATGTTGCCAGTAAGATGGTACCATTGATGATTGTAGTCTACTTTGGTGCCGTAATCACCATCTTACTCATGAACATTTCGGAAGTTCCACAAATGCTTGGCTTTATTGTGAGTGACGCCTTTACAGGGAAATCTGTAGCAGGAGGAGTTATTGGTGCCGTAATTGTTACCGGAGCACGAAGAGCTGCCTTTTCTAACGAAGCAGGTATTGGTACTGCACCCATTGCACATGGAGCGGCAAAAACCGATGAACCGGTACGTGAAGGACTTGTTGCTATGTTAGGCCCAGCTATTGACACTTTACTAGTTTGTACACTTACCGCATTGGCAATAATGATTACAAATGTGTGGCAAACAACCGATGCTGATGGTGTAACACTCACTTCACTAGCATTTGAGTCAGCATTCCCAGGTGTAGGCAATTACATTTTATTGACTTGTATATTCTTCTTTGCCTCATCATCATTATTTAGTTTTTCATGGTACGGGTCGAGGTGCATGGCCTTTATGATTGGCGAGGATAGAAAGCATTACTACAACTATATATATGTTGTTACCATCATTTTTGGTTCAGTAGCTTCTCTAAGCACTATATTTAGTATGATTGATGGTGCTTTTGCTTTAATGTCGATTCCAACTATGGTTTCAGCCATTATTCTTGCTCCTAAGGTAAAGGCTGCCGCACGCAAATATTTTGCAGAACTCAAGGCATCGCAGGCATAAAAAGCAATCATGAGTATTTATCTTGTAAATAATTCTTTATAACTTCAACAGGATAGTTAAACTGTTGACCATGAAATACCTATTAGTTTGTTTTTCACTGCTTTTTATTGTTCCAAATGTCTATAGCCAAGGCTGTAGTGACGCTGGTTTTTGTACTATGGGCGCCATGCGACCAAGCCAGGTCTACACAAAGGCCATAAATTTTAAGCTAAGAGCCATTGAGTTTAGTTATGGGAAAGGTGAAACTACTTTATCTCCAACTATCAATGTCGCTACATTGGATTTCACCTTTGGAATCACCGAAAAAATGAACCTTCAGTTTAAGTTGCCTTACCAATGGGTAAGTGGAAACCTGGGTAACACATCGGGTATTGCAGATTTATCATTGAGTCTCACCCGTAATATGTATTCCACAGAAAAATTTCACATCAATGCCACTTTGGGAGCGAAAATACCTACTAACAATGCTGATCTGAACGAGGAGCTTGAAACTGAATTTTTAAGTGATGGCACACAAACCGCTGACCTACCCATGTATTACCAAACCAGCCTGGGAACTTTCGATTTAGTGCTTGGCGCCTCATTTATTTCTAAAGAATGGATGTTTGCTGCAGGTCTTCAAATGCCATTAATACACAATAATGAAAATGATTTTCGCTTTGAAGAGTGGAGAAATTACCCCAGTCAGGAAGATTATCTACTGGAACATGATCTTGCAAATGAACTCCAACGGGGGACTGATATAATGGTAAGAGCCGAAAGAGCATTTCATTTTTCTAATCTTGATGTAAGGATCGGTGTACTCCCCATATTTAGAATTACAAAAGATAGAGTCAGAGACAGAAGACCTGGATCAGCAACAGAAGGACTGTTGGTTGAGGTTGATGGTACCACGGGCTTAGCACTTACTACATTGCTAAATGTAGCCTATCATTTTAACACAATGCATAGTGTTAAGTTGCTCTATGGACATAAAATAACAGATAGAGATGTGAATCCTGATGGCCTGACCAGAGATAGTGTATTGTCTTTATCCTATGTACATACGTTTTAGTATACTTTTATTTATTCTATTGGGCGTAGCAAATTTCAGCTATTCTCAATCCTGCAGTGAAATTGAGCATTTATTGACCACAGGTAAATTGGTTGAGGCAGCCACGTTGGCTGAAAAGTTTACTCAAAATGAGGATGCGGCATGTTTAAACCTGGTGGGAGAAGTCTACCTTAGAAAAGGTTTCGCTGAAAAGGCACTTGAAGTCTTTGAGAAAGCACTGGAAAAAGCTACCAACAATGATGTAAAAGCTACCAGTTTAAACAAAATTGCGTTGGCAGCATGGAGTCTTGGCGATAATAATAAGGCGCTGGATTTTATGATACCAGCGGTAGAAATACGAAAGAACGGTGGTGACAAAGCTTCGCTTGCCGCTGCATACAATGATTTCGGACTCATACAGAGTAATACCGATGCGCAAGCTGCGCTAGATCAATATTTAAAAGCTCAGGAACTCTATCAACAACTTGATGTACCACAGGAAAAGATTGCTCAGCTAAAAGTAAATATTGCTAGTATCTATAGTCAACTAGAATTTTATGGAGATGCTATTTTAAACCTTGAAGAGGCTCTTAATATTACAATAAAGCAATACCCAGACGGCCACCCTACTCAAGGCTTCATTTACCATAGCTTAGGAAACACTTATTATGCAATGGAAAATGGTGCTGAAGCTCGCAGTTACCTGGAAAAAGGGCTACAGCTATACAAAGGCATCTACGGAGACAAGCATCCTGATATTGCGAGGACACTCAACAGGCTGGGAAATGTTGTAAACAGAGAAGGCGAGTTTGAAGAAGCTTTGAAATTATACCAACAGGCATTAATTGCCAACTCAGAAACTTTCAATTCATCCGAGCTTGACCATAACCCGGCCATTGAGAGTTATTATAACTCCAATATCATGCTTAATTCCCTCTACTTCAAAGCGCAGGCTTTAGAAGACTATCACTTCAACTTTTCTCTTGACTTTAAAGATCTAAAACTCAGTTTAAGCACGCTGCATGTATGTGATTCCTTAATCGACAATATGAGAAAAACAGCCACCAATGAAGCTGATAAATTAGCTATTGGGGCACTTTCCTCTCAGGTTTATGAAAACGGTGTACGAATTTCCTATGCCATGGCTGACTTATCCTTCAAGAAGGAAGAATATTTTGAGCATGCCTTCTATTTTGCTGAGAAAAGTAAAGCTGCTGTTCTATTGCAGGCGATATCAGATGCTGCTGCCAAATCATTTGCCAATATACCATCCATTGAAATCGAAAAAGAAAAATTCTTTCAATCAGAAATAGCCTTTTACGAACAAAAAATTTCTGAAAAGAGCTCTGAAAATCAAAATGAGTACAGACAATCACTATTAAAATTAAAGCAAGACTACCTTGCCTTTGTTAAGCGTCTGGAAAATGAGTATCCCCAGTATTATAACCTAAAGTACAATATCGGCATCCCAACTATTGCAGATTTACAGTCTGTGCTAGATGAGCAAACCGCTTTGTTGAGTTACTTCATTGCCGATGCCACAAACAGAATATATGTTTTTCAAATAACAGATAGCAAGCTTAAAGTAGACAATGTAAATCAAACGGAGGATTTTGATCGTTTTTTGAGTGGTTTTAGAAATGGCCTTTATTTTCAAGAAAAGGAAGTGTATCAGGTTACTGCAGAAGGCCTTTATGAAATACTCTTCCCCAGTTCACTATCAAAGAGCGTAGAAAAATTAGTAATTGTACCAGCAGGCAGGCTTGGAACAGTTCCTTTTGAGGCATTGCTTACAGATAATACCAAAGACAAAAACTTCGACTATTCTACATTGCCATATTTATTGAATGATTACAGTATTAGCTACCAGTATGCTTCTACATTGTTTTATCAGGCATCACAATCAACTTCCACAACTACCAACAATGCCGCCTTGTTATGCGCACCTATCACATTTACAAGTCTTCAGGATTTGCCGGGGTCAGGTGAAGAAATAGCTTCATTGGAAGGAATTTTTAGAGGGAAAGGTGTGACTTCAGATATACTTTTGGAAGCCAACGCCAGCGAGGCCTTATTTAAGAACAAACCACTGAACAATTATCGTTACCTACATCTGGCAACTCATGGTGTGGTGAATGAATACAGCCCCGAGTTGTCGAGAATATTTTTATATGATGGTGATGACAAAGATGAAGACAACAACCTATATTCAGGCGAGATTTACAACCTCGACTTAAACGCTGAATTAGTGACACTCTCAGCATGCGAAACCGGTTTGGGTAAAATCTCCAAAGGAGAAGGTATAATTGGCCTTTCCAGAGCATTAGTATATGCCGGAGCGCAGAATATTGTTGTGTCATTGTGGAAGGTAGCCGATGCCTCCACCTCCCAACTCATGACAAATTTTTATGACACTATTTCTTCTGATGATTATTCGAAAGCCTTGCGTCAATCAAAGCTGAATATGATCAAAAGTGAGTATAGCCACCCATTCTACTGGGCGCCATTTGTTTTAATTGGAGAATAGACATTATTCACTTCTCAATGATTCCACAGGATTTATTCTTGTGGCTTTAAGTGTTTGAAAACTTACAGTTATAAATGACACAACCAACACCGATAGAGCAGCTAACAAAAACACCTCCAGGGAAATAGGTTCTTTATAAGCAAATGAGTTGAGCCACATATCCATAAAATAGTATGTAAGTGGAATGGCGATAATAATTGCTACTCCTATCAATGACACAAAACTTTTTGATAGTAAAATGAATATTTGGCTTTCACTAGAGCCTAATACTTTTCTAACTCCAATCTCTTTGGTACGCTGCTGAGCGGTATATGCAGAAAGGCCGAATAGCCCTAAACAGCCTACTACAATGGCCATAATGGCAAATGCTCCAAATAATCCTCCAAACCGTTTTTCATTTTCATATTGTCTGTTAAAATAGTCATCAAGGAAAAAGTAATTAAATGGATTACCAGGAAAAGCAGTATTCCAGGCTTTTTCGACATGTGAAATGGTACTACTCAAATTGTCGGTATCAACGCGCATGGAGTAAAACTCTCCGCCATATAATGTACAGTAGAAAATAATAGGATCCTGGGCTTCCTGCAACGACTCCTGATTGTAGTCATTTACCACTCCCACAACTATCGGGTTCCATCGAAATGCCGGAATAGATAACGTGGCTCCAATGGCATCTTTGATATCATCGTAGCCAAGTAACTCAACAGCCGATTTAGTAAGCACTACAGCGGTATCTGCATCACTTGTAAACTCTTCGGAAAATACTCGACCTGCTAACACATCCATCTCGAATACTTTTTGAAAATCATAATCCATACTATTCCAACGAAGTGTTACAGCGTCTTCATCCGAGGTGCCATATGGCTTTACCCCTACTTTATACTCTCGTTTTTTACCGGGTATAGTTACAGAAGATGCAACGGCTTTGATATTGTTATTTTTATCAAGTTCATTTCTAAAAATATCTACTACCGACCTAAACTCAGTGCGATCTCTCGGTGTAATGCCTGGCCGTTCAACCACCAATACCTGATCGACATTCATTCCAATATCCTGATTTTGCATATAGTCTAATTGATTGTAGATGATCAGGGTGCCAGCAATTAATGCCACAGAAGCGATAAACTGAAAAACAACCAAGCCTTTTCTAAGTAAAATACCCTTACCCTTTGACCTAAGCTTTCCTTTGAGTACCGAAACAGGCTTAAATGAAGACAACACAAATGCAGGATACAGTCCGGAAAGTAAAGTGCCAACCAACCATAAGCCGATGACACATATCAATAGAAATGGTGTAAGTAGGCTCATAAACGAGAATGACAACCCTGATATATTATTAAAAACCGGTAGTGCCAGAAATACAATAAATAATGACAACGCAATGGAAACCAAGTTTATAATAGCGCTTTCTAGCAAGAATTGAACAACCAGCTGTTTTTTAAAAGCTCCCATCGCCTTTCGCACACCTACCTCATTGGCGCGCTCCATGGCCTTGGCTGTTGATAAATTAATGTAGTTGACCCAGGCAATTACGATGATAAAAACAGCTATAATCATCATGGCAAATACATTATCGGCATTCCCATTTGGCTCTGGCTCCTCTGCAAGGTCAGAGTGTAAATGAATGTTCATTACTGACTGTAGTCCCAGTTCATCTCTTCTGTTTCGCTCAGCTAAATCCGGTGAATATTTTGATATCAGGGCTGGTAATTTAGATTCGACTGTTTCCGGGCTTGTAGTTTCAGAAAGTCTGACATAGGTATACATATCTTTTCTCTCCCATGATTGGTCGTACCGTCCCGGTGCCCAATCCCCTCTGCCAAAAAGTGTTTTGTATGAGAAAAGCAGATCAAATTTTAAGTGTGTATTTGCTGGTAAGTCCTTAAATACCGCTGTTACCTTGCATAGTTCATCATTATAATCATCGTCTTGTAAATGAAGCATTTTTCCTATTGGGTCTTCATCTCCAAAATACATTTTGGCATAAGACTCGGATATAACCGCTTGATTAGGACCAGCCAGTGCATTTTCCAGGTCGCCCTTTACCAACTCATAACCCATCATGGGCAGAAAGGACGAATCCGCATAAAGAAATTTTCTGTGTTTGAAGGCCACAGGGCCTTCAGGGGCATCTTCATAGGTGACAATGATGTTATTTTTGTAGCCCATATTGTAAAGCCTTGCAAAGCTTTCTACACCTGGAATTTCCTCCACCATAGCCGGGGCCACTCCAGGGTAATTCTCTGCACTACTGATCATCAATTCATTATTGAGGTATTGATCCAGTGTTACTCGATACAGGTTTTCAGGGTTTTGTAAAAAGCTGTCGTAGCTCTTTTCAAATTTTACATACTGTACAATTAATATAAAGGCTGCTGCACCAAGCGACAGGCCTACGATATTGATAATTGAAAATATCTTATGCTTTAGAATACTCCGCAGAGCAACTTTGAGGTAGTTTTTGACCATGACATGTTTTGTTGTTGAGTTATAGGGTAGACTTGATAGCCATGAAATAGTTACAGAAAAAAGAGTATTTCTTTATCCTATAAGAAGTACTTGGCTAATAAGTCACCCACAAAATAAGCAAGGAATGCAGCCAGGCCACCCAAAAGAAGTGTTTCAACAACGCCTTTTACCCACGGTTTTTCCGTGACTTTACTTTTCATAAATCCAATAATAAACATAGCGCCTGCTGTGGCTATACAAGAGATCAAAAACAAGTGATCTTGATTGAGATCTAGAAAGGCGGCCATTATGTAAGACAAAAGTGGGATAATGCCAATAATGTTAAATGAAAGGAATGTAGCAAAAGCGGTTTTAACAGGAGTTTTGTCATCTTTAGTCATCTCCAGTTCCTCTTTCATCATGGTGTCAACCCATACATCGTCATCGGCCGTGATCACTTCAACTACTTGCTCTAAAAGTTCCCCTTTAAAACCTTTAGCCTCATAAATTTCTCTAATTTCTTCCACCTCCTTTTCACGTAGATTTTCAATTTCCCAATACTCTACGGCTTTGTGCTTTTCATAATTATCTCTTTCAGCTTTTACCGCAAAATAATTGCCCACAGACATCGAAAAACCATCTGCAATGAGGTTAGCAAAACCGAAAATTAACACCCAATAAATGGCTGCGTCTGCCCCAGCTGCACCGGCCACCACGGCAAACGTAGTAATGGCTCCATCAATCCCGCCATAAACGAATTCGGAAATATATGTTTTATCAAAAAGCCAATAATTGCCTTCTGCATGTAATTTATCTTCTGTAAAAGGCTTTTTCATATATCCATCTGATTTAAATCCCAATTCGTGCCGTTTGAAGATATAAAACCATCCTTTATAGATAATGGCGAAGGAATATTATTATGGTAAAGCTGTCCTGTGCCAAGGCCTTGATAATTTTCAACTCCCAACTCAGCCGCCAGCTGACTGATGGCATTCAACCCTATATTTGATTCAAGTGCAGAAGTCATCCACCAACCTATATTTAGTGATTCTGCTATTTTAACCCACTCTAATGTAGAGGCAATACCGCCAACTAGTGTTGGTTTTAAAATAATGTAGGGTGGCATTATTTCTTCTAACAATGCCTGCTTTTCTGCTTTTTCATCAACTCCAATCAACTCTTCATCAAGGGCGACCTTAATCGGTGAAGTCGAACACAATTTTCTCATGGCGTCATGCTGGCCAGCCTTAATCGGTTGCTCTATGGAGTGCAGGTCAAACTGGCTTAATCGATGGAGTTTTTCCAAGGCATCTTCAGGACTAAAAGCTCCGTTGGCATCAACACGGATTACAATGTCTTTTTGATAATATTTTCGTCTAATGTATTGCAGAATATCACACTCTTTATCGAAATCAATCGAACCAACTTTCATTTTTATACAGGTAAATCCCTGATCTACTTTCTCCGTAATCTGAGTGAGCATATCTTCCATATGCCCCATCCAAACCAGCCCGTTTATAGGTATTTTGGTATCCCCTGTTGCAAAATCATTTTTAAAAATGGTTCTGCTACCTCCATTTAACAAGTCGAGCATGGCTGTTTCTAAACCAAACCTTATTGATGGATAGCCTGCTCCTGCCAGAGATTTCGTCAGTGCATAAATTTCCTCGCTGTTATCAGGCAAGGTAATGGACTGTAATGCTTTCTGTATTTCCTCAAGCTTTTCTTCCAGGGGTTTGTCATCTATACTGAGTCCTTTCAATGGGCCAGCTTCACCCAATCCAAATACACCATCTTTGTCTCCGGCAATTTTTAAAAAGTAAGTCTCTTTTTGCCTGAGTACCCCTCGTGAGGTGCCCGCATTAAACTTAAAATCCAGTATATACTTTTGAAAGCTAAGGTTCAACATCCTTTTGTTTTGATGAAGACACAATTTGACCTAAATATCCCTTTTAATCAAACATGTGCGGCTATATTTGCACGATGATTGACCCTAAAGCTGAGAAAATAGCGTTATCTGATTACACTTACGATTTGCCAGAAGACCGTATTGCCAAGCACCCCCTGAGTGATCGTAGTGCATCTAATTTATTGGTTTATAAATCTGGCAATATAAATCACAAAAAATTTAGTTCCTTACCAGAGGAAATCGGCTCCAACACAACTTTATTTTTCAATGATACCAAGGTGATCCCTGCAAGGCTTCACTTTCAAAAAGATACTGGTGCCCTAATAGAAATTTTCTTACTTGAGCCAGCAGCTCCAACGCGCGATATTGCAGCAAGTATGCTAGTTGAGAAGACTTGTGTTTGGAAATGTATGGTCGGAAACTTCAAAAAATGGAAAGGTGATACAAAATTAACAATCCCCTTAACCATTGAAGGTGAAAAAATTAACCTCAGCGCCACTGTTACAGACAGAGAGAGTAAGCTTATTGAGTTTAAATGGGATGGTAATTATCGCTTTGTTGATATCATAGAAGCTGCTGGAAAGGTGCCCTTACCACCTTATATAGACAGAGAAGTAGACAAAGAGGATCATGAGCGCTATCAAACCATTTACTCAGCCCACGAGGGTGCAGTAGCCGCTCCGACAGCAGGATTGCACTTTACCGATGAGGTAATCACTCAATTGAAACAAAACAACGTTTTACTGGATTATCTCACCCTGCACGTTAGTGCTGGCACTTTTCAGCCTGTAAAGGAAGAGAATGCACTGGACCACCCCATGCACTCTGAGCAGGTAGTAATTTCTATGCAAAACATTGAGTCCCTATTAAATAGTGAGCAAGTTATCTCAGTGGGTACTACTTCGATGAGAACACTTGAGAGCCTGTATTGGTACGGGGTTAAAATCCTGAAAGAAAAGGACTATATTTTTCAAATTCCAAAGCTATACCCATATCAGCATGAAGGCTATAAGTTGCCTTCAATGAAAGAAGCGATTGAGGCTGTAAAGGCCTTTATGATTGCCCAAAACGTCACTCAAATAAACGGGCACACAGAAATATTTATTTTTCCCGGTTACACGTTCAGGGTTTGCGATGGGTTGATCACCAATTACCACTTGCCAGGATCGACATTAATTTTGCTCGTAGCTGCTTTTATAGGTGAGGACTGGAAAAAAGTATATAATCAAGCACTTGAAAATAATTATCGATTTTTGAGTTATGGTGATAGCTCGTTATTGTTACCTTGAAAACACGTCAGGTCGAAAGACCTGACATCCCCATAATGAATGAAGCGATTGAGGCTGTAAAGGCCTTTATGATTGCCCAAAACGTCACTCAAATAAACGGGCACACAGAAATATTTATTTTTCCCGGTTACACGTTCAGGGTTTGCGATGGGTTGATTACCAACTATCATTTACCCGGCTCGACATTGATTTTATTGGTAGCTGCTTTTATAGGCGAGGACTGGAAAAAAGTATATAATCAAGCACTTGAAAATAATTATCGATTTTTGAGCTATGGTGATAGCTCGTTATTGTTGCCTTGAAAACATGTCAGGTTGAAAGAAAATAACTCACCTGGTGACTTCAAGTCACCAGGTGAGTGTAAAATTACTGTATAGTCAGGTCTTTCGACCTGACATTTTGTATTTAATAAAGCATCTGGTATTGGAGTAACTACTATTTTACCCTACCAAACTTGTTCAGGTCAACAATCTCAATTTCCACCCTTCGGCCTTCTTCCTGGCTGGCAGATTCTTCTGCCTCTCCTTGACCTTTGGCTATAATTCTTCTTCTTACGATCTCACCTTTTTGATTGATGTAATCTAACACAGAGATTGCTCGTTTGTTTGATAACTCGCGATTAAACTCTGTATTACCCTCAGAAGAGGCATAGCCCGAAATTTGCACACCTAGCTCTGGGTATTCTTTCAAAATATCGATGATCTCATTTAGGTCGGCATTATACTTATCTCCAAGATCACTCTTGGCCACTCCAAAATAAATCTTTAAACTTTTATTAATTACTTCAGACGGGTATTCTTTGAATGTTTTTGCCTTGTTTGCCAAGTCTCTTTGCCTCTCAGCTTCTTCTGTTACGTACATAGTTGGCAAAGAAAAAATCGTTTTACCATCAATTTCTTTCTTTTCAAACTTGCTTTCATCGCTTTCATCGTAGTAATATACTCTGGATGCAGCTTCCAATTTGTCGCTTTTCTGAAATTTGATTTCATCAATAGGGTTAGCCATATAAATTAAACCTGTCAGGTACTCTATGCCCTTTTGGTCTTCAGCAGCAATGAGGTCATTCATCAGCTCGTAAACATCAATGCTATCAGATTTTATCAATGTGGCCTCGTGAGACTTCCTCAAATCCGTCACTGCATCTTCATGTGTGTCATAAAAAGCATTTCTAACTTCTACTTCCTGACCTACTACCACATCAAATTGCTTGATCGTTTTTAACAAAATCTCCTGATACAACTCATAAAAATAAGTTTGTCCCGGCACATTAATATTTAAAGTATAAGGTAAAAACCCTTCCGACTCAATGATCATGTCATAGTTTTTGGCAGGAGGTAGTATAATGAGGTAGTTACCTGTTTTTGGGTCTGGCTGATAAACAAAATCCAGCTTTTGTCCCGACTCCTTATCAATGATATAAATTGTGGTTGGTAATGCTTTCATTGTTTCACCATCTAAAATCCTACCCTTTACCATAGTTAGAGGGATGTTTGCTTCTTCCTCTGGCATTTCTATGCTGTAAATATCCTGACCACCCTGGCCGCCTTTTCTGTCTGATGAGAAATAGCCCTTTCGGCCATCAGCCGTTAAATTAAAATAGTTATCATTGGCGGTTGTATTGATGGGGTAACCCATATTCTCTGGGCTTGTCCACTCATCGTTAAACAATCTGGTAACGAATATATCCCGACCACCCATAGAATTATGTCCATCAGAAGTAAAGAAAAGCGTCCACTGATCGGGGTGAATAAATGGTGCATCTTCATTGTATTTCGTATTGACTTTTGGCCCGAGATTTATTGCTGGGCCCCACTCACCAGATTCCTGCATCTCAGCCATGTAAATATCCAATCCGCCATAGCCATCTGGCCTGTTGCTGGCGAAATAAATGATTTTCCCATCAGGTGTCATACTTGCAGTTGTCTCAAGATATCGTGAGTTAATTCTATTTCCTAACGATGTAGGTGTAGACCATTCAGCGCCTGATTTTCTTATGGAATATAAATTACCCATACCTTGTGCACCACCAATAAACACCATCATACGTTGCCCATCGGCCGATAACCCGGCAGTACCAACATTGTAATCTGATACAATTTCAATTCTATTCGGTTGAGTCCAGTTGCCAGAGGTGTTGTAAGAAATATATACCTCTTCAATAAACTCTTCATTAGATCTTGTCTTTCCTGTATTAGGTCTAAGGGCAGTGAACGCCATTACACTTTCATCTGCAGAAACTACCGGATTGTATTCAGTGTACTCAGAATTTACCACTGTACCAAAGTTATAAATATCAATATCTCGAGGGCTGCTCATCAATACTCTTGCGTTACCAGCAATTTCTATCGCCCTTTCAACTTCATTTAAAGATCTCCTGTCATTTTTTAATGAGCCTTTGTATTGCTCAAAAAGTTCGATGGCTTTATCGACCTGCTCATTTAAATGATATACTTTGCCTAAGTCAAATAACACCTTGGCAGGCAAGCGGTCCTTACCTTTGGCAATTGCTTGTTCAAAATATGGAATGGACTTAATTTTCTGATCAATTTGTGAAGACTGTTCATAACTTACTGCGGTTCGATAATAAGTCATGGCATCATCAGCACCTCCGTCTAATGCTTCTAAATAAAGTGGTAATGCCTCTTCGTAGTTTCTAATCTGAAAATATTTATCAGCATCAGAAATAAGCTTATCAACACTCTGGGCATGGATGCCTATTGCTCCCAAAACTCCCGAGAGGAAAAAAATAACTGCCAACAATCGTTTCATTACTATATAGTTTTATTATTGTATTGCTAAAATAACACTTGCTTAAAGAATACAAATTTAATTATATTATCTAATAAGCATATTTTCAACTACACATAACTTCATATTTGGAGTATATGTTCGTTTTTATGGATGAAATAAAGGAATTTTTTAACGTAATATGGGATTTCTTAAAACAGTTTAGCTATCTCTTTAATGAAACGCTCTTTACTTTGGGCAAGTCAGATATTACACTATTGACAATTGTTTATGTCTCAGTTGCTATTTTCTTTCTATTTTTCTTATCCAGCCGGTTTAGCAAACTATTAAGCAGATCCATATTAGTAAAGTACACAAGCAGTCCTGCTACCGTACACTCGGTGTCTACCATAATACGATATGTTATTCTAATTATTGGCCTTATAGTCATCGTTCAGACGGCAGGAATAGATTTAAGTACCTTGAGCATCTTGGCTGGTGCATTAGGTGTTGGTATTGGTTTTGGCCTACAAAACATTACCAATAATTTTATTTCTGGTCTCATTATACTTTTTGAACAACCCATAAAGGTTGGTGATCGCATAGAGGTTGGAGAGATAAAAGGTGATGTCATCAAAGTATCTGCACGTGCCACAACTGTCGTGACCAATGACAATATCAGCGTTATTGTTCCAAATTCTGAGTTTATCTCATCTACAGTAATTAACTGGAGTCATAACGACAGAAATGTAAGCTTCAGATTTAAGGTTGGTGTTTCGTACAAAGAAGACCCCCGAATTGTAAAGAAGATACTTATGGAAGTGGCAGAGGAAAACTCAGGAGTATTAAAGAAACCACCTACCCAGGTATTATTTGATGAATTTGGCGATAGCTCATTAAATTTCCACCTACGTGTCTGGACAACCGAATATATAAATCGACCCAATATTTTAAAGAGCCAGTTGTACTTTGCAATGTTTAAAAAATTTAAAGAGGCAGGCATCGAAATACCATTTCCTCAAAGAGACCTAAACCTCAAATCTGGCTTTGAAAATCTTAAACCAGATTCCGGGCATAAAGACGAGGTAAACTGAAGATGAGTTAGTTATGCATGCATACTATATTTTTGTTGTATTATAATTCATTTCTAAGGTAATCGTATTAAATTGTAAAGAATTAGTTGGTTTATGGGTTTAAAAAATACCATATATAGCGTCCTCAATATTGAGGAGAAAGAATCGGCACGTGTCTTTCTCCTTCTTGGTATGGGCTTTTTTATGGGTATCTACCTGGCCACCTTGTCTGTTGGTGCCTCTACCCTATTCTTAAATAGTTATACAGAAGCTGAGCTTGAAGAACAGTTACCTCTTGCCATATTACTTGCCGGTATTTTGGGTATTGTCTTTACAGCGATTTACAACTTCTTTCAAGGCCGAGTGCGATTTACCAGGCTGGCCATTGGTGCGATTACAGCCATGGCACTTATTCTGCTAGGTATCGAATTAGCTTTTCGCTCGGTAGAAAATCCCGAGCCTGTTTACTTCTTTGCTTTCACCTTTATTGTACCTTCAAACTTTATTGTACTGCTGGTTTTCTGGGGCTCTTTTGGTCGGATGTTTAATTTACGTCAGTCAAAGAGAATTATTGGTAGTATAGATACCGGTCAGCTTATCGCTTCTATCATTGCGCTATTTGCCATTCCAATTGTTGTAGGTTCATTGGTTACGACTCAGCAATTACTATTCGTCACCTTGATCAGTATAGTTGGGTATTTGTTTGTTTTCCTGATGGTCTCATTCAAAGGGCTCATCAAACCAAGCTTAACTAATACATACAGTGTAAGCTATGGAGAAATTATAAGAAATAAATACATCGCTTTGATGGCCCTGTTTGTTATAGTTTCGATGATTGCTGTCAACTTTATAGACTATTCCTTCTTAAGTGTAACAACGGCCCAATTTGATGACGAAACACTCCCTAAATTTTTAAGTTTATTCGAAGCAACAGTTGTAATCTTTAGCTTTTTATTTCAAACATTTGTAACTGACAAAATCATTGCTCTTTACGGCCTTAGAGTTTCCTTATTAATCAACCCAATACTCCTGGCGATTTTCACAGCCATTGCGATTCCTATTGGTTATGCTTTTGGATACACCACAATAAGTGACTCATTTATCTTCTTTTTCATTATTATCTCAATGAGCAAGCTGTTTAATGCTTCCTTGAAAGATGCTTTAGATGGGCCTGCATTCAAACTATATTTTCTACCAGTCGATGGCGCTATACGATTTGACGTTCAGACGAAAATTGAAGGAGTAATTACAGCCTTTGCAGGCCTTTTGGCTGGGGGTTTGATTATTCTAATCAACAACGTAGATATCTTTTCCAGGATTCACATATCAATATTTACGTTGCCAGCATTGGCATTGTGGTATCTGATTACTTCAAAAATGCATAACAGCTATAAGGACACTTTACAAACGACTTTATTGAGTAATAAGGACAAAAACGTGGGCGATGAGGCACAAACAGAATATGCTGTAAATAAAGTATTGGAAAATGAAATCCATGGCAAAGTAGAAAACAAGGTAATCTATGGCTTAAAGCTAATGGAAAAGCTGGAACCTGCTTTGTTTGAGTCTTCAATACTTAAACTACTGGAGAGCGACTCGAGGAACATTAAAAACTACGCACAAGATAAGATCAAGTCACTCGATATCGAATTTGAAAACCCTGGCGAACTGGGGAAATTAGCTAAACGAGCTGCACAGGAGGCAGAAGATAGTGAATTAATATCTGTATCGGCCAACAAACTTCATAAACTCAGTAAGAGTATAAAAAGCGCTGACCGAATACTGGCGGCTAAGCTCTTGCGCAAACTCATCAATGACAATAACATTTTCGTTCTATTGGAGTTGATGCGTGACATTGATCCTAAAGTTAAAAAAGAAGCCATTGTAACAGCACGTAAAGTAAACAGGCCAGAGACTTTTACCGTTTTGCTAGAACTTCTCGAGTCGTCTACTTATTGCAATGCTGCTGCAGCTGCCCTCACAGAAGCTGGTGATAATGCACTTTTTCATTTAGAATCAGCCTTCCATAAGTCCGGGCAGTCAGATAAAGTTCTATTAAAGATTGTCCAAATCATAGGTCGTATTGGTGGTGAGAAAGCCATTGAACTACTGTGGAATAAAATTGAATACCCTGACAAGCGGATAGTTAGACAGATTTTACTTTCATTCAGATATTTCGATCACCAGGCCAGTGAAAAAGAAACCAACAATCTGATTTCGCTTCTTGAAACCGAAATTGGTAAAACAATATGGAACCTGGCGGCCTTGACCGAAATTCCAAAGGAAAAACATTACAAATATTTACGAGATGCATTAAAAGAAGAAGTATCGGGTAATTTCGATGCTATTTACATTATTCTCTCAATTCTCTACGACCCACAATCTGTGCAATTGATAAGGGAGAATATCGAATCTGGTACAAGCGATGGTATTGCTTTCGCTATTGAGCTATTAGACTTATTTGTAAAGCAAGAGTTAAAACCAAAGCTGTTTCCTCTGTTGGACGATATTCCGGTGACGGAAAAGCTCAAACAGCTACAGATTCATTTCCCAAGAGAAGAGTATAATGAAATTCAGGTATTGAACTACCTTCTTAATAAGAACTATAACGAAATCAACAGATGGACAAAAGCTTGTGCTGTACATGCCATTGCGTTTATCAAAGACTTTAGAATCAGCCGTGGATTAATTGCTCAGCTCTTTAATA
Source organism: Fulvivirga sp. (assembly GCA_039970995.1). Taxonomy (GTDB): domain Bacteria; phylum Bacteroidota; class Bacteroidia; order Cytophagales; family Cyclobacteriaceae; genus Fulvivirga. Next base: position 568,210 of record JBDVKW010000006.1, read on the forward strand.
AAGACAAAATGCTTCAGGAAGTAGCTGCCTGGGTGATGTACTATAAAGATAAAGCGACTTTTGAGTCAATTTCTGAACGACTACCTACAGAAACTAAGCGGTTTTTAATGGACTCCATTGAGAAAAATAAACTACAGGAAGGATTAAGTGACGGTTTTTACCTGAGAATAGAAATGGTTATGGTGCTAAAGGACATCCCTGTTTTAAAGGAAATTAATGGAGTGATCTTATGTGATTTGGCAGATAAATGTGAAGTAGAAATTCTCAAATCAGGTAATCAATTGGCTGCTGAACTGCGTGAAGATAATGAGCGTATCTACATCATTGCAGATGGCGAAGTCTTATTAAAAGAAAACTCAACAGAAGTATCTAAATTGAAGAAAGGTGATGTCTACGGTAACATTTTTCACTTGCAAAGTGATAATAGCGCAGATACCATAGAAGCGTTCGGTCGAGCTGTAGTATTCCATATTTCAGTATTTGATTTTTATAATGTCATGGCCAACCACCATGAATTAGCACAGGGCTTCATCAATAATGTGGGGAAGCAATTTTTAGAAGAAACCAACAAATAAACTCTATAGTAAATGGCTTTTGATATCGATATTTTAATAGTCTATTCAGAAAATGACAATCAGCAAACATCTGATACCGGCAATGGTTGGGTAACAGATTTTAAAAGATTTCTGGAGATGATGCTTACCCAGGTATTAGGTGATAAGCCAAATGTCATGCTCAAATCTGAGCACGATACGATTACAGCTGCAAACCTTAAAAAGGTGGCTATTTTGATCCCCTTATTATCAGAAAGCTTTATGTCATCTGGCGAATGCCTCGATATAGTGGAAGATTTTCACAAAATCAGTGCTGGAGGTGAAGCACAACGCTTGTTTAAAGTGTTAAAATCCCCGTTAGCTATAGAAGAACAGCCTGCTAAGCTTAAAGACCTTATCGGATACGATTTATATTTTATAAGTCCTGAATCAGGCGAAGTCGAAGATTATAAGGATTTCTTTGGACCAGATGCTGAGAAAAATTATTGGATGAAAATGGTGGATCTGGCCTATGATATCCATGAGTCACTGATCATTTTGAAGCAAACCTCTGGCACTAAAGATATCAAATCTATTTATGCACGCAGAACCATCTATCTGGCAGAAACAGGTCATGATTTATCCGTACAGAGGAATATCATTAAAAGAGATCTTCAGCGACACGGGTACAAAGTATTACCTGACCACACACTGCCTAAAGAGGTGGGTAGTCTTAAAAAGGAAGTAGCTAAAGACTTGAAAAATTGCTCGCTTTCTATTCACCTTATAGGCTCGAGCTATGGTGAGATACCTGACGGGGCTGATCGTTCTGTTGTGGACCTACAAAATCAAATTGCTACTGAACGTAGTGCAGAGGTAAAGGATAAGTCTGCTTTTTCCAGACTCATATGGATTTCACCTAACCTTCAAAATGCTAGTGAAAAGCAATTATCATTTATTGAAAATATAAAGAGAGACCTCGCTTCAGCAGAAGGGGCAGAAATTCTGCAAACGCCTCTTGAAGATTTTAAGAACATTGTTCGCGAGGAACTTATAGATGTAGGCATCGATAAAAAACTCTCAACATCAGATTCATCCGACAATGGCAAAGCTTCCATCTATATTTTGCATGATAAGATTGATGAGAAAGAAACCAAGGCCATAAAAGATGCTGTAAAAGATGCTGGATTTAAGGTGCTTACTCCCTCTTTTGAAGGTGAGTTACTGGAATTAAGACAACATCATATTACTAATTTGAGAGATTTAGATGCAGCCATCATTTATCAGGGTAAGGTAAATGACCAATGGGTGCGTATGAAACTTCTAGACCTGCTGAAAGCACCAGGTTTTGGAAGAAGAAAACCTGTGAAAGGTAAAGTTATCATTAGCAGCAAAGACAAATCAATGGATTTGAGTGCCTACAAAAACCATGATACCACTGTAATAGGCGGTGATTCTAAAACGGCACTGGAAAGTCTTAAGTCTTTTTTGAAAGACCTAAATTAATAAAGCCATGAGTGAAGTTACAGCAGCTCCACAGAGCGCATCACCACAAGCTACAGCCGATAGAAATAATCCTTTTCCCGGGCTTCGCCCCTTTAAAATTGAGGAAAGCCATTTATTCTTCGGACGGGAAGGGCAAAGTGACGAAGTACTCCTGAAACTTTCGAAAAACAGATTTGTTGGTGTCATTGGTCCTAGTGGTAGTGGTAAATCATCCTTTATTTATTGTGGTGTATTACCCATATTATATGGCGGCTTTCTCACAGATACCAGCCCAAACTGGGAAGTAATTGTAACAAGGCCCGGAGCCGGTCCGATTGATAACCTAGCGGAATCCTTACTTTCTAAAGACCCGAAATACATTGCTTCAGACGCTGAGGAAAAGAAGATAAAGCGCACTATTATCACTACCCTCCTACGTAGTAGTTCCATAGGTTTGGTAGAATCTATTTTACAACTCAGGAGGTCGGAAGACAAAAACTACCTCATACTTGTTGACCAATTTGAAGAACTCTTCAGGTTTAAGGATAGCTCAGATGCAGGGGCAGTGAATGAAACATTGGCTTTTGTTAATCTTTTGATGGAGGCTGTTGATTATTTAGATGTTCCTATATACGTGGGTATCACGATGCGCTCAGATTTTATTGGAGATTGCGCGCAGTTCCCTGATCTCACAAAGAAAATCAATGATAGTCACTACCTGATCCCTCAAATGACCAGGGATCAAAAGCGAAAAGCCATCATAGGCCCTGTTGCTGTAGGTGGAGCTGAAATAACTCAACGCCTAACGCAACAATTATTAAATGATTTAGGCGATAATCCAGATCAGCTACCAATTCTTCAACACTCTTTAATGAGAACCTGGAGCTACTGGTCAAAATATAGAGATCATAAAGATGAGCCTGTAGACACTAAACACTACGAGGCCATTGGTACCATGAAGGAGGCCCTCTCCTTACATGCCAATGAGGCTTATGACGAACTCACCGATGATCAAAAAGAGATTTGTGAGTCTTTATTTAAGGCCATTACTGAAAAACGCGGTGAAAATTTTGGTATCAGACGCCCTACCCGACTCGGAGAAATTGCAGCTATTGCTGATGTGAGTGAAGAAGAAGTTATTGAAGTCATTGATAAATTCAGGCAGCCAGGGCGTTCTTTACTTACGCCAGCCAGCCATATCAAGCTCGACTCAAAATCAATGATCGATATTTCGCATGAAAGTTTGATGCGGATTTGGATCAGATTAAAAAACTGGGTGGATGATGAAGCGGAAGCCGTTCAGATGTATTTAAGACTTTCTGAAGCTGCCGCCATGTACCAGGTGGGTAAAGCTGGTCTTTGGAGACCACCGGATTTGCAACTAGCGCTCAACTGGCAGGCAAAACATAAGCCTACACTCGTTTGGGGACAACGATACCATCCTGCTTTCGAGCGGACCATGATCTTTTTGGAGTACTCCAAAAAAGAGTTTGAGACCGAGCAACGGATTAAAGAGCTACAACAAAAGCGTAGACTCAGAAACGCACGGATTGTGGCACTTGTGTTGGCCACAGCTACGGTAATCTCTATTGGCTTTTTGATTTATGCTTTTTATCAAAAGACAAAAGCTGATGAAGCATTGGTCGAGGTACAAGAGCAAAAGCAAATCGCTGAAGAAAATGCCGAATTGGCAAAGAAAAATGAGGCAGAGGCCATTAAAAATGAACAACTTGCTAAAGATAATGAACAACAGGCAGTTGCTGCAAAACAAGATGCTGAAGAACAACGAGATATTGCGACTTCAGCCTTAGCCACGGCAAGAGAGCAAAGGATTCGTGCTGAGGCTGGTGAAGAAGCTGCCAGACAAAATGCTAATTTAGCGCAACAAAGGCAGAAACAGGCCGAGGCATCAGAGGAACTTGCAAAACAACGCCAACGCGAAGCTGAAATTGCTAAAGCTGAAGCCGACAGGTTAAGGTATTTAGCCATTGGTAAATCAATCGGATTGAAATCAACCCAGTTCAGAGCTGAACAAAAAGAATTGAAAGGCCTATTAGCACAGCAGGCTTACGTTTTTAATACGAAGTACGAAGGTGATAAATATGACAATGATATTTATGATGGCCTTTATTATGCGATCAAAGAGCTCGGAGATCCTTTAGTAGAAAGTCTGGGAGGCCACGAAAAAGGTATACGTGCGCTTACCTCCTCTAGTACAGGCAACCTTGTATTTTCTGCAGACACACAGGGAAAAATTCTCAAATGGTCGCTGCAAGGAGAAAGTCGCATGGCTGATACACTTGTCAGTGCCAGGAATCAAAGCCACGTAATTAGAGCATTAGCAGTAACTTCAGACAACAGTCGACTACTCGCTGGTGGTGAATTTATTGCGGAGAATGGTTCTAACTATGTAGAGCTATTTACTACCAATGGCAAAAACACACCCAAGAAAATCTCTGGGTTTGAGTCGAATGTGTGGAATATCATTATAGCTCCAGATGACAAAGGATTTTATACGTTGGACAAGAATGGTCGTAGTATCAAATACTCCAATTTCAACACTGTAAATGAAGTGGCTACCTCAGGTGTGAGACTCAATGATATCGCTCTAAGCGCTGATGGTAAATATCTCCTGTGCGCTGGAAATAATGGTAAGGTATATCTCTACGATATAAATCGTAGTTATGCCCAAACAGAAATAATGGACAATGGAGCTACCTTGTTGAATATAGCAATAAGTAAAGATAACCAGGTAGCGATTGGTGACGAAAATGGCCTAATTAAAGTATTTAAGCTATTTGGCACTCAAGGATTTACACGATTAATTGGGCACACATCTCCTATAGAAGGTATCGAATTCAGTCCTGATGGAAGGTTTATTGCAACTGCTTCGAGAGATAAAACAGTTCGCCTTTGGAATAGGAATGATATCAATGCCCAACCGATTACTTTAAAAGATCATCCGGATTGGGTTTTTGCTATTGCATTTAGCCCTAATAGTGAGCAAATTTTGGCAGGTACAAAAGAGACCGTTGTACGAGCCTGGCCAACGAATATCGAAGTGATGGCAGACAAAATTTGTAATAAACTCAATCGGAATATGACCAGTGACGAATGGGAGACTTTTGTTGGTGACGATGTGCCATATGAAAAAACCTGTAAAGACTAATGAGAAGGCTACTTGTATTATTTTTATTTCTATTCATCGCACAGTTGGGTTACTCACAGTGTGCACAGATATTACGACAAGGAAGAACCGTTTATGATGAGGGTAGAATTCACGAACTCCCCTCTTTGCTGGCTAGCTGTATTAAAAGCGGTTTTTCAGATGAAGAGCGAACTGAAGCATACCGACTGCTCATTTTATCATACATCTACCTCGATGAGCCTGAAAAGGCTGATGAAACTATGCTTGCGCTGTTAAGAGATAATCCTGAATTCCAGATTAATCAGGAATCAGATCCAGCCGAGCTTATTAACCTATATGGTACGTTTAGAACGAAACCTATACTTAAAGTTGGTGTGAAAATGGGTACCAACTTAACAACTACAAATTTAATTCAAAATGGGAGTGTGAATAATCTGAATGGAGAAATCGATCAAGATTTTTCAGCGGGTATTGGACTAATTGGTGGTTTAGTCGTTGAATTACCATTTAAAAATAATAAGTTATCACTTGCATTAGAATTATCATTTAACCGATATTCTTTTAAAAGTGAATCAAACCTGTACAGTAATGCGGATGGAAGTATAGTCACAAACACACTTTTCGTTGAGAATCAAAATATTGCTGAATTATCTCCTTCAATACAATTCGCTCCATTTAAAATGAACATTTCTCCATTTTTCGGTTTAGGGGGCTCCTTAAATTATCTCCTTAACACTACAACCACTTCTTCACGTGAGGTTCTAGGTTTTCAGGAAATAAGAGAGAATGATATTGACTTAACAGATGCAAGGCAGAAATTAACATACAGCATAATCCTGTCAGCAGGTATTAAACCTAAATTAAATCGAGGCAATGTTCTAATTACATTAAGATACAAATACGGATTAGTTAATGTAGTAAACTCTGATAAGACATTAGATGTGGCACCTGAGTTCATCTTTGACTACTACGGTTACTATAGTGATTTTAAAACCAGTCACTTGGAATTGGCAATTGGTTACATATTCAATATTTACAATCCAAAAAAAATTAGTCAATGAAATTTTTACAACGGGCATTTATAATGTTGATCTGTGCTATTTCAATAGGTTGTAATGGCCCTGAAGATGTTGGTCCTACCGACAGAAGTAGTTTCATAAAATTCTTTGGAAATTCATTATCAAATGTGGGTAAAACTATGGTTAAAGCAGATAACGGATTTATACTTCTGGGAACAAGTACTTCTCCTGATTCAACAGAGCAAATTGATCTTATTAAAACAGATCAATTTGGAAATCTTATTTGGGAAAGAACATTTCCATCTGCAGAAGCCTCATTTATTGCTTCATTAGCTGACGGTTACTTAATTATTGGAGATAGTATCAAACAAATAGATGATTCTGAAACTATTTCAATGGTTTATGTTATCAAAACAAATCTCGAAGGTGACATGATAGCTCATACCACCATAGGTGACCCTTCTGATAATGAGTTAGACTTTCATGGGCGATCAATTTCTATCAATGAAAACGGTGAAATTGTAATCATTGGTGAGAAAGAGAATTTAGAAGATTTAGACGAAACAATAGTCATTGGCCTTGACCCCAACTTAAACACACTTTGGCAACAGGTATACTCACAAAACAATCGAAGCCTTGAAGTGGGCAAATCATTATTCTTTCAAAATTCAACAAGGTTGATTTGGGTTACAACTTCACTTGCATTCACTAATGATGACAATACGCTGTCTGACTCGTACATAAGCCTACCGGTTGTGGGGGTAAATACAGAACAGATTAATAATAATGATTATGGTAGAAATGAACCAACACTATTTGCTGCGAAAGATGTTCATGTAGATGAATCTGGCATTGCTGTGGTTGGTTCATCAAACGAAAATGGTTCAAATGATGTGTTTTTTATAAAAGCTTCAACATCAGGATTTTTTAACGAAAATACTGCACTTACCATTTCAACCACACTTAAAGGCATAGCCTTATCTGGAGCTGATGAAGCCTTAACTATCACTAAAACTAGTGACGGAGGATATGTGATTTTAGGTTCTATAAATACTACTCCTGAAATTGGAAACGGAGAGAAAGACATTTATTTACTTAAAATAAACAATGCTGGAACACCTCTATGGGATAATGTTTTAGGTGGATCAGGCAGTGAAATAGGAAGCAGTATTATGCAAACTAATGATGGAGGCTTCATTATATATGGCACTCAAATATTACAAGGAGCAAGTATGCAGTTTTTAATAAAAACAAATTCAAGAGGGAAGCTTATTGAAGAATAAGAATATTATACGATGAAAAAAGTTAAGTCTATAGTTACATTTTTATTATTATCATTTACATCCTTCTTCGTTTATGGTGTAAACCCTACAGTCACAATTAATCAGGCAGCATCGCAAATTGACCCAACAAATAGCTCCCCCATTGTATTTGATGTAGTATTCAGTGAAGCTGTTTCAGGATTTGATAGTGATGCAGATTTAAATTTTAGTTCAAGTACTACCGGAGGAACTCTAAGTGCGGTAATTACCGAAGTTGCACCAATGGATGGAACCACATATTCCGTATCAGTGTCGGGAATGGCAGGCCCTGGTGATCTGATCGTAAATGTAGTGGCAGGTGCTGCAACAGCAGTTGCCGCTCCAAATGATCCAAACTTAATTAGTACTAGCACCGATAATACCATAACTTATGGAATAAATCCATCTGTAAATATTGATCAAAATGTATTGCAGTCTGACCCAGCTACAACTACACCAATATTATTTATTGCTACTTTTAGTGAACCAGTTTCCGGTTTTAATAATGATTCAAATATCACATTTGGAGGAACAGCTGGTGGAAGTTTATCTGCCGTTGTTAGCGAAACACTGCCTATGGACGGCACTACATATTCAATCAACGTTAGTGGCATGACCACAAGTGGTACAGTAACTATTGATCTCGATGCCGGTGCAGCTCAAGCTATAGCTTCACCAAACACTAATTCATTAGCTAGTTCAAGTATCGATAATTCTGTAACCTATCATGCTACTCCTTCTGTTACAGTTAGTAAATCTGCATCCCAACCCGATCCTACAACGGAGACAGCCATTAATTTTACGGCAGTATTTAGCGAGGCTGTAAGTAGCTTTTCAGACGATACCAATATAACTTTTGGCGGTACCGCTACAGGGGCACTGACCGGAACTGTTACTGAGATCGCTCCTAACGATGGCACTACATACGATATAGAAGTAACGGGCATGACTTCGGTAGGAACAGTAACCGTTACGCTCGATGCAGGAGCAGGAACTGCTACTACAGGAAACCAACCCAGTACAGCAAGTAATACTGCTTCGGTTACATTTGAGTCACCTGCACCTACTGTGACGATAAATCAAGCAGTGGGTCAATTAGACCCAACAAACGATTTCCCAATTGAGTTTACGGTAGTATTTTCAGATCCTGTTACAGGCTTTGATGATGTCGCAAATGATATCACGGATAATAGTACAGCCACGGGACTTGTTGGATCCATTACCCAAAACTCAAGTACGAATTATACGGTATCAGTTACTGCAGCGGACGCAGCTCAAGATGCAGATATTATTTTATCAATTCCAGCTGGTGCAGCTCAACGTATTGATGGTTTAGGAAACGATAATGTTGCAAGCACTAGCACTGATAACACTGTAAGGTATGATGACGTAAATCCTACGGTTAATACATTTAATCCTGCAGACGATGCAAGTGATATTTCTGTAACCCTTAACTCAATTACAATTACGTTCGATGAAGATATTAGATTAGATGTTGGATCGATTTCAGATAACTCTGATAGGATAAGAATAAGAGATAACAGCTCAAATATCTTAGTAATTGATAAAGATAGCCCCTTAATTTTCATTAATAATAATGTCGCCACAATAGATATATCAGGGGCGACCTTTAATAGTAATACCGACTACAACATTAGAATAGGAAGTGATGTTTTTGAAGACCTTGTCGGGTCAGATGGAAATAATTTTGCAGGATTTGACAATAATTCTACCTGGAACTTTACAACTGTCGGCCTGGGTGTGAATGGGCCTAATGCTATTCTTTGTATTGGTGCTGATTATGTTGAAATTGGTGATATCACAATTTCTGAAGCAGCCAAAGGTGACTTTAGTAGCGGTATTGATCAGACCTTGGTCTTAACCATACCATCAGGATTTGAATTTGAACCAGGAATAGGCAATGTTTCAGTTTCCGGAGCAGATATCAGCAATGCTAGTCTTGCTGTCAGTTCTACAAAAATATTTCTTTCCTATGACATTGATGGTGGAAGTAATAATCCCGTTGACGAAATTGTAATTTCCGGAATCAAAGCTAAAGCTCTAAGCGGTCCTACTTCCGGAGATATATTAAGAACAGGGGGTGACGCTGTTCAAAGCGGAAACAGCGTTGGAGATGCCGAATCACATGGTATACTATCAAGTGCAAATGGAGATTTAGTATTTAGCAATGATGCAATATCAAATACTATCTGTTTAGGCGAAGCCGTTGAATTTACTGCATCAGCTACAGGGGCGACAAACTATGAATTATTTATAGACGGAGTATCTGCAGGAGCAAATGGATCAGGAGTATTTTCAGGAATAACAACAATTTCCGATGGTCAGGAAATATCGGTGGTTGCAACTGGTGGAAATTGTACAGAAACTGGTTCTGTAGTATTTACTGTCAATGACTTGCCGGTTGTAGACGCAGGAAGCCCACAAACCATTTGCTCCGGTGAAATTTTGACTTTGGGTGGGTCTCCTACACTGATAGATGCTACAGGCGCAACACCTTACACATACAACTGGACCGGTACAGGAATGACAGCTCCTGAGCAGGTAAAAGCAAATCCACAAATCACAGCCCCTAACCCAGGAGCTTCCGATCAGGTAAATAACTATACGGTCACAGTGACAGACGCCAACAATTGTACTTCTGTTATAGATGATGTAGACATAACGGTCAAAAATATATCGCAGACCGTTACAATAGCCCAACCTACTCAAACCACTTTTGCTGTCAGCGAAGATCCAGTAGCTATGGAAGGTTTACCTGTAGGAGGTACTTTCTCAGGACCCGGTGTAACACTGTTAGGTGATAATAGCTATCAATTCGACCCAGAAGCTGCTGGAACTACTAATTCCCCGCATACTGTTTTTTATACTACAACACTAGACAATGGATGTGAAAAATCGACTTCTCGTAATATCACGGTTGCCGAAACAACAAGCGTAATAAATAATCTTGCAAATAAGTATTGTAATAATGAAGGTTTGGCAGGTCCTCTTTCTGTAACACCAGCATTTCAATCGCAAATCGAAGCTTTTATTAATAACTGGAATACAAACTACGTAGTATTTTACGGTTATAGTCCCTTAGCTCCTTTTAATCCGGCAGATCAAAACTTTAAAAACAGTTATGGAAGTGGAGTTGAGCGAATAAATGGAAACTATTATTTTAACCCTCAAAATATAACTAAGCCCTGTCCAAGCTGTGATTATGCCTATGTAGGCGTTTATCTGAAGTTTGCTAACCCAGCTTTCACTGTGCCATACAATACTCCAGAGTTTCTATACTCAGGTCAATTTGTAAATGTTAATCCCGTTCCAAATCCGTCATTTACAGGTCTGGCTTCTGATTTATCTACCACAAGTAATTTTTGTAGAGTGGATGAAGAATATATTTTAACTGGAAATCTTACAGCGGGGGTTTGGGAAATCGGCTTCGAGGGAGCAAACTTTCAAGCAGCCAACGCAACTGGTGTAAATGGCCTTTCCTCTACAGATGGAACTCAGGCAATATTTAACCCCGGTAATGTAAGCCAAAACGGACAGTGGACTATTAGATATAGCTTAGACCCTGGAACCCTTGGTTCTAACAATCAACCCTGTGAAGGTGAATTTATAAGAAATATTCAGGTTAATGGTTTACCTCCTGTCTCCTTTAATGAAGGAGCCTCACAGGTCGAAGAAGGTGAAGAATTCTGCTATGATAGTCCATCAGAGATCATAGTTGGTTCTCAGACCTCGGGAAATATAATGTTTTCAGGATATGGTGTCTCTTTCAATTCAGGAACTGGTCAGGCCATTTTCAACCCAACTGCAGCAATTGATCAATATGAATTTGACAACAATACCACTGTCTCTGCTCCTCAAAATTTTGAAATTACCTTTAGCTTTAGAAATTCTAATGAGTGTATAAATTCTGTGGTAAGAAATGTTACAGTCTATCCTTTGCCTGCAGCTTCTTTTAGCTTTTCTAAAAAAGATCTTTGTTATAGTGATCCGTCTGAATTGCTTGATGCAACTCAACCCCAGGGAAAATTCTTCCTCACTTATCCTGATGCATCAACAGAAGAAGTAGCAACCAATCAGGATTTTACATTTGATCCGGCTGCACAATTTGATGAAGCTGTAAGTCGTGGTCACAATCCTTTGGATGCAGCCAGCTTCAATGTTGAGTGGAGAGTTCAAACAGATATAGATGGAGGAAATAAAACTTGTTTTAACTCTCAATTTGAAACGTTTACGGTAACACCGCTTGAAACAGTTACTATGGCTGGAATAGCTGATGGGGCTACATTTTGCTCTAATGAAAATGATATTGAAATCACGCTTTCACCCTTTATTCCAAATAACAGCACTTTTAAACTTAATGGTGTACCAATAGCTCTATTAAGCGAGGTTGTCAACTTTAGCCCTTCCACTGGACCAGGTACCTATACTTTCAATTATGAAGTTACCACGGGAAATGGTTGCAACTCTTCAATTACTAAAACTATAGAAGTATTACCAAGTCCTGTAGCCAATTTTACAGTTTCCAAATATTGTGACGGGGATATTATTGACTTTATTGCTAACTCAGATCCTAACGCTGTCGAATATGAGTGGAATTTTGGCGACAATAGCCCAATAGAGCTTGGTGCAAATGTGACTCATCAATATGCCACTACAGGCTCGTTCACAGTTACACTTACATTACGATCTGCCCCTGTAAATGGAATCACATGCATAAGCACTCTCAGTCAAATAGTTGATGTAGGCTCTTTCCCTAATGCAGACTTTACCTTCAGCAATGTATGTGAAGGTGAGACTACTATATTTAGTCCATCCGCAGACATCTCAATAGCCGAATATATGTGGGATTTTGGCGATGGATCTAGTACAGTTGTATCTTCTAATCCTACTCATGTCTATAATAATGTTGGAACGTATGATGTTGTAATGACAGCCTCTACATCAAATGGGTGTAGTGATGTCATAACTAGGCGCATTTCAATACTTCCAAACTTAGCTCCAGACCCTGTAAATTTCTATTCGATGGCCGAAATAGACGGAGGTAAAGGTGGTTGGGAAGAACGTGACGGAAATGAAAACCTTAATTCAATCTGGGAATTTGGGATTCCTCAAGGTACTTTGATCAATAGTGATGAACCTGCTTGGGTCACCAACCTCAGTGGTAACTATGGATCAAACGAAAATGCATTTGTACTAAGCCCATGTTTTGATCTTTCTGCTTTTCAAAGACCAGTCATTTCTCTGGACTATTGGTCTGATACCCAAAAAGAGTCCGATGGTACGGTGTTCCAATACTCCACAGATGGTGGAATATCCTGGCAGACACTAGGCTCAATTCAAAATGGAGTTTCTACTGGTCTTAACTGGTATAACCAATCAGGTATAACTGGTAACCCAGGCGGGCAGCAACTCGTAGGCTGGTCAAGAGCTGGTGATACTCAATGGGTACGCGCAAGACATGCTTTAGATGATATACCATTACCTAGAGACAATGTTAGGTTCAGAGTTGCTTTTGGTTCCAATGGAGATACTGAACTAGAAGGCTTTGCTTTTAAAAATGTGAAAATCGAAGAGCGCAATAAGGTTGTTTTACTTGAACATTTTACGAACTCCGGGACGCAAACAGCCGCAGATAATTATGTAAGGAATTTTGGCTCTAGTACGAGCGAAGTAGTTAAGTTAGAGTACAGAACAAACTTCCCTTCAGCAGACCCGTTTAATTCTAGTAATCCGGCTGATAATGACAGTCGTGTGGCATACTACGGCATTACCTCATCTCCAGCGTCTTACCTTGATGGTAAAGGAGAAAACTCTTTAATTTCGACTGGCTGGGGTAATCTTTTATTTAGCAGGCAAACTTTGACCACGTCTCCATTTGACATCAATTTAAATACAGATATACAAGGAGATGTATTGGAAGTAACCGCTTCGATAGTCGCCACAACTACCCTGGAAGATGAAAATAGTGTTTTACACATAGTCTTAGCTCAACGGGACGCTTCTGGCAGTGATTTTATTTATCAGATGGTAAAAATGGCACCAAATGCAGCTGGTACAAAGCTTAAATCTGGCGCTATCATCAATGCTGGTGAATCTTTTGAAGTTACTTTACCGATTCAAATAACCCAAGACATGGATCCTACCTTAACTGCAGTGATCGGGTTTCTCCAAAATGAAGATACAAAAGAAGTCTATCAGACAACAATACAAAATATTACAAATCTACCTCCAACAATCACAAGTACTATTGATCTTAAAAATGATCTATTCAACCTCTACCCTAACCCGGCCAATTCGCAAGTCACGATCGTACTTGGCACACATACATCTGACAATGTTGAAATCTATGATTCGTTTGGTAAGCTAGTCTACAGCAAAACGATTGACCAAAATGATCGCATATTGAATGTAAACACGCAAGACTTAGCAGCCGGGCTATATCATGTACAACTTAGAGGTAAAGACAACCAACCGATAAGGAAGCGATTGATGATAATGCATCGGGAGTAATAAAAACTAAATGTAGTTAAAGGCCAGTTCAAAAAAGAGCTGGCCTTTTCATTTCTTCACAAACCGTTCTTTCCGATTTTGAATAGACAAGTAATACTCTCCTGGTTTAAGATCCTGTATGGCAATTTCAACTCCTTCACCACGCTTTACTTCTTTACCCAGAAAATCTGTAATAATGTAGCTAGCAGAATCTGATAGTGTAAGGGTTGTAGTTGCAATGGCCGGATAGAAAGTGATTCTCTCTGCCATGGTAAAATACATTTCGACAGAATACTTTACTTCACCTGAAATACCTGCATACTTAACCCGGTATGCGTTCTCTCCATTTTGATGAGGTGCTGGCACCGTGTATAAATTACGGCCTAAGGCTCCCTTTGCAGCCACACTGTCAATGATGGTCCAATCTTGTTCCTCAGTCTTCTGTTCAACAACATAAAAGCCAGACTCTACTTCGCCTTCTGTAGCCCAATTAATCGAGTTGTGATCAGCTTCTGATGTGAGTATACTAAAACCAGCATCGGTTTTTTTAAGTACATGAGGGTTGACAATTCTTGGCCTACAGCCTTCAGAGTGCTCAATTCTGATGACAACCAGATCATTTATTTCAAGGTATGAGAGATCAATTTTATAGGCTGAAATATTAGGGTTATCATAAATCTTACGGTCGTTTACATATACACCTGTGGTGCAGAACTTCTTGGTCTGAATATCAAATGGGTTCTGAACATAAATGTCTTTACCTTGATACGCCCCAGACAATACCAATTCAGCAGCCAGTAGACTTTGGTTAGATATCAAAATTAAGGATATGATGACAACGACTTTTTTCACCCTTACTAGATAGGTAAAATTCATCTGTAAATCAATATGTTGCTTTACTATTCGAACCTCAGGGACTCGATAGGATCAAGTTTAGAGGCTTTTCTAGCTGGATAATAGCCAGAAAACAGCCCGACAATGATACATACTGCCAGGCCGACAAAAATCCATATCCAGGGTAATACAAGGCCTTCTATGCCTATCACACGACTAATGAGATTGCCAATTCCAATACCCAGCAATACACCAGTAATACCGCCCAGTAAACAAACTACTATTGCTTCAATGATAAATTGTTGTCTGATTCTCAATGGGGTAGCCCCCAATGCTTTTCTCACGCCCACTTCACGGGTTCTTTCCGTAACGGATACAAGCATAATATTCATTAACGCAATAGATGCGCCTAAAAGTGTTATAAACCCGATACCAAATCCTCCTAAACGCATGACGCTTGTCACCTGCTCAAGCCTTTCTGCCAAAGACTCACTTTTGGCTAGTTCAAATGAGTTAGGTTCGCCCAATCTATCTTGTCTGATTTGTCGCATGAGTCCGGTAGCTTCTCCCATGGCAAAATCGAGGTCATTAGGATTATTAATACCTACAGTTAAGCTATACCTCAAGTCACGGTTAGAGGATAAACGACTTGCATTGATAATTGGTATGATCACAGAATTGTCGGGACCACCCCCACCTCCAATCTGACCTTTTTCTTCCAGAACACCTATGATTTTATACTTTGAACCCAGTAGAGATATCTCTTCGTTAATAGGGTCCTGATTGTTTTTCATTAATGCATCAACTATGTCTTTACCAACGATCGCCACATTGGTACCATATTGCATCTCTATAATTGAGAAGTTACGGCCTTTGTCAATATTTAGCCCTTCAAGTGCTACATATTCCTCGTTGACCCCCTGAACCCAGACATTGGGGTTTGTTTTTTCAGATTTATATTTCACCTCCGCAACTCCTGTAACACTGGTGGACAAACTAATATCTGCAGGGTATGAGTAGTTGTTTACAAATCTTTGGGCTTCTTTCAGTTTCAATGGCGGGAAAGATCTTTCAGTTACCCCTCCTTGTCTACCACCTCGATTACGTTTTGAATATATGTCGAAAGTATTAACACCGAGCTCAGACAAACTATCAGTTACTGAATATTGAATGCCATCAATAGCTGTAAGTATTCCTACTAAGGAAGTAATACCCAGTGCCACAATAAGAGCTGTAAGTATTGTTCTCAGTAGGTTGGCATTTACCGACCTTAATCCTTCTCTTATATTTTCAATTAGATTCATAGAAAGCCCGCTTATTTTGAAACTAAATTAAATAAAACTAACGTTGTACAAAGAGTAAATGCCATGATAAGTCAATTCTAACTCTTATCGGTTATTTTACATGCTGAAGTTATCTACTTATGAAAAAACTTGCGCTCACTTTTATCTGTGTTTTTGTCCTTTCGCTTTGTCATGCCAGCTATATCATGATTCCGATGGACGAAAAACAAAGCAATCACCTCAAGGCCTACGGTATCGCTTATTGGATCTTGCAAAATGAAATAGAGATCGATTGGCTGCTCAATTTTAGGGGTGGAAGTTTTATGTGCAAATACTATCAAAAATTTGAAAACGAACTTATCATCAGAGGTGTGAGCTATGAGGTTATTTCTGATGCACAATCTAATAGCATTGTAGAGCAACTGGCAAGCCCAACGGCTAATACAGATGTTATGCGTTTGGAAAAATTTCCAAAAATTGCCGTTTACTCACCAAAAAGTAAGCAACCCTGGGATGATGCCGTAACGCTTGTACTTTCTTATGCAGAAATACCCTATGATGTAATATTCGATGATGAGGTACTCGCAGGCGATCTGCCTACGTATGACTGGTTGCACTTACATCATGAAGATTTTACAGGACAGTACGGAAAATTTTACCGGTCTTTCAAAAATATGCCATGGTATATCGAGCAGCAGCGGGAGTTTGAAGAATCTGCGCGAAAACATGGGTTTAGCAAGGTCTCTCACCTCAAATTAGCCGTAGCAAAAAATATCAGAGACTTTGTATCTGGCGGTGGGTTTCTATTTGCCATGTGCTCCGCCACAGATACGTATGACATTGCATTAGCGGGTGCCGGTATAGATATGATTGAGCGTATGTTCGATGGAGATGCGGCCGATCCCATGGCGCAGCAAAAGCTGAATTATGACAACACCTTTGCGTTTGAAAGTTTCAAAATATCTAAAGACCCCTACGAATACGAATACTCAAATATCGATAATCAGCTATCAGAAAGAGGTCTTAGAGAAGAAAATGACTATTTCAATTTGTTCGAGTTTTCTGCTAAATGGGACCCCATTCCTACCATGCTTACGCAAAATCACACACGTGTGATCAAAGGGTTTTATGGTCAAACGACAGGTTATAAAAAGAATTTGGTAAAACCAGATGTGGTTATTATGGGAGAAAACAAATCAATCAAAGAGGCCAAGTACATCCATGGCGTATTCGGTAAAGGTTTTTGGACTTTCTATGGTGGCCATGATCCGGAAGACTACCAGCACATGGTAAATGAGGAGCCTACAGATTTAAATCTACATCCAAACTCACCGGGTTATAGATTGATTCTTAACAACATCCTTTTTCCTGCAGCCAAAAAGAAGAAACAGAAAACTTGATTTAATTCGATATTTGAGAATTCCAACGTACATAATTCGAATCCTGTATTTCAAATTTCAAATCAAGATTAGTGCATCCTATCCCCTCTTAATTCGATATTAGCCAGGATTTCGGACTCAGCTTTGAGTATCTCCTTCCAACGTGTGTTTACATGTGCCTCAGGCATATACTCCTTTGCCAAAAGAATGAAGTTCTTGTAATGTCCGGCTTCCGAAACCATTAATTCGTAATAGAATTTTTGTAGCTCTTCATCCTCGATATGTTTCCAAAGCAGTCTAAACCTTTCACAGCTTCTGGCTTCTATAAGTGCATTAATCAGCAACTTTTCAACTAATTGTTGCTCGCGGCTCCCGCCTTTTTTTTCGATTTGTGACAAAGCGATTACGTACTCATCCTTTCGCTGTTTTCCTAATTTATACCCACGCTTATTGAGTTGTTCAATCACACGCTCAAAGTGGCTCCATTCCTCTGCCACCACTGGTGTGAGCATTTCCACCAGCTTATCTTTATCTGGATATTTTACGATGAGTGATATGCAAGAGCTAGCTGCCTTTTGCTCGCAATAGGCATGATCAACCAATATATCTTCAATCCTTTTTTCTGCAATATTTACCCAACGTGGGTCAGTAGGTAAATCAAGTCCTAAAACATGCTTTTCCATAAATCAATCGTAAAAAGACCAGTCGAATCCAAAATCTAAAATAGTCGTTTGTCCCGGGTACTCAGGCGTGGAAAAATAGCCGATATCTGTAAAGATTTCGTAGATATTATTCAGCTTAAGAAAAAATCTACCTCGATTAATTTTAGCATCTAAATACATATCAACCAATGGAAATGACTCAACTTCAAAATCATCTTGCACATAAAACTGCATGATAGCAGGGTCATAACCATTTGCAAAGTAAGTCGACTTCCAATAGGCATCAAAACCAATATTCCATTCTAAGTTGCCATCAAAACTGATATCACCATAGTATAACTGGGCGCGTGTGTAAATATCAGGTAAACGTACGGCCTCTGCCGAGCCACCAGAAACATTGTTTACAATGGTGTGTGATTTGAATGTGAAATTCTTCAAGAACTTCAACTCAACACCCAATTCAGGACTTAATATGTTTATATCTGAAGAAGCTTGTCTGGGTAATACTGTCTGGCCATCATTTGAATCGTCTGCGTTTTTTTCGAAATACAAATAATTACTAAGTAACCTGTATGTAGCACCTGGGCGTAATGTAATTGGACCTAATTTCACATTCAAATTTGTATGAAGTTTCGTAGTAATACTCGATTTAAAATCATTCACCCAAATGTCGTGTGTACCACGATAGGCTTGATAAATATAGGCAGGAGCATGTTGCTGGGTCTCGCCATTCACTGACAACCAATTGTTTTTAAGTTCTCCACCTATTTTAAAATTACCACCTTGCTGATATTCTGCATACCCCCTGATATAGCTTACCGAATCATTTCCAAACCGTACATCTACTCCGCCATAGCTTTCTTTTACATTACTATCAACACTATTTATTGTATCTACATTTAAGTGTTTGTATCTAAAGTCAACATCTCGGTATTTGTAATAGAAGTTATAAAATGATTTACCAATGTCTCCCTTTAAACCTAATTCATGCTGCCTGTAAACAATCTTAGATCGATCTACTACATTGTCGATAGTATCAATTTCTACAAAATCAAAATACTCAGATTCTGAGTTAAAACTGTTTTCAAAATCATTCTGCTGTTTGTACCTATCATACTCATGATAAGCCTGTATAATGCTATTGAGCTTGTATTGGTGATATAGATGGTAGTTGGTGCGCAACTCATTGTTTTTTGCATCATTGAGGCTTAGTTGTCGATTTTCATCAAAATACTCTGGTATGGCTCCTTCCTCAGTTAAAATACCGCCATATTCATTTACCAAATGGTTATTTCTTATAAAATTACCCAGCACCTGATACCTTCCGTTTCGTGTAGCATAATGGCCGAAAAGCGTATAGTAAGTGCCTCTCACGTTTCTATCACCTCGACCTGATCGTTGTATTTGTTTATCTATGAATAAGCCTCTATAATTAAACCCAAATCCAGACCTTTCATCTACATTTATGGCATAGTTAACATCGGTAACTGCCCGGCCTTGGCCTCCCCAAATAATTTTAAAGCTGGAGTAAGGTGATTTTGTATTATAGTATTTAATCTCATCCGGGCCTTCCCAGTACAGGTCGAAAAGAGTAAATCCTGAAGTCGCTCCAATATTATCTTGCTGCAAAGGATAAATACTATTTGACGGTGTACCTATATTACCAAGATTAGTATACAGCCACTCTTTCTTCACAACAAACTGATACTTATGAAGGTCTAAAACAGATGTATCAATATTGTAATAACGTCTGTTATTATATTTTATATGCTTTTGATATGTAAACAGGCTTGTTGAAGGACCATAGACTTGTTTTGTGGAATCATCCAGAATAGATGAGCCTGACCTCTCTTCGACTTCTCCTTCTTCCTCTACATCAATGATTTGACTATATGCCCCACCAATAGCGCAGAGTAAAAATAATGCCGTTATAAAAAGCTTTTGGAAAAACACGCTCAAAATTATAGAAAAGTCTTCAAGTCTGACCGACAAATGTTTATAAAGAATGTGACTCAACCCAATTTGTTTAAAACCAGTGACTCAAATTCCTTACCATCTTTTACAAATTGCATTTCGATAGGTATAAAAAACACAGGGTATGTTTCAAACAAAGCTCTAAGTTCTTTACATAAGAGTTTAACCATATCTTTTTCTGTTGTTATGAAACAAATACTCTGGTCAAGATGCTTTTCTCTAAGTGCAATCAATTTTTCAATGTCATTTTTAGTATAATCATGATGATCAGCGTATGCAACTTCTTCGATTACATTATACTTTCTTCTCACATATTTGCTAAATAAATCGGCTGAAGCTAACCCTGAAAATAATATTACGTTTAGCGAAGGTATACTCTCTTTACTATAAACAGGCGTCAGTTGGCCATAGTTAATAGTTGAAAAAAATACCGGTGCATTAGTGTATCTACCAATTTGATTTTCAATTTCCTTCAAGCTCTCGTCTTTTAAATTTTCCGGGCATTTTGTCATTACCACAATATCAGCCCGATCTGCACCCTTTCTGGCTTCTCTAAGTCTGCCCGAGGGCATTAAAAAATCTTTGTAAAAAGGCTTGTGATAGTTAGAAAGCAATATGTTTAGGTTCGGTTGAACAGGTCTATGCTGATAGGCATCATCAAGGAGAATCAAATTTGTCTCTGGTCTTTCTGCAAGAATAAACGGTATTGCTACTGCTCGTTCCTCTCCTACTGTTACCGTGATGTCGCTATGCTTATTAAAAAATTGGTATGGTTCATCTCCCAAAGTGCTAGCATCATCTTCATTTGAGGCAATCTTAAACCCCTTAGATTTTCTACCATAGCCACGGCTTAAAGTAGCCAGCTTATAATGGTCCTTCAATAACCTGATGAGATACTCTACCATAGGCGTCTTACCCGTGCCTCCTACTGTTAAATTTCCTACAGATACAACTCTAGTATCAAATTCAAAAGACCTCTTATAGCCAATATCAAAAAGATAATTTCTAAATCGTGTGCCTGCATCATAAAGCACAGTAAAAGGATAAAGTATTACGCCTAAAAAATTCATGTTAACTTTTCAGATATGATATTTTGTATATCTTTGGTCGACTGCAAAATTGGCTTTTTATGACTAAAATAAAAGACATTGTTCAGTATTTAGGAGAAGTTGCGCCTCCTTCATATCAAGAGTCATATGACAATGCACAACTCATAACAGGTAACCCTGGTGATGAAGTACGCGGTATCCTCGTATCGCTCGATTGTATCGAAACTATTGTAGATGAAGCAATAAGTAAGAACTGCAACCTCATTGTGGCACATCACCCAATAGTCTTTAAAGGACTCAAGTCACTCACAGGGAAAGATTACGTTGAGCGCACCATTATAAAGGCTATTAAGAATGACATAGCCATTTTTGCAATCCATACCAATCTCGACAATGTCCACATAGGAGTAAATAAAAAAATTGGTGATAAGATTGGTATATCATTACCCAAGATTCTAGCTCCAAAAAAACAGCTGTTAAACAAAATAGTCACATTTATACCTACAGAAAATCGTGAAAAAGTTTTAAGTGCTATGTACAAAGCAGGTGCTGGCGAAATTGGCGAGTATAGCCATTGCAGTTTTACTGTTTCAGGTACTGGCACATTCAAACCAAGTGAGGCTGCCAATCCGCATATTGGTGAAAAGAATAAATTAGAGCGCGCCACAGAAGATCGCGTTGAACTAATGTTCCCTTCATATCTGGAAGGAGCTGTTGTGTCAGCCTTAAAACAGTCGCACCCTTATGAAGAAGTCGCTTACTATATCACACAACTTGAAAATAGCAACCAGGAAGTTGGAAGTGGTATGATTGGCACTTTAGATAAACCAATGGAACCTATTGAATTCTTGCAGACGTTAAAAGAAAAGATGTCTTTAAATTGTATCAGACATACACAATTAATAGATCGTAAAATTAAAACAGTAGCCTGGTGTGGTGGCGCTGGTAGTTTCTTACTTAAAAAGGCAATGGCCAAAAAAGCAGATGTCTTTATCACTGCTGATTTCAAATATCATGAGTTCTTTGATGCAGAAGGAAAAATCATTATTGCAGACATAGGCCACTATGAAAGTGAAGTCTTTACAAAAGAATTATTACATGATATATTAAGTAAAAAATTTACTACCTTTGCAACCAATTTATCAGAAACTGTAACAAACCCAATTAGTTACTTATAAAATACATGGAAAATAACACCGTAGCCCAAAAACTCGAAGCACTCGTAAAACTACAATCCATTGATTCTAAACTAGATGAATTAAAAAAACTAAGAGGTGATCTGCCTGACGAGGTTCAAGACCTTGAAGACGAGATCGAAGGGTACAAAACCCGACTTGGGAGATTCAACGATGATCTCGACCAACTACAAGAAAGCATTAAAAGCAATAAGGCAGGAACCAAAGAATCCGAGGCTTTAATTAAAAAATACAATGAGCAGCAAAACAATGTTAGAAATAACAGAGAGTTTGATGCCATTACAAAAGAAGTTGAGCTACAAGAGTTAGAAATCCAGATTCTGGAAAAGAAAACCAAAGAAGCTCACGAGGCGATTGAAAGAAAGAAAGAAGAAATCGCTGCTATAGAAGAAATAATCAGCGAAAGAGGTAAAGACCTAAGTAGCAAGCAAGACGAATTGAAAGCAATTCTTAAAGAAAGCGAGTCAGATGAAAAGAAATTATTATCTGACCGTGAAAAAGCTACTAAAAAGATTGAAGATAAGCTGCTTAGATATTACGAAAAACTTAGAGCTAACCTGTCAAATGGTCTAGCAGTAGTTACAGTAAAAAGAGGTGCAGCAGAGGGATGCAACATTGTTATACCTCCTCAAAAGATTGCTGAAATCAGAGAAAAGAAAAAAATCGTTATTGACGAGCACTCTGGACGTATCCTTGCAGATGTTGACATGGAGTCATTAAAAGAGGAAAAGCCTAAGAGAACAACAAGAAGAAAGAAGAAAAAGGCCTAAAAACATAAGTTTGGCTTTGAGTACATATATTTCATTGAAAAAGGTAAGCTTAACCGCTTACCTTTTTTGCTTAATACTAGCCGCTCCTTTAATTTGTAAAAGCCAAAATTTACCTTTTAACAAGGAAGCTTATGAACGCACCGTCAACCTTGACTTTGAATACCAAGCACTAAAGACCCACACTCCAGCATCCCCTGGAGAGGCTTTCATTTTTCATTATCGCCTCACACTGGCATACCTGGTCACTGAAAACGCTGAGTTAATTGATCTGCTAGAGGATAATGAGTCTCTAATTGAGGATCTCATCAATCAGCTCCAAGGTCCATGGCAGAGATTTTTTCTTGCAGAGATAAAACTCAGGTCAGCGTTTATCAATTTAAAATTAGGCAATGAATTGTCTGCAGCGTGGAATATACGGCAGGCCTATAAACTGACTTCAGAAAACACTGAATTGCACCCCAAATTTGTTTACAACAAAAAAACAAGTGGATTGCTACATGTGCTAATTGGAAGTATTCCCGAACAGTATCAATGGGTTGTAAATTTAATGGGTATGAGTGGCGATGTACAGACCGGGCTTAATGAATTGGCAATCATTGCAACCAACAAAAGCATATTTAGTATTGAAGCCGAGCTGCTATCAAGGGTCATTGATGCTTACTTACTTAATAACTCCGAGCAGGCCACCGATAACATAGAGCAAATTTTGGATGGTGGGCCGTTGCTTAATTATATAGGTATGGCAATAGCTATGAAAAATTCTGACGCAGCAATGGCCATCAGTATATATGAAAAGACTCTAAACAAAAGTCAAAACCCTCTACTTGCATACCTGGCTGGAGAAGCTCACCTTCAACTAGGTAATTATAATATGGCTAGAAATTCTTTGGAGACATTTTTAGCAATATTCAAAGGAGAAAATTTCATTAAAGACACATATTACAAACTGGGTTTAGTAGCATTGCTCCAACAAGACCTTAAAAATGCAGAGAGTTTATTCTTGACAGCACAAAATAGAGGACAAACACTTACTGAAGCCGACAAACATGCCCAAAGAATGACCGAAAATGGATTGCCTGATCCTGCCATAATGCAGATCCGTCTTTTTACAGACGGGGGCCAATTTCAAAAGGCAGATAGTATTATCAAACTAGTAGATGATGAACAGCTCAAAATCAATGACCCACTTGAGTTTACCTATAGAAAAGCCAGATTACAACATAAGCTGAGAGAATACCCAATAGCTATTGATCTATACAAAAACGTAATTTCACTTCAGCAAAATGATGCCTATTTCGCCCCAAATAGTTGCCTTCAACTAGGCTATATTTATAGTGAACAGGATAATGAGGAACAGGCTAAGTACTTTTTTGAGAAAGTACTATCATATAAGCATCATGCCTATAAAAACAGCCTGGATAATAAAGCCAAGACCGCTTTAAAAAGCATTAAGAATACCTCCCGTTAAGGTGGGCTGTGTAATTGAATAGCTCTACTGAAAACATATTTCCAGTATAATTCAATTTGTATAGGCAAAGGTTAGAGTGCTCAAACATATCCATGCAATGGAGCGGGTAGTTCAGCATTTGACAAAGCAAAATCCGCATAGCTCTGCCATGCATGCAAATAAGAATGGTTTCCTCGGTGTGATTAGCCAATATCACATCCAAAGCTTTGGTTTGTCGCTCAAAAACCTGCTGTGGACTCTCACCACCTTCAATTTCTAGTGAAACATCACCTTCCTGCCATTTCTTAATGACGGAATGATAATACTCATCCTCCTCGGGAGTGATTTTTATACCTTCTCTGGTGCCCCAGTTTATCTCATTAAGTTCCGGTACAACTTGATGGGGCACACCATCATCAATAAACTGCTGAACAGATTGTATACTGCGTTTTAAGGCTGAGGTATATACTTTATCAAATGCCACACTCGAGAATGAGCTATAGAATATATCAGCTTGCTGTTGCCCTTTTTCGTTTAAAGAAGCATCAATGCCACTACCCTGTACGATACCGTTAAGGTTATAATCTGTCTGCCCGTGACGAACTAAATATATTTTTTTGCTTTTCAATTTCTCGTATTTTTGGCAAGCAAATTTAACTTTTTTTACGAACTCGCATGATTAATCCCAAGATAACTGTAGAAGACCTCAATAAGATGAATAGCAATACCATGATGGAGCATCTTGGGCTGGAGTTTACTGAAGTCGGTAAAGATTTTATAACAGCAAAAATGCCAGTTGACCATCGTCATCATCAACCATATGGTCTCTTACATGGTGGGGCCAGTGCTGCCATGGCAGAGACACTGGGAAGCGTAGCCGCACATTGCACAGTGATTGATCAAAACAAGTACACTGTAGGGTTAGAAATTAACGCCAACCACATTAAATCAGTGAAATCAGGGTATGTTTATGGTAAAACAACCCCTATTCACGTTGGCCGATCTACCCAGGTGTGGGAAATTAAAATTACGAACGAACAAGGTCAGCTATTATGCGTTAGTCGTATTACAATGGCGGTTATTGATAAAGTATGATAGAATCTACTGCTACTTCCAACATAATTCAGTCACTTTCAGAAAATGAGCTTCTTGCCGGGGCGCTTAACTTTTGCCAAAAGAACGCTTACGGACTGGCAGTATGGCAGCTACCCTCCCAAGATGCTATCAATGTTTTTATTGATGATTCTGAAGATTTTACACTCAGCGATATACCACTGGAGGACCTATCTGAAGGTTTCATTTTCGCTCCTTTTGAGAAAAAGGGTAAGCGATACTTTATTAAAGCCAAACTCAAAATTAACCTTGAGAGTAAATCCATTGAAGGCAACGGCTCCCTTCGAGAACAACTCGAATGCCATTTAGACGAATATGATTTCAAACAAAAGTCTGACAAAATAGACTACACCATAGAATCAAATCCATCTGATGACTTCATAAATCTGGTAAAAAACTCAATTAGCAATATTCAGCGTGGACACTTTCAAAAAGTCGTTCCCTCTCGATTTAAAAAAATCACCTTTAAAGAGGGCATTAATCCTGGCTCAATATTCTCAAATCTTACAGCTAACTATAAGACCTCTTTCGTTTCACTTGTCTATACATCAGAAACTAATCTGTGGATTGGGGCAACACCAGAAACACTCATTAGCACTAAAGATTCTAAATTCACAACTGTCGCGCTGGCTGGTACACAAAAACATAACCACGAAATAGACACATCAGATATCGCATGGACCCAAAAAGAGATTGAAGAACAAGCTTTTGTCAGTAGGTACATTATCAACTGTTTTAAAAAAATCAGACTCAGAGAATTTGAAGAGCTAGGTCCAAAAACCATTCAAGCTGGGAATCTGATACACCTAAAGACAGAATATACCGTTGACATGGAGGCCACAAACTTTCCACAGTTAGGCTCAGTGATGCTTGACCTCCTCCACCCTACATCAGCAGTTTGTGGAATGCCACTGGAAAGTGCCTACAATTTCATAAAGGCAAACGAACATTACGACCGTAAGTTTTTCAGTGGGTATCTGGGTCCGGTAAATAGTGATGGTTCTACTGCTATTTTTGTTAACTTGAGATGCCTTGAATTGGATGGAAACCAAGGGACACTTTATGCTGGGGCTGGAGTTACTGAATCGTCAAACCCTTCTAAGGAATGGAATGAGACGGAATTAAAAATGAATACCATTTTAAATGTACTGGAGTCTTGAATTTACAACCCATCTTTGACGTTGCAGAAATTTGTCACCAACTAGGTGTAAAAGATGCCATCTTATCACCTGGCTCACGCTGCGCTCCACTGACATTAGCTTTTGCGAGGCACCCCAAGATAAAAACTAAAACAATTAGTGACGAAAGATCCGCTGCGTTTGTCGCATTAGGCATGTCACAACAAACCGAAGTGCCAACTGTGCTCATTTGTACTTCAGGTTCAGCAGCACTTAATTATGCACCTGCCATAGCTGAGGCATATTTTCAGCATGTTCCACTCATCGTTATTACAGCTGACCGACCTCCAGAATGGATTGATCAACAAGATGGGCAAACCATTCGGCAGCAAAATATCTATGGCGAACACATAAAGAAAAGCTTTCAATTTCCAGTTGACCTCAATCACGATGATGCCAAATGGCATGGTCAGCGTATGGTTTCGGAAGCTTTTAACAGCGCCACCTCCTTTCCTTCCAGTCCCGTTCACATCAATATTCCCTTTCGTGAGCCTTTTTATCCATCTGACAATGACGAATATCAGTTCGATGCTCATGTTAAGGTGATAAAACAATCAAAAGGAAGCTTTGTGCCAGATCCTGAAGCGATAAGCCAGTTGCTTGACAAATGGAGCATATACAATAAGAAGATCATTGTAGGTGGTCAACAAAAATACGACAACAACATCGTTGATCTGTTAAGCAAAATTACTACCCAGCAGAAAGTTCCAGTGCTCGGTGACATCATTTCTAACCTGCATGCCGTAGAAAACATTATTTTACATAGCGATGTGTTTTTAGGTCAAAGTAAAAATGGATTACATGAAAGTCTACAGCCTGAACTTTTAGTCACTTTTGGTAATTCTA
Organism: Fulvivirga sp.; assembly: GCA_039970995.1. Classification (GTDB taxonomy): domain Bacteria; phylum Bacteroidota; class Bacteroidia; order Cytophagales; family Cyclobacteriaceae; genus Fulvivirga. The sequence continues at coordinate 595,937 of JBDVKW010000006.1, forward strand.
CCATTAGTAAAAATCTAAAACTTTTCCTCAGACATCGGCCTATTGAACATTGGCATATTCAAGAAGCTGGACAGGTAGCAGACACTTATCAGTCGCTAACCAATATCGTCAATTGTACCCCAGAGTATTTTCTTCAAAAGTTGATCGCGTGTGAAGAGGAATCAAATTTTGACACTCAGAAAAAAGAAAACTTCTACCATTTGTGGGAAATAGAAGAGCGCAAATCGAGACGGCTCTTTGCTGAATTTTTCCCACATGAACAATTGAAAGAGTTTGAGGTCATCTTTGAAGTGATGTCAAAACTAGACAATGTTGATTTACATCTAGCCAATAGCATGGCCGTGAGGTACGCCAATTACATTGGACTAAATAAGGATCAAAAGGTTAATGTTTTTGCGAACAGAGGCACCAGTGGCATAGATGGAAGCACGAGTACTGCCATGGGCTCTTCATTGGCTTCAGGTCGAGAAACGATTTTAATAACCGGAGACATGGCGTTCTTCTATGATCGCAATGCTTTTTGGCATAACTATTCACTTAAGAATTTAAAAGTTCTAGTACTTAACAATCATGCAGGTGGCATTTTCAGAATGATTAACGGCCCAGCTAGTCAACCTGAGTTGGAAGAGTACTTTGAAACAAACCAAAGACTATCCGCTAAGCACCTGGCTAGTGAGTTTGATATCCCCTACCTACTATTAGATAAACGCAGTAAGCTAAACAATCTCGTTAAGGAGTTTATTTCCTCTGATGGACCAATCATTTTAGAATTCGAATCTGAAAGTCAGGAAAATGTTGACCTTCTAAAAGCGTTTAAGTCGCAGTTAAACAACATGCAATAATGGAAAACTTCATTGTTTTCAATGGTGAGAAGTTTGACCTTAACAAAATCACCTATGTTACCCCAAAAAGTAAATTCCAGGAAAGCTGCATCGCTTTTATTCAAGACTGGCAATCAGGTCAGGAATTGTTTTCTCAGCATACCTCAGGAAGTACTGGCACCCCAAAACTAATTGAAATCTATCGCACGCAAATGATGGCCAGTGCCATGATGACCATCAAGGCACTCAATTTAAACCCTAAAATGAATAACCTGCTGTGTTTAAGTCCTGATTACATAGCTGGTAAAATGATGATTGTAAGGTCGCTGATTAATAAAATGAATATTATTACAGCTGAACCGGCAGTCAACCCTATCACGGACCTAAACCATAAAATTCACTTTGCAGCATTTACACCCATGCAAATGCAGGCCATATTAACTGAAAAAAGCACTGCTACAAAGGTCAATGATTTTGACACTATCATTCTAGGAGGTGGTGAAATCTCATCGTCACTAGGCGCAAAATTAGTCGACCTTAAAGTCAAGTGCTTCAGCACATATGGCATGACAGAAACAGTTTCACACATTGCTTTAAAAAGGTTAAACGGGCCTGCCAAATCCAATTTCCATACCGCGCTGGATGGGGTGGAAATTAACATTGATCATAGAGAATGTTTGACAATTAAAGGTGCGGTTACAAATTTCAATACTGTTGCGACAAATGACAGGGTAAATTTGATGAATGATAGACAGTTTGAGTGGTTAGGGCGCGTTGATAATGTTATTAATTCTGGTGGAATTAAAATTCAAAGCGAAAAAATTGAGCAAAGTATAGAGTTGCTTATAAATCAGTTACAAATAGAAAACCGATACTTCGTTTATGGCATTCCAGATGATAAACTTGGGGAAAAACTGACACTTATAATTGAAGGCGAGTTATCAAATAGTAAAGTTGCTACACTAAAAAACTTGTTGAGTGAAAGACTTCACAAATATGAGGTTCCAAAAGAAATTTTATTTGTAAAAAAATTCAAAGAAACCCCTACAGGAAAGATTAATAGAAAAGAGTCTGTAAATACAGCTATTTAGTTTTTCTCTCTTCCTTTAGCTTCAATATCTCCTTTTGTAGATCAAGGACAATTGATGCCAAATGCTCAGTACTAACTTCATTTTTATCATCGGCATCTGGAAACTGCACGCTGATATACGCCTTACTAGACCATATTTCTAAAACATCCTCAGCGTGTATTTGATATGGTGCATATTGTCTATTATCTGATACAAGGAATAACTTCCCATTTTCATCGAGGTAATTAAAAACTCTTTTATAAACTATGCCTTCTGACTTAGTCACGAGCACATAGGTCTTACCATTTTTGATGTCACGTAAATCCTCAACATACTCTCCTATAATAACTGTTCCTGGCAAAATAGGAAGCATAGAATCTCCAGTGATCTCAAAGGCTCTGTAAGTAGCATTTGAAGGTAGAATTGGTAGTTTAAACTTTGGTAATTCCGTTATATATTCCGGGTCGGCATAACCAGCCGTATAACCAGCAGCAGCTTTCTGAGGCACCAGCTCAATATTTTCTTTATCATTCTCATCTACTGTAATCGCCAGTACTTCTTTACCTCGCTTTAACTTATCTACATTAAGTTCACTTTCACTCAACCTGCTTACATCCTTACTTATCATAAGGTCGACAGATGTGCCACACATTTCAGCCATTTTAATCAGGTTGTTGATGCGCGGATCTGCCCTCGCCTCTTCATAAGCACCTAGTAATGATCTTTTAATACCAATCGCCTCTGAAAATTGCTCTTGCGTCAAGCCTAATTTTTTTCTTAGGTATTTAATATTTTCACTTATCAGTGTCATAGTTAGTTATTAAAAATTAGTATATGATCATTACTTACATCTCGCGTTGCTAAATTATATAAATGCGATTGATAATGCTGACTTGCAGACTCAATCATGCGTACTTTATGCTCAATCTTTCCAACCACTTCCTTCAATGTCGTACCAGACTCCGCCAATAGATACCCATACATATTCTTACGTGTATCTGATGAAACATAAAATTTAATCTGGCATTTACCTGATTTAAGCTTCTTACTCAATAATTTAAGTTTATAATCCATTCTCATACTAATTATTTTAGTAATTTGTCACAAATTAGAACTGAATAGTTTAAATAACAAATAATTATACTAATTTATTTAGTATTTATTTTTGAGTTGACTTTTGCTATTTTCGCTGCATGGAAGACAGCTATAAGCATAGAGGATTAAGAAAATCATTAGTTAAAACTATCCAGGGAAAGGGCATCACAGATCCAAAGGTCATTACAGCCATTGGAAAAATTCCACGGCACTTCTTTTTCGATAATGCGCTTTTGGCGCATGCGTACCAAGATAAGGCCTTTCCTATTGGTGAAGGGCAAACCATCTCACAGCCCTATACAGTAGCCTTCCAGTCTGAAAAACTTGAGGTAGCTCCCGGTCATAAAGTACTTGAGGTTGGGACAGGATCTGGCTACCAGGCATGTGTACTCATGGAGCTTGGCGCTAAGGTTTACACCATAGAGTATAATAAAGTACTTTTTGAGAGAACAAAGAAATTCCTTCCAAAAATGGGTTATAAACCACACTTCTTTCAAGGCGATGGCTCTAAAGGCCTGCCCGGTAAGGCTCCTTTTGACAGAATAATAGTAACCGCGGGCGCTCCTTCGGTCCCTAAGAGTTTAATTGAACAATTGACTGTTGGTGGTGTCATGATTATACCGGTTGGTGATAACCAGTCCCAAAAGATGATCCGAATAATTAAAGAAGGTGATAAAAAGATAAAAAAAGAAACTTTTGATTATTTCAGCTTTGTACCTTTGCGTGGCGAACAAGGATGGGATCAATAAGCAGTTATTAACTAATAACTAGTAACCCAATAACTAAAAGAAATGGCTAAAAAGAAAAAATTTGCACGCGAGTCTTACGTCACTATGACGGAACTGGTGCTTCCCAACGATACCAACACATTAAATAATCTAATGGGTGGGCGATTAATGCATTGGATGGACATCGTTTCGGCCATTGCCGCGCAAAAGCACTCAAATAGAATTGTAGTCACTGCTTCGGTAGATAATGTCTCATTTGGCAAACCAATACAATTGGGCAATGTGGTAACCTTGAAGGCAAAGGTTACACGTGCTTTCAGCTCATCCATGGAGGTGCATATTGAAGTTGATGCAGAGGATATCCCAAGTGGTAAAAAGTTTGCAAGTAACAGTGCCTTTTTCACTTTCGTTGCTGTTGATCAATCAGGAAGACCTATTGATGTGCCTGCAGCTGTAGCTGAAACAGAAGATGAAAAAGCTTTATACGATGGAGCATTAAGAAGACGACAATTAAGATTAGTTTTAGCTGGAAGAATGAAACCCGATGAAGCTACAGAACTCAAGTCAATCTTCAATTTAGATAAAGCCAATGGAAAGTAACTATCTAAAATACCTTATCACAGAAGATGTTTATGTAATTACTGAGTCGTCAGCGGATTCGCCATTGCAAGAAAATGTTAAGACTGATGTTGATACTAATGTTGATTCAAATGCTGTGAGTGAACCTACACCAGCACCATATATTGAGAAAATTCCTGTTAAAGGAAATAACTCTAGTGCTATTCTCATTTTAAATTTTGATGAAAATGCAGCGTTCGTTGCAGATGAAAATCTAACCTTTCTTAAAAATATACTTTCTGCTGTCAAACTTGACATTGATCAGGTGGCACTGGTTAATTTAGCAAAGGTTGATTTAGCTATTGATGCTATTATTAAAGAACTGAAGCCTAAAACCATTATTGGTTTTGGCGTGAATCACATCGAGCAATTGAAGCCACATACCATCTATAAAATATCAACACACCAAAATTGTCAAACACTCTTAGCTGATGACCTAAAACTCATCGAATCTGACAAATCAAAGAAGAAGGCATTATGGGAAGGATTGCAGGAGCTGTTCTTAAGGTAATGTTATTCTGATTTGTTTCACCTTTTTATTTTATAATAATCTAGGTTCTTCTATCTTTGCGCTGGATTTTAAAAGAGGGCTGTTCTGCCCTTTTTAGTTTTAAAACTGATTTTAATTAAATAGAGAATGGATAATTTAATTTTTGTGCCGATTGGCTTAGCTGTATTAGGCCTCGTTTTCATGCTTATAAAAATGGCGTGGGTAAAAAAACAAAGCCCTGGAAATGAGAAAATGCAGGAAATTTCTAAAAACATTAAAGATGGTGCGCTTGCTTTCTTAAGTGCAGAATACAGGCTTCTAGCCATTTTTGTTGTATTAGCCTCGGTTGCATTATTTGGCATATCAATGGCTGTTGAAACCACAAGTTGGATGATTGTTCCAGCATTTATTGTAGGTGCTATATTCTCAGCCGTTGCAGGAAACATAGGTATGCGTATTGCCACAGAAGCAAACGCACGTACTACGGAGGCCGCAAGAACAAGCTTACCTCAGGCGTTAAAAGTATCATTTGGTGGTGGTACTGTAATGGGACTTGGCGTAGCCGGTTTGGCTGTTTTAGGTCTAAGTTTATTCTTCTTAATATTTGTAAGCACTTTCATGGGAATGGAAGGATCTTTCTACGGAAATATGACCGTAGTTTTAGAAGCACTTGCTGGTTTCTCATTAGGAGCTGAGTCAATTGCACTTTTCGCTCGTGTAGGTGGTGGTATTTACACAAAAGCTGCTGACGTGGGTGCTGACCTAGTAGGTAAAGTAGAAGCTGGTATCCCGGAAGATGATCCTAGAAACCCTGCAACTATTGCAGATAACGTGGGAGACAACGTAGGTGACGTAGCTGGTATGGGTGCTGACTTATTTGGATCATACGTAGCTACTGTACTTGCCTCAATGGTGCTGGGTAACTACATCATTAAAGACATGGCTGATGCAGGTCAGGTTATCGATGCGTTCAATGGCATGGGTCCTATCCTACTTCCAATCATGATCGCAGGTGTTGGTATCGTTTCGTCTATCATTGGTACTTTCCTTATCAAAATAAAAGACAATACGGCTAAAGAAGCTGAAGTACAAAAAGCACTAAACATTGGTAACATCACTGCTATTTTATTAACGGCAGTTGCAGGATATTTCCTTATAGACTGGATGCTTCCTGAAACAATTACAGGAATGAAATTCTTTGGTGAAGGAACTAAAGATATTTCATCAATGAATGTTTTCTGGGCTACATTAGTAGGCCTTGGTGTTGGATACCTTATCTCATTATTTACTGAGTACTACACTGCTTTAGGTAAAAAGCCGGTATTAGATATCGTACAAAATTCATCTACAGGTGCTGCCACAAACATTATTGCTGGTTTAGCAACAGGTATGATTTCTACTTTCTCATCTGTAATACTTTTTGCTGTGGCTATCTGGGGTTCATATGAGCTTGCCGGATTCTACGGTGTGGCTATTGCAGCTTCAGCTATGATGGCTACTACAGCTATGCAGTTGGCCATTGATGCCTTTGGTCCTATTGCTGACAACGCTGGTGGTGTTGCTGAAATGAGTGACCTACCTGATGAAGTAAGAGAAAGAACAGACATCCTAGACTCAGTAGGTAACACTACTGCTGCAGTTGGTAAAGGTTTTGCCATTGCTTCAGCTGCACTTACTGCACTTGCTCTATTTGCAGCATACGTGACGTTTACAGGAATTGATGGTATCAATATTTTCAAAGCTGATGTATTAGCCGCCTTATTTATTGGTGGTATGATACCTGTTGTTTTCTCAGCATTGGCTATGAAATCCGTAGGTAAAGCAGCCATGGACATGGTAATGGAAGTAAGACGTCAGTTCAAAGAGATTCCAGGTATCATGGAAGGTACTGGTACTCCTGACTATGGGAAATGTGTTGAGATTTCAACTAAAGCAGCGTTAAGAGAAATGATGTTGCCAGGTGCAATCACCATTCTTACTCCTATTATTGTTGGATTTGTGATGGGCCCTGAGGCTCTTGGTGCATATATGGCTGGTGTAGCTGTATCAGGTGTACTTTGGGCAATCTTCCAAAACAACGCAGGCGGAGCTTGGGATAACGCTAAAAAATCATTTGAAGCTGGTGTTATGATCAATGGTGAAATGACTTATAAAGGCTCTGAAGCACATAAAGCTGCAGTAACTGGTGATACAGTAGGTGATCCATTTAAAGATACTTCTGGTCCTTCAATGAATATTTTAATTAAACTTACTTGTCTTGTAGGTCTTGTAATCGCTCCAATCTTAGGGGAATTTAACGGTACAGGGCACAATGCTCATAGTGAAGCTGGTATTCACCAGGAAGTTATCAATGAAGTAAAAGTTGAGATGACTTCTACTGAAAGTGAGCAAGTAAAGGCTGTGGTTACTAAAACCGTCTCTGAAAACGGTGAAAAAGTAACCAAAGTTGAAGAGTTTGAAGGAACTGAAGAAGAAGTGAAAGAACAAGTTGAAAAAGTAAAAGAGTAATTTTACAATTCAATTAGATATATAAAAAAGCTCCCTGACGGGAGCTTTTTTTGTTTTGAGTTAAAATGAAATATATTTAGCCTAGCAATAAATTATAACATGAAATTTATACTTTGTACAATATTGATAATAACCAGTTTTTCAGCTGTAAATGCTCAAGAAATACTGGGTAAATGGAAAACTATTGATGACGAGACCGGTGAAGAAAAATCGGTGGTAGAAATCTACACAAGCAACGGTAAATATTATGGCAAAATAATAAAGTTATTCCGGGAACCAGATCAGAACCCAGATCCTATTTGCGATAAGTGTCCCAGTGATGATCCAAGGTATATGGAGAAAGTAATCGGAATGGAAATAATCAAAGATCTTGAAAAAGACGGTGATGAGTATGTTAATGGCACAGTATTGAAACCAGATGAAGGAAAAATTTATAAATGCAAAATCTGGATTGAAGAAGATAAACTTAAAATAAGAGGCTATTGGGGTTGGTTTTACCGGACTCAAACGTGGCTTCAAGTCCAATAAACAAGGTTTTAAAAACAAAATGATTGTTGGAACAATAAAAATTGCACAATACTAATAAAAGGGGGTTACCTACCGGAATGTGGATGTATAAAAAAGCAGAGCTCAAATGAAAGATCAGGAGATTTTTGAGAAAATATGCAAAGGTGATGAAAAAACGCTGGAGGTTCTCTATAAAAAATATTATAGAATGATGACTAAAATGGTCATTTCCAACAGTGGCACAGAGCAGGAAGCCAAGGATATTTATCAAGATGCTCTTGTAGTATTTTGGCAAAAAGCTGTGAGTGGTAACCTGGTGCTTACATCAAAAATTAGTACTTACCTCTATAGTATATGTCAAAACCTTTGGAGGAAAGAGCTCGACAGAAAGAAGCGGCTGTCGCATGAAGAGAAAGATGGAGTTGAATACGCACAGCATGATCAAAAGGAACGTGCTAAGCTTATAAATGAATGTATCAGACAATTGGGTGGAACATGTAAAAAGGTATTGATGTTTTATTATTTCGATGGAATGTCGATGCAGGAAATAGCTGATAAACTAGGATTTGCAAATACAAATACTGCAAAAACTAAAAAATATAAGTGTAAGAAAAAATTAGATGAACTAGTCAAATCTCAGTATTCTGAGAGCGACTTTCTTGATTAAAGAATATGAGTAATTTAGAAAAAATTAGTGCCTATTTGGAGAACGACATGTCTGTGGTTGAAAGGCAAGAATTTGAACAAGCTGTAGCTAAAGACCCTGAGCTAAAGCAGGAGCTTGATCTTCAGCGTGATATCATTGAAGGAATTCGTGATGCACGAAGAAGTGAGTTGAAGGCAATTATGGACAATGTGCCTATTGGAGGAAGTATGGGTATTGGTGGCTCTATTACATTTGGCAAGTTAGCATCAGGCATAGCTATCGTAGGGCTTCTCTCGTTGGGAGCATATTATTTAATAGATGACAACGACTCATCAGAATTTATGCCTCCAAAATCTAATACTAATATTGATATTCCTGAAATAGATAATAATCTTGCTTCAACAAACGAAATAGAATCGAAAAGTGAAGTGGATGATAATGAAGGTCTCACAGAAGTAGCTGAACCGAATAAAACAGAAACTAAAACTTCAGAGCCTGTAGCAACTAATAATAACGAAACCGCTGATCCTGAAATCAACAGGCCAACTGCAGCGCCTATTTTTGAAACTTCAGAATCTGATAGCCTCGAGGCCCCTACTAACGAGATAGTAGATAATATAGAGGGTAACCTTACTTCTTTAGATGTCGAAATAGACAATACCAAAAAGAAATATTCGTTCCATTATCAATTCAATAGAGGGAAGTTGTTCTTATACGGTGATTTTGATAGGGAACTTTATGAAATATTAGAATTTAAAACTAAGTCTGATAAAACACTATTCTTATATTATGAAGGAAAGTTTTATCCACTTAATAAGCAACAGGTGAAAATCGTAGAATTGAAGCCTGTGAAAGAAAGAACGCTTATCGAAAAGCTTGAAAAAGTTGTAGATATCGAATAATTAAACACCCTTTTTATTGATTAAAGCCTTTGTTTGTACCGCCTTCAAACAAAGGCTTTTTTATTGCCAGTATTCTTCCATGCCTTTTGCATGAACTAGCAAAATAATTACTAAATTTGGCTGCAACCGTGGAAAGAGATAGTAGAAAAAAGAAAAAACTTGGAAGCTACCCTTTTGTAAGTGTAGTATTTAGTATAACACTCGCCTTGTTCGTGATAGGACTATTTGGCCTGCTCCTATTGCACACAAACAAACTTACTTCTATCATTAAAGAAAATATCGAAGTTCAGGTTTATCTCAAAAAAGACATCACAGATAACCAGAGGATTCAGGTTCAACAAGCATTATCTTCTAAAGACTATGCAGCTAAAAATAATGATGAAGTACTAATAGGTTTTATCTCAAAAGAAGAAGCCGCAGAGCAATTCATAAAAGAAACAGGTGAAGATTTTAGTGAATTTTTAGGTGAAAATCCATTGAGAGATGCTTACATACTGAAAATAGCTCCGGCTTATCAGGAAAACGAAAAACTGCTTACTATCAAAAATGATATTGAAGACATGGCAGGTGTGTTTGAGGTGGTGTATGTCGAAAGCCTTGTAGATTCAATAAATCAAAACCTTACAAAAATTAGCCTGGTGTTGATTGGTTTTGCTTTTGTGTTATTACTTGCCGTGGTTATCCTCATAAACAATACGATAAAGCTTGCACTTTTTTCTCAGCGCTTTTTGATAAGAAGCATGCAGCTGGTAGGTGCAAAATCTGGTTTTATACAGAAACCATTTCTACTAAGGGCCACAGGACATGGCGTTTTAGCTGGTCTATTGGCCTCAATTGTTTTGTTTGGTTTAATGAATTTTGCCAATCAAAAAGTTGATGATTTATCCAACCTTCAGGAAACAGACAAAATTCTAATCTTATTTGGAGGTTTATTGATCGTAGGTGGTGTCATTGGATTTTTCAGCACCTATCGTGCAATTAAAAAATATCTTAGAATGTCATTAGACGAGCTCTATTAGCTCGTAAAGCTTTGCAAAAACAGACAAAATGGAAAAAAACAACAAACTCCCATTCGGAAAGAAAAATTATAAGCTAATGCTTTTGGGCATTGCAATTTTAATCATTGGCTTTGTAACCATGAGTATGGATAGCGAACCACATGGTTTTGGATTTCTGGGACTTACCCTTGGCCCTATAATAGTGATGCTAGGATTTATAATTGAGTTATTTGCCATCCTGCACAACCCCAAAGACAATAAATGACCTTAATTGAAGCTATAGTCCTTGGAATCATTCAAGGACTCACCGAGTTTTTGCCGGTAAGCAGCAGCGGGCATCTTGAACTCGGCAGCGCGGTGCTGGGCATTACTACTAAAGACAACTTACTCTTTTCAATACTTGTACATGCAGCAACTGCATTGAGTACCATTCTGGTATTCAGAAAAGAAATTGCAAGTATTATAAAAGACTTATTTCAGTTTAAATGGAATGAGTCTACACAATATGTGGTAAAAATTATTCTATCAATGATACCAGTCGGTATCGTAGGTGTGTTTTTTGAAGATCAGGTAAATGCTCTTTTCGGTGGTCAGGTATTATTGGTAAGCAGTATGCTCATTGTTACAGGAGCTTTGTTACTTATCTCTAACTATACAAAACATCGAAGCGGCTCTGTTACATTTGGCAAATCCATCATCATAGGTATTGCTCAAGCCGTTGCAATAATGCCAGGTATCTCAAGGTCTGGTGCCACGATCACTACTGCATTATTTCTAGGTATTGACAGGTCAAAAGCCGCGCGTTTTTCATTTCTTATGGTTTTACCACCTATACTCGGTGCTGCATTATTAAAAACCATCGATCTGCTTAAACAAGATGCTTCGGTCTCAACCGATATATCTTCGGTGGTTTTAATTGGTGGTTTTCTAGCTGCATTTTTAGCAGGATTGGTTGCTTGCAACTGGATGATACGTCTGGTGCGAAAAGGCAAGCTTATATATTTTGCCTACTATTGTTTTGCAATAGCATTAATAGGAATTATTTCCTCACAATTTTAATCAAATATGGAATCGGTAGAAGGAAATGTAATACTGGTTGATAAACCATTGGAGTGGACATCTTTTGATGTGGTGAAAAAACTAAGGTACTTTCTTAAGGTAAAGAAAATTGGTCATGCCGGCACTTTAGATCCATTAGCTACCGGCCTTCTGGTCTTGTGTACAGGTAAAATGACTAAGCAAATAGAAAAATTTCAAGGTCAGGAAAAAGAATATACGGGTCAGTTTACACTTGGACAAACCACCCCTTCTTATGATCTGGAGACAGCACCTACAGAACCAGTCGATATCTCACACATCACATTGGAACACCTTAATGAAACGAAAAAGCAATTTGAAGGTGTAATTGATCAAACACCTCCAATATTTTCTGCCATCAAGGTAAAAGGAAAGCGTGCTTATGAAAGTGCACGTAAAGGGGAAGACATAAAGCTGAAATCACGACAGGTAGAAATCAAATTATTTGATATCGTATCATTCGAGGGAAACAAGGTTGCTTTTAAGGTAGTTTGTACTAAAGGAACTTATATAAGAAGCCTGGCTCATGATTTTGGCCAAAAGTTAGGAACTGGAGCCTATTTAAGTGAGCTCAGAAGAACTAGAATTGGTAACTTTAGGGTTGAAGAAGCCAAAACAATCGAGGAACTGACCAAGAGTAAATGAACATATACCACGGACTAGAAGATTTTAAAAAGCTAGAATATGCCGTAGTTACCAGTGGTACATTTGATGGTGTACATTTAGGTCATCAGAAAATACTTAAAAGACTCAAAGAGGTGGCTCGAAAAAACCACGGTGAAACAGTACTTCTCACGTATTGGCCTCACCCCCGTTTGGTTTTATACCCCGAGGAAACCGACCTAAAGCTGCTGAACACTTTTGAAGAAAAAGCCGAGTTACTTCGCGAACAAGGCATTGACCATTTAATTCGATTGCCTTTCACCAAAGAGTTTTCTAAAACCTCAAGTGAAGCATTTATCAAAAAGATTCTTGTCGATCAAATAGGCACAAAAAAGTTGGTGATTGGGTACGATCACCGATTTGGCAAAAACAGAGAAGGTAGTTTTGAGCACCTAAAGGCCAACTCTTCTAAATATGGTTTTGATGTGGAAGAAATCTCTCGTCAGGACGTTGAGGATGTTGCAGTGAGCTCTACTAAAATACGAAACGGATTGAGTGAGGGTGATGTGGCAACAGCCAGCCACTTACTCGGCAGACCTTACAGAATGCTTGGCCGGGTTGTAAAAGGTGAGAAAATAGGTAGGATGATCGGCTTTCCTACGGCCAATATTGAAATAGAGTTTAAGCACAAGCTCATTCCTGCTAATGGGTCCTATGCCGTAAATGTACACCAAGGAAACAATCGCTACAATGGCATGCTCAACATAGGCTACCGACCAACGGTTGGTGGCAAACTCAAGACCATTGAAGTCAATATTTTTGATTTTAATAAAGACATTTACGGAGAAAATATAGCTGTTGATTTTATTGATAAAATAAGAGATGAAAAAAAATTTGAGGATATTGAGGAACTGAAAAATCAACTTCAAGCTGATAAAATCTTGGTAAATGACATATTAAATAAGTAAATTTTGAAAGTATTAAGTTATATCCATAACCCTAAATTATGATAAACAAAGTTGTAGAAAGTGCAGATGTAGCCGTAAGGGATATAAAGGACAATGCCGTCCTTATGCTAGGAGGTTTCGGTCTTTGTGGCATACCCGAAAATGCTATTTCAGCATTACTAAAAACTGGCGTAAAAGGCCTTACCTGCATTTCTAATAATGCCGGTGTAGATGATTTTGGAATAGGTCTTATGCTTAAAACACGTCAGGTTAAAAAAATGATAAGTTCTTATGTTGGTGAAAATGCCGAGTTTGAACGCCAGCTTCTTGCAGGTGAATTGGAGGTAGATCTGATTCCTCAAGGTACATTAGCTGAGCGCATAAGAGCTGGTGGTGCAGGCATTCCAGCTTTTTTTACACCAGCTGGCTATGGTACTGAAGTAGCTGAAGGTAAAGAAGTAAGGGAGTTTCATGGCAAACAATACCTTATGGAAGAATGGCTTCAAGCAGATTTCTCCTTAGTGAAAGCCTGGAAAGGCGATGCGGCTGGTAATCTAATTTTTAAAGGTACAGCTAGAAACTTCAACCCTATGATGGCTGCGGCTGGTAAAATAACCATCGCTGAAGTAGAAGAACTCGTTCCATTAGGCGAACTCGACCCAAATGAAATTCATACACCAGGTATTTATGTTCAACGTATTTTCGAAGGCAGCAATTACGAAAAGAGGATCGAGCAACGTACTATCACCGAAAAAAATAACTGATTATGGCTTTAGATAAAATAGGAATAGCGAAAAGAATTGCACAAGAAGTTAAGGACGGGTCTTATATCAATCTTGGTATTGGCATTCCAACTTTGGTGGCCAATTATATCCCTGATGATATTGAGGTGGTACTACAGTCTGAAAATGGCTTATTAGGAATAGGGCCATTTCCTTACGAGGAAGATGTAGATGCAGACTTAATCAATGCTGGTAAGCAAACGGTAACTATGCGCCCAGGTTCTGTGCTGTTCAATTCCTCAGAAAGTTTCGGCATGATTAGAGGCGGCCATGTGCACCTCACTATCCTTGGGGCCATGGAAGTTTCAGAGCATGGTGATATTGCTAACTGGAAGATACCCGGAAAAATGGTAAAAGGTATGGGTGGAGCAATGGACCTGGTAGCTTCTGCAGAAAATATTATAGTAGCCATGCAACACACCAGTCGATCAGGTAGCTCAAAACTTTTGAAATCATGTAGTCTACCTATTACAGGTTTGAAATGTGTAAAAAAGATCGTTACCGACCTTGCAGTGATGGAAGTAGTCGAAGGCGGTGGTTTTAAACTTTTAGAAAGAGCCCCAGGGGTTACTGTAGATGAGATAAAAAATGCTACCGAAGGTAAGCTGATAGTTGATGGTGAAATACCAGAAATGAATTTATAAGTGAGTTAAATTAAAATGAAAAAATCTAAAATTAATTTTGACATATCGCTTGATAGCGAAAATATACCAGAAAAAATTTTGTGGGATGCTACAGAAAAGCCACAGGAAGGCCCTGAAGAAACAAGCGCCATTAACATCTCATTATGGGACCCCAATGAGCGTAATACTTTACGAATCGATCTTTGGACAAAAGAAATGCCCGTGGATGAGATGAAAAGGTTTTATGTAGACTGCCTTGGGGGCATGGCACAAAGTATTTTAAATAGTACCGGAGATGAGTTTATGGCTTCAGAGATGAATAATCTTTGTGATAAACTGGTAGAGCACCTGAAGAAAGAAGCTCAAAACTAGTTTGAGTGGCCAAATATGACGTTGAGAGGGATTTAAAACGTATGCATGCCTACTATTTTAGAATTTTTTATTGTACATTTAGATGATTTTAAGCTTAAGTTTTGCTTAGAAGAATATTTATAATTTTTTATTTTGACTTTAAAAATAAAACCAAAACCTATGAAGAAGATTTTTACTAAGACGACCTTCCTTCTTTTTATGCTTTTAGGAAGTGTTAGTTTCACTTACGCCCAAAGCACGAGCGTGTCTGGTACAGTTACCGATGCGGATTACGGTGACCCTTTGGCCGGAGTGAACATTGTTGTAAAAGGTAAAGTAATTGGGACTATTTCAGCCCCTGATGGTAATTATCAGCTAAAAGTTGATATGGCACCTCCTTTTACATTGCAATTTTCATTTATTGGCTTCGAAACACAGGATGTAGAAGTTACTCAGGATGGCATGACCATAGACGTAGCCCTGGAAGAAGCATCATTGCTTGGTCAGGAAGTAGTAGTGTCTGCGTCAAGAGTTGAAGAAAGTATTTTGGAATCTCCAGTTTCTATTGAGAAAATGGACATCAGGGCAATACGCGAGTCCGCTGCCCCAAGTTTCTACGATGCCATCAAGTCATTAAAAGGTATTGATGTGAGTACTCAAAGTATGACATTTTCATCAATCAACCCTAGAGGGTTTGGTGCTAATGGTAATACAAGAACGGTTCAGTTGATCGATGGAATCGACAACCAGGCTCCAGGCCTCAACTTTCCTGTTGGTAATATTGTAGGTATTAATGAGTTGGATCTGGAAAGTGTTGAGATTCTACCTGGTGCAGCCTCTGCCCTATACGGACCAAATGCCATTCAGGGAATTATCTTAATGAATAGTAAAAGTCCTTTTGAATACCAGGGATTAAGCGCGACAGCCAAAGTTGGTGTAAACCACGTGGATGAAGAAGATGACGATATGTCTGTCTACAATAATTATGCATTGCGCTATGCCAAAGCTTTCAATAACAAATTTGCATTCAAAGTTACCGCCTCCTATCTAAGAGCCAATGATTTCAGAGGTGTTGACTATAGAGATCAAGGCAATGATATTGTTGAGCGAAGTGCTGATTTTGATCCTACTCAGGCAGGATATAGAGACGGCTTAAGAACATATGATGGAGTAAATATATATGGAGAGCCAGTGGTAAACCTAGGTGATGTTGCGGATTTAGTTATAGCAAGAGGTTCAGCACCTGGTGCATCACCAGAAGATATGGCTTTGGCTGCTCAGGTAGCTGCTACCAGGTCTCTCTATCCAAATGGTGAGTCAGGTAACTTTACCCCCCAAGGATTTACAGAGAGTGAATTTGTAGATAATACCACAGAGAGTTTAAAGCTTGGTGGTGCATTACACTATAGGTTAAATGATGAATTAGAATTGTCAGGTCAATATAACATTGGTTTTGGTAGTACTGTTTATACCGCAAATGATAGATTCGTATTAGATGATTTTTCAATCTGGACGGGTAAACTTGAACTTAAGGGCTCTAACTTTTTTGTAAGAGCATATACAACACAAGAAGATGCTGGTGATAGTTATGCCGCTAATACCTTAGCATCTCTTATCAATGTTGAGACGTATGTTCCCCAATATTTCGAACAATTTGCTGGTGCACGAGCTGCTGGCCAAAATGTTGAACAGTCACATGCTTTTGCTAGAGCAAATGCCCAAAGAGCGGCTGTTGGAAGTGCTACATATAATGAAGCGTTTGACAGGCTTCGTTCGACACCAATTTCTGAAGGTGGGGCACAGTTCCTTGATGAAACTAGCCTGTATCACGCAGAGGGAATGTATAATTTCGAAGATAAGATAGAGTTTGCCGAAGTCATAGTTGGAGCTAATTTCAGAAGATACAACTTAAATTCAGGCGGAACCTTGTTTGCTCTTGAGAATATCGATACTGGAGACGAATTTAATATCAATGAATATGGAGGTTACATACAACTAAAGAAATCAGTGGCTGATGACCGTTTAGACTTAACTGGTTCAATGAGGTATGACAAAAATGAAAATTTTGATGGTCAATTATCACCTAGACTTTCTGCTGTATATAACTTAGGAGAAAATAGAAATCATAATATCAGAGCTTCTTTCCAGAGGGGTTTTAGAATCCCAACAACACAAGATCAGTTTATCAACCTGGATGTTGTAACCCGAAGATTGGTTGGTAGCAATGAAGCCCTGGTTGATCAATTTAACTTTAGAACAAACGCTGTTTATACTTTAGAAAGTGTACAGGCGGCTCAGAATAATTCTGGCGATGTGAATCTTTTAGAGCAATGGACAGATTTCGATTTCGAAACTGAAAAAGTAAGTACTTATGAGATCGGTTATAAGAGTCTTATCGGAAATAAGCTTTTAATTGACGCTTATTACTACTACAGTCAGTATACTGATTTCATTGCAGAAGTGGATCTTATACAAACTGCAGAAGGAAACACAAGTAGTGGTCAAACGCCACTTTATGAAGGACCAGCAGACCCTCAGGGAATTGCAGATGGTACAGCAAATACGGCTAGATATGGTTTTGATGTGAATGCCGATGGAACTGTAAACGCCCAAGGTATTGGCGTTGGTCTTGAGTATTCAATCAACAAAGGATACACCATAGGTGGTAACGCATCATATAACGAGTTGCTTGATCAGGAAGATTTATTGGCTCAAGGGTTTAGAGCTTCATATAACACACCGGAGTGGAAATTCAACCTAAAATTTGCCAATAGAAAAGTTACTGAAAACTTAGGTTTCTCTATCAATTATAGATGGCAGGATGCATTTATTTGGGAATCTTCGTTTGGCGAAGGAGTAATACCTGCATTTGGAACACTTGACGCTCAGGTAAGCTATAAACTATCTAACCTCAAGTCTATTGTTAAAATAGGCGGTTCTAACATTCTAAATGAACGATACACTACGTCATTTGGCAACCCAAGGTTAGGTGCCATTTACTACGTGAGTTTGACATTTGATGAATTTTTCAATTAATAAATTAAGTTGATATGAAGAGTATTAAAAATACCATAATATACAGCCTCTGCTCACTTAGCATTTTTGTTGCCTGTGAGACTGAAGAGGATTTAATAGTAGAAAGAGAGGAGCAAAATCCACCAGCTGCCGAACCTGTTTCGGGAGAAGCTGATTTCAGCAATTATGTAGCTGTTGGTAATTCACTCTCAGCAGGATTTGCAGATGCAGCCCTATATCCGGAAGGACAGACTTTCTCATTTACTAATATAATCGCTGGTCAACTTAAACTTGCCGGTGGTGGTGAATTTGTAATGCCAGATATTGTTTCAGGTAATGGTTTTGGTGGAGTTGATGGAACCATGATAGAAGGTAAATCTTTTATTAATTTAGAAGTTGCTTTGGCAGCATTGGCCGGTGATCCAAATGCTGATATTGCTGACGCCATTCAAACAACCGAAGGAAGTGCCCTATCTCAATCTTCTAACACAGGTGGAGCACTTAATAATTTTGGTGTTCCAGGCGCAAGATTGATTGATTTATCAGTAAATGGATATGGTTCTCTAAATCCATACTTTGGTGCATTTCAATCATCAGCAAGTGCTTCTATACTTGGAGATGCTGCAAGTGCAAACGGGTCTTTATTTACATTGTGGGCTGGAAATAATGACGTATTAGGTTATGCAATTAATGGTGGTGCTGCAGGTGAAACATTTAATCCTGCCAACCCTCAAACAATTACTGATGCAGCAACATTCTCAGCAGCTTTATCAGGGACATTAGACGCCTTAACGGCCAATGGAGCGGAAGGAATAATATTGAATATACCTCCCATCACGGTTATTCCATATTTCCAAACAGTGACAACATTGGGAGGCGGAATCAACCTGATTCCACTTACTAGTCAGGGTAATGTAGATGCACTAAACGCAGCCTATGCTGATTATAATGATGCGCTAGATGCTTCTGCAGCAGGGTTATTTGGGCCTAGTTATCAGATAACACCTGAAGAGGCTGCACTTAGAAAGATTAACTGGACTTTGGGTGCAAACCCTCCGGTACTAATGGATGAATCTTTAACTGATCTCACAGATATCAACCCTGCTCTCGTAAATATGAGACAAGCTAAAGTTGATCCTACAACTGGTGCTACTGACTTATTCCCTCTTACTGCTTTAGCAGTGATTGGAACAGAATTGGTAACTGGAGACCCTTCGACTACTGTAGGGACAGGAGTTCCAATCGAAGATCAATACACGTTAACACTATCTGAACAAGCGAATGTTATCACGGCTTACGCAACCTTTAATGGTATTATTTCTGCAGAGGCTGCTGCAAGGTCTAATATTCATTTAGTAGATGTTGGCCCTATCTTTGCCGATGTATTTGGCCTTAGTGGTGCTCAAGCTGCTGGCCTTGCTTTGAGCTCAGGAGCCCAGGCTGCTGCAGACGGCCAGCTAGGTATTGATGTAAACGGAGTTAATCTCGTTCCATTAAGTTTAAGCCAAGAGGAGTTATTCAATAGCATCTGGTCAACGGATGGAGTACATCCTAACCCAAGAGGTGCAGCAATAATTGCAAATGAAATAATCGAGAAAATAAATGCTGTATACGGGTCAACTGTTCCGTTGGTTAACCCATTAGACTATCCAGCAATCAACGCTAAATAATAAAGTCTAATTTGACTATTAAAAAAGGCCAGCAATCGCTGGCCTTTTTTATATCTAGGTTTTAACTCTACCTAACTCAATATTTTCTTCAAACTCAAAGTAGTGATTAAATAAGTAGGCTTCACTCCTTCCATACCTAAACTTCCTGAAGCTAATGTACTTCCAGTCTTCAATGGATTATCAGAAGCGTAGTAAGCATACCTCACTACCACATCTTCTTTAATGCTCTTTCTTATCTTGGCAGCAGACTGAATGGCCTTTTGATAATGCGCTCCTTCCATTTCAAGTCCTACTGCATTCCAGGTACTGGTGACAAAATGGTTTAGCACATCCTTGTTCTGTAACGATGTGCCCAGTACAGTAATCATTGTACCCTCATATACCGCATGTTGATCTTTAAAATCGTCAGCAGTGAAATCATTGTCTATAGGGTAATTATCAGCTGTACCTTCAAAAACATGCGCTGTTGGAATCATGACATCTCCTTTATTTCCTAATAGTATGCCCGCTTTACCCATCACTGTAACTGACCGAATGTTTAAGTCTACATTCTCTTTACTACCAGCTGTTTCATAAGGTTTCAACAGTTCATCAAGACATTCAAAGGCCTGTTCACCAAAAGCGTAATCCATGACGATGAGTAATGGCATATCCTTTTTAGCCAACTTACCTTCTGGTTTTATCTCATCAGGTAAGTCATTTAAGTTAAGCGCTGCCATATCAATAAGCTGCACAGGAAGATTAGTACCGGACTGGTCTTCAATTTCAATAAGCCCATTTTTAAGCGCATGTTTTTTTATTTTGTCCCGAAGGGCACTATTCTCGGCCTTACTGGTTTCAATAGCCATCTTCTCAATTGAAGCATATTTTTTTGACTTCAATGCGCCAAAGCCATATACCGCATTAAGGAAACTGTGCATATTGGCACTTATCACATGTATAGGCCGGTCATTCCATTTATGCTCATATACGCATTTCTTAATTTTATTCGCCCATTGTTCGCCATAGATATGATGACCAACAATCTCTCTTAGTTTTGCACTAAAGGTAATTTCTTTGTCGTGTTGATCTTTATGCTCAGCGATAGTCGTCTTTCCAAGCCAATAGACTATGTGATAAAGACTATTCTTATTATTACCCTTCTTAAATTTCTTGATTGCTTCCTGGGTCTCTTTTACTGTTCTACCCAAAAAATTGCTCAAATAAACAGCCGCTTTTTTCTCATCAAAAGATTTTCCCTGATCCTCCAAGGTCACGATTTCCTCCAGTTTCTTCCAATCATCCTTCAGCCTACCTTTTTGATCAAGACTATGATTTTTGATTTTCTCACCTTCAACACACATAAAAGTTAAGTGTGTCAGTATATCATAGATGTCACTTCTTCCCCTGGTCATTTCGATGTACATCCGGTTATCATCGATACGATAACAGTTTCTCCTTCTTTTGGGAGGTATGATTACGTCATGCCCTGCTTCTTCAAAGCCTTCTCTTGCTACCAACTTAATGAACCGACACTCTTCAATACCATCCGGAAGCCTTTCAATAATATAAAGCAGTCCGTCTAACTCTACTTTCTCAGGATCCTCAATTGTACCATAAATTTCTGGTTTTAAAGTAAGGAGTGCATCAATCAAAGATCTTCCGGAAATTCCCAGCGGCTTGTAAGACCCTCGAATAAACAAGTGCCTCATGGTGATATAAAGGCGCTCAATGGCGGCTCGTGATTCTCTGGTCCTTTGTTTACTAATATCTAGCATATTCTAAATTTCTATTTTTAATGGCAAGCCGTTTTCATCTTTCTCGAAAGGATGTGTAGCCTTATAACTCTCCTGAATCAGGTATTGCCCTTGATAACATTGAATGAGATGTCCCTCAACTAATTCATTAATTTCATTTTGAGTGAATAGTTGGATTAAATCACCAATTTTCAGCCACTTTACCTTATTTGATGTTAGTTCCCCAAGTCGATCGGCATACTTAAATACAAGGTAATTATATCGGTCTCTGTTATTTTTAAAGAACTTTGCTTCTGCTTCCGTTTTTTTCCTCAATGCTTCAATCTCATGAGGAAATTTTCTCTCAAACTCAGTTACTACTGTGCTTAATTTCTTAAAAGCATTTTTTGCATAATACTTTTGGAAGCTATCAACTCCTTTATAGAGTTTTACCCTTTCATTTATATCAGGATCCTCACGTTCACTTATAATTAAATATCTTACAACCAACAAAATCGCAAGTAGTAAGACCAGGGCTATAAGTATTGATCCAAGCATGACTTTTAAAAAGTAATTTAAAATACTAATTATAAGTCAGCTAACCATAATATATCGGCTAGTCTTGCTCCACTTCTGACAATGGTTTCAAATTGGATGGGATCTCTTCCCGCTCATAAGGGTATACCTCAATAATGTTAGTCATGGCTATTGATGGTATATCATATGGCACCAACATTCCTTTAAAATGCTCTTCTATCATTTCAAATGCTTGCTTTGCGTGCAATGCCGCTACCAACATGTAAGTGTTTATTTTTTTCTCCTTATCATTATCCCCATCAACTGTAGAATACGTCACCTTACATTTAAACCATGTTTCAGCTTCTTCGCTCGGTATCACTTCAACAATATTAGTCTTGGTAATTTGAGTTACACCCCACTCACCAGAAAAGTCCTGAGCTCCTATTTCGTTCATCCTGGTTTCCGCGTCAGTGTATGAAACAGCGTCTATGAGAAATGAATCTGTTACTTGTTTCAACATTCCGTCATCTGCTTCTTGATTGTGCTTTACTTTACAATTGTACCAGGTTTTCATAAATAGGTTAAGTTTTTAAAATTTTAAGTAATTGAAGTGAGCAAATATAATAAGCCTTTCAGCCTCAACCATATTTCTCCGCTTCTTTTCTGTTTTAAGTATGGAAGGGCTTTTATAAAACAAAAAACCCTCTCAGTTTGCACTGAGAGGGTTTTGTTAAGTAGCCCGTAGGGGAATCGAACCCCTGTTACCAGGATGAAAACCTGGCGTCCTAACCCCTAGACGAACGGGCCGTTTGTTTAAGGTGGTGCAAATATATATTGCCGGATTATAATTGCAAAACCTTCTCCAAAAATTTTTAAAAAATATTTTCCAATACGATAAGAAGTAAATTTAATTGGTTTTGCTTTTGGGGTAATGTATTTTTGCGGTCAAATTTTCTGTCTAACTCTTAACACCCTAAATAATGACTAAAGTTGCAATTAACGGTTTTGGTAGAATCGGTCGACTTGCTTTTAAAGCACTCCTGGAAAAAAAGAATATCGAAGTAGTAGCCATCAACGATTTGACGGATACCGCTACTTTAGCTCACCTATTAAAATACGACTCAATACATGGTCGATTTGATGGAACTGTTGAGCACACCAAGGACTCATTTATTGTAAATGGAAAAACAATTAAGGTAACGGCTGAAAGAGATCCTGCACAATTACCATGGGCTGATTTAGGCGTTGAAGTTGTTTTAGAATCTACAGGTAGATTTGTTGATGAAGAAGGCTCTAAGAAACATTTGCAGGCAGGTGCTAAAAAAGTAGTTATCTCTGCTCCTGCCAAAGGAAATATTCCAACTGTTGTATTAGGTGTAAATGACGACATCTTAACAGGAAACGAAGAAGTAATGTCAAATGCTTCATGTACAACTAACTGCCTGGCTCCAATTGCAAAAGTATTGCATGATAATTTTGGTCTTGAGAAAGGCTTTATCACAACAATCCATGCATACACGGCAGATCAAAACCTCCAGGATGGCCCTCATAAGGATTTGAGAAGAGCACGTGCAGCTGCGATCAATATGGTTCCCACTTCTACAGGAGCAGCCAAAGCCGTGGGCTTAGTGCTTCCTGATCTTAATGGTAAGCTTGATGGTAACGCAGTAAGAGTCCCTACTCCTACTGGCTCTTTAACTGATTTAGTTTGTACGCTAAGCAAAGAAGTGAATGCAGAAGAAATTAACGCTGCAATGAAAGCTGCTGCAGAAGGACCAATGAAAGGTATATTGAAGTACACCGAAGACCCAATTGTATCAACGGATATTATTGGTGATCCTCATTCATCAATATTCGATGCTGGCATGACTTCAGCTAATGGCAATTTGGTAAAAGTTGTAAGCTGGTATGATAACGAGGCTGGGTACTCTAACCGAGTAGCTGATCTTATCGAAAAAATAAGCTAGGAATTAAACTACCCAAGAATCAAAAAAGAGCTTTCAGCAAATGAAAGCTCTTTTTTTTATGTTGTTAATCGTACTTTTTTTAATTCAGGGTAGCTAGTTGTTCTTCTGTAGCATTTAGGTTATGATATACTTTTTGTACGTCATCATCGTCTTCGAGCGCATCAATGAGCTTCATCACTTGTCCAAACTCCTCATCTCCCATATCCACAACTGTAGTAGGAATTCTTTGTAGCTCACTAGATTCTGCTTCTAACCCTTGCTCATCTAGTTTTGACTGCATATTACCAAAGTCTTCCATTACAGTAGTAACATGAATATACCCTTCATCAAAATCCACTTCTTCCGCTCCGCCATCTATGAGCTCAAGCGTCAGCTCATCCTGATCAATCTCATTTTCTTCATCCTGTTTAATAAGAAAAACACCTTTTCTTTCAAACATGTAATCTACAGAACCATTTACACTCAGGTTACCACCGTACTTAGAAAATACAGCTCTTACCGCAGCCACCGTCCTATTGAGATTGTCAGTAGCACATTCCACAAATACAGCTACTCCATGGGGCGCATACCCTTCATAAGTTGGTTCAAAATACTCAACACTATCTGAGCCGGTAGCTTTTTTAATGGCCCTTTCTATATTGTCTTTGGGCATATTTTGCCCTTTGGCATTTTGTATGGCTAATCGAAGTCTTGGGTTTGCTTCTGGGTCTCCTCCGCCCTCTCTGGCTGCAACGGAAATCTCTTTAATGAGTTTGGTAAATATCTTACCTCTCTTTTTATCCTGGGCTCCTTTTCGATGCTTAATATTTGCCCACTTACTATGTCCTGCCATGGTTTAAGTAGTAAATTATAAATTCGAAACTATCACTAAATTAATTATTTTTTTAATGTCAGTCGATGCTTATACCAGATATTCAAAATCACACCAATCAGTACAACAGACATACCAAAATAGGTCATGATATTAAATGTCTCTTTAAAAAATACATACCCAAAACCCAGGGCATAAATTATTCCTAAATACTTGAGGCTTGCAATTTTAGATAGCTCTTCTGATTGGTAGGCCTTTGTCATAAAGTACTGGGCAATTTGTGTAAATACACCGATGAGTAATAGCAACACCCACTGCTCCCAACCAATGGGTTGTACCCAGTCGAATGCTGAGTAGATACCCGTAATAGGCAAGGTTACTAGCGGAAAGTAAAAAACGATAACCAGCGGATGTTCACTGTGTTTTAGTTTTCTAATCCAATTGTAAGCTAAGCCCGAGAAAAAGGCCGAAATAACACCAATAACCAGATAGAAAGTAGTTATCCTGGGGTCAAAACCCTGAACCATAATTACTCCAGCAAATGCCATTAAAAAGAATAGCCACTGCAATGGCTTTACTTTCTCTTTAACAATAAATACACCGAGAATTGAAGTGAAAATAGGTGATAAGAATTGTATTGTAACAGCACTTGCAAGTGGGATAAATTGCAATGTTGTAAAGTACATAATAAGCGCCACTGCCCCACTCATACCTCTAAATAACAATATCTTCTTATTCTTACCCCAGACACTAACCTTTTGCTGGGCAAGAAAGACGTAGCACAAAACCAACGAAACTACTGACCTAAAAAACACAATCTCAACAGCTGGTATATTATCCACCATTTTGACAAACACATTCATCAGTGAAAAGAAGAATGTTGCCAGCAGCATGTACTTCACCCCTTTAGAAAACATTCGGCAAATGTCTACTAATTGACTGAGAAAGGAAAATTTATTGTAGTATTGAGATTAGAATAAGAAAAAGATCAAAGATGCATCCTGTACTATTTAGCGTTGAGTTACCTGAATTCTTAGATTTTCTCGGTCAGTCTTTTACGGTTTATTCCTATGGCTTTTTTATCGTTATAGGTGCCATTCTTGGAGTAACTTATGTAGCAATTCAAAGTAAGAAACAATTCAACCTAAGCTTTGACAAAGTGAATAGTCTGTTTTTACTATTACTAGTTTCTGCATTTGTTGGTGGTAAAATTTTTCTATTCTTTGAGGACCCCAATTTTTACTCCAGCAACTTATCAAAGCTACTAAGTGGTCGTGGATTTGTTTTTTTTGGTTCGCTGCTGTTTTGTATTCCAGCTATGTTGGCCTTTTTCAAGATCAATAATCTCCCAAAATTACCTATGTTGGATATAATGGCTATCACTACTTGTATCGTACATTTTTTTGGAAGGCTAGGTTGTTTTATGGCAGGCTGCTGTCACGGTATTGAGTGGCATGGTGCATTGTCAGTGGTGTTCACCGATCCAAATTGTCTTGCACCAATTAACACCCCCTTGCATCCTACACAATTATATAGCATGACTGGAATTTTGTCTATTCTGCTAGTGCTGCTATATATAAAAAATAATAAGAAATTTAATGGTCAACTTTTCATTTTATACCTCATGTTATATGCTTTAGTGAGGATGGTAGTTGAAGTATTTAGAGGAGATATCAGTAGAGGATTTATTATTGATGACCTATTATCACACTCTCAGTTCATATCACTAATTGTGCTTATCGTGGCCGGCTATGTCTACTATAAGCTTAATAAAAAGGCATCGCAACAGCGAAAGAATGTTCAATAATTGACTAAATTTATTATATGCTTAATTATTATGACATATTGGGCATAAACAGACAGGCCAATCAAATAGAAATTAAATCGGCCTTCAAAAGACTTGCATTAAAATATCATCCCGATAAAAATCCAGGCAATGTTGCGGCTGAAGAATATTTCAAACAAGTAAATGAAGCATATCAGGTCTTATCAAATACAGAGAAGAAAAGACAGTATGATTTTATACTGAACTATAGTTACCAAAACTCACATAGTACTCAAAAAACAACTGAGTACAGCTCTCCAACCAAATCATCAGATAAAAGTGTGTACGATCGGTATGGAAAATATGATTGGCGAAAAGCACCGCGTTACAAAAAAGCACCAGTTTATAAAGTAGATAAAAGTTACTTCAAAATACAGTTACTAACCCTAATTGTGATGGTGGGGCTAAGTGCGCTAATTATGATTGGTAATAGATATTGGGAGTATCAGGAAGTACAAAAAGCATTGGCAGAAGAACAGGCTACATTTAAAGCACTCAAAAAGGCTTATGACTTATATGACCAGGAGAAATACAGAGAAGCCATTGATATGGTTATACATCTTGGTGAGCTAAAGCCATATGAAGTACAATTTTATGAAGAGCGTGAAAAAATGGTAGCCGGTTTGTCATTAACTGCCACCAAATATTTTGAAAACGATCAGTACGCAAAAGCTGTGGACGCTTTGGAAATAGTAAAAGACTATGAAAGACCATCTAAAATGAGGACCTGGGATATGCTTGCTGATGCCTATTTTGAAATTGGTGACTTTCGAAAAACCGCTTATGCCTTAGATTATATACTCCAAAGAGATAAATACAATATCAGGCTTGCAGTAAAGATCGCTAAATTGTACAATCATGAGCTCTCAGACCCAAATAAAGCGCTCGAATATTATGATGAAGCTAAATTGCTTTTCAAAGAATTTCAGAGTTCAACCTATGGCGAGGCTTTTGAATTAGTCATTAACCCCAGCTCTTTACCAGATTTTTACTATGATTTATTTAGTGAGCGAGCCGATTTGAATTATAAGGTTGGTAATTATCAGGAAGCTTTAACAGATTGCAATTGGGCTATCTTTTTAAGACCTAACATGGCCAGAACGTATGATCTTCGGGGACATTGCAAAAAAGCATTAAATTTAAACTCTCGAGCTTGTAAAGATTGGCAAAGGGCAATAAATAGAGGGTATAATAAAAGTATTGATGCTTTAAATAAATATTGCTTATAGCAATAAATTCGCATCATTTTCTTATAATTAAACTTTAACCAAACCTGAGAACATCTACATGAAATTGGGACCAGACGAAATAGCATCTGTTAAACAAAGTTACTTTAATATATTATCACTTTTCCTCAGTGAAGAGAGTGTTCAAAGTAAGTACGTGGCCTGCTTATTAAAATGGAGTGCTCAATTGAGTTTATCACAAGAAGACTTACATCATATAGAAGATAATTTCGACAAACTAGAATTCATAATTCCTGAATCCAAAGTAGATCGAATGGAAGCCATTTATCATTTGGTTCATATGATTTATCTGGACAATGTAGTCGAAGACATTGAATTAGAAGTTGCTGCTATCTACGCAGCCAAATTAGGCTTTAAGAGCTATATCGTAGGCGAACTTTTTAAAGCTATAGCCACTGCACCTTTTGATGGAAAAACTACTTCAGAGGTGCGTAAAGAAGTTGAAGAATTTCTCAAAATGTATGATGAATAAATTAAATCTTTTTAATTAACACCACTCTCCCCTCAATTATATTTTATTTTTGTATTTTTGCAGCTTTTACAACCTGTTAATACACAAAAATGCAGAAGAAATCGTTAGTCTTGTTGGCCTTAATGTTATGCTTGGCCGCCAGCATCTATTACTTTAAATCAAGCACAGATACTGTTACAGATAAACTTTCTCAAATTCACGAAATGGCAAAGAAAGATCGACCTGATCTTGCGGCCGAACAAGAATTTGAAATGACCAAAGATCCTAATTTGGGTTATCCACCGGTGCAACGAAAGATTACTGCGTTTAAAGAGGCTCAAAAGCTTCTGGGAAACAAGAAACGAGCTAAAGCCATTGATAATGTAATTTGGGAAGAGCGTGGACCAGACAATGTTGGAGGACGTACCAGAGCATTAATTTGGGACCCAAATGACCCTTCAGGCAAAAAAGTATTCTCCGGAACTGTAGCTGGAGGCCTTTGGTACAATAATGACATTACGGATACTGAGTCTGTTTGGCAAAACGTTGATGACTTTATGGCTAATTTGGCCATTAGCACACTGGCTTATGACCCTAACAATACACAGATATTTTATGCCGGGACAGGTCTTGGCTTTACAGGAAGACTTCGAGGAGCCGGAATTTGGAAATCAGTTGATGGAGGTGCCAATTGGGAACAACTAACCAGCACTATCAACAGTGAATTCTACTACAATCAAAAAATTATTGTAACAAGCACATCGCGTGTTATTGCAGCAACAGACGATGGACTGAAAGTTTCTGATGATGGTGGAAGCTCTTGGACTGATGTTATTGCATCTACCAATATGGCCGATATCGAAATTGAGGATGATGGTGTAAATGGTGAAACTCTTTATGCATCTGACTTTGATGGAGGAATTTATAAATCAACCGATGACGGAGACAATTGGAGTGACATTTCTCCAGGGGATGCGGGAGACAGAGTAGAATTAGCAGTAGCACCTACTGATGTTAACACAGTATATGCAGTTGCTGCCTCCGGCACAAGTGTAGGTTGGTTTAAAAAATCGACAGATGGTGGAACTAACTGGACAGACATTACAATTCCATCCTACTTAGAACAAGGGTCATGTGCTGCAGGATCAAATGATTTCACAAGAGGCCAGGCATGGTTTGATTTGATATTAGCAGTTTATCCTAATGATCCTAGCTCAGTTATTGCAGGTGGTATCGACTTACACAGAACCACTGATGGTGGAACAAATTGGGAGTCACTATCTTACTGGACTGGGCAATGTGATGACTACGTACATGCTGACCAACATGCTATTGTTTTCAAAGATGGAAGCGATTCTGAGGCCATATTTGGCAATGATGGAGGAGTATTTTACTCCAATGAATTAGATCAATCAAACCCTGAATTTGAAGAAACAATACTGGGTTATAATACCGCTCTTTTCTATGCAACTGCTGCTACAAATGTCGCAGGAAGTAACGTATACCTAGCTGGCGCGCAAGACAATGGATCAAACCTATTTACAACAGCAGGAATAAACTCTGCAATTGAAGTAACTGGTGGTGACGGTGCGTTTTGCTTTATCGATCAGGACAATCCAAATTTAATGATCACATCATACGTATATAATAATTACTATATAACTACCAACAGCTGGAGTTCTTTCTCAAGTACAGATAGTGATAATAGTGGTAATTTTATCAATCAGGCTGATTACGATGATGAAACTGACATATTATATGCGACACGTAATGCAAATGAAATTGCTGTTTATTCGAATATTTCTTCAGGATCTGCTTCGAAAAGCGTCAAATCAGTTAGTATTGGAGGAAGACAGACAAGTAATTTAAAAGTGTCACCTTATACAGACAATAGAGTCATAGTAGGTACAGAGGGAGGTGAAGTTTACATCATTGACAATGCAAATGCCACCACCCCAACAGTGACCAATATTGATAATAATGATCTTCCGAATGGCAACGTTTCATCAATAGATATTGGCGAATCTGACGATCATTTACTTGTAACTTACTCAAACTATGGTGTTACATCCGTTTGGGAAACTACTGATGGAGGTGATACATGGAATAATAAGGAAGGGAACCTACCAGACATGCCAATTCGATGGGGATTGTATAACCCAAATAATAGATCTGAGGTATTACTTGCTACAGAAGTTGGTGTATGGTCTACTGATGATATTACTGCCACTACACCAGAATGGGAACCTACTTCTGAAGGTCTTGCAAATGTAAGGTGTGATATGCTACAATACAGAGAATCTGACCAACAGGTGGTTGTAGCTACCTTTGGACGAGGTTTATACACCTCATATGCATTTCTTGAAGGTGCTGCCGCTGCATTTGAGACAGATACAAAAATAACTTATGTAGGTAAAACAGTTTCATTCGATAATAAATCAGTTGGAGATGTATCATCGTATGAGTGGAATTTCGGTGATGGTATAACTTCTACAGATGAAGATGTAAATCATGCTTACACAACACCAGGGACCTATACAGTTTCCTTGGAGGTAAATGGAGGTGAAGATACCCGGAGTGACATAATCACTGTACTACCAAACAGAGATGGTGATTATAGCCTTACAGATGGTGGTGACTTTGACGAATATATTGATGATTTTTATGCAGACAATGTTGCAGGTACACCTTTTGAGCTAGGTTCTTCAAGTATTGATCAAAAAGATGGAACCGTCAGTGGGGTGAACGCGTGGGTAACGGGATTAGATGATGAGCAATATTTAAATAATTCCACAGCCTATTTGTACACTCCAAATTTTGATTTATCGACTGCTGGTTCCTATACATTGAGTTTTGAAACAAAGTATAGTTTTGAACCGGAGTGGGAAGGTTTTATAGTAGAATACTCACTTGATAGTGGTTCTACATGGACCAAATTAAACCCTGTAATAGAATCAGGCTGGTATAATGAAACTACCGTAGAAAACAGTGTTTTTGGCAATGAGGCACCTATTTTTGGTGGTGATACCGGAGGAGAATTCGTTGAAATGTCCACCGATATTTCAGCATTTTCTGGAGATGGAAGAGTCGCGTTTAGATTTAGTTTCAAAACAGATCCAGGTACTACAGATGTAGGAATGGCCTTAGATGACTTTATGATCTCAGGACCTACTCAAGATGCAATTCCTAATTTCGCAGTATCTGACCAATCACTTTCAACTTGTGCAGAGACAGAAGTTACATTCCACGATCTTTCAGAGGGAGACATTACTTCCTGGAGCTGGGATTTCGGAACGGGTGCATCTCCTGCTACTGCGACCGGACGAGGCCCCCATGTAGTGAGTTATAGCTCCACTGGTAGCGCTGACGTTTCATTGACTGTTATTGGCGAAACGAATGGCAGTCAAAATGAAACAAAGCTGGCATATATAAACATCCTGACTAACCCGGTTATAGAAAAAGTTGTTGCAGTTGCAGATGAAAACCTATGTTATGGTGAGTCTACAACAATTACTATTGAGAACGCTGATAGTGGATTCACATATCAGGTCTTTGATGCAGACAATGATGATGCGTTGAATCAACCTATCTCAGGAGATGGAACTAATATTGTTGTAAACACGCCAGAGTTGTTAGCCAGTGTGAGTTATTATGTGCTTGTTAAACAAAAAAATTCAAACTGTTCTAAAGTTTTAGACGATCAGGTATCTGTAACCATTGATCCTCCAGTATTAAGTAATACTGTGATCAGTGAAGATGACATCTGTGCTGGAGAAACTATTTCTGCATCAATTGATTTAGCCCAAAGTGGTGTGAACTACTATTTTATCAATACAAGCACAATGAATGTATTAGGTGATCAAATAGAAGGTCAGGATGGAGAACTTACAATTACCACAAGCACGCTAACAGAAGCAGTAGATGTAATGGTAATGGCCACTTCCATTGGTACTTCGTGTGAATTAGCACTGACTGAGGAGACCTCAATAAATGTGCGCGAGTTACCTGATGCGACAATAACAGATGATGGTGCGATTCTGTCTGCTCCGATTGGAGGAATAGTATATCAATGGGTGCTAGATGGGGACACGCTAGAAACTGAAACCAGTAGAAGTATCACGGTAAATTCTTTTGGAGAATATCAGGTAATAGTAACTGCCAATGGTTGTACTTCGATTAGTGATGTGTTTTCACCAGTTGTTTTAGGAGTTGAAGAATTAATTGAGTCCGGTGAGTTGAGCTTCTACCCTAACCCGACAAGAGGTGCTGTGAATTTGAATCAAAAAGGACTGTTTAATTACCTCAAAATATATGACTATAATGGCCGTATTGTCGAAAGTAGAAATATTTTGAATAATGAGATTATCTCGTTGCATCAATACAATGATGGCATCTATTTATTTGAATTAACAGGGCCAAATAAACAAGCTACGTTTAGAATCAATAAAGTAGATTAAAGTCAACTTAACAGTGACATCAAAAAAGGGAGCTCTATTCAATTAGAGTTCCCTTTTTATTCTTCTGGCATAAAGGCCCAGAGTATCAAATACACTAGAACTCCAGGAAATGCAGCACTCACAACTGATAATAAAACATATAACAATCTGACATGGCTGGAGTCCCAGCCAATATATTGTGCAATACCACCACATACACCTCCCAAAACTCTATTGTGTCTAGATCGTGTCAATCTTTGTTTATACATAACATAAATAGCTATATTGATGGCTAATATAAGATGTGAAGATATATGCTATGGGTGATCTTTCAAAAAAAGAACAACGTGCGATCCTGGTTTCAACAATATTAGCGTCTAGTATGGCTTTTGTTGATTCCACCGCCTTAAATGTTGCCTTACCCGTTTTACAAAAAGATCTCAACATAGAAGGTTCTCAACTGCTCTGGATCGTTAATGGCTACTCACTTTTTCTCTCTGCATTACTACTCGTTGGAGGTTCATTAGGAGACCATTATGGACGTAAAAAGATATTTGGATTGGGAATCATCATATTTATGTTTTCATCATTATGGTGTGGATTTTCTACTTCTCCTCTAATGTTGATTATTGCACGTTGTTTTCAAGGTGCCGGAGGTGCACTTATGGTTCCTGGTAGTTTATCGATCATTTCTGCACTATTTCCCAGGCAGCAACGAGGTTGGGCCATTGGCATATGGTCAATGTTTAGTGCAATGACAACCATTATTGGCCCTGCTATTGGTGGATTGCTAGCCGGTATGGATTTATGGCGAGCAGTTTTCTTTATCAATATTCCGTTGGCCCTGATAGCTCTCTATTATTTAAGAAAAGTACCCGAATCAAAAGAAGTGGATGCTAAAAATATTGATATTCTAGGTGCAATTTTAGCTACCGTGGCTCTCGCTGGGTTAACATATGGGTTTATTGAGGCTCCTGAAAATGGTTTTTATGCTCCTGAAATACTCACCTCTTTATCAATTGGCGTTTTATTTTTAATTATATTTTTAATTTATGAGTCCAAGACCAGTCATCCAATGATGCCTCTTGAGCTTTTTAAATCAAGACTATTTAGTAGTACGAACTTCATAACATTATTAGTTTATGGCGCATTAGGAGGCTTCCTTTTCTTCTTTCCATTAAACCTTATTCAAGTGCAAGGCTACCCAGCAGAAATAGCCGGGTTGACAATGCTTCCATTTGGGCTTTTAATTTCGATCCTTTCCCGATGGTCAGGCGCCTGGTGTGACCGGGTTGGAGCAAGGACTCCATTGATTTTAGGATCTGCTATAACTGCTATAGGTTTTTTCCTATTCAGTTTACCACAGCTAACTAATGGGCCTTCCGAATTTTGGCATACCTATTTTCCTGCTATCCTTATACTCGGAGTAGGTATGGGAATAACAGTGGCACCACTCACTACGGCAGTAATGAACGCAGTACCTCAAGAACGAACAGGTACAGCTTCTGGTGTAAATAATACTGTAGCACGTACAGCAGGGGTGCTGGCCATTGCAATTATGGGTGGTTTTGGAGTAATTACATTTCAAAATTCTCTTCAAAGTAAGGTTGCAACCATAGAGTTGTCGTATGAAGCCAGGGAAGAGTTAGCGTTGCAAGTTCCAAAACTTGCTGAGGCTCAGCCCCCTCAAAGTGCTAACCTGGTACAGAAAGAAAAAATTGCAGGTTTTATTAAAACATCATTTATAGACTCATTTAGACAATCCGCTTTAATAGCTACCATTTTAGCTGGATTAGGGTCTTTAATAGCCTATTTTTTTGTAAATAGAAGCTAGATTATGGAGCCATAAGTGAATTTTTATTTCTAATTTGCCATTTATATGATAAATTTCTATCAGATGAAAGTTAAATCATTAAAGATATAATGGTATCGACCATATTCTCTCTCATCTTTATTGACTTTAGGAATGCGTTTTGATTTATACAAAATTATAATTTTCGCTCTTATATGGGTTCTTGCTGGTTGTGCCGGAAGCCAATATGGTAGTAGTAGAAACTCCAGAATGTACTATGCCTATAAGTATAAAGGGAGACTTCTATCATCAAAGCAACAGTGCGACCGTCTAGTTAAGAAAAAGCAGCGTAAGAAAAGTAAGAAGACATTTTTCTGGAAAAACAATAAGTCTGGTAAGTCTTCTGGCAAATCAACGGCACTAGCTGAAGTAGACCCTAATGACAAGCCCCCACCACCTAAGCCAAAGCCTCAGCCCACTCCTCCACCTGAACCAACTAGTGAAGAAAAATTAACTGAAAGAATGCATGGCGAGAATTTCGAGGATTTATCATTGGATGAAAAACATCAAATAGAAGATGAAGTACTAAAAGAAAATAATATACCTCCACCCTCTTCAGAGGAACACGAACGCATACGAAAACAAGTTGAAGATCGTATAGCAAATGAAGACTTCCCACAAGATTTAGAACCCTTATATTTCGTACATGATGACGATGAATTCTCAGTCGTAGATATGGAACCATTTTTAATTGCGGTCGAATATGCATTACAAGGTAGAATGATTTTAATAGAAGGACACACTGACGCTAGTGGAGCTGATGATTATAATGTAAAATTATCAATTCAACGCGTTGAGAGAATCAGACAACTCATGCATGATATGGGTGTACCTGACGACAGAATATCTGTCATAGGTTATGGTGAAGAACATGCGGAAGGAGAAGCCAAATCTGAAACAAGTAGACGTGTGGATTTCAAAGTCTTTTAACTACTCTTTATTAGCTTTGCGGCATGGAGTTTAACCATGACATTTTTCTAAAGCATCTGGCCCAGACCACCGATTCTCCTTTCTTAATTGATATTGAAAGAGCAGAAGGAGTTTATCTCTTTACGCCATCTGGCAAATCATACATGGATCTTATTTCAGGTGTTGCTGTAAGTAATTTGGGGCATAAACACCCCAGAGTAGTTGAAGCAATCAAAAAGCAGGTTGAAAGTCATTTACATGTCATGGTTTATGGTGAGTTTGTACAATCATCGCCTAATTTACTTGCCAAAAAATTAACTGAATTACTTCCCACCAAGCTCAACTGTTGCTACTTTACTAATAGCGGAACCGAAGCCAACGAGGGCGCATTAAAGCTCGCTAAGAGATATACTGGTAGAACAGAAATCATTTCATTCAGAGGAGCGTACCACGGCAGCACACATGGTTCTTTAAGCGTTTCGGGTAATGAGGTTAAAAAACAAGCCTTTAGACCTCTATTACCTGATGTACGATTTTTAACATTCAATGAAAGTGCTGAGCTGAATCAAATCACTGAAAAAACTGCCTGTGTAATTATAGAACCAATTCAAGGCGATGCGGGGGTAAGAATTGCTGAGCAGGCGTATTTACAAGCGCTAAGAGATCGTTGTGATGAGGTTGGGGCATTGCTTATTTTTGATGAAATACAAACCGGAATTGGCAGAACGGGCAAATGGTATGCTTTTGAGCACTATAATATCGTTCCAGATATTCTCACAACAGCAAAAGCACTTGGAGGGGGCCTTCCGATAGGTGCATTTATTTCTTCCTATGAAATCATGCAAACCCTGACTTTCGAGCCTATGCTAGGCCATATTACTACTTTTGGTGGAAACCCCGTATCATGTGCTGCAGCTCTTGCTACACTCGAAGCAATTGAAAATGAACAATTACTTGATGAAGTAGAAAACAAAGGCCTGCTTTTTGAGTCCCTTTTACAACACAAAAAGGTGAAAGAAATCAGAAGGAAAGGCCTGATGTTTGCCATTGAATTTGAAACAGCTGAAGAAGTCGCTCAAATTGTAAGGTATTGTCTTGAAAATGGTGTGATTTCGTTTTGGTTTCTTAGTTGTCCTAATAGTTTTAGAATTGCTCCGCCTCTGAATATTACTGATGAAGAAATCAAAAAAGCCTGTGATGTGATTAAAGGTGCCTTTGATAGCTTATAAATCATTTTTCCCCAAAATGTGTTAGTAATAAATCCGCATATGTCGGCTGGAATTATTTTTTATTACTTTTTATAGCGAAATTCAGTAATGCCTCAAAGTAAAAGTGAATCAGAAAGATTATCTAACCTCAAATCATACGATATCCTTGACACACCTCCTGAGGAAGCGTTTGATGATATTGTTGAGCTAGCATCAGAGATTTGTGAGGTACCTATTTCTTTAATTTCATTGATTGATGATCACAGGCAATGGTTTAAAGCAAAAATAGGTTTGGGGGTATCTGAAACTGAACGTGAAATTGCGTTTTGTAATCATGCCATCAAACAAGAAAATCTCTTTGAAATTGAAGATACGCTGAATGACGATCGGTTTAAACAGAATCCATTAGTTACTGGCTCTCCTTTTATTAGATCATATGCAGGGTTTCCATTAACCACTGAAGACGGTTTTAATTTAGGAACGCTGTGTGTAATTGACAACAAACCGCATAAGCTAAATGAAAAACAAAAAAAAGCACTTGAGGTTTTATCTAAAAGAGTGGTAAATGAGCTTGAGCTAAGAAGGAAAGTACAAGAGCTCAAAGAGGTTAATGAGTTTAAGGATAAACTTCTATCGATTATTGGCCATGATTTAAGAAGTCCGCTAAACTCAATACATTCTATTATTCAGTTAATCGACAATAACACCTTAAATGAAGAGCAAGTAAAGCCTCTACGCAAAATCCTCAGCAGTGAGGTACAAAGCTCACTTAACTTACTTGATAATATTCTAAATTGGTCATCGCTATACCTTGAAGGAAAAGAGGCTATTGCTTCCAATATAAAGTTTAAATATCTGGTAGATGAGTGCATCACATTGCTTGAATATGAAGTCGATAAAAAAGGCGTTCGGTTAAATAATAAGTGTG
Organism: Fulvivirga sp.; assembly: GCA_039970995.1. GTDB lineage: Bacteria > Bacteroidota > Bacteroidia > Cytophagales > Cyclobacteriaceae > Fulvivirga. The sequence continues at coordinate 633,256 of JBDVKW010000006.1, forward strand.
ATGATACAATGGCATTTGGAGATATAGAAATGGTCAAGCTTGTGATCAGAAACATACTGAGTAATGCCATAAAATACAGTAAGGATGGAGACACCATTACGATTACTTCTAAGTCACTTAAGCACTCTTCCATCCTGAAAATTACTGATACGGGTGTAGGTATGACAGAAGAGCAGGTGAACCGACTACTTAATAAGAAAGGAGGATATTCTGCCAAAGGTACTTCTCAAGAAAAAGGCTCGGGAATAGGACTTCTGTTATCTCTTGAATTTCTTGAGGTTAATAATGGAAAATTGAGTATTGAAAGCCAACTTGAGGTAGGCAGTACCTTTAAAATTACTCTCCCCGCTGCTAAGCCCAGTTAAAAGAGCACTTTAACATTTTCAGGTGGCCTGCCCAAAACTGCTTTATTATCTTTAATTACTATTGGCCTCTCTAATAATTTTGGATATTGTACCATTGCCTCTATCCACTCTTCATCAGTTAGTGTCTTTCCCTTGAAATTTTCTTTATAATCGGCCTCTCCCTTTCGGATCAATTCGATAGGTTTTAAACCTAATTTCTTAACAATTTCGGCTAGTTCTTCCTTGGTAGGCACAGTTTTAAGATATTCTACAACCTGTACCATTTGGCCAGCTTCTTCAATAATTCCTAATGTTTGCCTGCTTTTAGAGCAACGGGGATTGTGATAAATGGTAAGCATATTTATGATACTTTTTCTACTACTAAATTGTGGTTGGTGTAAATGCAAATATCAGCTGCTATGTTCAGACTCTCCCTTACTATTTCTTCAGCTGATAAATTGGAAGCATGTTTCTTGAGCGCATAAGCAGCAGACTGTGCATACATTGCTCCTGAGCCAACGGCTGCAATGTCATTATCTGGTTCTAGCACATCACCCGTTCCAGACACTACAAGTACCTCATTTTTATCAGCCGTAATGAGCATGGCTTCAAGCTTTCTTAAATACCTGTCAGTACGCCAATCTTTAGCCAACTCAACAGCCGCACGTTTCATATTTCCTCCATAGCTATTGAGTTTTTCATCAAATCGTTCTAGTAGCGTAAATGCATCAGCTGTTGATCCGGCAAAACCAGTTACAATTTTACCATCTTGTAGCTTACGGATTTTTTTCACATTGCTCTTTGCCACGTAATTGCCCATTGTGGCTTGTCCATCTGCACCTATTGCAACTTCTCCATTATGTATAACAGCAAGTACTGTTGTTGATCTTACTCTTGTCATTATATTCTACTTAAAGTAAAGTTTCCTTAAAAAAACAATCCCCGGAAATTCCGGGGATTTATATTGTTTCCGGATCAAGTCCGTTTTGTATTCTAAATTTCCTACACTAATATCCTTACAGGATTTTCCAACAGCCCTTTGAGTGTTTGTAAAAACGCAGCACCTAAAGCTCCATCAACTACACGGTGATCACAAGATAAGGTTACTTTCATTACGTTTCCTGGTACCAATTGTCCGTCTTTGACAACAGCAGTTTCTTTAATGCCACCTACTGCTAAAATGCATGAATCAGGTGGGTTGATAATAGCTGTAAACTCCTCAATACCAAACATACCTAAGTTTGAGATGGTAAATGTGTTACCCTCCCACTCGTGTGGTTGTAACTCTTTGTTAGTGGCTTTTTTGGCCAATTGTTTTACTTCGGCAGATATATGAGAAAGGTTCTTGCTATCAGCAAATCGTACAACAGGTACAAGTAATCCTTCATCTACAGCAACTGCCACACCAATATGTACATGTTTGTTGTAGCGAATCTTATCACCCAACCATGATGAGTTCACCTTCGGGTGTTGTCTCAGAGAGGCCGCAACAGCTTTGATCACAATGTCGTTAAAGCTAATTTTAACCGGAGAGAATTCATTCATGGACTTACGCGCTTCGATAGCTTTGTCCATGTTGATCTCCATTGTAAGATAGAAATGCGGAGCGGTAAACTTGCTTTCTGCCAATCTCTTGGCAATCGTTTTACGCATCTGAGAAACATTTTGCTCCTCAAAGCTCTCCTCACCTACTACTTGTGGAATATTAAATGTTTTGCCTTCTTCGGCTGCAGCTTGCTGCACAACCTCTTTAGCAGGCGTATAATTTTCTACATCTCTCTTTACGATTCGACCATTATCTCCAGAGCCAGGTATTTTTGAAAGATCATAGCCATTTTCCTCGGCCATTTTCTTGGCTAGTGGAGACGCTTTAATCCTTCCACCGTCAGTAGTTGTGTCTTGTGTAGCCTTTTGAGACGTACTTTCTTTACTTTCACTTTTAGCTGGGGTCTCTGAAGATGCACTTTGCTTTTTCTCTTCTTTCTTTTCTTCCTTTCCACCTTCCTTTTTCTGACTAGTCTTGTGCGATTTAAGTAAGGCTTCCCAATCGGCCCCTTTCTCACCTACAATCGCCAACACTCCATCAACCTCTACGGAGTCACCTTCCTGTACACCAATATGAAGTAAAATTCCATCTTCATAGGCTTCTAATTCCATTGTGGCCTTATCGGTCTCTACCTCAGCTAGAATGTCGCCTGACGCTACTTTATCACCTTCCTTTTTTTGCCATGAAGCGATCGTACCTTCTGTCATGGTATCACTCATTTTCGGCATGGTGATAACGGTAGCATTAATATCTGATGTATCTATTTCCTCGTCTGACTCGTCTGAAGACTCTGAAGGGCTGTCTTCTTTCTTATCTTCTCCATTGTCACTTGATCCACCGCCATCTTTTATCTCTTTGAGTAAATCGTCTATGTTTTCTCCCTCATCGCCAATAATAGCGATAACTCCATCCACTGGTACAGCGTCTTTTTCTTTTACACCTATGTAAAGGAGAGTTCCATCTTCATATGACTCAAGTTCCATTGTAGCTTTGTCAGTCTCAACTTCTGCTAAAATATCTCCCGATTGTACTTTATCTCCTTCCTTAACAAGCCATGAAGCGATCACACCTTCTTCCATGGTATCGCTCATTTTGGGCATTTTTATTACTTCCGCCATAGTGATTTATATATCTAAAAAATTGGAAATCAAAAATAGGGGTTAATCTCCCTTTATTCAAATAATTGATTTTTATTTTAATCGCATTTAAAGGCTAATACTCCCGATGATAAGCTCTATTTGACTTCCTGCCGGAATAAAATCTGTAGCGCTATTATACACATACCTCGCCCCAACTGAAAATAAAGGACTGAATCTCATAACATTGAAATCAAATGTTACTTCCGCACCCCATGAGGCATAGGTATTTTCTATAGTTCTAGTCGAAAATAAATTATCATTGTCCTGTCTTTTAAAGAATATGCTTACCTGATCAAAGCCTGTATCGAAAAAGAAATTAGCCTTCACTCGCTGTACATTAAGAATTGGCCCTAATGCTATATCAGGATACCACAATGGCATAGCATAATTGAAACGAAAAGTACTTGCCTGTTTGTCATTAAAGAACGAATACCCTCTTGGCCGAAAGATACGGTTTCTAAAAGAGTAAAGGTTGGTTTGGTCATTCTGCCTTCGCCACTGAAACCCTGTTTGCATGTAAAATGAATGGTGTTTGAAAAAACCAGGAAAGAAAACAGAAGCATTTAGTGCAGTAAGTGATCCTTCGAAATCGCCAGCAATAGAACGCAATTGTTCAAAATTGGTACTAAAGCCCCATTTACTGCGTATATCTCTTTTACTTTGTTTCAGTAAGCTATAGTAAGACCACTGAAAATGGTTAAAAACCAAATCACCATTGCTCAACACATCATTGTCCAACGTATACAAAGGAACTTCAACGGTATCTGTGTCAGAAATTATAAGACCCGGATTAGTAGTTGGTCTGAGTCGCCCTGATTGATCTATATTATTTCGAAAATCTGAAATTTTTCGTACTCCTACTCCATTACTGATTTCCATCTCTCTAAAGAATTTGGAATTGGTAAAAACCCATGGAATTCTCAATCCAGTTTCTACTGAAGTTTCCGACCATGTGTATTGCAATCCTCCCGAATCTTCCTTTCGATCACCGTAGGATGCATTGACATCCAGGATTGGGTAGAGTCCCTGATAGCTTAATCCAGCCGTGAAAAACCCTGTTTCCTCATTGACATCATATGTATAGCCTAACTCCATAGCAGTGGTGCTGAGTACATCTTTAGAAAAAATGCCAAACTGTGCCTTGTTGATGTCTGTAGTTGCAAATGGACCCCAGCTATGTACATTGAGCATATGCCCAAGCTTGCTATATTTTTTAACCGGATATTTGTTGTTACTCACCTGCTGTAGAATATCTGCATGGCCTTCTTGTTCTATTAGTGGCTCATAGTACTTCACATTTCTATCTACTACATCTTCCAAAGGAATCCAATTACTCTCATCTAGTTTAGATTTTACCACATCAAACCCATTTGGCGTATGTTCATTGTAAACCAAATACCCATCCTGAGAAAGATTCGGATTATATGCCCCATATTTACTATTGGTCACCTGATACTTTAGGCCTGTAGCAATATCCAATGCATAAATATTATCTATTCCATTGAATGGAGAATTGTAAAATAAATGCCCATCCTTTAAAACCGGATAGCCAATATTTTCATGACTTGGCCCTATTAATTGCTGCTTACTCCCGCTTTCAAAATCATACAGCTGAACAGACCTTCCTGTATTTTCAAGTTCGAGTACTACAATAGATTTACCATCATCAGACCAACGAGGCATCGAGTAAAAATGGTTTTTGGGGTTATCAAACCTTTTGATTTCTCTACCCTGCATATCTAAGACAACCAAACTGTGTTTGCTATCAATGGTAGTTTCACTTGTTGCTATCATTGTACCATCAGGTGAAATCGCTGACCCGGCATATCTCGACTTCTCGGTTATCACTTTTAACTCATGTCTCTCAAAATCATAGGATTTGATAACGGAAAAAGTCTCAGCTCTCCATCTTGGATCAAAATGATATTCATTCCAAACAACAGTATTTCCAGCTGAAGAAAGCATTGCCGTATTGTTCATGAAACCAGTAATAAACTTATCTATCTCCTTACCTTTTTCATCTAATTGTACCAGCTGACCAACATCTCCTATTCCATCTTTAAACGCCACAATAGTGCCATCTGACAACACCTGAGGGAAGCTATAATCCGCAAAAGCATCACTATTCCTTTGGTTTATTGTTTCATAATCGGAAGGTTGTAATTCTGAGACCTGCTCACCCCATTCCTGCTTTAACTCTTCCAACATGAGGTTATAATTTTCTACCAGGTATTTATCAGTGTTTTTCTTAAGTGCATTTGAAAAAGTGAAGGGTATAAAAGGTAGACCAAAGGCATCATGAGAAACATCATCCCAGATTTCTGCCTTCCCTGTTCTTCTTCTCAAATGAGTAACAAAATGGTACCCCAATCGATAATGGTCTGGTATGAAGTCTTTAAAGGATCTTAGGTGCTGCTTGTTGTAGTTATAAGCTTTCTTTTCCATCAGGTTCGTTTTAAAAACCCTGCTAAATTCAGGTATTCGGCCCCTGCCACTTGGTGTATTTATAGTTTCTATGGTTGTCGCATCGCCTTCCCAAAACCAGGATGGTGCAGCCGAAAAGGCCATTCCAGCCTGCGTATTCTCACCAAACAAGTAGTAAAACAGCTTATTAAATCCTGTTTTACTTTGTTGAAACTGCGCAATATGTCGATATTCATGAACAGCAAGTAGGTCTAACCAATCGTTGGTTCCCAAAAACTGGTTATTCTGTGAAGGCATCGTATAAAACTCTGAGCGCCTTGGCCCAAGTGTTACAAAGCCATTGGATACGGCATGCTGGTTTCTTAATATGATTGATATTTTTTTTGGCGCTTTGTCACCCATTTTTTCTGGCTCGTGTAAAGTCTGAAGTGTATTTGCTACACGTTGAGCCTCAACCTCAAACCCTTCAGGAAAAATAACCCTGAAATTAGGTGTATTGACTTGCTTCCATTTCAAAGAGGGGGCATTATTATTCAGCACTTCTTGCCCGTAAACAGAGCTACAGATGAAGAGTAAAAGAAAGAATAAGCGAAGGGTTTTTTCTGACATCATATAAAACGACTCAAATTCGAAAACACATAAATAACCAAATATTACCATTAAACGAAATGTAGCACCACCCAGAGTGAACGATTGTATTTTTCTGATAAATAATTACTACTTTCAACGTTTCAAAAAATTAATATACTAAACATGCAAATGAAAAAATTATCTTTTAGTCTGCTGTTGGCAATTCTGGTTATTTTCCAGGCTTGTCAGCCAGGTGAGAAAAAAGAAGAAAGTGCTACTGAACTTTCTATCGAAAACGAAAAGTACACCCTACCAAATGGTTTGGATGTAATTCTACATCAGGATGATTCTGATCCAATAGTTGCTGTGGCTATTCAGGTACACGTTGGATCTAACCGCGAAAAACCTGGTAGAACTGGCTTTGCTCATTTCTTTGAGCACATGCTTTTCCAAAAATCTGAAAACGTAGAAGATGGAGCATTCTTTAAAAACATTAATGATTTAGGTGGAACCTTTAATGGCGGCACCTGGGGAGATGGTACTGTTTACTATGAAGTTGTGCCTAAAGATGCACTGGAACGTATTTTATGGATGGAGTCTGATCGCATGGGCTTTTTCATTAATGCTGTAACAAAAGCTGATCTTGAAGGTGAAAAACCAGTAGTTAAGAATGAGAAAAGACAAAGAGTTGATAATGTACCTTACGGACATCGCACTTATGTCATTAAAAAAGCTCTTTACCCTGAAGGGCACCCTTATAATTGGGAAGTGATTGGTGAGCTAGAAGATTTAGAAGCTGCTACACTTGATGATGTCAAAGAATTTTACGACAAATGGTATGGCCCTAACAACGCTACACTTGTAATCGCAGGTGACTTCAGTAAAGAGGAAACAAAAGCATGGGTGGAGAAATACTTCGGTGAAATCCCTTCAAGAGGTGATGATACACCTTTAGAACCAATGCCAGTAAGCCTTGAAGAAACAAAGAAGCTATATCATGAGGATGACTACGCAAAAGTACCTGACTTGCGCATGGTCTACCCTACTGTTGAGCAATACCATGAAGACAGCTGGGCACTTAGTGCACTTGCAGAAATTTTAACAGAAGGCAAAAGAGCACCGCTATACAAAAAACTAGTGGAAGAAACCGAGTATGCACAAAGTGTATTTGCTTATAACAGCTCAAGTGAACTTGCCGGTGAGTTTAACATTGGCGTAAGAGCCAAAGACGGTGTTGATCTGGATTCTGTGTATAACGCAATAGAGGTTGCTTTAGCTAAATTTGAGCAAGAAGGTTTTTCTGATAAGGACCTTCAAAGAATTAAAGCCAGACAAGAAACCAATTTCTACAATGGCGTTTCTTCCGTGTTAGGTAAGGCTTTTCAGTTGAGTAATTACAACGAATTTGCCGGATCACCTGACTATATAACAGAAGATATTGCCAATATCCTTGCTGTAACAAAGGAGGATGTAATGAATGTTTACCAAAAATACATTAAAGGTAAGCCTTTCATTATGACGAGCTTTGTACCTAAGGAGCAATTAGACCTAATTGTAGAAGGGTCTGAAAAAGCAACAGTAAAAATTGAAGAAGTAGTACCAAACGAAGAGGAAGCTACAGAAGAAGAAACAGTTGCCGAAGTTGAGAAAACACCTTCTGAAATTGATAGATCAGTGGAACCTGCCTTGGGTGAAACACCTTTGGTAACTGCTCCAACGATTTATGAGACTACGCTTTCAAACGGACTCAAAGTATATGGTATTCAGTCTGATGAGTTGCCGCTAGTAAATTTCAGCATTAGAATAAAAGGTGGCCAGTTGTTAGACAACCCTGAGTTACCTGGTGTAGCCAACTTAATGACCGACATCATGCAGGAAGGAACAGCTAACAAAACTCCTGAAGAGTTAGAAGACGCTATTGGTCAGATTGGAGCAAGCATTAATATGTACACTTCCAGCGAATACATCACGGTAAGTGCCAACTGTCTCGCTCGATATTTTGACCAAACTGTAGCGCTAGTAGAAGAAATGCTTCTTGAGCCTCGTTGGGATGAAGCTGAGTTTGACAGAATTAAAAAGAACCAGATTAACACCATCAAACAACGTAATGCTAACCCTAACATTATTGCGTCAAACGTATCTGATCAAATGATGTATGGGCCAAACCATATATTCTCTAAGCCTATTAGTGGTACAGAAGAATCTGTCAATAAAATTACTATTGATGACTTGAAGAACTACTATGCAGCTAACTACGCTCCTAATATTGCTACTTTCCATGTAGCAGGTAGTGTAAATGAAAATGATGTAAAGAGTGCTTTGAGTGGTATGGAAGAAAAATGGTCTAAAAAGGATGTCAATTTCCCTGAATACGAGGTAAATGATGTGCCAGAGAATGCTGAAGTCTACTTTGCTAATTTTGAGAATGCAAAGCAATCTGTGGTTCGTATTCAAAGAATGGCCGTACCAAGAAATGACCCGGATTATTTCCCACTTACCGTAGCCAATTATGGACTGGGTGGAAACTCTGGTGCTAAATTATTTCAGGTTTTACGTGAAGAAAAAGGATATACCTATGGTGCATACTCTTTCTTAAGCAGTAGTAATGAAAAGTCTCCTTTCACCATGTACTCAAGTGTAAAAACTAATGTTACACCTGAATCTGTACAAACCTTTAAGGATGTTCTGGAAGAGTACAAAGCTAATTATGATGAAGCTGAATTGGAAAAAGCCAGAACAGCAATGATTAGAAAAGAGGCGCGTGATTACGAGACGTTAAATCAGAAACTGAATATTCTTCAGCAAATTTCTACTTATAACCTCCCTGAAGACTTCGTAAGACAAAATCAGGAAGAGCTAAAAGCCTATACGGTTGAAGATATGAAGGCCATTATGGATAAATATATGAACCCTAATGAAATGACATATATCGTTGTAGGTGATGCTAAAACGCAGTTGGAAGGTGTCGAAAAACTCAACATTGCACCTGTTGTAAAGGTGGATAGTGATGGCAAGCCTATGGATAAGAAGATAGAGGCTAATTAAACATTAACCTGCATTTTATAATTAAAAGGGTCACAATTAATTGTGACCCTTTTTTATGCCATAAATAGTTGATCCATTAATAATAAAAACACTCCTAACGAAACTTTCAGAATAAAGCTTTGACACTTTTCACTTAGGTTCATGTAATCCATCATAGTATTAAGGGTTAAATTCACAGGATAATTTTGAAGTTAAATAATTAGTACCACCCAATAATTGCTCTATAGCTGTGGGTAATTCACCTAAAAAATCATCTATTAGTAGATATGCTCGGTTGTTATCACTTATGAGGTTGTCTATAAAAAGCTGCTGATTGTAAACGTCTAGTATGATTAATGCGCGGTGTTGCCACTTCTCTTCCTCCAAAGGTTTAATTCCGTAAGAAAAGCTATCATACACCACTACGTCAGCTTGAATTTGGGTTGTTAACCTACTTAGGTCACCATTGTACCAATCGATCTCATAATCAAAGGTGGATACCAACTCCGGTAACAATGCATTTTTTGTAACCAGTAGCAGTTTTATAGCTGTTTGATCTTTCATGTGTTGCAAATGTAGGTAGCTAAAGTCAGCTACTTTTAAGCAACACCACGTAAATTGATACTACGTGTTTCCCTTATAAATTATCAAAAAGATCATTTTTAATCGCGTAGAATACTAAACCTGTAGAATTTTTCGCGCCTGTTTTCTCTAATAAGTTACGCTTATGTACCTCAACTGTACGAACACTTATGAAAAGTTTGTCGGCTATTTCCTGATTAGACATCTCATCTAATATCAATTTATAGACTTCGAGTTCTCTGGGCGTGAGAGGAGTCATCATTTCATGAGTGGCCTTTTTCTTTTTCTTAGCCATATTATTCATGACAGTCTGGGCAACCTCTTTACTATAATAGATTTCATCATTAACAACTGCCTTTATCGCTCCAACAACTTCTTCCTCGTCACAATTTTTCAATATATATCCACTAGCCCCTGCGTCCATCATTGCCTTTATGTGTTGGTAATCATTATGCATGGTTAGAGCCAATACACGCAAATGCGAATGATCTTTCATGATATGTTGTGTAGTTTCAATACCACTCATGCCTGTCATATTGATATCAATCATGACTAGATCAAGATCAGTTTCTTGTATGATTTTAAGTGCTTCTTCACCCCCACTTGCCTCAGCAACTATTTCGAAATCAGCATGCTTTTCTAAGTATAATTTGATGCCATCCCTTACGATTTGATGGTCGTCTACAATCATAATTTTAATCTTGCTCATGTAAATGTTGTTTTTGCATGGGTAACTCTATTGTAACAGATGTTCCGCGTCCTGGTTGACTATTTATTTCGATATTTCCTGATAATATTTGCACGCGGTGTCGTACACTGTCCAGACCGAAATGTTGTTTTTGCATTATTTCAGTTTTATCGAAACCAACACCATCATCCTCAATGCTCCAGATGAGCACATCATCATATTGCATAAACTGCAATATGACATTGCTTGCGTTGGCATACTTTAATGCATTATTGATTAGCTCCTGTGTTATTCTATACAAGTGAATGCCAATATGATCATCGATCTGTTCGGTTTTGATATTATGGTAAAATTCAAATTTTGTTTTGGAAAGCCTATTGATATCATTGACTATACTTTCAACTGCTAAGACAAATCCAAAATCTTCCATGCTTCTTGGCATCAAGTTATGAGATATTTCTCTTGCATCATCAATCGCTTGCGTCAAGTAACCAATACCTTTTAAAATCTTAGACTTGAGTTGGTCATCCTCTACATCTGATTTTAAAGCATTAAAATTTAATGAAGCGGTAGTGAGTTTTTGACCTAAATTGTCGTGTAGCTCTCTGGCTATACGCTGGCGCTCTCTATCTTCAGTTTCAATGATTGTTTGAATAAGCTTATCCTCAGCCTCTACCCTTTCTGTGATATCACTTATGATCCCTTCAATTTGTCCATCTTCCAACTCCTGTCCTTTATCCAACAAGTGTTTGGTTCCATTATTTTTTGTTTCAATCTCATAAATCAAAGTAAATGGTTCTTTTTTGGCTATTGCCTCATCAACCTGTTGCTTTATTCTTGCCTTGTATGAGTCTTTCATCAATTTAAATATTGAGACTTTACCATCAATAAAGTCTTTAACAGGATACCCCGTAAGTTTAGCAACACCGTCACTGGCAAACGAGACTGCAAATGAATTATTTACCGAGCTGCGATAAACCATTCCTGGCAAGTTTGATATGAGTGCCTCAAGCCTTTGCTGACTTTTGACTAATTGTATCTCAGCAGTCTTTCTATTATCAATATTCAGGTGTACACCCAAAGCTCTAATGGCTCTTCCATCTTTATCCCTCTCAAGTACTTTTCCTCTTACCAGTATCCATTTATAAGCACCATTCTTAGCCTGCACTCTATACTCCGTTTCAAACATCTCACTACCACCTTTTACATGGTTTATCATTGGTTCATAGACTACATCCACATCCTTAGGGTGAATGCGATTGGCCCACCATTCAAAAGTATTTTCTACCTCCTCCAATCTAAATCCAATCATCTCTGTCTGATATGAATTAACCGTGACTTTATCTGTTTGTAAGTCCCATTCCCACATACCTAGTTGTGCGCCTTCAGTAGCGGTGACAAGTCTTTGTTCATTTTCCCTGCGATCGGTCACGTCAATCAATAATCCTTCCAGGTAGGTTTTTCCATCCGCAAGTTTTACTGGCTTGAATCTATCAATAAGCCATTTTTTACCATATTTAGCTTTTGATCTAATTTCTAACTCCTGTCCGACACCAGTTTCTAAGGCGTTTGCAACTTTATTTCTTAACTCTTCATGAAAATCTTCTTCAATAAGATCTTTAGGGGTTATATCAATCTTCATGATTTGTTCTGGTGTTAAACCAACAATATCTTTACTTTGCTCACTCACAAATTTGACGCTATACGGAGGCTCACCTTGAACACGATAGACCATTCCTGGCAGGTTACCTATGAGTGATTGTAATTTTGCGTTACTATCTTTTAAATTTTGCTGAGTCTCATGGTAGAAAGTAACATCCAATATTGTAACGATAACAAAGGTTTCGTTATTAATCGATACAGGTGATATCATTAGCTCACAATTGTATTCACTTCCGTTCTTCCTCAGAGCTGTAAGCTTTTCTTCTCTACCGAAATTATAAACCTTCGGATTTTCAGCAATTTCTTTACGTACCTTTTGCAACAATGGGTAGTGTTTTGGAGGGACGATTAAAGAAGCATCTTTACCAATTATTTCTTTTTCAGTAAAACCACTATACTCATAAAATTTAGAGTTGGACATTTCAATAATACCATTTGCATTAAACAGTAATATAGCTGCCGGGTTATGCTCCACAAGTCCTTTAAAAAGGTTAGCCGCTCTTTCTAATTTTATTGCAGATTCTCGTTCATCAGAAATATCCTGAGAAACATATAAGATAAACTCACACTTATTTTTACTGGTAATTGGGATGAGGGATGATTGAGCAATACCTCTTTTCCCTCCTGGTTTTACATACTCCTCTTCATATTTAAAAGAAGCTAATCGCTCTTTTACAATAGCAAAATTTTCATATCTATATTTTATTTGTTTCTCACTTAACCCGAGTATTTCATATAGTGTTTTGATTGAATTACCAACAATTCTGTTAGCTGAGATGGTATAGTGCTTTTCAATATCTTTCAAAAAACGCTGCGGTAACCTCACAATTTTAAAATCATCTTCGTACGGCTTTAATAATGCAATGAAGTCATGTGCATTTTCATAAATAATAGACAGCGCGGCCTCTCGATCTTTCAGTTTATTAAAGGCTCGTTGCAGTTGGCTCTGCTTCAGCTGAGCCTTTGACTTTAATTGACGGATAACAAAATACCCTACCAGGAGTACTAGCAAAAGCAATACTCCTATTGCCAAAGCAACTTCTGATGATATAGTAATGACCGCGTTAAGCATAAGTTATTAATATAATGATTTTTAGAAGAAAGGGTTTAGAAAAAATTTTCTAAGTGTTTCACGTAAATGTCGAATTACGTATTTGGCCTTAAAGAAATAAGGCTTGTGACTCCCACCTTTGCAAAAGATTTAAGAACAAAAACTATGAAAGCACAAGTACTATTAAAAGTTTGGATTGTAGCGCTCTTATTTGGAATGGCTACGACATCATTCGCACAGAGTAACTCAGATCAAGTAAAGACACTTTTCGTATTTAACTTCACACGATACATTCAATGGCCTGACAAATCTGGTGAAATTAAAATCGGAATATTATGCAACGATGCTGATATTTTTAAGGCATTTCAAACGATGGCGGCTAAGAAATCTACTGCATCTTCAAAAATCACAGTTGTTCAGTTCTCAAATCCTACTGAGGCGGCAAACTATCAAATGGTGTATATACCAGAAAATAATAGTAATGCATTGGCTGCTACTGGAGATTTAAAAAACACTTTGATAATAACTGAAAAAGACGGTTTAGCTAAAAAAGGTAGCTGTATCAACTTCATTACAGAAAATGGGAAAATAAGATTTGAAATTAATAAGTCCAGGGTAGACAATTCAAATCTTAAAATATCTAATCAACTCATGGGCCTTGCCATTCTCGTCTAATACTTAATCTAAAAACAAATACAATTATGAAAAACATACTATACATCTTAATCGGAGCAGTTTTATTGTTGGCGATGCCAGCAGTAGCTCAGGAGTCTGATGATTTATTTGAAATGAGTCTGGAAGACTTAATGCAAATTGACATTTACTCCGTTTCAAAAAAGAAAGAGTCACTTTTCGAAGCGCCTCTATCAAGTTCGACAATCACTATTGAGGAAATAAGAAATGCAGGTGCTAACAGTATACCTGAAGCACTAAGATTGGTGCCAGGTGTGATCGTTAGAGAAATGACTAACGGTAACTACGATGTGCACTTAAGAGGTTTAGACAATCTAACAAGATACAGTGATGCATCTACTGCAGGTAATCAAATTACTTTAGTAATGATTGATGGCAGACCTGTATTTAACAATAACACAGGCGGTATCATATGGGAATCACTTCCGGTTGATCTGATTGATGTAGAAAGAATAGAAGTTGTAAGAGGGCCTTCGGCTCCCCTATACGGACCTAATGCAGTTTCTGGCGTTGTAAATATTATTACTAAGGACATAGATCAGGAAGGTCTTGCCGTGAGAGCCAACGGAAGTGCAGGAACTGATAACACTCAAGTTGCTGGCCTATCTTTAGGCTACAAGGTGAATGATAAAGTAGATTTTACTGTATCTGGTAATATGCAGATGAGAGACCGTTTAGACACGCGATACTACTCATACGCAGATGGTGATTATGTTGATCAATTCTCTGATCCTTTAGCTTCTAGTTTTTTCACAGATAATGAGTTGGCTTTAGACAAAAAAGGAATCAACTTATTTACAAACTATAACGCTACAGAAGATATTAAATTCGGTTTGCAGGTAGGGTATCAAAACTCAGAAGCACAAAAGCCTTTTAGAAGAAACACTTTCTCTCCAATGTCAACACAGACATTAGAATCTACATATGCCAACTTGAGCATGGAGTTGAAAAACTTAAGTGGTAGATTTTCTTATATCAATGGGGAAGACAATTTGAATTCTGTACCGACATTTTTACCAAATGGTACTCAACTTACACTAGCGTATGAATATGAAAATATAGATACATACTTAGAATATGACTTTCAAGTAAACGAAGACTTCTCAATAAGACCAGGCATCTCTTACCAGAGATCTACATACGGAGATGATAAGTTTACAGGATCTTCAACACTGGGTGGATTAAATGATGAAGTGACTATCAGAACTTTTTCAGCTTCGATCAGAGCAGACTATGCTGTTACGGATAAATTGAGAGTTATCGGTGCGGGTAGAATAGACAGATTTACTTCACCAGAAGAGGCCTACTTCTCTTATCAGCTGGCTGCTACATATGATATCAATGATAAAAATATAATAAGAGCTGTATATGCTAAATCAAATAGCGGGTCTTTTATGGCTCAGAATTTCTTAAACATTTCTGAGGCCTACCCTGTAGGTGGTGGTTTTGAGGGTATCTTTTTATACAATGGAAACCAAAACCTTGAGTTATTCGAAAACCAACTCATAGAGTTAGGGTATAGAAGTAAAGTGAAAGAAAACCTTGAGTTAAATCTTGAAGTATTCTATCAGGTTACAAATAACTCAAATGACATCATATTACTACCAGCTCCTGCCCCTTATGTAAATGCAGCTTCAAGCGTTGGACAATTCAACAACTTGAATTTACGAGCACAACAGTGGGGAGCTACAGTATCTGTAAACTACGTGCCAACTGTGAAGTGGCAGATCAAGCCTTATGTAACAGTACAGCAGACAGAAACAGATGATATGCCTGTAAATCTAAGTTCAGCGCAGTTGGATCCGGTAAATAACATCACTGTAACATCTACGGAAGACAATGATCAGACGCCTACTGTTTTCGGAGGACTATATGTGAACTATAAGCCATCATCTAAGTTGAATATTAACTTGAATTCATACTACATGGCCGAACAAACACAAACGAGTGCATATGATCTGGCTAATCCTTTAAACACAGCTGGAGATATCGAAAGCAAGTACATAGTAAATGCGAAAGTAGATTACAGCATTAAAGACAATATATCCGTATTCGTTAACGGAAGAAACTTACTTAATAACGAAAGTGTAGAATACTACGCTGCCGACCGAAATGGCATGATGCTATTAGGTGGAGCTAGCTTAAGTTTCTAAAAGGAAAAATCACTCATAAGTTGATTTGTTTAGGTTTAGGTTGAGACAGCCCCGATTTATCGGGGCTGTTTTTTTTATGTGCAATGTAGAATTAAGTGTTATATTTAATTTGAATTCACCTAATTTCTTAATCATGCAAGCCGGTAAAAGATACTCTTTTCCTCAGGTACTTAACTGGACCAAAAAATACATTCTAATATTTATTGTTGTTGATTCTATTCCAGTTGCTCTGTACTATTTCTTAGACCTCGATTGGTTGATCATTCCATGGCAACCGATCTCATTAGTAGGTATTGCCGTTGCCTTTTATCTTGGGTTTAAGAATAACTCATCCTATGAACGCCTCTGGGAGGCTCGTAAAATTTGGGGAGGCATTGTGAATACTTCTAGATCACTTACAGTAATGGCACGTGACTTTATTACCAATGAGTTTGCCAGTGAGAAATTATCTGATGAAGCACTTCACTCGGAGCATAAAACAATAGTACATCGGCATGTAGCCTGGTTAAGGGCTTTGGCCTTGCAACTCAGAAAGCTACAACCATGGGAGCATAATGCTGCTAATGATCAACGCTTCAGGGAGCATCTAGGTCTGAAAGAAGATAGTGACTTTAAGGAAATTAAACCCTATCTCTCAGAACAGGACTATCAATACGTAATGAACAAAGGCAACAAAGCCTCTCATTTGCTTAGTATACAATCATCCGAATTCAAAAAACTAAAAGCAAAAGGGCTTATTGATGATTTCCGACACATGGAACTTCAAGGGCTTATTACAGAACTGTATGCTTTGCAGGGAAAATCTGAAAGAATAAAGAACTTTCCATTCCCCCGACAGTATGCCTCGGCTAACTTTTACTTTGTCTGTATTTTTATACTATTACTTCCACTTGGTATGTTGAGCATATTCACTTCTTTGACACCTGACTATTTAGTCTGGCTTGCCGTTCCATTTTCTGTACTCAGTTCATGGGTATTTTGGATGATGGAAATGATCGGAGAATATAGCGAAAACCCGTTTGAAGGTCTGTACAATGATGTGCCTATTACTTCTATGGCAGTGGGAATTGAGATAGATATCAGACAAATGCTTGAAGAAACTGACTTGCCTGAGCCTATGAAACCACTAGGTGATTTTCAAATATTGTATTAAATCACTCATTTGCGGTTGTCTGAAAGTAAACCAATTGGCTCTCATCAGTTAGACCAAATATTTCTACATGATGGCTCTTCCCCAAAGGTTGATAACGGTGTGATTTCTTCAGTGACTCCTCTACTTGCCAATAAATTGTGGGTTTATTGTTGTTCTGTCTTGTTGGGTCATTCTCCACAATATCATATGTTCTTCCCTTGTTGTAAACAGAGTTAATTAAGGTCAAATGTTTGCCTTTTATTTCGTTAGAAGGATTAAAACCCTTCTTGGTGATGATTTGTATTACACCATCAGGTGCAAAAGGAAATTGTACTGCATCTGGTCCGGGGCGATAAACCTTAATCTCATCAATTTGATCCAATGACAGGAAGTTTAAATTGAACATATTATCGCCCATTCTGGTATTGTCCATGTAAAAAATTACACCGCTTCCAGCAGAAAATGTCTGTGGTGCTCTTAATAAAACTTGTCCTGTGGACCTATTCCATGAATATATCGATGTTACCTGTTGCAAAATAGATAAAATACCCCATCTGCCACCTCCACCGGAAAACTGAATATCCTCTGCTTTAACCGTTTTTATCCTGTCTAACTTTTCTCTTCTTTCTTCTACCTCTTCAATATATTTATCCCCCTTTTTAGTAATATTTTCGAGAACAACTGCATTAGTAAAATCAATTGTATCAGTTGTATTTACTCTTGACAGGCTTAAGTCTGGACTGGTATGATTGAATCTGTATTTCAGTCTGATGTCATCTTCAAGAATTTCAAATTTTACCACTCTATTCCTTTTTATATTTAAGGCACTTAATATCAGCTCATCTTCAGTGCCTGCTTCTACGCCTTCAAATGAGAACTCACCTTGTGTATTTGTTTTGGTAAACCATGATTTTAGTTTTTCACCCTGACTATATAATATAATTTCTTTTTCCAATAGGGGTTTTTCATTTTCGTAGAATGCCTTACCTCTAATTTGATCCTGCCCAAGAATTTTGTCTGTCTGAATTAATTTTGGAGATTCTCCATTCAAAAACCATTCAAATCTTTCTGGAGTAACAGTGTTTATATAATCATCTAATTCCTCCCTATATACTAGCTTAGTTTTACTCATCTCAGACATAATTAAAAAGTACGTCTGTATATCAACCGCTCTATCATGGTAGACATAATCAGAGTTGTTAACTCTAATACCAAACCATCCAACCAAGCTGTCAGATGTAAATGATAGCTTGTTAAATATTGAATCCTTTTTCAGGTCAAGACCTAATCGTGATTTGTTGCTTGGGGGTATATAAATATTAGCATTACTAAGAATAGCCTTGTTTTCATCCATTAAAACCAGTTCTAAAATTCCTGGATCGAAAGTTGAAATATCAATAACTTCTGTAAAACTATTTTTGAAATTTATAAGCGAAGCATGTTGCAATTTTCCTCTTACATGGCCCATTAAATATACATTTTGAATCGAATCAATATTTGAATACAAATTCAGTACTATTGAACTCCCCTGCTTATGAAAATCAAATAATGTTCCTCTTTCCTGAGCCATCGGAAGCGAATAAAATTCATCACTATTATTGTTTATTGTCAACGCTAAAGCCTCGTCTGGATACTTGAAAAAGTCAATTTTACCTAACCCCTGGTTATTGGTCTCCAACACATCAATAACCTCATCACCCTTAAATAATTTTACATCAGACTTTTGGGGATTACCGTCTTCATCAACAACTTTAATATATATTGTTGATGGAAGGCCTTTTACAACCTGCCTTGCTTTTGGAATCACCTGGACATCCAATTTTTGGACTTTTTTCACTTGATGATAGTGAGTATTTTCTACTCTTCGATAATTTGACCTAAGAATTATTTGGGTAACATTTTTGGCAATATCTATTGAAACCTCCCCATTTTGACCTGTGACATAAGTTTCTGTCAAGATATATCCATCAGCATCGTAATATTCACAATCAAAGCTGAGACCATTAATATACCCTCCATTGACTGCCTTGACACTTACATTAGTTATTTTATCAGTATGGATTTCAAATTTTAAATTACCCCCTTGTCTATCAACTATATCTACATACCTCCTGAAGTAATTATCTTGCGAAACTGTTTGTTTTTGCAATGTACTAAACCCAATAAGTTCATATTGGCCTGGCTTTATGGTATCGGGAATAATTAAATCCCCATTAAACTTTCCATTTTGGTTAAGTATTTTACTTTTAGCTACTACATTACTTTTCGGATCAATTAGATAAACGTTTATCGATTGACTTATTTCGCTGAATTTTAATTTTTCACAATCCACAAGAAATCCGGTAAACCATAAATTTTCTCCTGGGTGGAAAATATCCCTATTGGGCATGAGATATAATTTTTCACACGGATTGTTTTCTTTGAAATATTCAAATTGAGATGATAGCTGCTTAGCAGTGGTTATCAGCTGAGCTTTTACTCCAATAGGAATTAGAAAAAATAATAAAACATATTTGAACATTATTACTTATCTATAACCCCAACACCTCTACACCTTGCTCAAACACAATATCAACAGGTATTCCTGCCTCAGCTAACTTATCTAAATCTGTCTGCAGTTCAGGCTTGATCAAACCCTTTTCAGCCACTAGTTGAGATACTCCATCATAGTCACCATCGCCCTGTAAGGTCAAAATTTTATCAGACAATGAGTTCATGGCCTCCTGCATTTTATCGAAGTTCACTTTGTATGTACCTGTTTCGGCATTTTTTTCAAATGCTCCCATTTCATTGAAGTAATTAAATCTGATCATATTGGCTTTGCCGTGCGCACTTGAGGCGCCAAAACGAACTGACCTAAATATGCTCGCCATAAAGGTGGTATAATATTCCATTAACTCACCTTCCACTTCACCTTGCTCATGAAGTTTAGTGATCATGTACAGACCTAATATATCGGCTTTTCCCTCTTCCAAAGCTGAGGCATTCTCCTTTAATGCTTCTCTAACTGTACTACTTCCATCAATTGTGTTTTTAATTCCTAACCCATGGGCTACTTCATGAAACATGGTATTAGCAAAGAAAGCGTCAAAGGTGATGTGCTTTCTTTGAGACGAATCTATGAGCATATCAGCAATAGGCACCAATATCTTATCAAATTTGGCCCGCATCGCATTTTTAAGCTGTGACCTTCTTGTTCCTTTTTCAAGTTGTACTTTTTCATCATTTGGCAAGTTAACAGCTATTGTTTTGCTGCCTGCATTACAATCACCTGCATAATAAACAACGTCAAATGCCGCCAACTGGCTTTCTGTACCAGGCTCTTCTTTTTTGTATTCTTCTGCTACAGGTAGCCCTTTTTGAAGCTCAGGTAATAAAGCCGCGTATTTTGAAAGTCGCTCGCTCCATTCCATATCCTTTATCAAAACATATGTTTCATGGGCCGCTTTGTAACCAAACAGTTGATCTTCGTAAGTCTCAATTGGTCCGGTGATGATATCTATCTGGTTGGTCTTCATATCCATCCATGCGATATCACTCTCATAATATTCATCAGTAAGTAAAGCTTCAGCCCTTAAGTTGAGGTAATTTTTCAATTCATCATTTTCGGCCAATTCAGCAGCCTCTTTTAATAAAGATGAAGCGCGTTGCACTTCATTATAGAATTGCTTATGATAAGGTATGGTCTCAAGTTCTCCTGCCGGGTTTCTACGCAAAAAGGTATAAAGTGACTTTTTATCAGATAATTCAGCATTTTCAAACTCTTCTTTGGTCATATCTTCAGGGTAGAAATTGGCACCTGCAGGCTTCTCTCCTACACCATTTATAAATGGTTTGTTACCATCTAGTCTATCCCAGGGACCATAGTTGATTTTGACAAATCGTTTGGCAGACTCATTCTGAACGGTGTCTAATAAAACGTCTTTATGACCATAAGCTTCATACCAAAATAGCTCATCCATGATCTTTCCCACTTCGATAAGCAATGGTATCATTTGTTTTTGCTTTTCAGAAAGCTGGCTAAGGTCGGCCGTTAACTTTACTGTTGTGTACTTTGATAGATGTTTATCATAAGTTGAGGATTCTTCCTGGGTTGCTTCTAGAGGTTCATTCTTTTTTGAACATGAAAGCAATACTAATGCACATAACGTGAGTGCTGTAAAAACTCGATAAATCATTCTTCTCCTTTTTTTATTTGATTTAAATCGAATTTAATAAAAAAGGCTCGGAAATAATTACCGAGCCCTTTATAATCAACCTAAGTGATTATTGACAAAGTGCGCTACCTCCATCTATTTTAATATTTCTAATCATATGCAAACCATCAGAACCACCTGAACCTGCTCCAAATCCCATTTTAGAGTAAGTGAGATCAAGATCAGTAAAATCCCTCAAAACAACTGTTCCATTCAGGTAAAGGTCAAAACCATCGCTAAATGTATCTATTCTTGCTGAAACCCAATTGTCTCCAGTATATGCCAACTCTGTATCAACTGTATTGATGACATTGGTTGGAGATTCAAACCAATAGTCAACCCTTCTTGTACCGAAAGCTGAAATTGCTACGCCATATCCAGTACCGTCATCGATAAAGCCTCTTTGATTACCGCTTGGTATAGTGGTGCCGTTATCATAAGGGTTCTTGTCTTTTTGAAAAAAGAACACAATACCATCGGCAGAATTCGTACTGTTGCTACCTGTTACTCCATCATCATCAAAAATCTTATATTCAAAAGTGATTGAATATGGGGGCTGATAGTTACCTTCAATAAACATTGCCAACCCGGCATTTTGTAAATTATCAGGTATCAAAGTAAACTCTCCGGCATCTATGGAAGGATAATCACTACCTAAATTACTATTAGTAAACGCCTCTACATCATTACAACCCGTTGTTAATGTGAAAAAATTAAACGAATAATTCTCGTTCAAATTATTCCCAGCCAAATCAGTGATAGCAGTTGTAAAATACACCTCATATTCAGCATTAAGATCTAATTCATTGGTAGGGTTGAAAGTAACGTCACCACCTATCATTGACATAGAGCCAGATTCATTGTTGGTATTTCCTACCTTACGTAAACCAAAAGACGTGGCCGAAACTGTGCCTATATCAATTGCTTCAGAAAACTCAATTTCTATATTATCAGTCGGAAAAACCTCCGTTTCACCATCTGAAGGCGAAATTGAAATAATAAAAGGGTTTGTTGTATCTGGTGGTGGTATTGTTGTAAAACTTGAGGTAAATGTTGTTTCCAATGGGTTACCAGCCAAATCAGTTACAGCTGTTGTAAACTGTACCGTATATTCAGTACCTGCTTCAAGCGGTTGTGGAAAATCTATGGTCGCAGAAGTGCCAACCATTTCAAAACCCCATGCCACGTTAGAAGAAAATCCTCCTGATATAATGAGTGTACCTGACTTAATGGTATTAATATCTAATGTTTCAGAAAAGGTTAATTTAATCTCAACATCTAAAGACACTTCTGTTGTGCCATTGGACGGTGTTATGCTTAAAATTTTTGGAGGCGTATCATCAATGGGTACCGGATCTTCCTTCTTGGTATCACAACTCACAAGAAATAGTAGAACTATAGCCAGGCACAAAAAAACCATGTCGGCCATTAATTCTTTTCTGGTGTACTTTATAGACTTCATCATTACTTTACATTTTAGTGATCGATATCACTAGTTAGCATTATAAAATATTAGATGTCAGACCGATGGGACGAACTGCAGAAAAATGTAAATCAACTGTTGAATTATGTATTTTAAACTCAGTGTCTTTCTTAAGAAATAGTAAATTCATATTTTGAAGAAAATATATACATGAAACAACCCATTCAGTTTTTACTGACTCTTCTTTTTAGCTGTATTGCCTTAACAGACATTACTTATGCCCAATCGAGGTTAGATAGTCTCGAGCAACAACTCCCGACTCTCTCCGGAAAAGAACATGTCGATGTTTTAAATGACCTGGGATTCAATTACGCTTTTCATTCTATTCAAAAAGCCAAGCATTATGCTTTCAAAGGTTTAAACGAAGCGCGCAACATCGACTATAAAGAAGGTGTCATCAGAGCACTTATTAATGTCGGTTACTCTCATTTTGATTACAACCACCTCGACAGTGCCTCCTATTATTTCCTGGAAGCACGTAAAAGCGCCATTAAAATTGATGACCAAAGTGGTTTGGCAAATAGTTTAAATGCACTTGGTACTGTAATGAAAAGCAAAGGAGATTACCCTGAAGCTGTAAAGTATTATAAAGAAGCCCTTAACACGCAAGAGGAGCTTAACAGTGTTTCTGGTATGGCAAGTGCCTATAATAATATTGGTGATGTAATGCGCACCGTTGGAAATTTTGATACAGCCATATCTTACTTCCTAAATGCCTTGAAACTCAATAGAGATCAAAACGACACACGCAGAATTGCGCTTAATCTGATTAATATTTCTTGGGTATATCTTGATCAGCAAAATGAGCCCATGACTAAAAAATATTTGGCCCAGTTAGATGAGATGAAGTCGGAGTTAAAACTCAGCAACCTGGCCAGCATGCACAACATGTACGGGCTTGTTTATGTGAATGAACAAAACTATGACAAAGCGGTCGAACAGTTTGATCTAGCCATAGCGTGCAACGATAGCCTGGGTAGAAATAGCCTTTCGATACTTCACAACAAGGCGGATTTATATCGAAGAATCAAAGCCTATGATAAGGCATTAAACTTAAGCCAGGATGTACTTGCGCAAAAGCTTGACATTGGCCGAAGTCAGGAGTCCATTTTAATGTCAATGGACCTGATTTCTGACATATATTTTGATATGCATCGCTATGATTTGGCACTGCAAAATGCTTTAAAAGCCTATCAGCTGGCCGATTCGATCAAAAGCCGTGAAAGACAATCCAAAGCGGCTGATGTAATCGCACAGGCTTATGCACAACTCGGTCAGTATAAGGCCGCCTGGCCGTATAAGGAGTTTCAAACTACCGTTCGAGATAGTATTTACAACGCAAAGAAGGTGGAGCAACAAGAAGCTATGCTCTCACTCTATGAGGCAGAGCAAAATGAGAAGACCATTGCACTCCAGAAAGCCAACCTGGAGGCTCAGGAAGCTA
The DNA here is from genome assembly GCA_039970995.1 of Fulvivirga sp. Taxonomy (GTDB): domain Bacteria; phylum Bacteroidota; class Bacteroidia; order Cytophagales; family Cyclobacteriaceae; genus Fulvivirga. Next base: position 657,387 of record JBDVKW010000006.1, read on the forward strand.
GTTTGGCATTATCAAAATCAAAGAATAATCAACTTACCCTGGGCGTGATTGCGACAGGATTACTGGTCATCATTTTTATCACAGGCTTTATTAAACTCAGGAAGTCTAATAAGTTACTTGCACTTAAAAATCAACAAATAGCCGCTCGTGATCATGAGAAAGAAGTGTTGCTCAAAGAAATACACCATCGGGTAAAAAACAACCTTCAGATTATATCCAGTATTCTCAATATTCAATCACGAAAGCTTGACGACCCCATTGCCAAAAAGGCCGTAGCTGAAGGTCGTAGCAGGATTAAATCCATGTCTCTCATTCATGAAAAGCTTTATAGCAATGACCAAATGTCGGTTATCAATATGAAAGAGTATATTGAAGAACTGAGCTCCTACCTATTTAGCACTTACAAACCGGCCGCTGAAATCAAAAAATCTATCGAAACCAGCGATTTGAAATTAGACATTGATACCGCCATTCCGTTGGGCCTGATTTTAAACGAACTGGTTTCCAACTCGCTGAAATATGCTTTCAATCATACTAAAGACGGTGAGCTCAATATCAGCTTAAGCCAGGATCAGGAAACATTTACTTTAAAGGTAGCTGATAGCGGTGCCGGACTGCCGGAAAACTATATGAAAGTAAAAAATATGGGGCTGAGATTAGTAAATTCACTCACGGAGCAACTTGACGGCATACTCGATGTGAAGAATGAAAATGGCGCTCACTTTACGCTCACTTTTAAAACAAAAAGCCTGGCTGGTACCAATTAGCAATGACTATGGACAAGATAAAGGTACTATTGGTGGAAGATGAATTCATTATTGCCGAAGACATCTCCGATATATTGACTTCCAACGATTTTGAAGTATGTGAAATATGCAAGAGTTTTCAGGCAGCTAGTTACGCGCTTGATAAACACCACCCCGACATTGTATTACTTGATATAAAAATTAAAGGCGAAAAAGACGGCATCGACCTGGCTCATAAAATACGAGGAGACTACCGAATCCCATTTGTATTTATCTCTTCACACTCAGACCCTTCGACCATCAAGCGTGCTGTGGAAGTGAATCCTTATGGCTATCTCGTAAAACCATTTGAAGACAACGATGTGTTGGTAGCCATCGAAGTAGCCTTGAGCAACTTTGCTAAAGAACAAAGTGAAGCATTGAAGGATTTTGTGCTTAATGACTGCTTATTCGTCAGAGAAAAGAATTTATCTATCAAAATCCCCATGGCTGACATCCAATACATAAAAGCTGAGGGCAACTACTCTACCATCATAGCCAATGGCAAAAGTTTCGTACTGCGTTCTACCTTAAAGGATATTGAAAGTAAAATTCCAGAGAAGCTGTTCTACCGTTCGCACAAGTCATACATCATCAACCTATCGCATGTAACCGCCATTAATTCTGAGTCTATATATGTAAACGATGAGCGTCTGCCCATCGGCCGTGGCCAGTTGCATCAATTGATGGAATCGATCAATAAGGTTTGATTATTCTTCCAGTTTTTTTCCCGCTGATGAAACTGCCGAAATACTAAAAAATCCAACAACTTCTGTAGTTGGAGTATCGCTTACATTAACAATGTTTGTGGCAACATTCTCCAATGGTTCCGCAAAGATTTCATCAAAGCCTCCGTCCCGTTGGGTTTGTATTTGCACTTCCTGCAAAAAGAAAAAGGCCTCATTGCTTATTGAATGAATTTCCACATATAAAGAATCACCAGGCTCGTATGGCACTACAGCATCTAATTCATCATTTAATGGATTCACAGCATCCTGAATGGGCTGAATAAATACCACACCATCAATATTCCCTCCTGCGTTGAATCCTGCATCATAAGCAATATTGAGTTCGAACGGCCTGTTAAGGTACTGACCATTTTTATATGATTTTATCCAATAGCTGTCTCCCGCTCCCACAGGGTCTTGTGCCACAAACTCACCATAATAGCCCTCAGGTTGAAAAGGATTTCTCTCTTCGTAAAAAGTATAGACAATAGAGTCGACAGCTGGAACGCGGTTCATGCTTGATGTAGCCACATAATTTTGACCTTCAGCATTTATCGTCAAGGTATAACCGAGTAAATCAGCAGGAAATGGATTGCCCGCTGGATCCCACTCGTATACCCCGGGTGATGTTTCATTAAAATCATAATCAACTCCATTTTCATCGGTAATGGTCACACTTGCACCGCTCACCCCGGAAGGTGAGCTACTCTCAAAATAAGGTTGTGTTTTAGTAATATTAATTACCTGTACCTCATCTTTATTATTTACCCAGGCATCTACCACCAATGCTTCAGGTGCATCTTCTAACTGCACATCTACCTGGTCTTCACAGGCTTGTAAAACCAGAACTGCAACTACTAAAAATATCAAATGTCGCATCTTCATTAGAATTTAAAGTTGTAAGAAATGGCCGGTACTGGGGCTCCAATAATTGCAAACTGATACGCAAAAGTATCTATGGCATCACCAGCCGTGGCTCTTCCATCTTGTTGAGCAAAGAATAATGAAAACGGGTTTTTATTGCCGTAAACATTATAAATTGAGAATACTATATAGTCATCATTCTTTTTCTTGTCCCGTTTTGAAGGTTTTGTCGGGTCCCATTTTAAGGCTAAATCCAGTCGGTGTGAAGCTGGTATTCTAAAGTTATTTCTACTATCGTAATAATTATAAGGTATTACCATGCCCTGTACTTCAAACCTCGAAGTTGGAGCCGTAATGGGCGCTCCGGTGAGGTAAGTAAAATTAGCCGAGAAAGTAGTTCGTGGACTCAGCTTCATCTCTCCGAAAACCTTCAAATTATGTGTCTGGTCGAACCTGGCGCTATACCAATCGCTCTTGTTGATGCCCTCCGTTTTTAACTCAGACTTGCCTATGGTATAACTCACCCAACCGTTGATTTTGCCTATGTTTTTCTTCAGGCTAAACTCCAACCCATAGGCACGACCTATGCCATTGAGCAAATCACCTTCTAAATACTCATTGATAAAAATATCTGCTCCTTTTACATAATCGACCTGATTTTTTGTGTCTCGGTAATAGCCTTCTACACTCGCTTCATAGTCATTGCCTTTACCGAAATTTTTAAAATAGCCTAAGGTATATTGATCACCAATCTGAGGCTTTATGTTGTTGGTTGAAGGTGTCCAAAGGTCGATAGGTGTGGAAGCAGCTGTATTAGAAACCAGGTGAATATATTGCGTAGTACGTGTGTAACTCGCTTTAATCGAGCTTCTTTTGAATTGATACCTCATGGAGGCCCGAGGCTCAAGGTTAGTATACGAAGCGATCTCTTCACCACTACCTACCGCCTCAGCACTCACCAGCTCTTTTCTACGGCCGGGCTCAACTAACTCAAACTCATATTTATTACCCGGGCCAAAATGTTGAAAGGCAGAAAAACGTAAGCCATACCTGACCGTCAGTCGGTCATTTAATTTTTGTGTATTGTCAATGTATACAGCACTTTCCAACCCAAATTTTTCATTAAGACTGATATCTTGCGTTACACCATCAGACACACCAATCGCCTCGGCAGGCTTAAAATCGTAGTAGGTGGCCTCCCCACCAATAAGCAATTCGTTATTCGTATTTAAGAAGTAGTTAAAGTAGGGTTTGAACGTGTAAGTAAGTATCCGTGATGACCAATCAAACTTATCACGGTCATTTTCACCAAAGCTAAAGCCATAATCAAAACTACTTACGATAAAAGCAAAATTTGAAAACAGGCGATCGTTGAACAAATGATTCCACCTGAGTGTACCGGTCACATTTCCCCAATCAAAGCCTTGTTGTTCATCAAATTTGAATACATCCCTGCCAAAGTAGCCAGATAGAAAAAAGCGGTTGTTCTCATTGAGCTTATAATTCACCTTGGTGGTAAGGTCGTAGAAATACAACGTGGCATCATTTTCTATAAAAGGTTTGGCCAAAATGTCGATATATGACCTCCGCCCAGCGACAATAAACGAAGCTTTGTCTTTTTTTATCGGTCCCTGCACCGCCAATCTGGTAAATACAGTACCTATCCCACCAGAAATTTCTTTCTTTTTCATATTCCCTTCCTTCATCCTCACATCGAGTATCGAAGAAATACGACCACCATAATTGGCAGGTATCGCACCTTTTATCAGGTTAACATCCTTTACTGCATCCGGATTGAACACCGAAAAGAACCCAAATAAATGAGATGAATTATACACGGGGGCATCATCCAATAACACAAGGTTTTGGCCCACACCTCCTCCTCTTACATTGAAACCTGATGAGCCCTCTCCTACAGAACTTACGCCTGGTAAAAGCTGAATGCTCTTGATGACATCCACTTCTCCTAAAAAGGCCGGAATTTTCTCGATCGTTTTCATATCGAGCTTCTCAGCACTCATCTGTATATCAGAAATATTGGCATCTTCAGCTTCAGCATTGATCACCACCTCTTCCAATTGTTGACTTTCAGCATTTAACTCTACATCAAGCTTTTGATTGCTGTTAAGACTAATTGTTTTTACCTGTGTTTCATAGCCAATATATCGGTATTCTACAGTATACTCTCCCTCAGGTAATGTGATGGAATAAAATCCATAAATGTTGGTTGCCGTTCCGGAATTTAGCTCACGCACAAGCAGTGTTGCGCCTATTAGTGCTTCACCGTTGTTGGCATCTTTCATATAGCCATTGAGCGTATATTTTTCCTGACAGAAAGCCGCAATATTGAGAAATGACAAGAGTACAAGACTCAATAAAATTTTATCATTCATAGCCAAAATTGTCTTACACAAAAGCAAGACGCACAAGTGATCTAATTGTTCAGTTAAAATTCAAAAAATTTATTCAATATAGGCGGTTTCACTCACTACAGCACTTGTTTGAAAATATCCCATCGCTCCATTAGAGATATTGGTTCTTGGATTTACCGGAGGTGAGCCAAACATACCACCATCACTTTTCAGTAAATTAATCAAGTCATTGTAGTAAATAAATGCTTGTTTACTGATGCTGTACATTTCTACCACTGCGGTATCTCCTTTGGTATAGAAGCCTGCCGTTGGAATACCATTAATTTGTTCAGCCAATACCTCATCATCTGAAAAGTAAATATCTGTTGCATCGTCTAGAATCAACGAGTCGTTTCTATAGAACTTAAACAAATAGTAATCCTCCGTTTCTTGTGGCTCTTTCGCATAAAAGAGCACTTCATAAAAATAGTTAGGATCATCAGGATCTTCAAATTCGTCTTCATTAATGATTACTTCCAACGAATCAATGGCCGTAACGGCATACAACTGATCAGTAGCCGTATAAGTTTCGCCATTATACACCACTTCCATCGTATAACTTCTACCGATAACTCCTGCAAATGCATTTGAAGGATAATAATAGCCATCAAAGTCCTCACGCCCGCTTTGGTTATGCTCAAACGGATAGGTATTGCCACTGTCGTCTGTAATCGTTACAGACGCTGTAGTAATAGGAGTTGGTTTTCCCTCTGAGTAAAAATCAATAGTTTCAGTGACTCTTACATGATGGTACGTTTGTATATCAGTAATTAATCCCTCAATGACAACCACCGACTCCACCTGGTCAGGATCCAAATCAATCGTTTCTTCACACGCCACCAGCGTTGTGAGCAATAAAAGGAAGTATATTTTTATATTTTTCATTGTCTAAAATTTTATTGAATAGGTAACAGAAGGAAGTATTGGGAAAAGGTAAATCATGCGGGCCTCTTTTTCTGTGCCGTTGCCAATTACATTACCATCTTCATCTTGCTTCACACGTGTATAAATAGAAAATGCATTACTTCGATTATAAACGTTATAGATGGAGAATATCCAACTGCTTTTTAATTTACGATTCGCATTTTTACGGGGTGTTAAGGTAGCCGACACATCCATACGGTGGTAGTCCGGCAATCTGTAGCCATTTCTTTCTGTAATCAGGTCTACCTGATAGCCTTCATAACTATACCTGGCCGATGGAATCGTTATAGGCCTCCCGGTGGTATAGGTAAAGTTGGCACCAAAAGTCCAGCGGTCGTTCAACTCATAAGTAGCTACCATATTGAAAGCATTACGCCTGTCATAGTTGGCAAAAAAGGCTCTGTCCTGGTTTACTTCTGGTATTTTTCGTTGGGTTTTTGACCAGGTATAGCTTACAAATCCAGAAAAATCACCTGCTTTTTTCTGGGCCATTAGTTCCAACCCGTACGACCAGGAATCACCCTGTCGGTATTCGGTTGACAAATCTTTGTTAAAAAATACCTGGGCGTTGTCCGCAAAGTCTGTGACGTTGTCTATGTCTTTGTAGTAAGCCTCTACTGACACTTCATAGGTATTGTCTTTTACGTTTTTGAAATAGCCTAATGCCCATTGATCTGCTATTTGTGGTTCGAGATAATAATCACTTGGGTTCCAGGTGTTGAAAGGAATAGGAACCGTTCCCGTAGAAATAAGGTGCGTATTTTGCACCATACGGTTATAAGAAGCTTTTACCGAAGATGAAGCATCGAGCATGTATCTCAATGAAAGCCTTGGCTCTACATTTACATACGTCTTAATGTTTTCAAACGAATCAAATGACAAGGTATCAGTGCGCTCGACATCTACATTATCCTGTGGGTCGGTATATAAATAAACGTCCTGTTCGCCTATGCTTTGAAAAATCGACAAGCGAGCACCATAGCTTAATGAAAGTCGCTCAGAAACTTTATACTCATGGTTAGCATAAAACGCATGGTCTAAGGCATACTGATTTTGTATCTTGAGCTCTTCGAAAATAGAATTGTCTGAGGTTGGTGACAATTTACCGGGTGCAAACCTGCGGTAAGTTACATGGTACCCGAAGTCAACGACACTCGATGGACTCACGAAGTAGTTCAAATCTTCCTTGATGCTAAACTCCTGCAAATTGCTCACCCAGCTAAAACCCTGTACATTGTCTTCCAGCTTCATTTCATAATCGAAATTACTGGCGATTACAGAGGTGTTAGAAAACAGGCGGTCGTTGAACAGGTGATTCCATCTAAAAGTGGCCGTGGCATTGCCCCAATCAAAACCAAATACATCTTCAAACTCAAAGACATCTCTGCCTAAATAGACCGCAGCAAAGAATCGGTTGTTGTTATTGTGCTTCCAGCTGGCTTTCGCATTTACATCATAAAAGTGAACCGAATTTTTCTCTCCTGCAGCTTTAAGAAATAAGTCTACATAAGACCTTCGACCCGACACGATAAATGAGCTTTTATCCTTTCTGATCGGACCTTCGACCATGAGTTTGCTCGCCAATAAACCCACCCCAGCCGATCCGCTGAGCTTTTTATTGTTGCCGTCTTTGGTACGTACATCGAGAATAGAGGACAAACGACCACCGAAGTTAGGTGGAATACCTCCTTTATAGAGTTTACTCTCCTTGATCACGTCAGAGTTGAAGACAGAAAACAAACCAAAGAGATGCGAAGGGTCATAGACGGGCGCTTCATCGATCAGGATAAGGTTTTGATCAGCGCTTCCTCCTCTTACAAAGAAACTGGAAGTGCCTTCACCTGCCGAAATAACCCCCGGCAGCATCTGGATGGTTTTTATAATATCAGGTTCGCCAAATAGTGCAGGTAGCTTTTTCACCTGTTGGATGTTCAGCTCATTCTGACTCATTTTAATGTCAGATACATTGGCATCTTCGGCCTCTCCAGTGATAATCACCTCCTCCATCTCCGTTACGGCAGGAGTAAGTTCAATATTCAATTCAACATCTTTAGTTAAATTAACTTGTTGCGTAAGGGTTTGGTAACCTATCGAACTAAAGGAAATGTTATAGGTACCTTTAGGTAGGCTTAATGCATAAAAGCCATACACATTGGTAACGGTACCGCTGGATAATTCCTTAACATATACTGTGACGCCAATAAGCTCTTCGCCATTTTCAGCATCTTTAATATATCCATTGATGGTTTGTTTGTCTTGTGCTTTTAGTGGTTCACTAAAAACAAGGAATATTGGTATGAATACTCCCAATAATAAAATTCGTTTCATTAGTGTTGGTAAATATTGTTTTTCAAGTATTTAGTTGACGTTCTTTAACAAGACGCAATAATAAACCAACCGTTGCCCGATCATGATAAATAAATTGTTAAAAAGATGAACGGTAGGATAATACAGGTAAGATATAATTATTTTTTACGGTAAGCTTACATTACCTATCTGTACTCCTTAGATTTACTGACAATTAATTTTATAGCAGCCCTTTTTCAATGACCTACAATCACCCCAAGCTACTTTTTTCTCCTCATCTCGAAACCATATTTCCTGCCCTTTTCAGAAAGGTCAAAGACATATCGTACCAACGCGAAAGAATAGATACACCTGACGGGGATTTTCTGGATTTGGATTGGGTGAAAAATGGCAGCAAAAAGCTGGTGATTGTCTCCCACGGGCTGGAGGGTAGCGCGGACCGTCCTTATATGAAAGGTATGGCCCGGGCACTTAGCCATAATGGATTTGATGTACTGGCATGGAATTTCAGGGGTTGTAGCGAGGAAATGAATAGGCTACCACGGTTTTACCACAGCGGTGCCACTGAAGACCTCGAAACGGTGGTACAACATGCTTCGGCACAATCTTACAAGGAAATCAATCTTGTAGGTTTTAGTCTGGGTGGTAACCTCACATTGAAGTTTGTAGGAGAAAAAAAACGCCCTTTGATCAACAAAGCAGTGGCTATTTCTGTACCACTCAACCTGCACACGAGCTGCATTAAAATTTCAGAACAGTCAAACTTCTTGTACTCCAGGCGTTTTCTTAGAAATCTTAAGGCTAAAATAAAGGCTAAGGCCAAACAATTGCCTGATCAAATTAAACTCAATGGTATGGCCTCCATCAACACGTTGATGGATTTTGATGATGCCTATACGGCTCCTCTTCATGGTTTTGACAGCGCCATACATTACTACGAGTCCTGCAGCTCAATAAACTTTCTGGACAGCATTGAAACGCCAACGCTCATTGTAAATGCAGCTAATGATCCATTCTTATCTAAAGAGTGCTACCCTGTGCAGCAGCTTGAAAACCATGCATTGGTAAAATTTGAAATGCCATCGCATGGTGGGCATGTAGGCTTTACGCAATTTGGAAAAAACAACACCTATTGGTCTGAATCTCGCGCGCTGCGCTTTATTCAAGCTGGAGAATAAGCTTTATTTTGTAGATTAGTAACTATGGGAGATCGGTACACAATTACTGCCAATATTGAAAAGATGAGCGAAAGATTTTCGGTGGATGTCTCCGAATCTTATAAGCCGAGATACAATGCTGCGCCTACACAGATACTGCCCATAATCACCCAACAAAGCAAAGGGCTCTCATTTTTCTACTGGGGACAAATTCCAGATTTCACAAAAAACAGAGCGGTTTCTACCAAGCTTTTATACGCTGAAGCTGAAACGATTTATGAAAAGGCATCAACCAAAAGGTTGCTTAGCTCATCACGCTGTATTGTGCCTGCCGATGGTTTTTATGACTGGAAGAAAGTCTCTAAAAAAGGTAAAATTCCGCATCGCTTTATTTTTGGAGAAAATGCGATTAAATCCTTTCCGGCTATCTGGGAGGAGTTTGAAGATGCCGAGGGCAACGAACTGCATACTTTTAAAATCATCACCACACAGCCCAACGATATGGTAGGCGAAATAAGCGATCGAATGCCCGTAATATTTGAAAAAGCCCAGGAAGAAGTTTGGTTAAGCCAAACAGCAGATGAAAATGCATTGCTTGAGCTATTAAAGCCTTATCCCAGTGATAAAATGGGCTCTTATACCGTGTCTCCAAGATTTGGTGACGTGAGCAATGATGATCCATCGCTTATTGCTCCATTCGCTCCGGCTGATCAGTTTGGCAACTACTCATTGTTTGATTAGATGGTGAGGTTCATTGTTATTTTATTGGTAATGCTCCCGTTATGCTTAGCAGCGCAGCAAAGACAATCGCTCGATATGCTGGTGAAAGCTGAAAGAACATTGGCCAATGGCGATACCACACAGTCGATAGCTCAATTTCAGGAAGTATTGAAAACTTATCCGCAGAGTTATGCGGCCATTTCGCGGTTGGCCGAGATTACTTATGCGCAAAAAGCCTACAGCCAATCGGCACAATACATCTTTCTTGCGATGGATATCATCGAAACCCGACTCGATAAAAATGAAAGTGAACTACAAAACAGCCCTACTGCGCAGCGCAAGGAGATGTTGCTCGACTTAAACAGTCGCTACAAAAGGGATCTGTCTAATTTATATCACTTATTAGGTTTAAATCGGATAAGACAGCAACAAGCAGACGAAGCCATTGTCGCCTATCAAAAAGCAATAAGTCTTAATAAAAGCAGTGCTTACTACATCGATCTTGGACTGTTGCAGTTCAACAACAATCAGTTTGAAAAAGGCGTTGAATCCATGCACAAAGCCATTGCCATGGATAGCACGAATTATAAGCCTTATTACAATTTGGCCAATGCATACAATGCAGCCAAACTGTACGATAGCGCAATTTATTATTATGAGAAAACCACTACAAAAAAGGCTAAACTGCCCTACCCCTACCTGTATTTGGCGCAGATCTACACGTCACAAGCCCAGACTTACCCAGCAATTTTAAACCTCACCCAATTCATTAAACTGGATTCAAACAAGGTAGAGCCTTACTTCAGACGTGCCTTGCTTTATACCCATCAGGCCGAATTTAAAAGTGCTTTGAGAGATTGGAATAAAGTGATTGCCCTGGACCCAGCCAACAACGAAGCTTTACGCAACCGGGGATTAACGCATTTCTATTTAGAGCAATTTGAGAAAGCCATTGAAGATTTTACCGTGGCGCTGGCTTCAAACGAAGAGCCTTATACGCTCATCAACAGAGGCTACAGCTACTACCTCAACGGTCAATCCGAACTGGCACTGGCCGACCTCAATAAAGGACTGGATGTATTGAGTAAGTATGGCCTTGGCTACTACATCCGAGCACTTACACTGCTGGACCTTAAGAAAAAGAAGAAAGCATGCGCTGACTTAAGAAAAGCACTTGAATTAGGCTTCAATGAAAATGAAGTTGATAAGAAATTGATGAGGAAATGTTTTTGAGCGGAGAGAAAAGAGCTTAGAGCAGGGTGCGGAGAGCAGAGCGCGGGTTCCCTTTAGGGATTTAAGGGTGTGCGATGGGTACTGGCTGCTGGTAACTGGTTTCTGGTAGCTGGTTTCTGGTTTCTGGTGATTTGCAGGACGCAGAATTGATTAAGTTGACTGCGAAAGAGCAGAGCGCTTACTTAGGGCAGGTTCCCTTTAGGGATTTTAGGGTGTGCGATGGGTACTGGCTGCTGGTAACTGGTTTCTGGTAGCTGGTTTCTGGTGATTTGCAGGACGCAGAATTGCTTAAATTGAGTTGCGAAGAGCAGAGCGCTTACTTAGGGCGGGTTCCCTTTAGGGGTTATAGGGTGTGCGATGGAGTACTGGTAACTGGTTGCTGGTTGCTAGTTGCTGGCCTCTTTAAAACATATATCTGAATTAGGTTTTTAAGGTTCTCGGCCTTGATGAAATGGCGTAAAGAAATTTATGAGAAAGCACGTAAAAATTCAAATGTTTGAGTTCCGCTAGCAGGACGAGTTTTTTGAATTTTAGAGCTTTAGAGTAAATTTTAGCTGATTTCATCAGAGCCTTGACTTTTTTTGTTTCGTTTTTTGTGTTAAGACAAAAAATGAAAAATAAAGCAATAGCAACCCACATTCAATTAGCGGAGAGAACTAAGGGGTTAGAGCGGAGTGCAAAGAGGGCGGGCTCCCTTCAGGGATTTTAGGGTGAGCGAAGGTACTGGTTTCTGGTAGCTGGTGATTTGCAGGACGCAAGGAATGGTTAAAGCTGATAAGGAAATATTTTTAGAGCAAAGAGCAGAGCGCGGGTTCCCTTAAGGGATTTAAGGGTGTGCGAAGATACTGGTAGCTGGTTTCTGGTTTCTGGCAAATTTAGAATTTAGAATTAGAAGTCATCTTCTTCCTCAGTTTCCTCTTCGGTAGCTTCTTCGTTATTTTCAGTGTCTTCTTCTTCCTGCTGGTCTTTTTTCCCTTTTTTCAGGAAGCCGAATATGCCCCTTTTCTTAGGTTCCTCTTCACCATTTAGCTCCGTAGCCGATGTTTCTACACCTGTGGTGTCTGACTTGTTTTTCTTACCGCCAAACAACCTCTTGAAGAAACCTGAAATGCCTTTTTTCTTCTTTTCTTCTGCTGCCGCAACTTCAGCATTTTCCTCCATTTGCAATCGCACATCAGGATATACCAGGAAATCTTTCAAATACCATAAATACAGCTCCTGGTCTACATTGAAGTTTTCTTTCTTTAGCGAGATCATATAGATGCTATCAGCCGCAGTGGCTACCGTATCCTCACTAATCACAGCTGTTGAGTCATAGCCATAATCTCTTTCTGCCAGTTCTATTTCATCATCAAACGCCAGCGAGTCATCCTCTTGTGGATACACATCTACCATGGCAATAGTTTGGAGACTTCTTAATTTCTTTCGGTAGGCAACCGGCTCAATGATGTTGAAGCGGTCTTTGCTGGCAGAAAGTATTTTAGGGGTGGAATCTTCCTTAAAGTAGCTGAAATGACGATCTAAGGCGTCTTTATCATGTATGAAAGCACTTTGATAGGCAGGACATATCATCCGCTCCGTGCATGCCTGCATCGCGAGGAATAATAGTAAGCCAACTACTAAATAATGTGCGTTCTTCATGAAATAGTGATCCGAATCAGCGTCCGTTGGTTAAAGAAACGAAAAAATGACGGTATTCGCATACATCTTGCCAAGATGCAAAGGTAACTTCAATAATTAATAACTTAAAGCAAAAACTTGTAAAATGGTTGACACTTTACCGGTTTATTACCTCAAACTTACGTGAGATCGTCTCTCCTGTGCTGGAAACTACGGTTAAACGATGTATACCCACATCGGGCTGTACCTCGATTTGGTGCGTGCCTGTGGTGGTTTGCAAATATTTATCATCGAGATGCCAGTGCAACGTGCCAGAAGCCAACCGATGGGTTGCTTCAAATACCAAAAATTCTTTTTCTCCCGAAAAACCGCGTGGCACAAATACCTGCGCATTGGGCTGCGGATACACCAAATCGAAGTTGATGGTGGTTTCCGGAATACAGCCCGGCATATAAGCAGGGAGCTTTTTATAATAAGGGTCGGTAGACGTATAATACCACTCCATCACGGGCGGCAACACAAACCATGGCTTTTTCACCATATCAGTAACGGCATAGCAGTCTGCGTTTACACGAAAGTTGGCGCCAGCATCTAAGTACACCCACTCGTGGTACGGACAGGTGCGGGTTTGATCTGCCTTAAAGGCCACTTCTGCATTTACCGTTTCCGGACAAATGGTGGAAGCTTTGTAGCCTGAGCTTACACATACCTGCATCGACTGCAAATCTGACTCCGGCTTGTCAAACCATTGGTTGCCTTCCAGTTTTCTGTAAATATCAAACAAGACAGGCGCTGCGGTGCTGGCACCTGTGAGACCGGGCCTGCCCTCGCCATCGGCATTGCCTACCCACACGCCCACCACATAATCGGGCGTAACGCCTATGGCCCAGGCATCCTTATGGCCAAAGCTGGTGCCTGTCTTCCAGGCGATGGTTTTGGAAGCATTAAACTGGCGCCAGTCGCTGCCCTCAATGGGACGATCCATGTTTTTGAGGGCTTCCAGTGTCAGCCAACTGGCTCCAGCCGTGGTGGGTAGCGACTTGTTCGGCTCCCCTGACTGCTGCGCTAAATGGATGTCTGTAAGTGGTAATTCAGGTGCGTGATGCTGCAACACACGCAAAGCCAGCTTTCGGTAGTTGCTCACCAGGTCCCACAGCCTCACCTCTGCCCCACCCAAGATGAGCGACAGCCCATAGTTGCCTGCACTTCTATTAATGGACCCAAAGCCCATGGACTGCAAATCGTGATGGAAAATCTCTACGCCATAATCTTGCAGCATGCGCACGGCAGGCACATTGAGCGACCGGGCCAACGCCTCATCAGCGGCAACGGCCCCATCGAAAGACTCATCGAAGTTTTTAGGTGCATAGCCAGAAATGTAAGTCGGGATGTCTGGCAGCAGAGTCTTCGGCAGCAACTGTCCCTTTTCCTGCATATTGGCATATAAAAAAGGCTTGAGCGTACTTCCCGAACTGCGGACTGCCTGTATAATGTCTACCGAGTTTTCGTTGCGAAACTTTGGATCTTGTGTGTTACCCACGTACGCCTTTATTGCGCCACTTTTGGTATCTACGACCAACGCAGCGGCATTGTAGATTTCGTTTTGTCTGAGCCTGTTGTAATGACTTTGCACCACGGCCGTAGTTTGTTGCTGTAACGACTCACTGAGTGTGGTCTTGGCTCGGATGCCACCCGGTTGTTGGGCATGAAAATAAGCCAGCGCATGTGGGGCCGTTTGGGGCAGCTCATAGGGACGGCCCGGTAAGGGCTCTGCTTTGGCCAGTGGTGTGGCAGTCGTTGAGTCGATAACCTCATAAGCCTGCAGCTTATCGAGCAGCCGATCTCGTTTGGCTTTGAGCAATGTGTGGTTTCTACCCGGAAAAATAAGTGCCGGTGCATTGGGCAACACGGCCAGCGTGGTAGCCTCTCCCCAGGAGAGTTTGTGTGGTGGGCGGTTAAAATAGCGCCATGAGGCGGCCTCCAGCCCTACCACATTGCCACCAAAAGGTGCCTGGGCAGCATAGAGCTGCAAAATCTCGGCTTTGGAGTAGCGCAGCTCCAGCCTTACGGCCAAAATACATTCGTACAACTTCTCCAGGTACGTTCTCGGTTGGCCCTGCCGTGCCAGCCTAATGACTTGCATAGACAGTGTGCTCCCGCCTCTGACCACCTTACCCGCCTGCACATTTTGCACCAGCGCCTTCACCATCGACACCGGGTTGACTCCGGGATGGTAATAAAAATGCCTGTCTTCAAAATGGAGGATGCTCTGCTCAAACTTAAAAGGTACACTATCGGCCTTGGGAAAGCGCCACTGCTCATCCTGCGCCACCATAGCTCCCAGCAGCCTGTCCTCCTCATCGAGCAGCACCGTGCTATAAGGCGTTTGAAACAACGGCTCCGGCAGACAGAAATAAAACCACACCAGCACAGGCACCAGCAGCAGCGCCAGGTAGTGTTTCTTTTTTATGGTTTTAGGTAGTTGCAAGCCACCAAAATTAAGGTTTATGGATAGATAACCACTTATAAAATAATATTATTAAAAGGTGTTTTATTTGTATATATTAGTGTATGCTATTAATGAGTATGGTGCATTATGTGCTCTTTCAAATTATTAGCTGTCACACAACTACGAAGAATGGGTAGAAGCAACAGACAATTTAAGAGGTGGGAAACGGCCATGAAATCGACCTGGCCATTTCAAGTCTTTCATAAATATAACGATGAGCTGAATGAAATGCTCTGGGCTAATAGAGCGGCAATCAAACAAACCTATTCGAACTTTAAAACTAATAATGCAAAATGGACGGATTTAGCTTCTGATCATTTGATATTTGATGTCCCTAAAGGTGAAGAGGTTTTCAAGAACTTGAAGGAATGGTCTGAATCTTACAATAAGTTTAATAATTGGACAAACTTGAATGCTCTTTTGGCTTTAAGCTCAAACTTCGAAACTTACATTGCTACTGTTGTTTCACTTGCCATTGAATCTGATCAAGGCGTTCTGTATGGAGTTACCAAATCTATTGATGGTGTCCAACTTCTTAAAAAAGGAAGTACAAAAAATATTTTTCATGAAGATGTAATTGAATCATTTACTAAAGGTGATTGGAATTCAAGGAAAAGTGCTTTCAGTAAAACATTTGGAACCGTTCCAACAGGATTAGAATCCGAAATTGGTGAACTTGAAAAAATAAGAAATCTTAGAAATAAGATTGGACATGCATTCGGAAGGGATATAGAAGAATCAAGAAATCATGAAGTTAAGAGCATCCTAAATATGGATAAATTAACTGATTCTCAGCTAAAGAAGAAACAATATGTAATTATGCGTACAGTTGCTTTGATTGATCATTACCTTTTAGAAAACCACATTGGAGAGTTTCAAGCAATCGCATTTTATCACCGGATATACCCTGGATTAAGACAAGATATTCATCAGAGCGATAGAGCAATTATTCTCAAAAAACAACTAGGAAAGTTTGGTGATATCTCAGGAAAGGAATTCTGCAAAGGGTTGGTTAAATACTATGAAGATATTTAAGAGTTATGAGCCAAAGCAAACGCCATACCATTAATTCTATAAATGAATACATTGACATAATTGATGAAATCAGATTAGCAAACAAGAAAAAAGGGAACAAAGCTGATATAATATTCAGAGGTCAAATGGTGGATAGACCTCTGCTTCCAAAGATTGCTCGATTAAAGTTAAATGGTAGCATGGCTAAGGTGGAAGAATTAATGCTTCTTGAATTCAAACGTGGAGCTTTGCCGCTTACCGAATTTAAACCTGAAAACAATTGGGACTGGCTCGCCCTTGCACAACATCATGGATTACCTACTAGACTATTAGACTGGAGTTATAGTGCTTTGGTTGCCCTGTGGTTTGCGGTTGAACGACCTCCAAATAAGACAGAAGACGGAGATCTGGAAAATGGTGTTGTTTGGGTTTTATTAGGGGAAGTTGATGATTTTCGAACTAATACAGATGAGGTTGATCCATTATCAAATAAAATCACCAAGATATTTAGATCGACAGTGGTATCAAGAAGAATTTCATCACAATCTGGACTGTTTACTGTACACAAAATCAATTCAAATGGGAAAATGATTCGTTTTGAAACTAACAGAGAATTTAAAAACAAACTTCATAAACTAATTATTCCTCATTCTGAATTTTCGGCTATAAGGAAGCAACTTCATATTCTTGGTGTTAATAATTCCACAATTTTTCCAGATATTGACGGGTTTTGTAGACATCTTGAATGGCGATATTCGAAGTTCAATGATGAAATAAAATAGAGACAGCTAACAAAAACTAAAATGAATATTCGAACCGAGCCTTTGATGTGACAATACAGGCTGCAAGCCTTTGCGCTTCTATCAATTGGGGCGCATACCCATTTTAGCTAGACGTTGACACACATTAAAAAAGAAACAAAATGCAAGATGAACCTGAAGACTTTAAAATAATAGAATGCCTTTGCTCATGGTATGACTTATTAGGATTTGGGCAGCCTTTAATGGACTCTAATTGGGACTTAAATAATGAACAGTGCGAAAGTCAACTCAAAAGGATAAAAAGTCTTGATTTAAGCTATATAAATACGTATTCATCTGCTCATGGTACAACGAGTTTTAGTCTCAATGATGGTATTATTTTAAACTATGATATAGATGATAATATCCTGAACATCAAGGAACAAATTGTCAAAGTATTAGATGACTTAGTACTCGAATATGAAAGCCTTAATGTGAGAGATGTAAGAAATGGATTTCCTGGGGTCCGAGGTATCATCACATTTGGTCATCGCTATAACTACACACATGTAGAATCAACATATAGTGTTTCAAATAATAAAACACTTGCTTATCACCCACAGGTATTCCAAATGAATACTGCTTTTTCAAAGGCTTACATAATGGAGTCATCAGGTTCAAAATCAGGAATTGCAGGGAACCACCTCTATATAGATAAATTTCTAATAAACTCTATGGAGAAAATTTTGACTAAAAAGAAGGATGATTCCCCTGAATACACCATTAAAAGAGAAATAAATTCTGATTCCAGTACAATCCATTTCACATTTTATCGAGATTACACTGCACTTCTCAGCTTAGAATTTGATAAGAGTCCTGTCGAATACAATTTTAAAGGGATAGAAACTAAATTGTATAAATATATAAATCGCCAATCACGACAGGATCAACTAGCACAAGAAGCAGAATTTAGGAGAGCCCAAAGGTATCTTCAAATGGAAAAAGAAGAGTTTGGAGAAGAAAAGTAAAACGTGTGCCAACAAATTCAATACGCAATGCCCTTCAGGGCGTGTCAACTCAACACAACATCAGCTCTCAGATCAAAGACACACAGCCGAGAGCTTTTTCTTCGATCGATAGCACAACGTTTAAACAAAGTCGTTGGCAAGCACCAATAAAACCACACCAACGCAGGTATCAAGTTATTAAAATTAAGGAATTTCGGCAGATAACCATTTATAAAATAATATTATTAAAAGATGTTTTATTTGTATATATTAGAGTTTACAACTAAATTGAGTGCATTTTTTAAGAAGTGTATAAATACATTTCATTTCGTACATTTGGAACAAAATGTTTATTAAAATTGAAGAGCCTAAGTGTAAAAATTTTTATTTTCAACTTAAAACAAAGAAACTAAATAAGATTTGGATAAATCTCATTATAACTTAATGACAAAGTTTAATACTCACACATCAAACAATACGCCACTCAAAGCAGTAGACTTTTTTTGTGGTGGTGGAGGCATGAGCTATGGTATGCAAAAGGCGGGCATAAATGTCCTAGCAGGAGTTGACAATGATGAAAATTGTAAAGAAACCTATGAAGCAAATATAAATGGTGCCTCTTTCATAAATGCAGATGTGTTCAACCTAAAAGAAAACGACCTTCAAAAGAAACTTGGATTAAGAAGAAGAGATAAAAATCTTATTTTAATTGGTTGTAGTCCTTGTCAATTTTGGAGTATAATAAATACCAATAAAACCAAGTCACAAAAATCAAAGAACTTATTAGTAGAATTTAGAAGGTTTGTTGAATACTTCAGGCCTGGATACGTAATCGTTGAGAATGTTCCCGGTGTACTTCGAAAGAAAAAAGAAAGTGGACTAGAAGACTTTATTCTTTGGTTGGAGAATAATAAATATCAAGTTCATTTTGATGTTCATAACACAAATAACTATTGTGTTCCGCAAAACAGGAAAAGATTTACTCTTGTAGCAAATAGAACATCAAAAAATAAAGTTTTCCCTGAAAAGGAAAAATTAAAATTAACGGTTAAAGACGTACTGGGAGAAAAAAATGGATTCCCCAAAGTAAAGGCAGGAAATTTAGATAAAACTGACTTCTTGCACACTACCGCAAAACTAACTGACTTAACAATTGAACGGCTTCAAAATGTAGAAAAAAACGGTGGGGACAGATTGGGATTTGCCAATATTGAACACCTCCAATTAAAGTGCTTTAAAGGTAAGGACAATTCTTTCAAAGATACTTTTGGAAGAATGTGGTGGGATAAGCCTGCCCCGACAATAACAACGAAGTTTTTGAGTGTTTCTAATGGTAGGTTTGCTCATCCAGAAGAAGATCGAGGTATTTCACTTCGAGAAGGTGCAGTGCTTCAATCATTTCCAAAGGATTACAAGTTTAAAGGAAAAAGTCAAGCGTCAATAGCACGTATGATTGGAAATGCCGTCCCGCCTGAATATGCCAAACGAATAGGTCTATCAATTATAAATAACACATAATGGAAGAACATCAGAACATGGAATTATTGATGAGGTTTGATCCTAGAACCATTGAACATTTAGGAATTCAAATGTATTCAACTCTTCCTCCTGTCATAGCTGAATTAATTAGTAATGCATATGATGCTGATGCAAATATGGTTGCGATTCATCTATTTGATGATGGAAATAAGGAGATTAGAGTTGAGGATGACGGACATGGAATGAGTTTTAGTGAAATAAATGACAAATTTCTTCTGATTGGCCGTAACCGCAGAGTCACTGAAGATTCTCAGAAGAGCGAAAGCGGCAAACGATATGTCATAGGTAAAAAAGGATTAGGCAAACTGGCTTTTTTTGGAATTGCAGAACACATTAGAATAGAAACTATTCGTAATTACAAACAAACTACATTTGAGCTAGACTGGAATGATATTAGAAAAATCAATGAGTCTGAAAATCCTAATATACCTAATAAACCATATGCTCCTAGACTGGTTGAAAAGGAGGTAAAAGTCAACAAAAAGCAAGGTACTAAAATGGTTTTATCCAGAATCAAGAGAAAATCAGAATTTTCTCCTGAACACCTAGCAATAAGTTTAGCTAAGGCTTTTCAAATATTCAATGAATCTGATTTCGAAGTAAAAATCTATCATAATTCTGAAGCAAATCCTATAAACGTTGTAAATGAACTACGGTATAAAAATATTGATATTTCTTTTCAGTGGAATTTTCCAAAAAACCTTGAACCAAAAATTAAATATCAATTTGCAGATGTGATAGAGGGAACGTTAATCTCTGCAAAAGATACAGTTCCCTCTGACATGCGAGGTATTGCTCTTTTTTCGAGAGGAAAGCTAGTTAATAACTATAACTTTTTAGATGTAAAGGCTACTAGTCACGGGTATTCGTATATAACAGGTTGGCTTGATGTAGATTTTATTGAAGAATTTGAGAGAGATGTAATATCTACTAATCGTCAATCGCTCAATTGGGAGCTTGAAGAAACATCGGAATTAAAAAATTACTTAGAGCTAGTATACAGAGCTTTTTTCAATGAACAGAAAGAGGATAAACGAAAGCAAAAAGAAGAAGAGGTCAAAAAACTAACTGGAGTAGACCTAGAAGAATGGTTATCAAGTTTACCTAAGCATGAGTCAAAATTAGCAAAAAAAATGTCAGATTCAATTCTAAATGCTGATGGAATCGATGTTTCAAAGGCGGGCGAGCTGATAAAATACACAAGGGATTCATTTCAATTTGAAGCTTTTAAGGAATTGGCATCAGAACTTGAAGAAGCAAGTCTTGAGAGCACTGATAAAATAGTTGATCTATTTAAAGAGTGGCAAATCATTGAAGCAAAGGAATTTTACAAAATCGCCCAGGTTCGAATAGAGACAATAAAAAAGTTTGAATCACACATTGAAAATAATTCTCGTGAAGTTCCTGAAATACATAATTTTCTTAAAAAATTTCCATGGATTCTAGATCCTAGAATAATGAACTTTGAAGATGAGGTAACATACTCAAAACTTCTCCGAGAAAATTTTAAAGATGATGATATTGACGAAAATAAGCGAATAGATTTTCTTTGCGTGAATTTTGCAGAAAGCCACTTTATAATTGAATTAAAAAGACCAGAAACAGTGATTGGTACTAAGCAGCTTGATCAAGCTTTGGAATACGTTTCTTTTATTCAAGAAAGACTAGGAAATGAATATGGGGTTAATGTTTATTGCTACATTATTGGTAAGAAACTTGCTGATACAACTGTTGCCCGTAAAAAAGCTGAGGCATATAAAAATAATAATGATGTGTATTTTAAACCCTACACAGAACTTTTAACAAATGCAAAAAAGTACCATCAGGAATTTATAGAAAAATATGACGAGATAGCCAAATAGGCCATGAAATAAGCCTTAACCTGAGTTTTTTTTCTCAGTGTCACCTACAAGGGACGCTTGAGGCATAGCAAGCTTGAGTTTTGATAAACTCAGAGTCCTCTATCAGTGACGCTGAGTGGGTCGCGAGATTTTCGAACTGGCCGCTCTTTTCATTCGTCAGACCACTCGAAGTGGTCAGACGAATTTGGAGAGAGTCCTGTGTCTAAAGGCTTATTCATCCCGCAAGGCTTAGTAAACCTGAGCATGCCCTTTGCGCTCTGCGCTCTGCGGTAAGCGCTTTATTACCCTCACTAATCACCAGATAACGAATATCGCCCATCCACAAGCTTCCAACTTCTAAAAATCTAACCTCTATCTTCCAACCTCTAACCTCCAGTTTCCAGCTTCCAACTCCTAAAACCCACTCTGCACTACTTCCACCCATTGGCCAGACTTATACGCACTGATCTCATCGTCATACATCGCACCGGCATGCACTGCGGGCTGGTAGAACTTGCCCAGGTACGCGGCATTTAAGACGACCCTAAAGGTTTTGCTCTTCGATCTTCTTAAGTCAAAATAGGTGTACACACGGTCATCACGGATGTCCTGGTACTCAGGCACATCTCCCGTACTGATGCTCGTGGTCAGGTCCATGCGCAGGTTTCTAATTTCCCAACCCGATGGGAAGATCTGCGTCAGCGCCATTTCATCATAGCTGCCCATGATGCCTCCCGGATGCGTGATCGTGACCTCAGCAATAAAATCAGTGCCTTGCTCCAGCTTTGCCACATCAATGGTTCTTCCTGTCATGTTCTCATACCTTACCGTCATTTTAAGGTCATTGGCCTCGTCCAGCTGATCGCTCGTCATCGGTGTGCCTTCATTGATCAAACGCACGAATATCGATTGGCCACTTGTGTTTTTCAAAGTCACCTGATTGGCATCAAAGTTCAACGTATGTTGTACCACTGGCTTTTCCGGCTCAGTAGTTTTTGATCTTTCGCCATTGATGGTGTAGGCATAGCTAAACGGCTGGCTATCGTCACGGCTACCGACAAACTTGGAAATACCTAATAACGTGTACGCCACCGTCTGGGTGCTGAACCACCTGCGGGAGCCAATTTCATCTACTAATTGGTCTAGCACTTTTTTGGCTTTCGCCTTGTCATCCATCAAAACGAGGGTTTCTAATATCATGGCACGGTCACGCGTGGAGCTACCGTAGGAATAAGAAAGCTCTCGATAGTCATCCACATCAGTGGAAGCTCCTGCTAAAAGGGAAGCCGCCACCTTGGTCCGGCCAGCCAGTTGATAGGCTGCGGCCAGTCGCCAGCGTGCGGCAGTCGTTAGGTCAGTCACTTCGCGCATACGGTTCATCGCTCCCAGAGCAGGACTACCCGCGAGCGCCAATGTATACAATCTGTAGGCTTGTGTGATCTGGTTGCTGCGGTTCCAATAGCGGTAATCTGAGTTACGCGAATTTTCCCACTCATTGGCCCGGGCCGTCTGAAAACGGATCCAGCTTTTCTTAAAGCCAGCCGGCAACGTGTAGCCTTCGGCCTCGGCCTCCAACATAAAATGACCGGCATAGTTGGTACCCCAACCGCTGTAGTTGCTGTAATGGCCCGGCCAATACGAAAGTCCGCCATCGCTGTTTTGAAAGTTTCTCAACCTTTCAATAGCCGCTCTGATGTTATTCTCAATTTCAACTTTTCTATCCTTGCTCAGGTCGAGCACCTTATCGAGGTGCAACTGAGGGAATACCGATGATGTCACCTGCTCGATACATCCATGTGGGTAGCGTATGAGGTAATCTAATCGACTTTCCAGGTTCAGTTGCGGCAGACTAGATACCTCCAGCGTAGCACTATTGGTGCCCTCAACGCCTACAGGGGCATACTCAGTCGACCAGCTTTGGCCCGGCTCAATGACTGCATCTGTAAATCTTTTGACTGGTGGGTTGGCCAGTCGTACGTCCATTTCTACTTCATGGCTGGCCCGCTCGCCATGGCCCGACACCACAACTTCGACCATCCCCACGCCAATGGTTTCTTTAGCTTCCAGCTCAAAGTACACTACCTGGTCTCCTTCTTCTGTAAATCGAATGTTTTGTGTATCACTGCCTTTTACGGTAAACAGATCGTTGGCCTGAATCTCAGCTCGAACGTTTTTGATTTTCTTATCCATGGCAAACACGGTCACTGGTACCTTTACGGTTTCTCCCGGGCCGATCACACGGGGCAGTGTCGTGAGTACCATCAATGGCTTTTTCACAGGTGTAGCTTTCTCTACCTTGCCGTACGCTTCGCCTCCACCGGCTACCACCATGGTGCGCACCGAGCCCACGTAGTTAGGCATAGTGAACGTATGTTTGGCTTTCTTACCCGGTTTCAGGTAAAATGGACCGGCAAACTTAACTACGGGTTTAAAGCGATTGGCTTTTTTGCCACCCTCATCGCCTAAAAGCTCCTCATCACCACCTAGAGCGAGCAGACCAGACATTTCTCCAGCCATGGCTCCTACTACATATTGGTACATATCCCAGGTTTTCACGCCAAGTGCCTCTCTCGAGAAAAAGTAATTCCACGGGTCAGGTGTTTTAAAGCGTGTGAGATCGAGTAAGCCTTCATCAACCACCGCTACGGTGTAGGCCATGCCTTTGCCATCCTGCTCACTTACCTCTACGGTAAAGCGCTGCTCAGGCTCCAGCACATCAGGCATCTTAATTTTTGGATTGAGATGTGTATCCGGGTTTTCTACCCCGATAGACTGCACCCCGTACATGCGAATAGGCAGGTCATTGGCCGTTACATTATGTGGTTGGATGTAAGAAATATGCACAAATACGTTAGGCGCCATATCAGCCGTTGTCTCAAATGTAAAGGAGGAAGCCTCTTTTTTAGATTCCACCCAAAACGCATCGACCACCTTTGAGCCAGACTCAAGGCTCACCAGCGCGCGGCCCTTTTCTCCGGCAGGCAGTGTCACTTCCACCTGCTCTCCAATCTCATACTTTTCTTTGTTGGTCTTGAAAGTGAGCATCTCAGCACCACCCGGGCCTTCCTGCCCTGAGCTCCACCAACCGCGGTACGAGGTATAGAAAATCTTTCCTGTGCTGTGTCCCGAAACCGGATCTGTAATGCGGATCATCTTTCTACCCCACGACTCCATGTTAAGGTTAAAGTCGTACATGGCCTTACCATCGGCCCCGGTGTTTACATAGTCAGTTTTCAGGAGATTGCTGCTCTTGCTTCTGATGTATTGCGCCAGGTCTTCCTGATCGCTGCGCTGCCACCACCAGCGCCAGCCGATGTTGTAAATTTCTATCTTCAGCTTTTGCCTACTCACCGGCTTGCCTTCTTCATCTACCGTCACGATAGGCAGTAAATTCGATTCGTTGCTGTACAACGCATCACGCCAGCCCTTACCTTTCGGTATTTTTACACCTACGTAAGACTTATAAGGCGAATACGGCATACTGAAGCGATCAACACTAAAATCACCTCCCTGCTCAAAGGCACGTACTTTGAAATTGGCATCCAGCACGCCCGGTGCATTGTCAGCTACATTAAAAGAAGCACTGATGGCAGCTTTTCCTTGCTCGTCCAGTTTGCCATCAAATATAAACTTCGATTCCGACTCAAAGCTTTTGATGGGGTCGTTGAAATGATAGTCTTTGTATTTATCAAAAGGTGCGTTGCCTTCCGTAAGCGTCACTTCAATGTCCGTCTTCAGGTTTTTGGCAATGGCACCATGCAGCCATTTCACCTCAATTTCTCCGGGCGCAGGCTGCCCCGATTTGATGATCTCCTCTTCAAAATCGATGTTGATCTTGAGTCGGTTGGGTTTTACCGTTTCTATTTTTAGTGTTTTTGTAAAAGTAGCACCACCCACCTTTACTTTCGCCAGCCAGTTGCCCGTAGGTGATTCGGGTTTGGTGGCTGTTCTAAAATCATACAGTCCCTTGACTGATTTGGTCTTTACATTACGTGAGAAAAGCTGATTTTCTGGTGTAAACAACTCAAATACAATCGGGTGATCATCAGGAATGAGGTTGAGTTTGTCTTCCATCATAAAAGAGACATACAAAGAGTCTCCTGGTCGCCAAACGCCTCTTTCTCCATAGATAAAGCCTTTGAGGCCTTTCTTTACTTCGCTCCCGCTGACATCAAACATACTTAGCGAAAGTGCAGAGCCATCATCAAGGCGTAAGTAGCCTCGCTGGTTGCCCTCCTTGGCCGTGAGTAAATAAGGCTTAGCATCTACCGGTATTTTTACCATACCATTGCTTTCCGTCACACCCGAAGCAATCATCTGGTTTTGCAAGTTAAAGACCTCCACATTTACACCTTGCTTCGGTGCCGTGGTTTTAAGATCGCTTACTGCCACCAGCAATTCCTTGCTGTCTCCGCCTTTGACAATGATACCCAGGTCAGAAGCCAGCACATTGCGTGCTACCCGATGCTGGTTGCGTAAATAGTAAGACGGTCGACAAGGATTATCGCGCTCGTCCCAACGGTAGCCATCGTTGTAGTTGTAATAATAATCGTCATAGTAATAGTCGTCTGCATCATCGTAGCTGAGCATTTCAGGATCTTCGAGCAGAAAGTCGACTTCATTTTCTTCCATTGCATCATCATCGCTACAAGGAAACAACGACTGGTTTTTGTCAAAATCGATAACCACACGGTAGATAGCGCCCGGTTCCACCTGAATGAGGGTAGAAAGATCCAGCGCGAAGGAGTTCCAGGTGCCAAAATCTACATTGCCGATCGACTTGAGCGGTACTTCGTCCTTATAAATCAGGCGGCCTACACGTTTCATTTCACGCTGTCCATCCAGGCGATTGACCTGTAAAAACTGTGCGATGTTGTCTTCAAATATTTTGATCACACGCACATTCACAGCGTTGAGGTTTACGGCTTTAAAAGGAAAGATAAGCCCATCCGTACTTGGTAGAATGACCCCATCGCCAATCAATGATACTTTAGGCTTGAGGTTAGAAAACTTCACCACTTTTGTAAAAGCCGCTTTCATCTGGTAGCCCATGGAGTTGCGCACCCCTTTGGTTACAATGAGCTCAGTTTGCTCTGCCATCCGTTCTGCCGGGTAGACTTTCACGGTATTGTCGTTGATTACAAACCGCAGGTTAGTACCTGATTTCAGATAAATCAAACCTTTCAGATCCTGGTTATCTGCCAGGGGATCAGAAAAGTACAGTGTCATGTACTGCTCAGGCTGTTGCGTGAGGCGCATGTTCATTACCGTAAAGTCTCCAAGCGGTGGAATTTCAATAGACTCTGAGCCATTAGACACCGAGCCAATAGGCTCACCGTCCCACTCCAGCACCACCTGGCTCGCACTCTTGGTTCTGCTGATACTATCGATCACAAAGCTGTGGTTGCGCCCGTTGGCTGCGTGCTCCCATTTCAAACGTACTTTATTACCACTTTGTGTAGCGGTAAGGGTTTTTTCTACGTTTTCATCAAAGGCAAAATCGGCCGTGATCAATTCGCCTTTTAGCTTTTGCCACTCTAAGTTCTTTTTATCATAAGCCTGAAGGCCGCTAAAATTAACTGTGATATGCTGCTCGATGGTCTGAAACTGGAACGTAAGCACCTCCAACTTATCAGGCACTTCTATGAGATCGCCTAATGCAAAGTCTACCTCGAATAATTTACCGGAAGGGAGTGTTTCTGCAGGTGTAAATTCAACAATCCGGTCAGACACCCAATGGGCTTCACCTTCGATACCAGGTTTGAACTCAAACAAGTCTTTGGCCGCTTTCTCACCCGTAACAGCACCTGGCACGGCTTCTCGCATGCGCACCTGGATGGTGCTTTCATTAGAAATAATACCCGAGGTAAATGCTGAAACATAACCCGTAAAGGCCGGATCGACATCGATAGGTTCTTGTGAGGGTTGCTTATCTGAGCATGCAAACAATAAAAGGACTAATGTGGTAAATAAGAAACCACGAACGCAATGTGAAAACATATGAATAATGTATTGTAGAGTATATTTTAAAGACCCAATATACGAGGATTATAAAAGTGTTCCCATTGGAAAAGAAAACTTTTTAAGACAGAGAATCAGGACAACTTGTCCAACTCTTCTTTAAGCTTTTTTGGCAGTCCCTGTACCACCAAATCATAGCTGTGATCGATGAGTTCTTTGATAAGGTTGTCTGGCACCGAACCGTCACATTCTACAGTGTTCCAATGCTTTTTATTCATGTGATATCCTGCATTGATACCAGCATATCGGTCGCGTAATTCTACGGCATATTCAGGATCACATTTCAGGTTGATGCTCGTAAAAAGGTCAACATCGGTGAGGGCATACATCTTACCCATTACTTTAAATACAAGCGTTTGATTATCGAAGGGGAATTCTTCGGTGGTACCGGGTTTGGTGATGCAGTATTCGCGGTAGCTTTCTATATCCATGAGATAAATATAACAAAGCTTTTATAAATTCGATGAGGGGAAATACTTCCTCAAGCCGGAGAGGCTTATACTTTTCCTTAGATGAAAAGTATACAAAAATCATGAAAAAATAAACGCTCAGGGCCTTTACGCTCATCCGCACGCCATTTTTTCTCCCACCCACCATATGATTCTCTATTCACCATCGAGCGTCTTTAATCCCGTCCGTTTTTTGTTTTTATATTCGCCATCGGGCGGCTTTTCAGCCCGTCCGGTGGTTTATATTTTAAGTTTTCCGAAAAGGGAAGATATCAGTCCCTTCTAAGAAAAGACTTAGGGGGTCTCAAAATACTTAAGTCAAGCAGAATTTTGTCAATATGGCTTAATACATTTTCCATCTGCTTTATTACCTCCTAAGCTTATACTTTTCCTTAGATGAGTTCTAGCCCCATCTAAATTTTCCCCATAGGCGAAGACTTGGGAGACCACTAAAACAAATGCTTGCCAATAAAGTAAAGCATACCCAGCAAGAAGATCGTAATAGATAACTTGTTGACAAAGTGCATCGATTTGATGCTAAAGTTTGACGGTCTATTAGGATCTTTTTTTCTAAAGAAATAGCCCCACACCTCTCCTAGTTGGAAATAGTCTTTGACAGAATTCTTGTTCTTTTTATCTGTTTGATTATCCATATTATTTACTGGTTGCTTAAGCCTCGGGCTCAACCCACTGGCCATCTTCTCTAATGATTTCTATCAATTCATCTACTGCATGTTCCGAAGGTACTCCTCGCTTCATGACTTCCTGTCCTTTGTAGAGCGTAATCTTGCCCTTACCAGAGCCAACATAGCCGTAATCTGCATCTGCCATTTCCCCTGGACCATTTACAATACAACCCATGATCCCTATTTTAACACCTTTGAGGTGGTCTGTACGCTTCCTGATCATAGCCGTGGTCTCTTGCAGATCAAAAAGTGTACGTCCACAAGATGGACATGAGATGTACTCGGTTTTGGTCATGCGCGTACGTGCCGCCTGAAGAATACCAAAACTTGTGTTGTTAAAATTCTCAACCAGTTTTAGTTGATCGTCTTTTGACAGTTGCTTATCCCAATGATGCGCCAGCATCACACCATCTCCAAGTCCGTCTATTAACAAACCACCCACATCAGTAGCCGCATAAATCTGCAACTGATCTTCACTAAGGTGTTTGTAATCTCTTTTAATGATGACTGGTGTAGAAATTTCGGCATTGATAAGTCTCATAAAAGCCCTGCGCTGCTCGGCTAACCCGTGTTTGTTGTTTGTTTCTAAAACAAGAACGGCAGCCTTATCCTGTTGCAATGCCTCCAATAAATTGTCACTCAAGTCGTGAATATCACTAGCAACAAAATTTAATGACTTATGCTTAGGCTGGTTATCAAGATACTCTGCCGTTGTCATCATCGGAATCTTATTGCTTTGATCTGCTGATGCAAGCCAGATTTTATAATTTAATATTTCTTTTAAGCCGTTGGGCAACATAAATGGAGCCGGTCGATCGCCCGTGTAGATATAATCAGCCCCGAGGTCATTCATACGCCATTTATCAGGCTCAGGTAAATAAAAGTGGCCTATCGCCTTCAGGTCTTTGTAATGGTCAAGCTCAATACCACTCAAGTCAGTAATTACCCGAGGCACATTTTGTCCTCCAATGTTGGTGACTTCATGCGAATCTCTTCTTTCATATTTAAAAGGATCAAGTGGGTTTTCTGCTATTTCAGCAATTTCATCATGACCCGCTCTATCGTTGTATCGATCAACCATGGTTTGTGCCACAGGCGCCTCGAACTCAGGTTCTTCTGTGAGTGAAACTCTCACCGTGTCCCCTAGCCCATCTTCCAATAGTGTACCTATTCCAACCGCACTTTTTATTCGCCCATCTTCACCCTCACCAGCTTCTGTAACCCCGAGGTGCAACGGATATGGCTTTAAACCCTCTTCTTCCAGTTTATTGACCAGTAAGCGATAGGCTTGCACCATCACTTGCGTATTGCTGGCTTTCATTGAAAGCACGATATTGTAGTATTCAAGATTCTCGCAAATACGCAGAAACTCCAATGCCGATTCCACCATACCTAAAGGTGTGTCACCATAGCGGCTCATGATTCGATCAGAAAGTGACCCATGGTTAGTGCCAATACGCATTGCAGTCCCATGCTCCTTGCAGATTTCCACTAAAGGTGTAAACTTCTCTCGTATTCTATCCAATTCGGCCTGGTAGGTCTCGTCTGTATATTCTATTTGCTCAAATTTCTTCTTATCGGCATAATTACCCGGGTTGACGCGTACTTTCTCAACTATTTTGGCCGCTAGCTCAGCAGCATTAGGCGTAAAATGGATATCTGCTATGAGCGGAACATCATAGCCACGCTTTCTTAATTCCTTTTTTATCTCAGCAAGATTCTGAGCTTCCTTTAAACTGGGCGCAGTGATGCGCACATATTCGCAACCCGCCTCCACCATGCGAATGGTCTGTTCAACAGAACCCATAGTATCCATGGTATCGATCGTTGTCATCGATTGCACTCTGATGGGATTATCACCACCCAGTGGTACACCACCTATATTGACCTCAATCGTCTTTCTGCGAGAATATTGAGTGAGACTGTCGCAGTATTTTTTAGTAGAAGCTATTAAATCCGGATTCACTTAAATGATTGTTTTTCTGTTGCGTAAAGTTAACTGTTAGGAATTACAAATTGTTTCTGATTCACATGATTTATACCACTGAGTTTGTCAGGGCCTCCCTACATCCCTCCGAAGGAGGGACTGAAGTCTTCCCCTATGGGGAAGATTTAGATGGGGCTAGCTTTATAAACCACAGCGTATCACAAAGGGCGAGCGAATTATTCAATGCTTATTTAATAAACATAAAGTAAACGGCAAAGATCGATAGGAAAACCAGGGAAAGGACATTGCTAACAAGTCATACTCTGCTCTATAAATACGAGCATTGATCATCAAACGGGCCATGTTGATAAAAATGAAAAAGATAATGAATCCAACATCGATAAAATCCATAGGCTAGTCTGATACAATGTCTACTGCCTTCAGCAGTTCTTTGTCTTTGGTCCAAAGTGCCAAATCAAACTTTACTGCCGCTGCCAATAAATAACAATCAATCAGACCGACACCATTTGTGTAAAGCTTGTGCTCATTAGAAATTTGACCTGCTTTAATGAATAAGTCTCGCTCATCGACCTTTGGTAAGTGCTCCCAAAAGCCTTCTATAATTGAACGTTCACGTTTATTCTTTACACCCTGTAGCAATTCACCGAATACAGCACTAATTGCAACTACCTGATGCTTACTTATGTAAGGCCTCATCATTGCAGTAATCTCTTCATGACCTTTTAGATAATCGATCCAGACGGAGGTATCTGCAATAATCATCGATTTCTATTGATTTTGCGAATACCATACGCTTCAAAATCTTCATTGAATTCCAATGGCTTTTTCTCCACACTGTCTAGTAAATATTCAATGTTTTTTGAGTCCAGGTAGGCGTTAAGTGCAATAATGATACTTTCAGTAATATTTTTACCTCCGGTACTCTTTTTAACTCTTGCTAATAAATCGTCTGGTATTAAGGCTGTTACTTTCATAACATAATTATACGATGAGTGATCGTATTTATCAAGTGATTTTTGAAAATATACGATTGCGTATCGTATACTAACCACAGAGGGGCACTAAGAACCACAGAGTGGCACAAAGGAATGATTAATACGAGTAATAAAAAACTCACTTTTATGAAGGGCCTCCCTAAATCCCTCCAAAGGAGGGACTGAAGTCTTCCCTTTTGGGGAAGATTTAGATGGGGCTAGTTATATTAACCACGGAGTATCACAGAGAGCCACAGAGTACCACAAAGAATGATCTAACAGCCCTTAACTCATTGCACTCTGCACTCCGCGCCCTCACATCATATGCGTCACATTGCTCAACTGCCCCTTATAGCGCTCTACTGTAACCCCAAATTTCTCAAGGAAATCAACCCCTTCATCGCTCTTAATTCCCTTGTATTCAGCATAGCTATTGAGATAAACGACTTTTTCTACACCCATAGTGTAAATGATACGTGCACAGGCCAGGCATGGGGCCAAAGTCACAAACATGGTCGCACCCCGCACTTCCGTTTTATTTTTTACAGCGTACAATAGGGCATTTTGTTCGGCATGAATGGCCAATGAACAACCACCCTTGGAGTCTCTTGGGCACCCTTCTTCAGGATACTCTTCATCGCAGTTGTGCGTGCCGGACGGAGGACCATTGTAGCCAATAGATATAATACGGGTGTCCTTTGTAAGCACCGCTCCTACATGTCTTTTTATGCAGTGAGATCGCTTGGCCAGGTTTACTGCCAGCTCCATAAAAATATCATCAAACGCAGGTTTCTCCATAATTTCCTATCCTTCGGGGTAATCAATCAAAGCTAATAAAATCATAGATGAGATGGTTGAAAATCTATCATTTATGTCAAACTACAGTCAAAAAGTATACGTAGCACTGTTTTAATGGTAAAAGACAGTTGTTTTAGTATCTTTAGTTTGAAATTTTTTGCCGTAGATATGAGAAAGCTATTTTGTACAATTCTATTTTTTATCTTTTGTGTTTCAGCCTATGCACAATTGCCTGTAGGGCCTCGCCCCAGCCCGTTGGCCATTGCGAAAATGAAACATAAAAACACGTATCTGAAAATCACTTACTCACAACCACATAAAAATGGGCGCGAAATATTTGGAACGCTTGTCCCTTACGGCAAAGTGTGGCGAACGGGAGCCAATGAGGCTACAGAAATCACTTTAAGCGATACGGTACTTATAGCCGGTGATACGTTAGCTGCTGGCACTTACAGTATTTACACCATTCCTAACAAAGACAAATGGACGATAATTTTCAACGAAGAAGTTGGCCAATGGGGAGCGTACAATTACCTTGAAAAAAGCGATGTGTTGCGTGTTGAAGTACGCTCAGAAATCTTTCAGGAGGCTATTTGGGAGCCATTTACCATAAAATTTGAACCTCACAACGGTACAGCAGAACTTGTCATACTATGGGATCGAACGCGGGTCAAAATCCCAATTGAATTTTTGGATTGATGGAAAAGCTGAGACATATCGTTAATTCTAATGATACGGTTGAAGGGAAAATTTTTGATTGGGTAATTCAACTGGTAATTCTTATTTCTTTGATTTCCTTTTCATTGGATACTCTTCCCAATCTCAGCATAAAATCAAAGACTCTATTATATTATGTTGAGGTTACAACTGTAGTGATATTCTGTACTGAATATTTACTTAGGTTGATTTGTGCTCCTAAGAAAGTCAAATTCATATTTAGTTTCTATGGGCTTATTGATTTGATAGCCATTGTACCATTTTTTGTTACAACCGGACTTGACTTAAGGTCAATCAGAGCCTTGAGGTTTATGCGACTCTTTAGAACCTTAAAGTTTGTTCGCTACAATTCTGCATTGCAGAGAATATTTACTGCACTGAGGTTGGCACGAGAAGAATTCATCTTGTTTTTCTCATTGACATGCATTTTGCTTTTCATTTCAGCCGTTGGTATATACTATTTTGAGAATCATGCCCAACCAGAGAATTTCAGTTCAATATTTGATGGACTGTGGTGGGCAGTAGCGACCCTAACTACAGTAGGATATGGTGATATATATCCAGTAACAATCGGTGGTAAAATCTTCACATTCTTCATTCTCATGATTGGATTAGGCATTGTAGCCGTTCCAGCAGCAATATTTTCCTCTGCGCTATCTAAGGCTCGTGAGATAGTAAATAATTGATTATATTAAAGCATGGAGCCTTCTTTAGATCATTGGTCCACGCTGTTTGCTATTGCCGCTATTCAGGGTTTATTTCTGAGCGTCATGCTTTTCTTAAGGCGCTCTAAGGTGAATAACTTGCTCGGAGGCATAATACTTTCCTTCAGCATTTTGCTTTTATTTTATGTGGCCTATTGGTCGAGATATCTCTCTTATTTGCCTCAGGAAATAGGCATAGTACAAGGCCTGGTTTATCTATTTGGCCCACTTGCCTATTTTTATATCAAATCATCTCGAAAAGACTTTTATTTTGATCTTAGGCATTTCGTCCCTTTTGCTTTATTCCTTATCTATTTCGTAAGCTGGAATTTTTACCCTGAAAATATTCAACCGGATATTGTCATGGGGCAGGTGATCTCTCAAAACCTGCATCTGACTCTTTATACCTTTTTGATCTTTCAGTTTACCTGGAAAAACAAAGGGCATTTCAATGGGGCATTAAAGCTCTTTAAGTGGCGAAAGAAAGTATCATTGGCATTTGCAGGCTACACCGTTTCATTCCTCACTTATTGGGTGCTGGTCTGGACGGGGCTATTGCAATTAGAATATGATTACATTATTTCTCTCGCCTCATCCGTATTCATCTACTTCATCGGCTATCACGGTTTTCAAAGGCAGGAAGTACTTAAAATGTATGAAAATAGCCGGTATGATAATACATCACTGTCGCCTACGGCCAGTAAAGCCATCCTGGCAAAAGTCAAAAAGTCAATGGCTGACGAACTGCTTTTCCTGAACAGCGACCTAAAACTCAATGACCTCGCGGCACATTTAAAGTTATCACCCCATCATATTTCTCAAGTCATCAATGAGCTGGAAGAGAAGAATTATACCGATTTTGTAAATGCTTTTAGGGTGGAATCTGCCAAACGATTGCTCGCTACCACCGATGACAAAATCATTCATATTGCTTACGACTGCGGGTTTAATAACAAATCTTCCTTTAACAACGCCTTCAAGAAATTCACTGGTCTTTCACCATCACAATATAGGTCACAGCATTTGGTTACTGCCTAGCAAAAGGTAAAATATTATAAATATTGCCCTTTGATAGCATGCTTGGTGTGATATTTAAAATAAAAAATCACATGAAAAATATCTTAATTCTATTCGCCTTACTATCCTTCTCTATGTGCTACGCACAGGAACTAAAACAAACAGCTGATGATCATTTTGCTAATAGCGAGTGGCAATTGGCAGTAGATAGTTATCAAAAATATTTAAAGAAAAACAAGACTGATTCTTCGGCTTTATATAATACCGCTTTTGCACTATTTCAGCTTAAAAAATACGAACCCGCCATAAAGTATTTCGATCAAGCTGAAAGCAACAACTTCAACAACACCTTTACCACAATAGGCAAAACCCGATCACTCATAGGGTTAAATCAACATGAAGAGGCCGTTGCCACTTTATTAGCCGGAGCTAAAAATGGTGTATTCGCCTACATGCGACTGAAAAATGACCCTGAGTTTGACCCATTAAGAGGTAATCCAGGCTTCGAAGAAGCGCTTGAACTAATAAAACTGAATGCTTATCCATGTCTTTCAAATGAACAATACAGGCATTTTGACTTTTGGCTAGGTGAATGGGACGTGTTTGTCAACGGCCAAAAAGTAGGTGACAACAGCATCACTATGGCCAATGGGGGTTGTGCCATCCATGAAGACTATACTACCGGCAACCGAAATTTTACGGGCCAAAGTATCAATTACTATGATAGACAAGATCAAAAATGGCACCAGGTCTGGGTGGGTAGCGGTGGTGGAGTGTTAGACTACACTGAAATTGACAAAGCCGAAGGTATGCTACAGTTTCAATGTAGTTTTCTTAACCCTCAGGGAAATACCTCATACAGTAGACTTACCTTCACCGCAAATGATGATGGTACCGTAAGGCAGCTATTTGAAAACTCAAGCGATGGAGAAAATTGGACACCGGGTTTTGATGGCCTTTATAAGAAAAAATGAATAAGTAAGGTTAGATTACTCATTATGTAAATAAAATTCAATAAATCACTTTTATTCCTATATTCGCATAGTTAATTATACTAAGATTAAACCATAATCTCTTTTCTATGAAAAACATTGCGAAATTTTTTATTCCTCTCTGTGTGCTAATATTTACTCAGAGTTGTAAAAAAGATGACGATCAGGTATTCCCTGATTTAATTGCTATTGCTGGCTCAGATGTTACGATAAGGCTGGGTGAATCAGCGACATTGGGTGGAGACCCGTCAGCAGTAGGTGGAAGTGCATCTTACACTTTCTCTTGGGATAATGATGCGGGCACGGAAGCAAACCCTACAGTATCACCAACAGAAACGACTACATATACGCTAACGGTTACCGATTCAAGACAAATTGAAGATACTGATGAAGTGACTGTAACTGTTTTGCAACCTGACCAGTTCATGATTGATAATGCAGAAATACAGTCTGCTAAATATTCGGCAGGTGGAACACCAACTTTACTTTACTCAACGGATAACGGCTCAACATTTTCGGAGACCATGCCTGCATCTTTAAGTGATGGTACAGAATTGGTTGTGAAAGTATCAAATGGCAGTGAAGATTTACTTGAAAATTTTCAAGACTTCGATTGGTCAGAATCCAACCCACAGCCGAGTAACTTAACGGCTGCTCAAGTAACTTTCACTGCTACAGAAGACCTTTCCATTCAAGTTAAATTAGCAGATAAGTTAGCTTTGATTGCTATTACTCGCCAGGAAGGTATTGTTCAAAGAATCAATAAAACATCGGGTACAACAAGTGAATTATTCTCTTTCTTCTCTGAAAGTGATACGTTAAAGAACATTAGAAGTATCGTTTATCATAAAAGCGAAGACATGTTCTATATTTCAGAGAACACCAATACGGGAGGTAAGCTATACAGCGCTGACCCTGATACGAAAGTAGCGACAGTTATTAATCCAAATGACGGAGCAGGCGGATTATACCCTGTTTGGGATGCGCTTGTTAATCTTGAAATTGCTCCTAATGATAGTATTTTAGCCTTTGGTGATTATAATGGAAATGGCAACGGAATGGCTAAATTTGATGTTGATGGCACAAGAAGAGTTGATATCCTCCAAATGGATATCTGCTGTGGACTTGGTGTTGTATATGATGCCATGGAAGATCCTAACTCTGTAATAATTAGTAATGGATGGGATACTAATGATGGTGAAGCTTACTTTGACTTGTTTGACATCACTGACGGTGCAAGTGATCAGCCTGTCGCCACGTATATCACAAGAAAATTTGTAGGCTTCCCAGATGATCTTTCATCAGATTACTTATACTTCAAAGAGTTAAAAAAGGATAATGATGGAACTATGTTTGGAATCATTCTCAGTGAAGATACAGACAAGAACTTCCTGGTAAACGTTGACCTGGAAACTTTAGAAGTAACTTATATATCTACTCTAAGTGAAATAAGAAATGAATATCAGGCATTAGCACTGATTCCTGAATACTTGCTGTAATCACGAAGTTAAAATCCAATAATTAAAAAATCCGTCTGATTCCTCAGACGGATTTTTTGTATTCTTACGTTTGAAATATTATTGAGCATAACTGATTCTATAGATCTTGTTTCCATAGTCATCTGACATCAGCAAAGAACCATCGGCCAGTTGTAGCACATCTACAGGTCTGCCGGTTTGATCTTGGGTACGATCGTTGAGCCAGCCATCAGCAAATACCGTGGCACCCATCGCGCGGTTGTCTTTTACATCTATGTGCATGACGCGGTAACCGATTTTGGTTGATCGGTTCCAGGAGCCGTGTTGGGCAACAAAAATATCACCTTTGTATTCTGCAGGGAACATGTCACCGGTATAGAATGTCATCCCTAAGGGTGCCGTATGGGCTTTGAAATTATACTGCGGTCTCACGAAGTCATTGCAATGCCTCTTTGAACCAAATTGCGGATCGCCAATATCTCCACCATGGCAATACGGATACCCAAAATGCTGACCCGTCTCGCTTACTTTATTCAACTCACAAGGCGGAATATTATCTCCCATCATGTCTCTACCATTATCGGTAAACCATAACTCTCCGGTATCGGGGTGCCAGTCAAAGCCTACGGTGTTTCTCACCCCACGCGCCACAATTTCACGACCCGTTCCATCGGTATTTATTCTGGTGATGGAAGCATAAATTTCATCACTTTCACAGATATTACACGGAGCACCCACCGGCACATACAATTTACCATCTGGTCCGAAGGCTATGTACTTCCAGCCGTGGTGTCGATCGGTTGGATAGTCATCTGTAACCAAAATTGGCTCGGGAGGGTTATCTAGATTGGCCTCAATATTTGGGTAGCGCCATATTTTACTTACTTCAGCCACATATAAATCGCCATCTTTAAAGGCTACTCCATTGGGCATCCTTAAACCTGAGGCTATCACATACTTTTCATCTGCTTTCCAATCCCCATCGGTATCTTTTAGCGCATATACTTTGTCTTCTCCGCGGTTCCCAACATAAACAACCCCCGATGGACTCACTGCCAAAGACCTTGCGTTTTCTACTTCGGCAAATACTTCTATTTTAAATCCTTCTGGTAGATTTACTCCAGAATCATTATCAGCTGTGTCTGGCTGATCATTAGTATTGGATGTTGTCTGCTTTTCCTGATTGTTAGACTCACAGGCTGCAGTAATCACAAATAATATGGTGGCTATAAAATACAATGGTCTCATGTGGTTATTTTGTTTTAGGATAAGTTACAGCTTTCAATACTATTTCTAAAATCAAAACCTGTAGAAGGTTATATTGTTTGAGTTGTGGTAACAAAACAAGCATTCAGAAAATGCTAAACAATTACTGCTTTACTATTCATTTGACTATATCTTGTAAAAGTACTAGGCTCATTTAACTCTTGAATTTACCTGATATGAGACTTTTTAAAAATTATTTTTAACCACGTGGGTAAACCACTCATAGTCATCTACATTTGCAGCTATGATAGCCATTAACAACCTTTCTTATTACATCGGAGGCAGAGCTTTATACGAGGAAGCCAACCTTCACATCAAGCCAAAAGATAAAATCGGATTGATCGGACTCAATGGTACCGGAAAATCTACTTTACTCAAGTTAATCAATGGCGAATATCAGGCTGATAAAGGTGAGATCAGCAAGAGTAATGAATGTACGGTCGGTTTTCTTAACCAGGACCTACTTTCCTACCAAACAGATGATAGCATACTTTCTGTGGCTATGGAGGCCTTTGCAGAAGCTGTAGATACACAAAGAAAAATAGATAAAATCTTAAAGCAGCTTGAAACGGAATACACTGACAAGCTTGTCGAGAAACTTACTAAGCTGCAGGAAAAGTTTGAAAGACTTGAAGGCTACACCATGCAGGCAAAGGCTGAGGAGATCTTAGAGGGGATTGGTTTCAATACGGAAGACTTACAGCGGCCATTAAGAGAATTTTCCGGTGGTTGGAGAATGAGGGTGATGCTGGCCAAATTACTACTTGAGCAGCCTTCTCTGCTCATGCTCGATGAGCCTACCAACCACCTTGATTTACCTTCTATCGAGTGGGTGGAAAGTTATCTCAGAAATTATGAAGGTGCTGTAATAGTCGTTTCTCACGATAGGGAATTTATTAATAACACGGTGACGTCTATCGTAGAGGTGGCAAATAGAGACCTAACTACATACGAAGGCAACTATGACTTCTATTTAGAAGAGAAGGAATTGCGCTCTGAAATACAGCAAAATGCTTATGAAAACCAGCAGCAAAAAATAAAGCAGACCGAACAATTCATTAACCGATTCAGAGCCAAGGCCACCAAAGCACGTCAGGTACAATCTCGAGTGAAAGCATTGGAGAAAATGGATAAGGTCGAAGAGGTCGTTGATGAAAATGCTGTTGTTGATTTTAATTTTACTTTTAAGCAAAAGTCTGGCAGGCATGTGATTCGTCTTGAAGGTGTAAGCAAAGCATATGGTGACCTTACCATTCTAAAAAACTCAACGGCTCATATAGAGCGAGGAGATAAAATTGCATTGATCGGAGCCAATGGTAAGGGTAAGTCAACGCTACTACGAATTATTGCCGGCACTGAACCCATTGAGGGCAAAAGAGAAGAAGGATATAATGTGAACATGGGTTTTTATGCCCAGCACCAGCTGGAGGCTTTGCATATTAACAACGAAATTTTAGAGGAGCTCAAGCAGGAAGGCACAGACAAATCAGAGTTACAACTAAGGCAGATTCTCGGCTCATTTCTATTTACAGGAGATGATGTGTTTAAAAAGATCAAAGTATTGTCAGGTGGAGAAAAGTCACGTGTTGCTTTGGCAAAGACACTGATCGGTGAAGCCAATTTCTTGTTACTCGATGAGCCCACCAACCACCTTGACTTTCAGTCAGAAAACATCTTGATACAAGCTATGCAGCAGTATCAGGGTACTTTTATTACTGTTTCTCACAACAGACATTTTGTTACCAATGTCGCCAATAAGATCTGGTATATCGAAGACCAGGAGATCAAAGAATATCCTGGCACGTATAGCGAATATATGTATTGGAAGAGTAAGCAGGCACCTAAGAAAGAAGAAACCTTTACTCAGAAATCTGAGAAAAAGGTTAAAAAAGAGAAACCAAAAACTCCAAAGACACCCGACCAGGAAAAGCTAGTGAAGAATGCCCAAAAGGCACTTAGTGATGTGGAGAATAAAATTGCTGAATTAGAAAATAAAGCCAAATCTATTGAAGAAGAAATGGCTCAGCCTGATGTTTTTGGCAACCCAGATAAATTGGCTGACGTCAATGCAAAATATCAGAAAGTAAAAGATGAGCTCGACACACTTAACGCTGAATGGGAAGAAAAAGCCATCGAACTTGAGGAAATAGAGGGGTAATAACCTTCATAGTAGAGGGTGGCTCGTCTACGAACAGCGTGGCTCATTTTTGCAGAGAAAGCGAAAGCTTGGGAGAAAATGAGCTTTGTTCGTGGTGCCTTTTTCTTTTGTTTCGTTTTCTTTTGGGCAAGCAAAAGAAAATGAAAACCATAGTAAATAACTCCCCTCAACCCTCAAATGGATCGCGCTGTTCGTGGACAACCAGCTCTTTTACAACTTTCAATAATCAAGGAAAACCTAACTAAAATGTCATCCCAATTTTCATTTCCAAGCTATTTAACCGCTGTTTAAGCTTATAATTATAGTTATCTGGTGCAAACCGCCTCTCCCATGGATTGTCATAATTTAGAGCAACTTTTTGCTGAACCCATCCTACTGATACACTTAACGGAATTGAACCCGTGCTAAATTGGAACCCCAAGCCAGCTTTCATAAATCGACTTGTCTTGAGGTTGTTGCAATTACAATCATCTCTTTCCCAACCCAATGACCTACCATAACCCATGTAATAAAAGACACCTCTATTGAATGGAGAAAGGCTTCCTCTGTAAGTTAAATACACAGGCATGGCTGCAAAACTTTCATACCACATGATATCTGTCCCTAATCCCAATTGTAAAAACTGACCAAACCGATAAATGCCTTCGGAAGAGAATGTCGTTCGCATTTTGAAACCATCATAATCGTCATCCACCATACCTCCAATTCCTAAATTAATACTCCATAGATCACGATTGTGTTGAGCCATGGAAACTAACTCATTCTTAATAAGCGGATTTCGCTTTGTTGCCCTGCTTATATTCATTGCCTGAATTGAAGTATAACTTAGAGCAACCGTATCATCAGCAATCACTAACATTAATTTGTTTGATTGACTACCAATAATTAACCC
The DNA here is from genome assembly GCA_039970995.1 of Fulvivirga sp. Lineage (GTDB taxonomy): Bacteria > Bacteroidota > Bacteroidia > Cytophagales > Cyclobacteriaceae > Fulvivirga. Next base: position 698,886 of record JBDVKW010000006.1, read on the forward strand.
TTTGACTAGGCTTCCATTCTGCAAATAAATCTTATCATTTTGAGCCTTGGCTAAGCCTGCTGAAAGTATGATTACTATAATTAATAACTGCTTTATCATAGCTCCGGGGTAATTTTCAGATGACTAAGCAATGTGATATTATTTAAATCGGAATAGTCGTACTGATAGAGTCCATCTTCACCAATCATCATGGCTACTTTGTTGAATGGTATAATATCAAAGGCGTCAATATTAGGGTAGTGCGCGATGAGATTATCATCAATTTGTGAAATATCACTTGTGTTAAAAATTTTGAGACCATCATAACCATCACAAATAAAAAGGGCGTCTCCATCCTTACCCAAGCCATGGGGATTTGTCATTGGGTATACATGTTGTACTTGTGGTGATGTTAAATCGGATATTTCAATTACTTCAAGTTGGTTGGTAAAACCTGCACATTCATTACCAGACCGCAGCGTGACATAGGCATAATCACCATCCACAATTACCGGATCGCAACTATTTACATGTTGGTAGGTAGCTAATAAGACAGGACTAATTGGGTTATCTAAATTCATGATATGCATACCGTTTTGAGCGCCAATAAATAAATGTTCCTTAGCGGGAAAAAGTGTCTCAATACCCCAGTCAATATACTGCCTTTCACCCAGCATAGGATTAGTAGGATTGTTCAGATCTAGTGCTAATAATTCGCCTTGATCTATCAGGTACAAATGGTCATGTGAACGTGCAAATCGTGACATCGAACCAGCCATACCAGGGTTGCCTGGAGACACCGCAATATTGGCATCAAAACTAGCAGTTGATTCCAATGCAATACCTCGATCATAATAGTGGCCCCAGGGATAAACTTGACCCGAACCGCAATCAGATTTATTTACATCAACATGTTCTACTTCCTTCCAATCAGTAACAACTCCTAAATTACTATCCACATAAAACCCATAAGAATTATAGCCATTAAATACGTCCTTTTGCCTTGAAACTTCAATTGCATTATTTATATCTGTTATATCAATAATTACCAAATCAATATAACTATCTGTATATAGATAGTTGTCTTTGATAACTAGGTCAAATGACCCCGGTACGTTGATAAAAGACTCATTTATTGGGTTTGACGGATCGCTATTATTAATGACATGTATACCTTTATTTGGTTCATTTATGAAAAGGTAATTGTCCTTGTAAAATATTTTACCATGAGTGCGTAAAGGTTCAGCTGGCAGTATCGATACTGAAGATCGTACATCTTCAAGAGACGTATAAACAGGCTCTAAATAAGTGTAACTAATTTCCGATTCACAAGCGTCTTCACAGCCTTGCAATACAAAGGAAACTAAAGTAAGCAGTGCAGCGAAGAGTATCAGTTCAAGACTCAATGCCTTTCCTTCCGATAATTTTTGAGGGGTGTTTTTCATGGCGTCAATAAAAGTTTGGTTTGTCAATTAGATGACCCATGATTTTGGCTAAAGGTTGGAATTTGACATAATGTCAGTAAAATTTTTCATTCAAATTAATATAAGCGATAGATCAACTCAAACATTATTACTAATTATTAATCTGCAAGTTATACGTTCTATATTAAAGCAAATATTAACTAATTTTTACTTAATCGAATTGGTATTTGAATCGGAGCCCAACAGTAAAAAGAAGGGGCCTTCCAGCGTTATTCTCATCTGATTTTAAAAATGAATTCAGTGATTTTTGTAGTTGTGGCACTAATGCAATATGATAGTTCCCTCCTACTTGATAACGCAACTCACTACCAACTGAACCATTGAGAATGTAAACATTGTAAGGAGAATCTGAACCAGCATTTACTGTAACATCATTATATTTTCCATCGGTGTCTTGTACTTCATTCCATAATAAAAATTCGTTGACTACACCTGCTTTTACATATAGGTCAAGTGTGCCATCAACTATTAAATACCCAGCTTGTAACGGTACTGAAATTGAGTTGTAAGTATTCTGTAATTCATAATTATCTGTAAATATTAAGGCGCCTTCCGCAGAGGCTTCCCCAAAGCTATTCAAGGCTTCTACCCGCCCATTGTTAGCTACAGCTAAATTAGATTTTACAAAGGTGTTCCTTTTTGAAAAAGCCAGTCCACTCTCCAAAATCCAGCGCTGTCCCAATTGCTTACCTACCCCCAAACCAGCGATAATAACCGACCCCTGTTGCTCCTCAGATACCGTTGCTTCAGCTATTTGAAACCCACCAGACGCATCGCTTAACCCAAGTGTTTGAGCTTGCTCCTGAGAGGCTCCACCAGTTGGAGAATTGCTACCCATTGCAAAATTTAAACCCAACCAAATTTTATCTGATTTCTTGTTGCTGGCATACGCCAGATCAAGCCTCGGAACCATGTTAAGTTCTCGATCTAACAACTCCATATCATAGCCTGCCACTACCCCAATCCGATCCAGACTATTGGGGTCACTTGCAGGTATAGAATTTGAAGCATAAGTTGGCTTTGAAGTAACTAAGTTAGCCGAGTTAACATCGTCCTTTTTCGGGTCATTAATAAGCAGAGCGACCTGTCCATTGTGTTCATTGTCTTCTTCGGGATTCACCCCTGTAATCACATTGCTCTTAGTTCTGTCAAAGTCATCGGCTATATGATTAGTACCTTCACTCTGACCGTCACTCCCTATAACACCTTGTCCATTATCATCTGACGGCAACATCTGATTATTCGACAACTGATCAGTCGATTGAGCATTATTTAGGGATTTCTGGTCGTCATTGTTATCAATAACTGCTATTTCATCGCTTAGTGAAGTGAATTGATTATATACCACTGTACCACCAATAATCGCGGCCAACGAGACAGAAGCAGCGGCTAGGAGCTTAAAAAAGAGAATTCTCTTCTTGTAATTTCCATTGGCATTTCTGGCTAGTTCCAGCTCAATATTGTTCCACACATGAGCATCAGGAGTCATTTGCGCGTCTGCAAATGCTTCCCTCCATTCGTTTGTGCTATTATTATTTTGCGCGTTCATAGGTCATCCTTTCTTCCTTTTCAATTTTCTCACGCATTAAAGCTCTCGCTCGAGCAAATTGCGATTTTGAAGTACCTTCAGATATATTCAGTTTCTCAGCTATTTCTTTATGCGAATAGCCCTCGATTGCAAACAGGTTAAATATTACCTGGCAACCTGCCGGTAACTCTTGTATCATTTGCAGCAGATCTTGCCATGCCAACCCCTTTATATCTATGGTATCATCGACATGGTTTAAAGAAGAGACATCAACCATCGGAAATAGATATAACTTACTTCTTTGACTGTTCAGCGCTGTATTGATTACAATCCGCTTAATCCAGTAATACAAAGAGCTGTCTCCTTTAAAATCTTTAATATGTTTAAATACCTTAAGAAATGCTTCTTGCAATATATCTTCCGCCTCTTGTTGAGATTTAGAATAGCGCAGGCTTACGACCAGCATTTTGGGAGCAAATGCTTCGTATAGCTTTTTCTGAGCTTCAGATTTCTCTTTTCTGCAGCCCTCAATAAGCGCTTTTTCGTTATCCATTTATAATAATATACCAGAGGCTTTGTTATAAAGACACAAGGTATGCCAAATTGGTTGTAATGCCTATCTTAGTATTTTATGAAGTACGCAATATCACCCATGAAGTTCATTAAAGCAGCATTTCTCTTTTCTCTTTTCGCGATAACTATTGCCCAGGCACAGCAAGGTAAAAAGCTAAAGTTTGAAGATGCCACTTACGAACATGAGATAAGAACTGTGCAACTCTACCCCAACGATAACAAGAATTGGAATGTGCTGGAGTCTCCAGTAGCCAGGTTAGGCAGCATGAATCTTGTGTTGGAATTTGATGATCTCGTACAAGAACCAGAGGATTATAAAGCCAAAATTATCCACTGTAACAAAGACTGGACGAAGTCTCGACTAAGTAACATCGATTTTCTGTATGATTTCAATGAGTTCATTATTACCAATGACCAATTTTCTGTAGATACCAAAGTGCCTTACATACATTACACTTTTAGGTTACCTCAGGTTAAAATGCCCGGAAACTATCTGTTGGTAGTTTATAGAGGTTCTGATGAGTCAGACATTATACTTACAAAACGTTTTATGGTTTATACTAATAAGGTATCCATCGAGCTTACCAGTTCATTAAATGCGCTTAATTCAACAAATCGATTCAAACAACAACTCGATTTTAAGATCAATTACAAAAACTATGAAATTCTCAATCCTTTGGAGAATGTATCTGTGGTTCTTCGCCAGAATGAACGATGGGACAATGCCATCACCAACCTGAAACCCAGCTTTATAAGAGACCATATTACGGAGTTGGAATATCGCTTTTTTAACTTTGAAAACAGCTTCGAAGCTGGCAATGAATACCGCTTTTTTGACATGAGATCATTAAGAAATCCTGGACAAGGCGTACAAAAAGTAGATTGGAGTCAGTACCCTATGTCCGTAATGTTAATGCCAGATGCACCAAGAATCTACCAGGCATATTCACATTTAGAGGATATTAATGGCGATTACTACATTGTCAATGTAGATTCAGGCAATGGTGATACACATTCAGATTATGTTTACACCAAGTTCTTTCTCAAAACTAATGAAGAAATCGACTCGGATATATATGTAGTGGGTAAAATGAATAACTGGGCTAAAAATGCCAATAGTAAAATGAAGTATGAGCCGAAAAACAGAATGTATAGTACTGAATTATTACTAAAACAAGGCTGGTATAATTACAAATATGTTATCGCAAGCGATACCACTGAGATGAACTACTTAGAAGGAAATCATTTCCAGACTGAGAATAGCTATGAAATATTTGTTTATCACCGACCTCCTAACATGCGAGCAGATATGCTCATAGGTTATGGATTCTATGAAATGAATCGAAGAGAAAACTAAGCGTAACTAAACTCGTATTTCAACACCCTGTCGTTAGGATTAGCATTAGCCAAATCCAACATACCAAATCCTTTATGGGTAAACTGACCTAAGCCACAATGGAAGGCAAACTGTTGCACTTCTTTAGCAGCATAAAGAGTAAATGGAAATGTATAACCCCTGATCTCATATTTCACATCCTGGTCATACACAGGGTAAATTCTGGCGAATTTCTTTTGAGATGCTGTTAATCTCGCGATGTAATCTTTGTCAGGAACAATCTGAAACTTATAAAAGCTTGCCAATTGCTCTTCTGTAAAGAGGTCAGCTTTCTGCATCCTCGCTATCGTAGATTCATATAGCAAATCAGAGAAACTATCCGTTTCAGGTGAAATAAAACGTTTGCCGCTGCTATCATTAAAAGAGGCATTGAGCAACACAAGTGGAGAAATACAAATGAATTTATCTGTTGCCTTGTGCTCCATAGGCTCTTCTAACTCGACAGACTCTGGTTGTAACGATAGCCCTGAGATATCAATCTGTTTATTTTCAAACAAATTGAAAAGAAAGTAATCTATAAATGACTTATTAGGGCTAGAAAATACAAGGGTAACTTTGGCTGAGTAAAAATGTAATCCTTTACGACTGACTTTTGTTTGCCCTTTAAGTCCTGAGAAGTTGAAGAAAGAGTAGTTTGCAAAATTTTCATCACCACCTTTAACCAGTATTCCTTTAATGACCTGCGCCAATAAATACTGATGGTGAAAAGGGACATGTCCCCCTCTATTCCTTAACAGAAATATAATTCGGACTCTCAAAGTAAAAATATAACCTAATTAAAAAATAAGGTCTGGAAACCGTATCTCACCCTTCTAAAAATGATGAGACTTCATCGCAAAAATTCAAAATCTACTACAGCCAGATATCTTAAAAATAAACAGATAATAAAAATAGTGCTAAAAAAGCAATTCTGAAAGTAGATGTACCATAAAAATGCCTTTTAAACGTTAAACCTGAAATGCATAATATCTCCGTCTTTGACGATATATTCTTTGCCTTCAACTGCAATCTTACCTGCTTCCTTGCAGGCTACTTCAGTTTTATAGTTTTTATAATCATCCAGTTTTATCACTTCGGCCTTGATAAAACCTTTCTCAAAGTCCGTATGGATCACTCCTGCAGCCTGCGGAGCCTTCCATCCTTTTCTAATGGTCCAGGCTCTGACTTCTGTAGGACCCGCTGTGAAATAGGTGATTAAGTCAAGGATATGGTAAGCTGCTCTAATAAGTTTGCTTAAACCAGATGTTGTAAGGCCGTACTCAGACAAAAACATTTCTCGCTCCTCCTTATCCTCTAATTCAGCAATTTGTGCTTCGATAGACGCAGATACAACTACCACCTGAGCATCCTCATCCTTTACGGCATCTTTAAGTTTTTCCACATGTTCATTACCATCAGGTAAAGCCTCTTCTTCCACATTAGCCACATAAATCACAGGCTTTGATGTAAGTAGTTGCAGGTCAGCTACTACTTTTTTGTCCTCTTTATCTACCTCAAGTGTTCTGGCATTGTTACCTGACTCGAGATGTGTCTTATATTTGGTCAATACCGCTAATTCTTTCTTAGCTGTGGCATCACCGGTTTTTGCAATCTTTTCAATTCTCTGAATCTTCTTGTCGATAGATTCCAAATCCTTAAGCTGTAGCTCAACATCTATTACACCTTTATCCGTCACAGGATCAACTTTTCCATCAACGTGTACTATATTGTCATCTTCAAAACATCTGATGACATGTGCAATGGCATCAACTTCTCTAATGTTAGCTAAAAACTGATTACCAAGTCCCTCTCCTTTACTGGCTCCTTTCACAAGGCCAGCTATATCTACAAACTCAATCGTTGTCGGTAATACTTTTTGAGGATTAACAAGCTCTTCAAGTACCCCTAGCCTTTCATCAGGCACTGTGATCACCCCAACGTTTGGTTCGATTGTACAAAAAGGAAAGTTTGCTGCCTCAGCTTTATTGTTTGAGATTGCATTAAAAAGTGTTGATTTACCAACATTTGGTAAGCCTACAATTCCGCATTTTAGTGCCATTAAAGAGTTATTTTTTCTGTACTTTAAAAATTCTGTAGCTTCTGTAGCCCTCGTACAATTCCGAGGTAGAAACTCGCATAACAGTATAAACTGGTATTGCAGCGATCATACCCGGAATGCCCGCCAGCGAAGCGCCTGCAAATATAATTATAAATATTTCCAAAGGATGAGCTTTTACACTTTTTGAAAATATAAGTGGTTGAAGGAAAATATTATCAACGATTTGAACAGCACCAAATACAGAAACTATTTTCACAATAAGTATTAAATAATCCTGTGCAGAAACCATATCTATTCCGGTAGATACCCCTACCAATATCCCAAATGTGGCACCCAGTAAAGGTCCCAGGTAAGGTATTAGATTGGCTACAGCTGCAAATAAGGCTATCGTCAAGGCATATTTAATACCCAATATACTTAAACCCACAGATGCCATGGTGAAAATTGAAACCATTTGAAACGCAAGGCCCACCAGATAGTTTGAAAGCAATCTTTCAATTTTATTGTAAGCAGCTATCGTCACCTCAAAGTATTTATTGGGAATAAGCGAAATAAGCTTTTTACGCATACTCCCCATCTCATACAGAAAAAAGAAAGATATAAAACCTACCGCAATAACACCTACAAAAAAGCTTCCTGTAAAGGATAAGATTTGATTAAGGATATTACCAATTCTAATACCCGAAATAAGCTCTAAAATATTTTCCTTGAGACCATTTACAATAAACCCTTGCTCCTCAGAGGTAAGCCCATTGGCAATAAGAAAATCTTCAAAAGATGTGAGTGGAGTTGTTACGCGTGCATATAGTGCTTCGAAATCTATTTTTGATATTACTTCTATCTGCTCACTAATTAATGGGATAAAAAGAACAACAAATAGCGCGATTAAAGCAATAAAAATTAAATAGGAAGCTATAACAGCTAAAAAACGGGGTATCCTTATTTTAAAGAATTGAGCTGTAGAAATATAATGAGTTAAAGGCCTTAGTAATGAGCTTACTACAATAGCCAGCACTACATAAATGAAGATATCTATGAACAGCCATGCTAATAGTACGAAGGCGACTAAAAACAGGAAAATATAGACTATTGTACGCATAACGTTAAGATATCAACTTCAATGTTAAAAAATCTAATATAAAAAAAATGCCTTCGAAAATTCGAAGGCATTATATATTTTCCATGACTGACGTCTTAGTCCCACTTTAGTTCAGAGTCAACCTCTGATTCAACCTTGCCTTCATCATTCCCTTCCACAGTCACCTCAGATGGTCTATCAAACTGTGTAAAGTCAACATCAGGCAAAAGTTCGTCTTTCACATGATTTACAGTATTATTAAGTGCACTTACAAACTTGTTAAAATCTTCTTTGTACAAGAATATTTTATGTTTTTCATAAGTATAACCATCATCCTTATACCTTCTTTTGCTTTCCGTAATGGTTAGGTAATAGTCATTAGAGCGGGTAGCCTTCACATCAAAGAAATAAGTCCGTTTACCGGCTCTTACCCTCTCAGAATAGATTTCCTCTCTTTCATTGTTATTATTCTCTTCCACAATCCAAATAGTTTAGTTGACAAATGCCATTTAATAAATGAAATCAGTTTTAAATATAGTATAATAATTAGATTCATTGCAAAGTATCCGTGTTATTATTAAAACATTTTTAGCCTTTTGGCGTTAAAAACATCTTGTTTTTCGTACAATTGGAATATGAAGCTTGATTTAGAAAAGGTTAAGGATTTAGGTAATATTGATTTTCTCGCCAGACAATTGGTAGAGGGTTTTATTACAGGTCTGCATAAATCACCTTATCATGGTTTCTCAGTAGAGTTTGCAGAACACAGGCTTTATAATACAGGTGAAAGCACCAGGCATATAGACTGGAAGGTCTACGCTAAAACTGACCGACTTTACACTAAAAGATATGAGGAGGAAACTAATCTGCGCTGCCAGATAGTGATCGATAACTCATCCTCCATGCACTATCCTTCAGCATCTAAGGGTAAACTTAAGTTTAGTATTTTATCTGCAGCATCAATTGCCTTTTTGCTTCAAAAACAGAGAGATGCAGTAGGTCTTACTACATTTTCGGATAGCATCGAGCTTACTACACAAATAAAGTCTACCGGGTCACATTTAAATAAGATTTTCTTAGCACTACAAAATCTGGCCAAAGAAGATAGAAAGCTTCAAAAAACCAAGGTAGCCGATATATTACACGAGATAGCTGAGAAAAATCACAGAAGATCACTCATCGTTATTTTTAGTGATATGATGGACGATGAAAAAGAACTTGATGAAATTTTCAAAGGACTGCAGCATCTTAAACACAACAAACATGAAGTGTTGTTATTTCATGTATCTGATATTGCTACTGAATATGAGTTTGAATTTGATGATCGACCCTATCAATTTATTGATTTAGAATCTGGGGAAAAATTAAAGTTGCAGCCAGGTGAAATAAAAGATCACTATAGAAAGGCAATTGGGAAGTATTATAATGACCTTAAGCTACGCTGCGGTCAGCTAAAGATTGATTTAATTGAAGCAGACATCAGTCAGGATTATAATGATGTCTTAAATGCTTACATGATCAAGCGATCAAAGATGAAGTAGTAGAATTTCAAATTCTAGATTTGAAATTTGAGATTTGAAATTCAAATGTACTCAACATCGAACTTCAAATCTCAATTATTATTCCTGGTGCATCCAAGATTGCTTAGCAAGTAATTCTTCTTCAGTTTCCTCATAATCAGGGTCAGGAACACAACAATCTACCGGACACACAGCCGCGCATTGAGGCTCTTCGTGAAATCCCATACACTCAGTACATTTACCTGAAACAATATAATAGAACTCATCAGAAACTGGTTCTTGAGACTCATTACCGTCTACAACTACACCATCTTCCATTTCAACTTCTTTCAAATCCGTACCCCCGCTCCATGTCCATTCGATACCACCTTCATATATGGCTGTATTAGGACATTCCGGTTCGCATGCACCACAGTTGATGCATTCGTCTGTTATCATTATTGCCATTTCTAGCTACGTTTATTCGTTATTACTTATAATTTTGAAACTTTGCAAAAATAGAAAGTATCTTCATGCAATCAAACACATTGCAAGGACTAAAGGTTTTATAAAATGACAATAAATGAACGAATTGAGGCTTTTGTTGCCTTAGGCGATCACCTCTCCAAATTAGATGCTGAAACACGCGAAGAACTTCATTTAAAAGCAGGTTCAGAGAACCCTTGGTTTACTCCAGCCAATGTAGATGCAGCGATCAACGGAATTGCCTATTTTCTGAAGAGTGAAACACTCAAGTCATGGGTTTCGCAATACGAAATTAAAGATCATAACAAGGTAGTAGGTGTAGTCATGGCAGGCAATATTCCATTGGTTGGTTTCCATGATATGCTTTGTGTGCTCATTAGCGGAAATACGCTCAAAGTCAAATTAAGTAGTAAAGACTCCGCCCTAATGCAATATGTTATGGATCAACTAAAATCCATTAACAAAGCATTTGAAGATAAGCTGGTAAAGGCAGACCAACTAAAAGATATTGATGCCATCATTGCTACAGGTAGTGACAATTCTTCAAGATATTTTGATCATTATTTCTCGAAATACCCTCATATCATTAGAAAGAACAGAACTTCTGTAGCTGTTATAGACAAAGACTTAAAAAACAAAGATCTCGTTCCCCTAGGCCATGATATATTTCAATATTACGGACTTGGCTGTAGAAATGTCTCCAAGCTATTTGTACCAGAGGGTTATGACTTTCACCCTTTTTATCAAGCTATGGAAAATTTTGATGAAGTAAAGCAACACCATAAATACAACAACAATTACGACTACAATAAATCCATTTATCTGGTTAACAGACAAAAACATCTTGATAATGGATTTCTTATTATGAAACCTGACGAAGCACTGGTTTCTCCCATCTCAGTGTTGTTTTACGAAGAATACGCCAATCAGGAAGAACTGAAAAAGAAAATTGAGAGCGCTTCTGAGAAGATACAATGCATTGTTTCATATCAGGGTAACTATGAAGGCAGCCAACCTTTTGGGCAAGCCCAATTACCTCAAGTTGACGACTATGCCGATGGAGTGGATACTATGAAATTCTTAACCTCTTTATAAATGAAAAAAGCCGATCAAATGATCGGCTTTCTTATTATCCTTTAATTTTTACTTAGGGTGAAGATCCTCTCAGTATCTCAACCCAGCCGGTATAAATCTGACCGTCAGGTGATTCTAATCTATAATAATATACTCCATCTGGCGTTTCTTCACCATCCCATGCAGTTTCATTACTATAGTTATCACTTCTGAATATTTCATTGCCCCACCTGTTGGTAATAAGTAACTTACTTCCTGCTTTAAGGTTTCTAATTTTAAAGAAATCATTTAAGTCATCATTATTTGGCGTGAATATGTTAGGTATAAACAATGTTGAGTCAAGTGGAATCTCAACAATAAACGGTTGTGGTTGAGGTTGAACGCAACCCTGTGCGTCCATAACCATTATTTCATATTCACCCGTTGGCTTACCTTCATATATTATTTCAAATCTATCCTCAATCGAATTAAAGGTTAGAGTATCTGGACCTGAAGATTCAGTTCCATTAAGCACATAATCCGGATGTTTAGTTTGAGTAACGAAATCACTTGCCACAACATAAGGTGCAATGCCCGTTTCATTTTCTACTTCCACTCTGTATGAACCAGATGCAAGGTCGGGAGCTGAACTAGAAAGAATAGTAACACTGGCATTTAGATTTGGCTCTACTCGTAAAATCATTTTACCTGAGTTTATATCATCCGTACATTGTGGTTGCGATTGAATAAGCTCTAACTCATAATCAGCAGGTTGATTTAAGAACGCAGTACCTGTCACCTCATAATCATCATCAAGCCCTGATAATGTAAATGTTTCAGTCATTATCTCAGTTGGTCCTTCTGTAACTCTTAACGTATAATCTACACTATTGTCTCCTTGAATATTAGATAGAACCAATTGCTTATTATCTCCATCGTTGCCACATGAAATCATTGGCGGATCAAAACTTACAGGTATTGGTCCACCCGAAACGGTAAACAATGTATCTGCTTCACAAATACCTGTACCCTCAGAAGATACAAATGCAATATAGTCTCCACTCACAAGGCCTGTTTCTGTAATTGGAGGAAATACCCTTGTTCCTCCAGTCCAACCATCATTGATATTAAATAAGGTATCAGATGGATTATCCTGATCAACAATGGTTACTTCAAATTGAGTGTTCAAAGTACTTCTGTTATCAACAGTCAGTGTAATTCTTCCTTCATCAACATCTGTACAACTTGCACTTGAAACAGTTGCCGATAAGTCAATGGTACCTGGTGCATTTATATCAAACTGCTCATTTACTGTACAACCAGAGATATCTCTAATATATACTGTATAACTTTCTGCAATCAGATTATTAAATGTAACATCTTCACTAAACAGGCCAAAGTCTCCATCAGTAACAGGAATACTAGTTCGCTTGAAGGCGATGAACCAATCATCCCCAGAGCCGTTCGCACCACCCGCTGGCGGGAAGTCTACAGATATTTCACCGTCATTGCTGTCACAAGTAGTAAGGTTTTGATCTACCTGTGCGTCAAATGTGATCATCGGATTCGTGTTAGCCACTGAGACCTCTAGTCTTTCAGGGCATGGATCATTTACCATATCACCTACCCTTATTACATTTATTCCTGATACTAATCCATTGGGATCACTTGCATTTGGTATGCGTGCGGCATTTAATAATGTCCATGTTCCTCCATTGATAGAATAAAAATAATCACCGCTACTTGAGCCACTTAGATTTTCAACTTCAATACTTCCAGAAGGCTGCCCAAAACAAGTTACATTCTGAAGGCTTCCGGCAACAATACCTGCATTCACAGATGTTTTAGGTGCCAGGTTGAAGTTTAAGAAACAAGTATCAACACCTGCTGTAACAAAATATCTATAGTTGAGTGCGGCAAGGTCCGTAAAATCAGGGTTATTTAACTGTGTATTAAATACTGAATCAGCAATATCTTCATCATAGTATTGCAATCCATAAATAACTGAAGCTTGAGCCGGTGAGAACGTGGCATCTATTCTAAGTGAGCCATTTTCTAACCCACAATCAGGGTTTACAACATTTGATATACTCAATGATGTAACCGAGCTACATATAGGTCCACCGCCTCCACCACCGCAAGATGGGTCTGATGGTGCCAGAATATTGACATTGAATGTATTGGTAACAGAACCACAAGTGGCTGAGAAAGCTACTACTTCGATTTCCTGTCCATCTGTTAAGCCGCTATTCGTAAAGGTGTTTGACGCAGATGCTGCTTGTAATACCGGACCGCCAACTCCATCTCTAAACTCATAAGTGTCAAAACCAGTCGTTGCAGTAAGTGTAAGGTTTAATCCTTGACAAACAGGGTCCGGTGACTGTGTTAGCGTAACTGCAGGGGCAGCATTTACATTTACTGATATAGTTTCTGTAAAGGTTCCGCAACCAGCAGATATCGCTTCAACTTCAATCACTTGCCCGTTGCTAAATGTAGTTGCATCAAATGTATTGTCAGCTGAAGCTGCCTGAAGAACAGGGCCACTTACACCATCTCTGAATTCATAGGTATCATAACCGGCAATAGCCGTTAACTCTACTGAGCTTCCAGCGCATAATCCCGGATCAGGGTTCTGAGTTATCGTCAGAGTTGGTACTGCATCAAGACTCAACACTATTGTGCTTATAGTTGTACCGCAAACAGCTGATACTGCCTCAACTTCTATTTCCTGACCATCTGTAAATGTGGTTGCATCAAATGTATTATCGGCAGAGGCTGCTTGCAAAACCGGTCCACCTACTCCATCTCTAAACTCGTAAGTATCAAAACCAACAGAAGCCGTAATTTCTACAGAACCACCTACACAACCCGGATCAGGAGATTGCGATAGCGTGAGCGCTGCAACCGTGGTTACATTCACATTTATAGTTGTAGTAAGTGTTCCACATGCTCCAGATACCGCTTCAACTTCTATTTCTTGACCATTTGTAAATGTTGTAGCATCAAATGTATTGTCGGGTGAGGCTGCCTGTAATACCGGGCCACCAATTCCATCTCTGAACTCATAGGTATCAAAACCAGTGGTGGCAGTTAACTCTATACTAGCACCTGCACAACCTGGGTCCGGAGACTGAGTTATTGTTACAGAAGGAGCTGCATTTATTGACATAGTGATAGTTTCTAAAACAGTTCCACACGTAGCAGAGAATGCTTCTACTTCAATGATTTGGCCATCTGCAAATGTTGTTGCATCAAAAGTATTATCAGCCGAAGCAGCTTGTAACACAGGCCCACTGACTCCGTCTCTGAACTCATAGGTATCAAAGCCTGCGCTTGCTGTAATTTCAACAGAAGCACCTGGGCAAAGACCTGGATCTGGAGCCTGACTTAAAATTAATGATGGAGTTGCTGCTACATTTACCGTAATTGTTTCAGTGAATGTTCCACATCCCGCTACAATGGCTTCTACTTCAATAATTTGCCCATCAGTAAATGTGGTTGCATCAAATGTATTATCTGCCGAAGCTGCCTGCAAGACAGGTCCTCCTACTCCATCTCTGAATTCGTAAGTGTCATAACCAGCTGTAGCTGTAATTTCAACTGAAGTACCTGGACAAGTACCAGGGTCAGGTGATTGACTTAGTGCTAGCGCTGCCACTGTTGTCACATTCAATGTTATTGTTTCAGTAAATGTACCGCACGATGCTGTGGTTCCTTCTACTTCAATGATTTGGCCATTTGCAAATGTTGTAGCATCAAATGTATTATCTGCTGAAGCAGCTTGTAGTACTGGACCTCCTACTCCGTCTCTAAATTCATAGGTATCAAATCCGGCACTTGCTGTTATTTCGATTGGGCTTCCGTCACAACCCGGGTCAGGATCCTGACTTAAGATTAATGTTGGAGGTGTAACAATATTTACAAATATGGTGGTAGTTAATGTACCACATACCCCAGATACGGCTTCAACTTCAATTTCCTGTCCATTGGTAAATGTCGTAGCATCAAAAGTATTATCTGCTGAAGCAGCTTGTAGCACAGGACCGCCTACGCCATCTCTAAATTCATAAGTATCAAAACCTGCAGTTGCTGTAAGCTCAACACTTGAACCCGAACAACCTGGGTCAGGTGATTGAGTAAGCGTGACTGAAGGAGCTGCATTTACATTTACAATAATAGTTTCAGTAACTGTTCCACAAACGCCAGATACAGCTTCAACCTCTATCTCTTGTCCATCAGTAAATGTTGTTGCATCAAACGTATTATCCGCAGAGGCTGCCTGAAGAACCGGGCCTCCAACGCCATCTCTAAATTCGTAAGTATCGAAACCTGTACTAGCTGTCAACTCAACTGAATTACCTGGACACAAACCAGGGTCTGGTGATTGGCTAAGTGTTAAATTTGAATTGACCACAGTAATAGCCTGAGTAGTCGGACTAGCTGCAGTACAACCATTACCATCAGTATAATTTACACTTACTTCGTACGTTGGACCAGCACCATCCCAGTCGACTGCAATAGTATTGCCTGCTCCGCCAACAACGATTGTCCCTCCAGTTACCGTCCAGTTATAATTGCTTTGGCCTGCTTCTGTATTATAAAACTCACTATCACCAAGACAAACCGTAGTAACACCTGAAATCGTTGGAGTTGGTAATGGATTAATTGTCAACACCATATCGTCCGTGACAGCTGCACAACTACCATTACCGTTCGCCTGTAAGGTCAGCGTTACTGTTCCCGCTGTAATGTCTGCTGCACCTGGCGTGTAAACTGGTGTCAGGGCCGTATCATCATCGAAACTACCATCACCTGAACTTGTCCATAATAATGAACTCGCATTGGTAGCTGTTGGTGCTGTCGCTGAAGTGGATAAATCAAATGAACTACCCTCACAAACTGTTTCATCACTTCCCGCATTGGCTGTTGGTGGTGCTGTGATCGTTAAGATCATGTCATCTGTTACTGGTGCACATGGTGCATTGCCATTGGCTTGAAGTGTTAGGGTAACGGTCCCTGCAGTAATATCTGCTGCACCTGGTGTATATATAGGTGTTAGTGCTGTATCATCATCAAAGCTACCATCGCCTGAGCTCGTCCATAATAAAGAGCTGGCATTGGTGGCTGTAGGTACTGTGGCTGATGTAGATAAGTCTAATGCATCTCCTGCACATACTTCTTCATCGCTACCCGCATTCGCTGTTGGTGCTGGTTCCACTGTCAACACCATATCGTCCGTGACAGCTGCACAACTACCATTACCATTCGCCTGTAAGGTCAGCGTTACTGTTCCTGCCGTAATGTCTGCAGCACCTGGCGTATAAATAGGTGTCAGGGCCGTATCATCATCGAAACCACCATCACCTGAAGTCGTCCATAGCAATGAACTCGCATTGGTAGCTGTTGGTGCGGTGGCTGAAGTGGATAAATCAAATGAACTACCCTCACAAACTGTTTCATCACTACCTGCATTAGCTGTTGGTGGTGCTGTGATCGTTAAGATCATGTCATCAGTGACTGGCGTACATGGTGCGTTACCATTGGCCTGAAGGGTCAGCGTAACTGTTCCAGCTGTTATATCTGCTGCACCTGGTGTATAAATCGGTGTTAGTGCTGTATCGTCATCAAAGCTTCCATCGCCTGAGCTAGTCCATAATAAAGAACTCGCATTGGTGGCTGTAGGTACTGTGGCTGATGTAGATAAGTCTAATGCATCTCCTGCACATACTTCTTCATCGCTACCCGCATTCGCTGTTGGTGCTGG